>OMVU01000012.1:0-87352 GCA_900314565.1 uncultured Eubacteriales bacterium
TGCGTGGCGATGGAGATACTTAACGGTAACCGGAACTAAGCAGAAGGCGTATCCGCAGGTGCCGGAGTCCGGCCGCCTAAAGCGGCCCTGAGGCGTAAGTCTCAGATAGGAAGCACGTGAATTTATTCATGTGAGCTTCACAAACAGACCGTACTCCTGAACAGCGGATATGAGATGCCCATCATAGGTCTCGGCACATGGACGCTGTCCGACGATGAAGCGGAGAATTCCGTTTATCATGCTCTGCAGTCCGGGATGCGTCTGATCGATACGGCCCGGTATTATGGCAATGAAGTCGGCGTCGGACGCGGTCTTCAGAAAGCGATCGACGAAGGCGTCGTCACCCGGGAAGATGTATTTATCACCACCAAGATCTACGGCGGAAATTATGAACGTGCAGGCGGGATCATCGATGATGCTTTGAAAGATCTGAATGTGGACTACATTGATCTGATGCTGATTCACCAGCCGGGTCAGGATGACGAAGGCGTTTACAAAGCCATGGAGGAAGCCGTTAACGACGGAAAGCTTCACTCGATCGGAATCTCGAATTACTACACGAAGGAGCAGGTAGACGAAGTCTTATCATTTGCGACGATCATCCCGGCAGTCATCCAGAACGAAAATCATCTGTATTATCAGAACACAGACCTGCAGGAATATGTTCGCCAATACGGTATTGTGATCGAATCCTGGTATCCTTTCGGAGGCCGGGGCCATACTTCCGAGCATTTCGATAATGAAGTGATCAGAGAACTTGCAGAAAAATACGGAAAGTCTTCTGCGCAGATCATACTTCGGTGGCAGCTGCAGGCGGGCTTTATTGCCATCCCCGGTTCCTCCAATCCGGATCATATTGCGGAAAACTATGATATCTTCGATTTCGAACTGAGCGAAGAGGATATGCAGATGATCCGCGGTCTTGACCGGCATGAGCGGTACGAGAACTGGTAAAACAGTCGGAAACATCCAATCACATCTCAGTGTTCTTGCCGCGATCTGTGCAGCGCTAAACGCCTTCCATTGCGTGCATCTGCAATCCACAAAATCAGAAAATGAAAAAGTAAGCCGGAGCAGGAAAACGATCCGATCGCCTGCTCCGGCTTTTCCTGTGTTCCGGCGAAAAAATGCTCTGATTTCTGTTTGCCGGGACTTTTGTTCTGACGAAAAAACGCTCTGATCCCTGTCTGCCGGGAAATGAAGACGGTAAATCAACGGGGAAAACCATCAATAATGTGCTCGTATGAGAATTCTGTATCGAAAAAGTGAGTGATTTTATGTATAATATAGTTTGCAAAATCTAATCTTATAGAACATGCTTTATCAACAATCCGAGGTTCTTCCGGAGGACTGGAAATGCCCGAGATGCAAACAGAACAAGGACAAGTTCAATAAAGCTTAAAGGAGGTCTGTAACATGAAAGTCGCAGTTAGATATTACACAAAGACCGGGAACACAAAGAGGCTTGCAGAAGCCGTTGCCGAAGCCGTCGGCACGCAGGCTCTGCCGATCAGTGTTCCCATCAGTGAGCCGGTCGATATTCTCTTTCTCGGGAATTCGTACTATGCCTTCAGCATCGATCCGGAGGTCCGTAAATTCGTGACCTCTCTTGATAAGAACCGGGTTGGAAAAATCGTCAATTTCGGTTCTGCAGCCATGCTGAACTCGACCTGGAAAAAGGTCAAGGCAGCGGCGGATAAGGTCGGCATTCCGATGGATGAGCGGGAATTCCACTGCAAAGGTGAATTCAAAGGTGTCCATAAAGGAAAGCCGGATGAGACGGATATGAAAGCAGCGGCGGAGTTTGCCAGAAAAATTATTGAGGGATAAAACACTGCACGAGAGGGGCTGTCGCAATAAGCGTAAAGAAGTGCATAAATATTCATGAAGGGACATCCACAGCGCCGGTACATTAAATTTTCAAACGAAAGTGCAGAAAATTTATTAGTACCGCTGCGCGAGGACTAAGCGCGAGCGGTCCCTGAATGAATTATTTATGCATGGAATGCTTAATGCGACAGCCCCTCTTTCTATGTTAATGACTGGAACCGGTGACATGGTATTTGGCCTCCGAAATTGTTCTGTGGGCGGTTCCGGATACCCGCTCATCCGGGTGGTCCCGTTTTTTCGAACTGATAACTCCCCTCTTGATTTATTCCGTGAGCGGAATATAATAGAACAAGGTTAGATAATACAAACTATGTTTGGCTGTCTTGCCCGGATGGCTGATGACAGAGGTGTATTACAGGCTTATTAGCGAGCAGGCTTTTTAACGAGCAGGCTAATCAACGAGTATGGCTGCAGACATGATCTGACTGTCGTCCATCTTTTGTCTATGCTGATATCCGTGCCGGATCTGTACTGCCGACTGACCGAAAACATCGAAAACAAGGGTAGATAATATGAAGTACATCGGTATGCCCATGGGAATGTGGGTGTTGTTCAGAAGATCTTTCCGGAAAAAAATGGTCTCTGTTCTCGGGTATGACGAGCGCAGAGCGGCTCGAATCACCCGGGAAGCAAAGCCCCGGTACAGGAAAATCATTGCCAAACTGCCGGAATTTGAGAAAGCTGATCGTTTTAAAATGAATATCGTGAACTGTGCCATGCTCTCCGCCTTTCTGCTGAGTATGGAAACTAAGCCTCCTGTGGAACAGCTGACGGAGTACTACGGACAGGCCATGATGATCCGCCCGATGAAATGGTTCTGCAGGATGTCGGGAAAGAAGAAGTTCAGCGATAAGGATATTCGGGGAATGAAGGCCACGGCGGAGCTGAAAGCAGCCGACCGAAATCCCTATTCCTGGAATATGGAGTTTCTGCCCTATCCTGACGGGAGCGGATATGAAGCCCGGTTTACAAAATGCGGTATCTGCACGCTGATGAAAGAACTGGGTCTATATGAAATGGTACCGGCTATGTGCCGTCTGGACTATACCATGAGTGAGGCGGGCGGGGCGTCAGACTTTGTCCGGGAATATACTTTGGCCTCAGGAGGTCCTTACTGCGACTGCGGATACAGAAAGAAAAGAGGTTAACGACATGATCAAAACAACGATGAAGATCGACGGTATGATGTGCGGGATGTGCGAAGCACATATCTGCGACACGATTCGAAAGGCAGTTCCTGACGCAAAGAAGGTCTCTGCTTCCCGAAGAAAAAAGGAAGCCACCTTCCTGACGGAGACTGCAGCAGATGCTGCCGCCCTGAAGGAGGCAATCGACGCGACCGGATATACCTGTCTTGGTATTGAGTCAGCCCCCTATGAAAAGAAAGGGCTGTTCGGATGATGAAATACCATATCGGGAAAAACACGGTGCAGGAGACCCTGGTCATTCCGCTGTTTGGGCGTGTGGTATGCTCCGAGCATTTTCCGGAGCTTTTTTCTGATCCGGAAGCAAAGCGGATCTGCGATTCACTGGATTATGACTTTGCGGGGAAGCGAAAGAAGATGAAGTCTCCGGCAGGGCTCTTCGGCGCTCTGGAAGTAGCCCAGAGGCAGTACGATCTTCGCTGCGAGGTCATTTCTTATCTTAGGGATCACCCGAAGGCTGCTGTGGTCAATCTGGGATGCGGGCTTGATGATACGTTCCGTAAATGTGATAATGGTCTTTGCTGCGGCTATAACATAGACCTGCCGGATGTGATCCAGGTCCGGAATGACCTTCTTCCGGCAGGAGAACGGGAGCAGAACCTCGCGTATGATCTGAATGATGTCAGCTGGATGGACCGGATCGATGCCTCGAATGGTGCGGTGTTTTTTGCCGCAGGTGTTTTCTATTATTTCAAAAAAGAGGATGTCAGGAAGCTGTTCTCCGCAATGGCGGAACGGTTCCCCGGCGCAGTGCTGGCCTTCGATACCTGCAACGAACGCGGCGCGAAGCTGATGCGGAAGACCTGGCTGAAAGAAGCCGGGATCACGGACGTCGGCGCTTATTTCTCCATAGAGGAGGAGTCTGCGCTTCGCGGGTGGAGCAATTATTTCGCCTCTGTCACAGCGAAAAGCTATATGCGCGGCTACCGGGATATCTACAAAAATGTCGGTCTGTTCCACAGGCTGATGATCCGCTTCTGCGACAGACTGGTGAAAATGAAGATTGTAAAGATTGTTTTCAGAGCCTGAGCGCTCATAGAAAATATATGATGAAAAGAATTCTTATAGCCCTGCTGGTGATATTTTCCATTGCCGGCTGCAGCACGGAAGCGCAGAATTCAGACTATGGGGTGTTCCTCAGCGTAACGGAGGATCTCGATTCTCTGAAAGGCTTCAAAACTGTGGTCATTGACGCACAGTACTTTTCCAAAGAGGAGATCGATGCATTTCGGGCTGCCGGACACGAGGTCTACAGTTATATCAATGTAGGCTCTATCGAAGACTTCCGTGATTATTATCCTGAATACAGAGAGCTCACTCTGGGAGAATACGAAAACTGGGAGGAAGAGTTCTGGATCGATGTTTCTGACAGCCGCTGGCAGACTTTCCTGCTCGGGAGTCTGATCCCATCTCTGCTGGAAAAGGGAATCGATGGGTTCTTCGTCGATAACTGCGACGTGTATTTTCATTTTCCGACAAAGCAGATTCTGGATGGGCTCGGTACGATCATGCGTACACTGGTCGGCACGGGCAAAGCCGTTCTGATCAACGGTGGGGACGCCTTTCTGGACGCTTACTGTGCAAGCGGCGGTCAGTGGAAAGATGTGATCACCGGAATCAATCAGGAGACCGTCTTTTCTGAAATTCTCTGGGACGGAGACAAATTCGGTACTGCCTCGCGGGAAGACCGGGAATACTTTCAGGACTATATCGAACGATATGCGGAAAAAGGCGCGGATATCTGTCTTTTGGAATATACGCGCGATAAACGTCTGATCTCTGAGATCCGTGATTACTGTCAGAAGCACGGATTTAAGTATTATATTTCGGACTCTCTTGAGCTCGACTGAACTGTAACTGAATAACTGAAGAATACTGTCTGGAGTCGGGGAAAGTCGACACTCATCAAAGTACTTACCGGTGTCTACCAGAGTGACGGCGGAGAGATTACAGTAGACGGAAAGAAGGTCACGATCCGTTCACCGCAGGATGCACAGAACAACGGGATCAGTACTGTGTATCAGGAAATAACACTGTGCCCCAATCTGACCGTGGCCGAGAACATGTTCATCGGCCGTGAGAGAGGTCCTTTTGTCCGGCAGAAAGATTACAAAAAGCGTGCCGCAGAACTGCTCGGGGAGCTCGGGATCCCTGCAAGAGGCACGCAGCAGCTCGGAGACTGCTCCCTTGCGGTCCAGCAGATGGTGGCAATCGCGCGTGCGGTCGATATGAAATGCAGAGTCCTGGTGCTCGATGAACCGACCTCTTCGCTGGATGACAAAGAGGTGAATGTTCTTTTCAATCTTATGAGGGACTTAAAGAGCAGGGGTGTCGGGATCATATTTGTCACCCATTTCCTGGAGCAGGTATATGCGGTATGCGACCGGATCACGGTCCTCAGGAACGGTGAGCTCGTCGGAGAATATTTAACGGAAGAGCTGCCGCAGGTAAAACTTGTCGCGAAGATGATCGGCAAAGATCTTGAAGAGCTGAAATCCCTGGGTGAGGTGGAAGAGAAGAAATCAGATATTAAGGAAATATTCTACGAAGCAAAGGATCTCTCTTCGAGTGAAGCGCGTCCGTTTGATTTCAACATTCACAAAGGCGAGGTGAACGGATTTACCGGGCTGTTAGGCTCGGGCCGGAGCGAAAGCGTAAGAGCTGTTTTCGGTGCGGACAAAGTGACGGGCGGGACCGTCAAGGTGAACGGCAAAAATGTCAGAATTACAAAACCGATCGACGCAATGAAAAACGGGATCGGGTATCTCGCGGAAGACAGAAAACGCGACGGCATTATTGCAGACCTGAGTGTCCGCGAGAATATCATTCTTGCAGCACAGGTCATGAAGGGCTTTTTCAGGCCGATCAGCCGGAGCGAAGCGGAAGCTTTTGCGGATGAATATATCAAAGTGCTCAATATCAAGACCGCAAGCCGGGAGACCCCTGTCGGATCGCTGTCCGGCGGAAACCAGCAGAAGGTCATTCTTGCCAGATGGCTTCTGACCCATCCCAACTACCTGATCCTGGATGAGCCGACGCGCGGCATCGATGTCGGGACCAAGCTGGAAATTCAGAAGCTGGTCCTGAAACTGGCTGAGGACGGAGTTGCGGTAACGTTCATTTCATCGGAGATCGAGGAAATGCTCCGAACATGTTCCAGACTGATTGTTATGAGAGACAGGAATATCGTCGGAGAACTGACAGGAGCGGATCTGAATGAAGCCCAGATAATGAAGACGATCGCGGGAGGTGAAGCTGCAAATGAAAAAGAAGTCTAAAAGTATCTTTCAGGGCGGACTCGGCCAGCTTACGATTCCCGTTATAGCGATTGCCTTACTGGTACTGTTCAATCTGATCAGGGATCCGTCCTTTTTCAGCATCGGGATCACGCATAACAATGACGGGAATGCGGTACTGGCAGGCAACCTGATCAGTATTGTCAATTCTGCAAGTGAACTTGCCGTCCTTGCCATGGGAATGACGCTTGTCACTGCGGCCTGCGGCGGACAGGATATCAGTGTCGGTGCGGCCGCTGCAATCGCGGGAAGTACATTTGTAAAGGTGTTAAAATCCGGCGGATCGATTTCAGGACTCACGGTCCTTGCAGCATTTCTGATGGCCTGTGTCGTAGCGATGCTGTTCGGTACATTTAACGGTACGCTTGTTGCTGTGTTCAAAATACAGCCGATGATCGCGACCCTGATCCTGTATACATGCGGACGGTCTATTGCTTACTGGATCAACGGCGGCGCGACGCCTACCGTGAGCAGCCCGATCCTTACCGGGATCGGAAGCTTTATCCCGGGCATTCCGATCCCGACACCGGTCATCATCGTGGTCGTTGTGGCAGTCATCTTCAGACTTGTCTTCCACTTTACTTCACTTGAACTGTTCACGCAGTCTGTCGGCATCAACGGGAGCGCGGCAAGGCTGAACGGGATCAACGTGACCGGGATCAAACTCCTGTCCTTCATTATCCTCGGTCTGTGCGTCGCGGTCGCAGGCTGCATCGGCGTCTGCAGGCTCGGACTCATCAATCATGAAACTCTTTTGCTTGACGTCGAGATGGATACCATTCTTGCGGTAGCGATCGGCGGAAACAATCTGGGAGGCGGAAAGTTCAGGATCAGCGGTAGTATCATCGGAGCTTACGTAATTCAGATGCTTACCATCACACTCTATGCCATGAAGGTCTCTTCCACAGACGTAAAGGCATACAAGGCCATCGTGATCATTATCCTTGTCGTGATCGGCTCTCCTGTCGTCAAGAGCCGGTTCGAAAAGATGATGAGGCAGAGACAGGAACGTAAGGTGCCGGCAACTGCGAAAGGAGTGAAGTGACTATGAAAAAAAGCAAAGATTTTCGCAGGGAACCGCTGACAGATACACAGCTTCTGATGACCATTACCATCTGCATTTTCGTAGGGATGTATCTCCTTGCAATGTTGATTTTCAAGGGCGGGTTCCTTCACGCGCAGCAGGTCTTCGACATGCTCAATGACAATGCCAGCCTGATCATCGTTTCCTGCGGGCTGACGGTCGTTATGATCGGCCGGGGCATTGATATTTCCGTCGGTGCGGTCACATCTTTTGTTGTCATGAGCTGTGTTCTGTATCTGAACAAAGGCGGCAGCCTGTTTGTATCCGTTCTGATCGCCCTGGGCATCGGCCTTGCTTTCGGCATTGTGCAGGGCTTCCTGATCAGCTATCTGGAAATTCAGCCTTTCATTGTCACGCTGGCGGGTATGTTCTTCGCGAGAGGAATGACAACGATCCTTTCCGTCAACCCGCAGAAAGCCGCGCACGAGGGATTTGCAAAGCTGAGAGAGACAAAGATCGTCATACCCTGGCTGGGGTATATCGCGAAAAACGGAAAACTTGTTCCCGCGCGTGTGGAGCTGGGCGTTGTCGTCGCGCTCTGCTGTCTTTTAGCGGTCTTTCTGCTGCTGATGTTCCACAGACTCGGACGGGCCTTATACGCGATCGGCGGAAACCCGTCCTCAGCGCTGATGCTCGGAATTAATGTCAAAAGGACCCGTTTCCTTAGCTACGTGATCAGCGGGCTTCTGAGCGGTATTTCCGGATTCGTATTCATGATGCATACCGGTGTGGCAAATGCGACCAATGCGGCCGGTATGGAAATGAACGCCATCGCATCCTCCATTATCGGCGGGACACTTCTTACCGGCGGTGTGGGAAATGTGATCGGCACTTTCTTCGGAACAATGACGCTGACGACCATCAAGAAGATCGTCGTCTCGAGCGGACTTAACGCTCCCTGGTGGCAGAGCATTACGACCGGAGGAATGCTGTGCTTCTTCATTCTGCTGCAGAGTGTGGTGCTCAGCCAGAGAGCAAGGAAGAAAAAAGCATAATGCCCCGCATGGACGGGCATCGGTCGGATTTCTGAACTAAGTATTTGAAAGGAACGCCTTGAAGCATTTGCAGATGCCTTGAGGCGTTCTTTCTGACTCTGCTCAGAATTCCCGTGAGCGGGTACTGAATTGTGAGATGAATGCACATAGTGCTATGGACATTTATACAAAAGCAAAACATAATAAGCCGGAACAGCTTTCATTTCAGACCTTCGAGCGAGACTTGAATAAAACCATTACAGGAGGACATTTATATTATGAAGCGTGTTATATGCAGAATCATTGCTGCGGTACTCTGTCTACTTATGATGACTGCCTGCGGCGCAAAACCGGAACAGGAAGCGGATTCTCAGTCAAAGGATGCACCCTTCATTTATGAGCACGATCCCAGAGAAAATCCTGCGGCCATGGAGGACATCGTGGAGAACCCCGATGCCGTATACGGCTTTTCTCCGGATCCCAAGTCCCCGCGCCTGGGCAGTTTTGCGGACTACGACTGGACCGATCCGGAGGTCGTGGCCGAAGCGCAGAAAGAGCGCCGGGAGTATCATGAATCGATGGATACCATGACGGATATCCTTTACCGGATGAGAGACGAAGGCGCATCAATGGAGGAAATGGCGAGAGCGGTCTCAGAGGAGCGGAACCGTCTGCGCCTCGAGTCCTATAAGGATGATCCGAAAGGCCTTGCTGAAGTCAAGGAGAGCAATCTGAAGACCTATGGTCATGAAGAGGGACCGACGCCGGACCAGCTGTATGAGAAATACGGCTCATGGACCGTCGTCCTGCAGAAGGCCTTCAGTCCGAACATGGGAATGGATGCCTGCTGCGGGCTGTATGATGAGTATTACTGGCTCTATATAGAGCTCGGGTATGTTGAATAACGCCGAGGCGTACTTGATTGAGGAGAACTGAGGTATAAAAAAGTATCGGCATTTCGGTGTGGCGAGCTGTATGTATGCTTATTTACGAATGATGGACAAGAACGCTTCGGCGTTCTTGTTTTGTTTTTTAAGGTTTGAAATCACAAATATGCTGGTAGTGATTGGGTTATGGCTATGGCTACGGTTATGGTTACGGCTACGGCTATGGAGGCGGCTACGGCTGTTATGGCTACGGAAGAAAGAAGAATTACGGCTACGGGAGCAGCGATGATGAGCCGGAGGAGGATCTGGACGGTAAAGGGCAGACCATGCAGAAAGGAAAGACTGCACAGGGATCTGAAGGGACGGGCGATTCCGCTTACGATAAAGGAGCGTCTGCTTTTGACGCGAAAGCAAATGAGGCTAAGACAACAGATTCGACTCCGCTTCCTGAGAGTCCGAATGTTTCGGATGTGGAAGTACTGATTCCGGGTGATGAGCTGATTTCGGGAGAAGGGACAGATAGAGAAGGGAACTGAATGTCCTGTGGCTGATAAGAACGGAACCGCTTCCGGAGAGCTGCGTTTGCAAAATTTCTGATACAGACGGTCGTAAAAGGACTGGCGTCGGAAGAAAGAATAGCAGATAATAGTTCAAGAACGCCTTTGCGTTCTTGCCGTGCCGTACAGGGTACGGAGCAAGCCGCATTAAGATCAGCGGGCTCGCACAGCGGTTCCGATGTCAGAAAAAACGCAGGAGCTTATTTTATATGGTTGATTTGCATATTCACATTCTTCCGGGGGTAGACGACGGAGCGAGAGACTATGGGGATTCGATCCACATGGCGGCCATTGCTCTGGACTGCGGAGTCGATACGATTGTTGCAACGCCACATGCTAATCAGATGGGTCGGTTCGAAAACTTCTGGTCAGAGATGATGTATGAGCGCTTTCAGAAACTGCGCGCGATCATTCGGGAAGAGCAGCTTCCTGTTCGGATCCTTACCGGGATGGAAATCATGGCGTCCAATGATATAAAGGAGAAGGTCCGGGACGGACGCCTGATCGGTCTGAATCATACCGACAGGTATCTGGTGGAGTTTCCTTTCGATGCACCGCCGGAATGGATCCGGCTTCGCCTTCGTGATCTTCTGAATCTTGGCAAGACGCCGCTGGTCGCCCATGTTGAGCGATATTACTGTGTACAGGACGAACCGCTGCTGGTCGCAGACTGGCTAATGATGGGATGCTATACTCAGATCAATAAGGGAAGTATCGACGGTCGCTTCGGCACGCATGCAAAGCAGGCTGCCATGTTCCTGCTGGATCATGATTTCATCACATGTGTTGCCAGCGATGCGCATCGGCCGTATGTGCGGACGCCCTGGATGGGAGGCACGCAGGAAATTCTTGCAAGGCGCTACGGCGAGGAGCACATGCTTGATCTGTGCGAGAGAAATCCCCGAAGGATCATTACAGGAAAGAGTGTCCCTCGCCACGGGATTCAGCGGAGCCGTAATTTTGATGATTGATATTTAACGAAGAATTCCCGTACATAAGTCTATGGTGACTTTGTTTTGTACCGGTACAGCGAGGCAGGAACGCCAGGGCGTTCCTGATAAGAAAACGGCAGATGTGGCAGCTCCCATGAAGAGCCGGCCCATCTGCCGTGGAGGATCATTCCTCGATCAATCCGTTTTTTATACACTGGTCGATAAAGACCGTCACGTCTCTCTGCGCAGTCGGCAGGTCGATCTCAAATTCCGTAAGCATCGCTTCTGCTATTTCCTCGCGGGACATGGTATCGACCCGCTCCCAGATGAAGCGCGCAGTCTCGGAAAGATGGATTGCTCCCGGGTATTTCTTTGCAGCTTCTCCTGTGGATACGAGCATATAAACGTCAGCCAGTTCTCTGAGCCGGAAATCTTTATTGGTCTTCAAGGGTTCTCCTTTCCATCTGTGAGTGCACTGACAGGCTTTTACGAATCTCCAGGAAATGCATTGTATCGCAAATGCCTGTGTGAATGCACAGATATTTAGAGTTTAAGCACGGTGTACAGATGTCGTGCTGCTTTGACTATACACCAACCGTTTCGGTTTCACAAGCCGACTTTCAGGAAGAAAAGGAAAATGAAAAGCCTGGACGATAGAATTCTCATTTATATACAGGATCATATAAGGAATCCGGTCCTTGATCCTGTCATGATCGCGATCACGAATCTCGGAAACGGTCTGTGGTTCGTGATCGGTGTATATCTCTGGTTTTCAGGGGAAAATATTCCCGGCGGCAGGTACATCCTGATCAGCCTTCTCGTATCGTGGATCCTCTCAAAGATCTTCAAGGTGATCTTTGGGAGAACGCGGGCTTATCACGCGATTCCCGGTCTTACGACGATCGTTCCGGAGCCGAAGGACAAGGCCTTTCCGTCAGCCCACGCGGCGACCGCTTTCGGCGGAGCCTTCGCAGTCCTTTTTCTTTTTCCGGGAATTTCCGGAGCTGCCTCGATCCTTTTTGCGGTACTCATCAGTTTTTCGAGAATGTACGTCGGCGTGCACTACCTGACGGATTTGCTGGGAGGCGCAGTGACCGGGGCGATCGGTGCGGCGATCTGTCTATTGATACTATAGAAAGAGCATTGTGAAACTTTTAGAAAGAGTATTGTGCTGCCTTTAGAAAAAAATAGTGCTGCTTTTAGAAAGATTATTTTGATACTTTCCGCAGAGAACAGAATGGGAATGCGTCAGGGAGAACAGGTATGCTGCAGGGATTTTCCGTGGAAAACTTCAGATCGATCGACAACGTGAGCATCCCGGACCTGAGGATACCGGCTGTCTTCAGCGCAGAGAATGGGAGGGATCCGGGTGATATCCGGGACAGCATTTTGCTCGCGGCACGCTCCTTTCCGGGCGGCAGAGACGGCTCGCACTTGCTGACAGAAGGAGTGTCTCCCTTTGAGGATTTTGCGGAGAATATGCGGGGGAGCACATCTCTCTCCGGGGTGTTCAGGGAGTGTGTGCAGGAGGGGCCATCCTTCTCTGAGCCGTTCAGGGAGTGCTCCCGGGAGGGCGCGTCTTTCATTTCCATGAGCCATACATGGGTTCTCATGAATCCGGAAAATGAAATTGTACCCGGCTTCGCAGATAAAAAGCGCAGCGGGGCAGGCGAGTTCCGTGAGATCTGCCGACTGTTC
Source organism: uncultured Eubacteriales bacterium (assembly GCA_900314565.1). Classification (GTDB taxonomy): domain Bacteria; phylum Bacillota; class Clostridia; order Lachnospirales; family Lachnospiraceae; genus Chordicoccus. The sequence goes on from OMVU01000012.1 coordinate 12,524, forward strand.
GGGGAACGGTTCGGAGTCGTCCGGCAGATCGTTCTGAAAAATGAAGTGACCTTTGAATCCCGGCCGCTCTCCGAAGCCGGGAACATCTTGTCCTACCAGATGCTTGAGGTCACCGTTGATCGTGCCTTTAAGGCTCCTATTACGGGGTTTTACGAGCTTGTCGTCTACCCGGGCGGGACGAACTATGACCTTTACTGGGATACGCTTCCTGACGTGCACAGGATTCCTGTCACGGGGAGGGCAAAGGGCTGCAATATTCGCATGAGCGGACTGGAAATTCGCAATATCGTAACAGACGGGGTGCAGGACGGGGCGGATTTCGATATGATCCTGCCGACGGTCATGCGGCTCTCGGAGTATCCGGGTAGGATGTTCAGAGGCCTTGTGCATGACGAAGCCGGATCCGGAGCCTCCGGCGGATCGCAGATGTGTGCAGTGGAAGGCGCAGACGCGCCGCGCACGTGGCGGCAAGAACGCCGAGGCATTCTTGAGTCCGGGTTCGGAAAGATCGAAGCGACTAAGAGAATCCCCTGGATTGCCCCGGACGGAGAGCTTGTCCACAGTGTTAGGGAGGAAGCCGTCGATACATGGCTCGCTTACATAAACGGGACGGACAGGGGAAAGTTCAATACACCCCAAAGCGCAGAGGAAGAGGGAGGCTGGATGAATGATGCAGCAGGTGTTGCTCCCGGTCTTCTTGCCGCGCTTCTTCTGGCTCCGGTCGGCGGAACGTTACTTCTTGAAGCACCGCTTTCCTCATATGAGAGCGGGGTGCGGACACGGTTCCTTGCGTTTGCCGCCGCTCAGGCGAAACTTGAGAAAAGTATCCTTATAGCCGAGGGGCAGATGCGGAAATAAGATTTCGTCTTTTTATGTTCGGTATTTATGCTTCCCGGATCGCCTTTGTGAGCGTATTCAGGACTCTTTTCTTGTCAGCGCTCCACATCGGCCCGATCAGCTTCGATTTCGGTCCGTCCCCGGTCATCCGGTGGATGACGGTCTCCGTTGGGAGCATTTTCAAAGATGTCACTATGAGATCCGTGTACTCTTCCAGTGTGAGAAGAGGAAACGGGTCTCTTTTATATTGTTCTGCCATCTGCGTGCCTTCGAGAATGTGAAGGAGCTGGAGCTTTATTCCGTCGAGACGGGGGCTGAGGCCAGCCAGCCAGGCGACGGTTTCCAGCATATCTTCCCGGGTCTCCCCGGGCAGCCCGAAGATGACGTGAACAATGACAGTGATTTCGCGCTCTTTGAGGCGTTTGTAGGCATCTTCGAAGACCGGGAGTGTGTAGCCCCGGTGGAAAGTATGAGCGGTGCGTTCATGGATGGTCTGGAGACCCAGCTCTACCCAGACAGGCTTTACACGGTTCAGGTCGGAGAGCATGTCGAGGATCTCATCCGGCAGACAGTCCGGCCGGGTGCCAATGGAGACTGCGGCAATCTCCGGAAAGGAGGCTGCTTCGAAGAAGAGATCCCGAAGGCGCGCAGGATCGCCATAGGTATTTGTGAAGGACTGGAAGTAGGCGATGTATCTGCGCTCATTTTCCGGAATCCGGGCGGGGAGCTTGGCATCTACCCGGCGTCGGGCATTTTTGATCTGCTCTGCGATGGGGGCGGGGGCTTCCGCGAAATCTCCGGAACCGCCCTCCGAGCAGAAGGAACAGCCACCGTATCCGAGCGTTCCGTCCCGGTTCGGGCAGGTGCAGCCTGCAGAGAGGGAGAGCTTATATACTTTTGTCCCGAAGGTCTCCTTCAGATGATCGGAGAGTGAGTGATAGTTCATGGGGTCCCTCCATGTGTGCCCGGGTGCACATAATTCGGACCGCAGTCCGTGAGCCCCAGGGATACAGCGAAGGAGCGAAGCTCCTCATTTCCCCGGTTCATCGTGCCGAATCTGTCCAGTGCACAGATATAGCCGGAGCAGGTCTTCATCAACGTTTTTGCGTAATCAATCCGTTCTTTCGAAATCGGCTCCCAGGCTTCCTCACCGACGACTTCCGCGGCGAGTGCCTCTGCGATGGGGAAATCGAGATCATTTTCGTGCAGGATGCCTGCATAAAACGCTTTTTCCTGACGGGCCAGTGCCCGATAGACCGGGATCCCGCTCCCGCCTCCCCCGATCACGAAGATCGAAGGTCTGCCTTCCGGGGCAGGGAGCTCTACGGATCCGAATTCCGGAAGGTAGCGTCCGCGGGTCATGCCGTAGAGCGTGCGGATGTAGGGTTCTGTCAGGATCTCATCGGGCCTTCCTTCACGGTCGATCTTTCCGTCCGCCACACAGAGGACAAAGTCGGAAAACTTCTGCGCGAGATCGATCTCGTGCAGGGCCATGAGGACGGCGATGTTTTTTGTGCGGACAAGATCTTTGAGGATGGACAGGAGTTCCAGCTTATGGCGGATATCGAGAAAGGAGGAGGGCTCATCCAGGATCAGGACTTCCGGGTCCTGACAGATCGCTCGGGCGAGCAGGACCCGCTGGCGCTGGCCGTCGCTGATCTTTGTAAAATCACAGTCTGCGAGATCGGTGATCTTCGTGAGGGCCATGGTCTCCTCTATGATCTCCCGGTCACGGGGACCTGTGATCCCGAGCCTCCCCGTGTAGGGATAACGGCCGAGGGCGACGACTTCACGGCAGGTCATGAGCTCCGGATCCTGCCGCTCCGTGGTCACGACGGCAAGTGTTTTTGCGGTCTCTCCCGGCTGCATTGCGGCGAGATCTTCATTTTTTAAGAAGACAGTCCCTCCGAGCGGGGCGAGACGTCCGGCAATTGTAGCGAGAAGGGTAGATTTTCCTGCCCCGTTCGGTCCGATCAGGGTAAGGATCTGCCCCGGGGACAGATAGATGTTCACATTTTCAAGAATGAGCGCCCTGCCGTACCCGGCATTCAGGCTGTCTGTGCGTAAGATCGGCATGATTTTCTCCGTCAGAATATATCTCAGTGTGAGATGACCCCCGCCTCTATAGGCGGCGGGCAACAAACTAGTCTCAGTGGCGGGTGTCAATCCCCCACTGAGATATACGCTCCGCGAGGATGCGCAGGGATTCGGTTTGGAAGATGTCAGCTAACGCTGACCCGAATCCCGCGCCAAGTCTCGCGAGCGAGACTTGAATTTTAGGACTTTTTCATCAGAATATAGTTTGCGTGATTTTCTTCGGCGAATTTTATCGTTTCTGTCTTCCCAGCATGATCGCGATCACTACCGGCGCTCCGAAAAATGCCGTGACCGTACTGATCGAAAGCTCAGTCGGCATAAAAAGCGTCCTTGCGATCAGATCGCAGAGGAGGCAGAAGAGAGCACCGCCTAAGAAAGCGGCCGGGATGATGACGAGAGGTTTTGCGGTTCCGAAAAGTTTTTTTATAAGATGGGGGACAGCGATCCCCACGAAGGAGACCGGTCCCGCAAAAGCCGTGACACAGGCGGACAGGAGGGAGGAAAGAAGGATCAGGCGGAGCCTGAAGCGCGGGATATCGACGCCCATCGAGGCTGCGCTCGTCTCTCCAAGAAGGTATGCGCTGATGGGCTTGGAGAGGAGGAAGGCGAGGAGGAGGGCGATGGTGACGATCGGTACGAAGAAGCGCACGTTGGCCATTGTGGTTCCGGAGAAGCTTCCGAGAGACCAGCTGTGCAGGTTCACGATGTCAGAGTCGTTTGCAAAGGTGATGACAAAGTCTGTGACAGCTGAACAGATATAGCCGATCATGATGCCGCAGATGACCAGAAGGGACATTTTCCGCGTGCGGCGCGAGATGAGCAGAATAAAGCCGGTGGATATGAGTGATCCCATAAAGGCGGCAAGAATAAGCCCGGGCGAGCCGGGAGTGAATCCATGTCTTAATGTCAGGATCAGAGTGAGAGCAACGACGAGCTTTGCACCCTGGGAGATTCCCAGAACGAAAGGACCTGCGATCGGGTTCGCGAAAAACGTCTGCAGCAGATAGCCGGAGAGCGAGAGCGCCCCGCCGAGAAAGATGGCGGCCAGGACCCGCGGAATGCGGATGCCCGTGATGATCTGCGCGTAGGTGCTGTCTGCCTGTCCGCCCGCAAGGACTTTGAAGATATCCCCGGCCGGGATGGAAATGCTGCCCGCCGCGATACTGACCCCCGAAAGGATCAGGAGAAGGGCGATGAGGGCTGTATAGGTGGTCAGATAGCGCAGTTTCTTATTCATGTGGCTTCCTTACTGAAAATATATCTCAGTGTGAGATGACCCCCGCCTCTATAGGTGGGGGCAACAAAACAGTCTCAGTGGCGGGTGTCAATCCCCCACTGAGATATACGCTCCGCGAGGATGCGTAGGGATTCGTTTCGGTATTATGTCAGCTGACGCTGACACGAATCCCGCGCCAAGTCTCGCGAGCGAGACTTGAACTCTCAGGCTCTTGCGAAAGTCTGTGCTGCATGGAAATTGTATGAACATTCAAACGGCTTCCGCGCCAGGAACTTCTAACATTCACTCAAGATGTGGAAAAACATTCGCAAAAAACGTTAACTCGCTTCGCTCAGACAGAACGGTTTTTGCTCATTCCACATCTTTCGGGGAGCCTGATTATATCTCTGCGGGTCTAATTCACTTTGTGGAAGAAACGCAGACTGTCCGCGTCCGCCTGCCCGGTGAGGATGAGATTCATTTCCCGGATCATGTCCGCGGTCCCTGTCGTCTGCTGGTAGAGGCTTCCGTCCGCGCACCACACATCCCCGTTCACAACGGCTCTGCAGTCCGCGAGGAGAGCGCACTTCTTTAAGAGCTGCTCTGTCCGGTCGATCTCTCCGCCGATCGAGCTGCTGTAAATCATTATATCCGCATCCTTTGCGCCTGCATAGAAGGTTTCGAGGTCAATTGTCTGCGTCGCAGATGCGGAGGCGCCGTCCCCTGCGAGATCTGAAAAAATATAATCTCCGCCGGCCAGTTCGATCATGCGGGAAATGTAATCCCCGGGCCTTCTCACATTGGCGCTTCCGTTTGCGGTGATGTAGAAAAATGCGACGCTCTTTCTGCTTTCGTCCGTCTCCGTGAGACTTCCCCTGACTTCGTCATACAGCGCTGCCTGCCTGTCATAAAAAACGGAAGCCTGCTCTTCACATCCCAGAAGGAGCCCGTAGAGGCGGATCCACTCCATCCGGCCGAGGGGATGAGGCTCGTAGGAGGAACGGTCGACAAGGACCGGAATCCCCAGAAGCTCAAGCTGTTCTTTTGTCTTCGGCGAGTGGTGGATCATGGTGGATTCGATTGCGATCTCGCATTTTTCAAGGAGGATCTGCTCGTAGTCCGGCGTGCTGTATTTGCCGGTGTAGAGCATGTCCCCTGATTCGAGCGCGCTTACGACTTCGGGGAGGCTCCAGTCCTCTTTTTTTGTGGAGGTGAGGCGAACGTGATCCAGCGCGCCCAGAGCACGGAAATAATCCATGGCGGAAGAAGCGGCCAGATAGACATTTTTCGGGTCCTGACGGAGAACGGTGACATCGTCCGGAACTCCGGAGGGAGCGCTGCTTTCCGGGGGAATGAGGAGAAACCGTCCTTCATCCTGAATTGTGATCATGGCGAGTCCTCCTTCATAGTAGTCGACAGCAAAGCACTCTGCGTAGTTCCTGTCCATGGAACCTGTCTTTTTGAGATCGGAGAAGTCCGCCGGGGCATCTGATCCGCCGGCAGAATTTCCCATTAATTGGGCAGACCCCTGCCCTCCGCATGCGGAAAGGACAAGGGTCATTGAAATCAGAATCGATATGAGAACTGTCTGAGTACGGTTTTTCTTCATTTTTCTGCCTGTGTGATCGTTTTGGAATCAAAGAAGAGCGTGTATTCGATCTCGTGCGGCGTGCTCATCGCGGTCGTATCCGCGATGACCGGCATCGCATAGTCGAAACCGTCGACCGGGATCTCAAATACGGAATGTTCCTCAGTGCTGACCGGGTCATAGCGCACGTCGGCCACCTTCATATAGTCGTATTTGTTACTGGACCAGATGATCTCTGCGGTGACAGTGCCGTTTTCCACAGTGAGTCTTGCCGGCGATGCGACCTGTGCTTTGCCGGAGCCGCCCTGCAGGGTCACCTCAGCAGTGTACTGTCCGTCAGCAAGTGCCAGCGATTCGATTTCTGTCTTTGAAAATGAAAGCAGCGCATCATCAGGCAGCGAGTCAGAGCGGACCAGGAGCGTGCGGTCGTACCACTGTTCCTTGCGCTTGCTGTAAGCAGCGCAGGGAAAGCCTTCATCCAGCGCCTTGACAGGAATCGTGAAGGTGTGCGCACCGTTCCCATCCTCCTCGAAGGGGATAAAGTCTGCCTCGTCCGCCTTCGCGGCCTGCTCCGCGGTTCCCATATAGACGTACAGATAGCCTGTTCCGTTCATGGTCAGACGCGCAGTCATCGAATCATCGGATACGGTAAGGACACAGTCTTTGATCTTGAACATGGACGAGCTGGAATCGACGGCAGCCTGATAGACGCCGTTCACGACCCCGTCGGGCCCGATCGGTGTCATCCAGTCCTCGCCGACAGGGTCGACATCCGTCATATCGGAGGCGTCTGCAGTCTTTCCGTAATCCGGTGATTCCGCGGATGAGGAACCGGAGTCCTTCGTCACTGCTCCGGAGTCGGCTTTACTTCCTGTGCTGTCCGCAGAAGCGGCAGCACCGCAGCCGGTCAGGGAGGAGATGAAGAGGACCGATGTTATGAGTAATGAAGCAAATGCTTTTTTATAGTTCATTTTTTAATTCCTTAACATATACATAGGTGCTTATATACTGCCCGGCTTCCGCTGGTGAAGCCGGGCGGATGTTCCTGATCTTTTATCGCCAGGACTCTTTCTGATATTTTTACTCAGAGGCTCTTTCGATCGCTGCACGGGAATGCTCGACATAGATGCCGCGGATGGCTTCGTTTTCACCGAGACCCTGAAGAAGGCACTCCACCTCATAGCCTGCATTCTCAAATTCTTTCTTCCAGGAACCGTCTTCATCGCCTGCCATATCATTGTTCGCGTGATCTCCGGCGACGACCATGAGCGGCTCAAGGACGACTTTTTTGTAGCTGCCCTGCTTTACGAGCGCGAGAAGATCCTCGAGAGAAGGCGAAGCTTCCACTGTTCCGACGTAATAGTTCGCGAAGCCCCTGTCTGTGAGAAGCGTCTGCATTTTCGAGTAGACCATGTTGGATTCGGCTTCCGTCCCGTGACCCATGAAGCAGATCGCCGTCTCTCCGTCGTCATACTGTGCTGTTGCCTCAGTGATCGCAGTGGCGACCGCCTCAAAATCTCCGTCTTCCGTGAGAAGCGGCTCCGCGATTTCGAGGTGTTCGAAGGCATCCGCATAATCGGCGATTTCGTTGACGAGATCCGTATACTCGAGGCCGTCCTTCATGAGGTGGGTCGGCTGGACTACGAGCGTTTTCACATTGTTTGCGACCGCCCGGTCGAGCGCTTCCTTCACGTTGTCGATTTTGACTTTGTCGCGGGACTGGACATGGTCAATGATGATCTGGCTGGTGAATGCACGGCGGACGCTGTAATCCGGAAATTCTTCCGCAAGTTTCTTCTCGATCGCGCCGATCGTGAGCCTGCGGCTGTCATTGTAGCTCGTGCCGAAGCTGACGACGAGAAGCTCCTTTTCGCCGATTCCGTCCGCGTTCAGCGGATCGTCCAGAGATGCGTCACCGGTGTCATAGTTCTCCTCGTCCGCTTCCTCTGCTGTGCTCTCCGGTCTGCTCTCTGCTTTGCTTTCCGTTTTGGCTTTACTTTCCGCCTTTGTTTCTGCCGGAGCGCTCTCCGCCGCTGATTCTTTGGCAGAGGATGTGCCGGAAGAAGCAGTCCCGGAAGAAGCGCTTCCACCGCATCCGGCGAGAAGTCCCGTTGTCATTGTTAGGACGGCAATCATTGCAAGTAACTTTTTCATGTGGTTCTCCTTTCTTGTGTTAACGCATGAGGCTCCTGCGAAACTCTGTGCGAAATGGAATTGTGTGAACAATTCAAACAATCTGCACAAGCCTTAGAACTTCTTCATGAACGAAAGATGTGGAATGAGCAAAAAAATTCCCATGAAGCACAGACTTTCGCAATTACCTGGCCGACGCATGAGGCTCCTGCAAAACTCTGTGCAAAGCGCAGACTTTTGCAACTATCAGAGATATAATGGAGCATATCAGGATCTGTACAGGAAAAGCCGGATTCGGGCTGCACGAAAGAAGAGGAGGACCATGGATGACGTTTTGCGGATTCCGTATTTTTCTTCTGAAAGAACCATGAAGGGACGGGGAAAAAGACACAGCAAAAAGAACTCACGAATGTGATACCGGACCACAGGCTGATCGGTATGTGCGTGAGTGTCAGAATGGTACGGCCAAGTCCTCGTAGCCCGGAGCGGCAGTCTCCTGTACCGGCAGCAGGCAGGTTTCCTGGCTTGCGGATCATCACGAAAGGACGTCTTCCCGGATGTAAGGTCCAGTGACAATAGTGTCCTTCATTTCCCGCTTACAGTGACGAGATCGTACAGGATTTGCACCTGTTTCCCTTTTGACTTCGGACGGAAAAAAGTTCCGTCGTCGGCACCTGCTGTCATTTTTTCGTTTTACAAGTATAGCATTTGACAGAAACGTGTGCAATATGAAAGAAAAATGCGGCAAAGGACGCAGTATATTCTTTCATTTTTTAAGGTTGCTAACCGGGAAAGAATTCATGTATAATAAGCTGATTATCGCTCTTAAGAAGAAACAAGTCTTCGCCGACTTCAGAAGCGGCGTGTTTTGAGAAGGTATGATACATGAGTTTGGATGAAAACAGTTTCGTTCCGGATGGATTTACGGACGATTCGTTTAAAGGAGAAGAACAGAACGGCGCTCCGGTGTACGGCACAAGGCCGGCCCCCTGGAATGGTTCGCCCGAGGAAGGTACAGGCCGTTCTTACAACGTGGTCCCTGATATGGGAGCTGCGCCTTATACGGCGGAAATTTCGACCGTGGATGAGGAGCCTCAGAAAAAAGAAGAAAAAAGCGATGCTCCCGAGTCTTCAATGGAGGAAACAGAGCGGGAACCGGAAGACGGAAAGAAGAAAAAGAAGTTCCCGGTCTGGCAGATCGTTGTGCTTTGCCTGGCGCTCATTACAGCCGGGCTGGTCGGTGCTTTCCTGTACGTAGCAAGCACCTATGAGGACCGGTTCATAGAAGGAACATATATCAACGGCATCTATGCGGGTGATAAAGGCGTAGAGGAGATCGAACAGGAGATCCGTCAGCGCGTGGAGGATTATTCGATAGAAGTCACGTTCCGTGGAGGAGCGAAGGAGACGATCGACGGAAAGTCGATCGGATATGAATATGTCTCCTCCGGAGGTGTCGCAAAGCTGCTTGAGGAGCAGGATACGAAGGAATGGCTCAGCGGAAAGCTGGGCGCGGAAAAGACCTTCACTGTTTCAGAGGCGACAAAGTATGACCAGGAGAAGCTTTCCGCAGTGCTCAGAGCGCTGCCGGAGATGCAGGCCGGAAATTATCTGGCTCCGACGAATGCTTTTCTGGCGATCGAGAACAATGCATTCACGATCGTTCCGGAGACACAGGGCAATACGCTGATCTATGACGAACTCTTTGCCAGGGTCTCTCAGGCTGCTGCCGGAAGTGCCCTGACAGTGGATATCGGAGCAGATGAAAATGCCTATGAGAAACCGGTGGTCTATGCGGACAATCCGGACCTTATATACCAGCGGGATAATCTGAACGGTTTTCTCCAGACGGTCATTACGTATGATCTGAAGGACGGGACGACCAGAACTCTTGACGGATCAACAATGATCAACTGGATATCTCAGGACGAGAACGGTTGGTACTATGTTGATGAGGGCAACGTCATGGCGAACGTAGAGGCGTATGTCACGGCACTTGCTGCGGAAGTGGACAATGTCAGGACAGGCGTCGACTTCCATTCGAGCGCGTTGGGCGTTATAACACTGCCTACCGCCACATACGGACTCCAGATCGGGAAGGATCAGGAGGTCGCTCAGCTCTTCACGGAGATCATGGAGCGGACGACGACCGAGAGAACACCGATCTATTCCATGGATTACACGATCACTCTGGCTGATCTGGGAATCGGGAATACCTATATCGAGATCGACATTCCGAACCAGCATCTCTACTACTACAGGGATGGGGCTCTGATGCTCGAATCCGATATCGTATCGGGATCGGAGTATACGTCTCCGACGCCGAGAGGTATTTTTTATATTCAGAACAGAGAGCAGAATGTCACGCTTCTGGGTCCGTACCTCGCGGACGGAAAGACCCGGTCTTATACGACGCTGGTCAAGTACTGGCTGCCCTTTGACATCGCAAACGGTGTCGGACTGCATGACGCTTCCTGGAGAGCGGAGTTCGGAGGAGATATATACCTCGGCGGCGGTTCGCACGGCTGTGTAAATATGCCGGAGTCGGTCGTGGCCAATCTGTTCTATATCGTGAGCGTCGGCACACCGGTGCTTGTATTTTGATCCATAGTTAACTGCGGAGTACTGTCATCCATCCGGATGACAGTTTTCCGCAGTTTTTTACGTATTTTTTATATAAGATGTTTATTGCATTTTGGTGAGCAAGTGCGTATTATAACTTTGTATGCTTGGAGCGACATGACGAAATCGACGGGGCTGTCCGACGGGACAGAGAATACTGCGGAGAGTAAGGCAGTCCGGACGATCCGCTCTTTGGCCATACATGTTTTACGGGAGTATGTTTTTTCTCCGGCTGCAGGAGTCCGTGACTTCGAGCCGGATCTGGAGGGAAAGAATGAGCGATCGGGTAGATCCAATCACTGAGGAAAAGGAATCAGAAGTCAAGGCTCAGGATCTGCAGGAGGATGCAGCTGAAAAAGAGGAGACGCAGGAGGTCCTGAAGACGGATGCTCTGGCAGAGATTCCTGCAGATGAAATTCCTGACGAGGATTTTTTGGCGGAGCCTGCGGAAGATGAAATTGTAAAGGAAGAAGAACTTCTTAAAGCAGAACCTGAAGCTGAAACTGAAACGGAAACTGCTGCGGAATCCCCTGCAGAAGCTGTTTCCGGGGAAGCTCCGGAAGAGAGTGCCACGGAAGAGGGAAGCAGTGGTCTCACGAAGAAACTGGCTGCCTTCTCAAACATGAGTCTCCGCAAAAAGATTGCCGTGGGATGCGGCGCGGCAGCCTGTGTGCTGGCTGTCGTTTATATCGGCATCGCGCAGACATATAAGACGAAATTTATAGAGGGCACGAGCATCAACGGAATCGACGCCGGAAAAAAGACTGTCTCGGAGGTCGAGGACGAAATTGAGAAGACAGTCGAGAATTATTCCCTGAAGCTTTCTTTCAGAGACAACCGGACGGAGACGATCGACGGGGATGCTTTCGATTATCAGTATGTCTCGGACGGCGGAGTACAGAGACTTCTCGATGAGCAGAATATCTATACCTGGATCGGAGGCGCACTCTTCGGAAGTGAGAAGAGTTATACTGTAGACGAGGATACGCAGTTCAATGAGCAGAAGCTCGTGGAAGGGCTCTCGAACCTGCCTGAAATGAAGTCTGAGAACCAGGTCGCTCCGACAGACGCATATCTACTTCTGGACGAAACCACAAAACGCTATAATATCGTTCCTGAAACAGAGGGGAATGTCCTGAACGTCGAGGCGGTCCAGGCGTATGCGAAGTCCGCTGTAAGCGGAAGCGTAGAGACAGTCGACCTTGCCCAGGCGGCAGACACATATGCTGCACCGGCCATTCGTGCGAATGACGAAGGTCTGAACAGTCAGCAGGCTGCTTTGAATGCATTTCTCTCCACCAGCATCACGTACACGCTTCCGGAGGGAACGCAGGTCCTTGACGCCAATGTGCTGGACGGCTGGATCTCGGTGGATGACAACGGATACCGATATGTGGATGAAGAACATATCGCCGAGTGTGTGGATCAGTATGTCGCTGATCTGGCGTCGGCCGTGGATGTTGAGAAGGAGACGTCCACATTCGCTTCGACCAACAGAGGAATGGTCGAAGTAGACAATACTGAATATGTCATCAAGATCAATCAGGATGCCGAGAAGGAAAAACTTCTTGAGGAGGTCCTTGGCAATACGGTCACACAGAGAGAGCCGGTCTATTCCAGAAAGGACGAGACACAGGATCCCACATTCGGCGGGACCTATGTGGAGATCGATATTGATAACCAGACGGTCTATTACTATGAGGACGGTCAGTGCCTGGTGGAGACACCGTGCGTGACAGGGACCGGATCGGTTCCCCGCCGCTCGACGCCCACAGGTGTCTTCCATATTTATGATAAACAGAGAAGCAGAACCCTGTATGGTGACATTCAGCCGGATGGTTCCTACGGATATGCTTCCTTCGTGAACTACTGGATGCGCTTCTGCGGCGGATGCGGTCTGCACGACGCTACCTGGAGAGATTCTTTTGGCGGAGATATCTACTGGGACAGCGGTTCTCACGGCTGTGTCAATCTTCCGTATGAGGCAGCCGCTCAGATGTATGAGATCGTGGAAGAGGGAACGCCCTGTATAGTATTCTGATCTCTGACGCGGAATACCCGTGACGGGATGTCCGTCACGTCAGGAACGCCGAGGCGATTCTCATAACAGAAGAAGGAGAAGCCTGTACTTCCCGGAGGGCAAAAAGCCCTCCGGTCTTGCGTTCTTGATGAATGAATTTGTATTGACAGAGGAGGAATGCTGCGTGCACGAGCTTGGGGTCGTATTCAATGTGATCGAGGCGGTCGAGGAGATCGCAAAGGAAAATGAACTGAAGAAGATCGAGTCTGTTACGCTCGAGCTGGGGGAAGTTTCCACGGTCATTCCGGAGTATCTCACGGACTGCTGGGACTGGGCTGTCAAACGCAATGTCCTCTTTGGAGATACGAAACTTCTTCTCGAAAAGATCCCTGCCGTCACTTTCTGCGAAGACTGTAAAAAAACATATCCTACAGTCCTGCACGGAAAGATCTGCCCGCACTGCGGGAGCGGCAGGACATATCTGGTCCAGGGGAATGAGTTCATCATCAAGGAAATTTCGGCGGAGTAAGGGAAACTTCTTCAAAATGGGGATGGAGCAGTGAAAAGGTTAAATGATATCAAAAGCCTTCTGATCGGTGCTGAGGCTGTGCTTGTGATTGTAGTCATCGTACTCGGATTTCGGGCGATCTACGGGGAACCGGTGAAATGGGTCGGGGACGAATACGAGGAGATCACGGAGGAGAATGTGGAAGCCTGCATCAGAAGCAGCGCGAAATCGGCGGAGACCGCTGTTTTGGCCGCGGAAACTGCCGGTGCGGAGGCGCAGAAGGTCACAGCAGCGTATCAGTCGGCACAGAGGCAGATCGCATTGGGCGCGGAGGAAGAGCGGATCAGTGCTCTCTACGATACGGGCTGGTGGGCTTCGGCGGATTTCGACGAGGCAGGAGAAGCCCTGTACAACGGGGGAGCTGCATCGCCGGATGAAACGAGCATTACGATCCTCGGTACGGGCGATAATCTGGTGCATTCCGCGATCTACCAGAATGCCATGACAGGCAGCGGATATGATTTTACGCCGTATTATGAGTACCTTAAGGGGTTCATTTCCTCTGCGGATATCGCAACGGTCAACCAGGAATCTCCGATCGCGACGAGTATCCTTCCGGTGTCCGGATATCCTGAATTCAATACGCCCGAGGAGGCCGGCTATGCGCTCCTCGACGCGGGCTTTGACGTCATTAACGAGGGGAATAATCATATCATGGATCAGGGGACGGAGGGAGCGCTCGCGACCCTTGACTTCTGGGATTCGCTCGGAGTCCCCTATGTCGGTTTCTATCGGAATGAAGAGGACCGGGATACGATCCGCGTGGTCGAGAGGAAAGGCATTAAGGTGGCTTTCCTGGGTATCGTCGAGATGCTGAATTATCCCCTGTCCGACTCGAATACCTGCAAGGTCATCTGGACAAAGGATGAAGACCGCATCCGGGACCTTCTCACGAAGGCGTCGTCCATGGCGGACGTCGTCGTTGTCCATGTACACTGGGGAGAGGAAAACGAGAGCGAAGTAGAGGATCATGTCATGGAGCTCGCTCAGAAGATGGTCGACTGGGGAGCTGACATAATCTACGGCAATCACCCGCACCTGCTCAGGGACATTGATATCCTGACGAGAGAAAGTGACGGAAAGAAGTGCCCGGTGGCCTATTCCCTGGGCAATTTCCTGAACGGACAGACAAATCCGTGGCAGGTGGTGAGCGGTCTCATGACCGTCACCTGCGTCAGAAATCAGGTCACGGGAGAGGTCGACCCGCAGTACATGAGCTTCCTGCCGGTCATCATGCATTACTCGGGGAACCGTACAAATGGCAGGCTCTATCCGATCTGTCTGTACAGTTCGGATCTGGCGGCCTCTCACGGCGTCGCCAGGTACGGGTCGTCCCTGTCGATGAGTTATATCATGAATATTCTGGAGGATAAGGTTCCGGAGGAGTACAGGAACAGGGTAGGTCGGATACCGAACTGAAGGGCTCCTGTTCAAGAATGCGAGGCGTTCCTGGGACACCGCCTGCAGAAGCAGGGGATTTTCCTACACTGAATTCAAGAACGCCTCAGCGTTCTTGCCGCGCCGCGCATGGTGCGAAGCACCTTCCTCTTTGCGCGGCTGCGATCCGCCGGAGGCTTTTATTCTTCATCGATCACGAGGATTGCGCGATGAAGAATAAAAACAAAGGCTGCCGCATAAGGCGTTAACGGCGCAGATCCAGCAGATTCGGTGAATACTGTCTGCTGTACTGTGGCCATACGTCTTAATGCGGCAGCCTTTGTTTTATTTGAAGATCCTGATACGGATAAAATTCCGGCCTTTTTTTGTCGGGGAGAGCACGCCGTCATAAATGAACTTGCCGTGTCCCTTCACAGAGACGCGCGCTCCTTCCCGGAGCACGGCTCCCCCGCTTCGGGCCGTCCGCCCGTCTACAAAGACATCCTCCCGCGCTATGAGCTCCTGCGCCTTATTTCTTGCGAGGCGCAGGACAAAGGCCAGCACGGCGTCCAGCCGTTCCGAGGCGACGGATCCCTCGCGGATCTCGAAGGCCGGTCTGACGGTGCACTGTGCCGGAGGAACTTCCTCCGCGGAAACGCTTGTATGGCGGACACGGACAAGCTCCCGGCAGACGATTTCCGCAATATTTCTGAAAATGTAAATATAGGCAGAATGATCCTCCCGGTCGATCAGGATATCTCCTGTCCGGTCCCGCTCAATGCCGAGGCTCATGAGCGCGCCGAGATAATCCCGATGCGTGAGAGGATCAGCAAATTTTTTCTGCAGGGGACTAATGTGCAGGCAGGTCAGAATATCCGGGTCAGTCTGCTCGTTCCTGATGAAGGTCTCCGTATCGAGCCAGGAGGGGAGAAAGAAGGCAGCCCGGCGTTCCGCGTCGTCGTATCCTCCCTGCAGGGTGAAACGGACTCCGAAGGCACGGTCGGACTCCGAAGGGACACCGAGCTTCTTAAGGGCATCGTAAAAGGAAGCCTGCTCCGAGACGGAGAGAAATTCGGTATGGGTCGTGTATTCATTTTTATAGGCGCGGTCCGCGAGTTCACGGATCCGGCTCTCAAGAAAATCAGTTCCTGACATGGGTGACTCCTTACGTACGTATGGAAAGAACAGGCACTTGCGAAACTCTGTGTGAAATGGAATTGTGTGAACAATTCAAACAATCTGCACAAGCCTTAGAACTTCTTCATGAACGAAAGATGTGGAATGAGCAAAAGCACAGACTTTCGCAATTGCCTGGTATGGAAAGAACACCGAGGCGTTCCCGAACGCCTCTTCCTGCGGCACTTTCGATAAAAAGTATTGTACCATACAGGACAGGAAGGACAAAAGACGGATTTGTTCTGACTGCCGGAGGACGGTCTGTCTTATCCCGGGTTTTGTTTTTATTTTCAGCGTATTGGTGTATACTTGTAGTGAGCGAAGGAAATGCGCGAAGGAGGCGGTAAGTATGAAAAAAAGACTGAAAGACCGGCTGTTGAACATCATGTTGGCACAGTACGTACGTATCTATGTCGTGGATATTCCCGGCGACCGTATTGAAGCACAGATGCACGCGGACAGCAGCGGAGAGTTCATACCCGATCCGGTGCCGGAGATCTCTTTTTTTGATTATATGAAAAACTTCTGCCGTGCAAATCTGGATCATGCCTACTGGGCCTGGTTCGAGGCCAGCATCAATCCGGACAACATGCGCTATGTCCTTCGGGGGAAGGAATCCTATGAGCTGAAGTGCCCTCTGAAAGGAGCGGGCTGGCGGATGTTCGAGGTGCGCCGCTACGAGATGCGGAACGGTGACCCGGTGCGGGCGCTGATCGGTGTCTGTAAAAATATTCCCGGAGAGGAGCCCGTCACGATCACGGATGCTCCCGAAATGAGGACTGAGTTCGAGCGCTATCTCACGGCACTGCAGAATGACCTCTTTATGAAGGGGCAGTATGAGGGCGCTCTCTCAACGGAGACTATCGCTAATTTTGAGGTGGACGTCACGGACAGCAAGGTACTTCGGAGTTCTTTTAAGAATCCTGATGTCTTCGTGCCGATCCCCGGAATGGGAAACCCGGGGTCGCTTCGGGCGATGACAACGGCATGGTCGAGACGAATGGATGGGTTTTCCGTGGAGGAATATCTTCATTTTATGTCGTCGGAAAATCTTTCCGCATCGTATGAAAACGGAATCACCGCTCCCTCGATCGAGTACAGGATCACGGACCGGAATCTTAAGAAGATCTGGCTGAGACAGACGGTGCTCCTGACCAGAGATGATATGAGCGGGCATATCATGGGCCTTATGTCCGTGCGCGATATCACGGAGAGCAAGGAGATCGAGGAGGAGAACAGACGGCGGCTTGACATTATCGATGGGATGACCAGGGAGTATGTATTCCTGGATCTTGTTAATCTGAGGACCGAGCAGCATCTGATCTATCGTTTCAGCGATGAACTCAGAAAAAAGTATCTTGAAGTGCTTCTGCCGAAATATTCTGACGCCATGGAGGCGTACTGCAAGGCCGGTGTCTTCGAGAAAGACCGTGAGGAGTTCATTCGGATCATGAGTCCCGATCATGTGCGTGAGGCGCTGAAGGGGAAAAAGGAGCTGAGCTTCCGATACAGGGCCATAACAGACCGGGGTGTACAGTATTACAGGTGTAAGATCGTAAAAATCGGAGAGGTCTGGTCTGATCCCAAGGAAGTTCTTGTCGGACTGGCGAACGTTCAGAATGAGCTTGACACGGAGCTCAAACAGAAGATCATTCTGGAGAGTGCGCTTGAGAAGGCGAGAGAGGCTGAGAAGGCCAAGACGATCTTTCTGTCCAATATGTCCCACGATATCCGGACTCCGCTCAATGCAATCATAGGGTTCGCCACGCTTGCGAGACTGCACTCGGAGGATAAGAAGGAGGTGGATGAGAGCATCAGCCGTATTCTTGAATCCGGGGAGCAGCTCCTGATCCTTATCAATAATATTCTTGACATCAGCAGGATCGAGAGCGGAAGAATGGATCTGAACGAAGCGCCCTGCAGTCTGCGGGAGCTGATCGAGGGCGTACACGTCCTCTTCCAGCCGGAGATTGAGCAGAAAAAACTGTTTTTCCACTGCGAGATCGACAGCTCGATCGAAGATAAGGTCTACTGTGACAATGTGCGCATGACGCAGCTCTTTACGAATCTTCTGGGAAATGCGGTAAAGTATACGGAAAAGCACGGACATGTTGAATTTATTCTTCGGCGTGAGGGAAACAGCTCGTCCGGACGTATGGGGCTTCTTCTGATCGTCCGGGATGACGGGATCGGGATCAGTCCGAAGTTCCAGAGCCGGATCTTTGAGCCGTTCGAGCGGGAGGATACGTCCCTTATAGGAAGAGTTCCCGGCAGCGGGCTCGGGATGCCGATCTGCAAGGCGATCGTCGACAGTCTTGGAGGGACGATCTCCGTGCGCAGCCGACAGGGAGTGGGAACCGAGTTCATCGTTCATTTTGCGCTGAGGCTTCAGGAGGACAGAAAAAAGACTCCCGGAAAGAAGACAGTCTCAAAATATCAGGTCTTCTCGGAGACAAAGAGATTCGGTCACTCAGTTAAAAGAGTGCCGAGAGTGCTCCTGGTCGAGGACAATGTGATGAACCGTGAGATTGCGGCCCGTCTGATCAGGCATATCGGCTATGACGTTGACCGCGCTGAAGACGGTGAGCAGGCCTGCGATATACTGGAACACGGGCGTATGTTTTATGATGCTGTGCTCATGGATATCCGCATGCCGGTCCTTGACGGGTATGCAGCCACCAGACAGATTCGGAAAAGCAGAGATCCTGCTGTCCGTTCGGTCCCGATCATTGCGATGACGGCGGATGCTTTCGACGAGGATATCGAGAAGGCCCGGGAGGCCGGAATGAACGCGTTCATCTCAAAGCCGGTGGAGCTCGAGACACTTCACTGTGTACTTGGGGAATTCCTGAACATGCCTGAGACAGAGAAAGAGGACGACCGGCAGAGTAAAGACACAGAGGAAAATAAGGACGGCCTGCGGGATGAAAGCAAAGAGGAAGGGGCAGACGGCGGTCAGAGCTGAGGGCAGAAAGGAGATGGACAGGTCGTAAAAAGTGGAGACAGCAGGCGGCGGGGAGAAAGCTGCTGTCTTTACATTTGAATAAAAGCGTGTTATTCTACTATGCATTGATGGTTTATTGAGCTTTAAGGCTCTTTCAGAGGAGTATTATGATTAATAAGGAGAAAAAAGTCGCGATCGGAGTCGCTGTCGGTGCCTGCGCTGTGTTTTATGCGCTGGGCGTTGTGCAGTTTGACAAGGTGCTTTACCCGAATACATTCATAAACGGGGAATGTTATGATATGGATGATCCTCTGCCGGTCAGTGAGGGGCTGATCGACAATACGAAGTCTTTCAGTATCAAAACACTTCAGGGCACAGAGAAGATCGATGGGGAGGAGATCGGATGGAGCACGAAACTTTCTCCTTCCATCGAGGAAATTCAGGAGAGCCAGTCACCATGGGCCTGGCCGATTGCCCTCTTTCAAAAGCACGAATACAGTACGAAAGAAGTGCACAGCTATGACAAAGAACTTTTGTCAGGCAAGATCGACAAACTGAAGTTCATGACAAAGTCGACGGAATTTCCGGTCGATGCGCATATTGAGAAGACAGAGGAAGGATATGTGCTTGTTCCCGAGTCCGATGGAGATACGCCGATCGTGGAGAAGGTGCATGAGGTAATTGCCAAATGTCTGGACGAGGATCTGGATAAGGTGAATCTGGACGAAGAGGGCTGTTATTATAAAGCTGAGATACGGTCGGACAACCAGGAGCTGCTCGACGAATACGCGCGGATCGATGAGATCCAGAACATGGTCGTCACGATCGACCTCACCGATTCGGCTGAGGAGCTTGACAAGAGCGTGTTCCTCGACTGGACTTCCTATGAGAACGGTGAACTGAACTTTGACTATGACGCAGTGGACGGCTATGTCAAAGACCTGGCAGATAAGTACGATACGTGGGAGCAGTCAAGGCCATTTACGACGCACAGCGGCGCACAGATCTCTGTCGGCGGCGGAGGATGGGACACATACGGATTCCTCATGGATCGGGAGACGACGATCGACCTCATCAAGGGCGCGATCATGTCCGGCGTCTCTCAGACCGTCTCACCGGTGTGGGTCCACACAGGACTGACGAGGAATACCGAAAACTCGGATATCGGGTCGACCTACGTTGAGATCAGCATTGCCGAACAGCATATGTGGTATTACGAAAACGGGAACCTTATGCTGGATACGGATGTTGTCACGGGCATGGATATTCCGAGCAGGGCGACGCATCCCGGTGTTTTCAGGGTCCGCTGGAAGGAGACGGAGCATACGATGACAGGGTCTTACGGATCTGCATTCGTCCATTACTGGCTGCCTCTTACGGAGGACGGTATTGGTATCCATGACGCTTCCTGGAGAGGCTCCTATGGTGGAACGATTTATATAAGCAACGGATCCCACGGCTGCATCAATACTCCTTACAGTAAGATGCAGGAGCTCTACAATATGATCAGTGCGGGAACGCCGGCGGTCATTTACTGAAAAACCAAAAGATATTCTGACATAGTTAGGCGCGTGCATGTGCGGTCATGCATGCGCCTTAACTTAAAAAGACAAAGCAGAGAGGAAAAAACTGATGGGAATGAATATTGTATGTCTTGATATGGAGGGTGTCCTTGTACCGGAGATCTGGATCGCTTTTTCGGAGGCCAGCGGAATCCCCGAACTTCGGAGAACGACCAGAGATGAACCGGATTACGACAAGCTGATGAACTGGAGACTCGGCATTCTTCGCGAACATGGGCTCGGACTGAAGGAAATTCAGGATACGATTGCGACGATCGATCCGCTCCCGGGCGCAAAGGAATTCCTCGACGAGCTCCGGACCATGACCCAGGTCATTATCCTGAGCGATACGTTCACGCAGTTCGCACAGCCGCTCATGAAAAAACTCGGCTGGCCGACGCTCTTCTGCAATACGCTTGAGGTCGCGCCGAACGGAGAGATCACCGGATACAGGATGCGCTGCAGGAACTCCAAGCTCACGACAGTCAAGGCGCTCCAGTCGATCGGTTTTGAGACGATCGCGGGCGGTGACAGCCACAATGATCTCGGCATGATCCGCGCCTCGAAAGCCGGTTTCCTCTTCAAGAGTACGGAGCAGATCAAGGCGGATAATCCGGACCTTCCGGCGTTCGAGGAATTCGATGAATTCCTCGAAGCGATCAGGAAGGCGCTGTGATGGCCATGAATGAGATCATCATACTTGCCTCCGGTTCTCCGAGAAGACGTGAGCTGCTCACTCAGATCGGGATCCCTTTCAAGGTCATTCCCGCCCTGTCTGAGGAACGGACGCAGTCCTGCGATCCGGAGGAGATCTGCAGGAGCCTTGCGACTGTGAAGGCAGAGGAAGTGGCGAAGCGGATCATGGATGCCCGGGCGGTGTACAATGCACGGGAGACGGAAATCTGCAGGGACAGCTGTGACGGAGTGACGGCAGAGGGCAGCAGCCTGTACGGTGAAATTCCCAGGGAGGTCGCCTCTTCCCGGAGAGTACGGATCATCGGTGCGGATACGATCGTTGTCCTTCGACGGGAGATCCTTGGAAAACCGAAGGATGCAGAGGATGCTGCACGGATGCTCACGGAGCTTTCAGGCTGCGCGCATGAGGTCATGACCGGCGTCTGCGTGATCGATCTCTGTGAGGGCAGAAGGGTGTCGGTGGCTTCATTTTCCGAGTGCACAAAGGTCTTTGTGAGCGAGCTGACACCGCAGGATATCGAAGACTATATCGCGACGGGAGAGCCCTTCGACAAGGCGGGCGCTTACGGAATACAGGGAATGTTCGCCAGATATATCGAAAGGATCGACGGGGATTACAATACTGTCGTCGGTCTGCCGGCCGGCCGGCTCTTCAGGGAGTTCCTTAAAGAGTGACCCCGCAGGCATCTCACGACTTTTAAGTCAGGAGAATTCAGCATCAGAGATTAAAAAGAAAAGAAGTGAGAAAGGGAGATCAGGAGCCCTTAAAGGGCAGTTGGATCTATGGTGTTATGATATGAACAGAAGAAATGTATGG
Organism: uncultured Eubacteriales bacterium; assembly: GCA_900314565.1. GTDB lineage: Bacteria > Bacillota > Clostridia > Lachnospirales > Lachnospiraceae > Chordicoccus. Next base: position 34,177 of record OMVU01000012.1, read on the forward strand.
GCTTCCTACACCAGAGAGCAGGAAAAAGCGGCAATGGAGTTCGCCGAGGAGTATAAAGCATTTTTGAACGTCTCCAAAACGGAGAGAGAGTGCATTGACACGATCGTGAACGAGGCGGAAATGAACGGCTTCAGGGAGCTTTCCGAGCTCATTCGGACCGGCACTCCGCTGCAGACGGGCGACAAAGTCTATTCGGTCTGGATGAATAAGACCGTCGTGCTCTTTAAGATCGGATCGGAGCCGCTCGAGAAGGGCCTGAATATTCTCGGCGCGCATCTCGACTCTCCGCGCATCGACGTCAAGCAGAATCCTCTCTACGAGGACAGCGGGCTCGCTTACCTCGACACGCACTATTACGGGGGGATCAAGAAATATCTGTACGTCACGATTCCGCTCGCACTGCACGGTGTGATCGTGAGGAAGGACGGGATGACCACGATCCTCAATATCGGTGAGGATGAGGATGACCCGGTGTTCTTTATTTCAGACCTTCTGATCCACCTGTCTCAGGAGCTCATGCAGAAGAAGGCGTCCGGCGTCGTTGAGGGAGAGGCTTTGGACCTGGTCGTTGGCCATAAGCCGTTCATTATCGATAATACAAAGAAGGATGACGAGGACGAACCGTACGATGAGACGCTCACGGACGGCCAGCGGATCACCGTCAGGAAAGAGAAGGAAGAGGGTGCGGAGAAAAAGAAGCTCAGCGGAGCCGTAAAGCGCGGGATCCTCGCGATTCTCAGAGACGAGTACGGGATCTGCGAGGAGGATTTCATCTCTGCGGAGCTGGAAATCGTGCCTGCCGGAAAGGCCAGGGATGCGGGATTTGACCGGTCCATGGTGCTCGCGTACGGTCAGGATGACCGTGTCTGCGCATTCCCGTCGCTGCGTGCGATCGAGGAAGTGGGGGATGTGGAGCGGACAGCCTGCTGTATTCTGGTCGATAAAGAGGAGATCGGATCCGTCGGCGCGACGGGCATGCAGTCTCATTTCTTTGAAAATGCCGTCGCCGAAGTCATGAACCTGACCGGCGAGTACAGCGAGCTCAAATTAAGACGCTGCCTTGCGAATTCCTGCATGCTCTCCTCTGACGTGTCGAGCGCGTATGATCCGAATTACGCTTCGGCCTTTGAGAAGAAAAATACAGCTTTCCTGGGAGGCGGACTGGTGTTCAACAAGTTCACGGGCGCCAGGGGAAAGTCCGGCTCCAACGACGCGAATGCCGAGTACATTGCCCATCTTCGCGCGGTCTGTGAGGAGGCTGAGGTCATTTTCCAGACGGCGGAGATCGGCAAAGTCGATCTCGGAGGCGGCGGAACGATCGCCTACATCCTTGCGCTTTACGGCATGAATGTCATCGACAGCGGTGTTCCGGTGCTGAATATGCACGCACCGTGGGAGGCGACGTCGAAGGCGGATATCTTCGAGGCGAAGAGGGGATACATCGCGTTCCTTGAGAAAGTTAAGTCAGTTTGATCTCTGACGCAGAATTTCCGTGAGATCAATCATGAGATGAATGTGCAAAGCAAATCTTTTCTCTGTCGCAGAATTCCCGTGATCCGGGCAGTGAGGGACGTTCTTGATAAAATCCTTCGGAACAAAATAACGCAAACGTAAAAGAGAGCGCACAGGCCGTTAAAACCGCGGCACGTGCGCTCTCTTTATGTGTGTTCATTTCTATTTGCCGAGAAATTCCCTGAGCCGGTCTATCTCCGCAGACATTGTTTCCCGTCCGGTCTCATAGACGCGGATAAGCTCCATCGGATCATGTTCCGTCGAGCTTATGCTGAGCGCCTTCGGCGGGCGGATGACGAACACGTCACCGTCCTGTTCGCGCTTTCTGATATAGGCGATTTCCCTGTTATACCTTCTGTAGCGGGTCTCGATCGCGTGGACGACGGCCGGGTAGTCGGAAAGCAGCCTGCGGACTGCGCCCATGTGCGACTGCGGTTTTTTGCGGTATTCGATCGGCTGGGTCAGAATGACCACATTTCTCGTATAGCCTTTCTTTTCCATAAAGGCCAGCGGGACGGCGTCGCTTATTCCGCCGTCCAGGAGTGTCCAGTCGCGGATCTTTACCGGTTTTGAGACCAGGGGCATTGAAGCGGAAGCCCGCAGCCATTCGAGATCCTCCCCCAGTCCGGTCTTTATTTTCCGGAAAACGGGAAGCCCGGTATTGAGATCAGTACATCCGACATAGAAGTCCATCGGATTTTTCATATAGGCTTCGGTATCAAAACGGTCGAGTTCACCCGGAAGCCGGTAGTAGCAGAAATCGACTCCGTAGAGGTCGCCTGTGCGGATGAGGGATCGAATCGATCTGTATCTCCAGTCCTTTACAAAGCGAAGGTTGTAACGGATCGTCCGCCCGTGCTGCCTGGATTTATAATTAATTCCAAAGCATGCACCGGCAGAGATGCCGATCGCTCCGTCAAAATCTGTGATACCGTGTTCCATGAGGACGTCAAGGACGCCGGCGGTGAAGATGCCTCGCATCGCGCCGCCCTCCATGACGAGTCCGGTCTTTCTGTTCATGTAATACCTCTCCATGTGGCAGCCCGTTGGATGGGCCTGTCAGTTTCCTGAATGTTCGTTCTGTTTTGCTCTCTGACACAAAATTGCCGTGAAGGTCCGGTACGGTATTACGCCCTGGTCAGAGTAAAGGCGATAAATTCCATCGCCTCCTTCTCGCTGCCGAGCTTAGCGGTATACATCTGATTTCCCATCGCTCCGGAGAGAATCTCGGGAATCCGTTCGCACATCACCATATCGGCACCGTAACGGGCGAGGATCTCTTCATGCGAGTGCACATACGTCCTCCCGTCGCGGCGGCTGGCGTATACGCAGCAGTATTCTTTCTCCGAGGACGGGAAAATGCGGCTGTCCGTGGTGACCATATCCGCCCAGATCTGATAGACGTCAATGCTGTGGGCATAGTTCATCATATCCGGCGTGTATCCGCCTGCAGGACGCATGTTGACCTCGAGGCCGACAAAATCACCGCGTTTTCCGATACCGGGCTTATCCGCCGTGAGACGGAAGAATTCCAGATGGACGAACCGGCGGTCAGCGCCGAACGCTTTGACCGTCGCGCGCCCTGCCTTCCGAAGTCCTTCCGGGACATCCCCAGCCACGTAGTAGGCGAGTTCGAGCTCGTCGTTCACGATGTCCATGATCGAAGGCGGCCAGCTGGTCATGGATTCGAAGAGCGGGTCTCCGTGCGAGTCGGTGATCGCATCGTAGGAGAGCAGGTCGCCCTCGATGAATTCTTCCATGAGATAGGAGACCGGTCGGTCAATGGAGAAGAACTCTTCGAGTTCCCTGTCATTTGTTATTTTGTGTGTGTCGGATGCACCGACACCGATGTCCGGCTTAATAATGATCGGATAGCCGACCTCGCGGACGAACTGCAGAGCGTCCGGCAGGGTCGTCGCGAGATGGCAGCGGGCAGACGGGACACCGGCCTTCCGGTAGTTCTCCTTCATTGCTGATTTGTGCTTAAAGCTTCCGATCCGGTCGTACTGGATTCCCGTCGTGATATGGAAATCCGTGCGCAGACGGGCATCCTGTTCAAGCCAGTATTCGTTGTTGGATTCGAGCCAGTCGATCTTTCCGTATTTGAAGGAAAAGAAAGCGACTGCACGGAAGACTTCGTCGTAATTTTCGAGCGAGTCCACCTTATAGTATTCCGTCAGGGAATTTTTCAGACAGTCCTCGAGCGAGTCATAGGGGGAATCGCCGATGCCGAGAACATTTACGCCATTCCTCTTGAGCCGGTCACAGAAATTCCAGTAGGTATGGGGGAACTGCGGAGATATGAAAATGAAATTCATGAAATTTCTCCTCCTTATCATATATTGACACATTTATATGCTGTGTACAGCGGATGAACATTGATCAAAGACGGGCAGAGGCAAACGTGGACCCGGATATGCCTGCCCGCCGGAGTCGTTGATATTATAGCTTATCGGAAGCTGCAAAGCAACTTCCGATAAAAGGCCGATTGATCGGCCGTAAATCTGATGCTTGGGTTCGCGGAGCGGTTCCAAGCATATAGCTTATCGGAAGCTGCAAAGCAACTTCCGATAAAAGGCCGATCTATCGGAAGCAACTTCCGATAAAAGGCCGATCTATCGGCCGTAAATCTGATGCCTGGGTTCGCGGAGCGCAGATAATAAGAGAAAATGCCGGTTTATGGAAAAAGACAGCCGGTTATTTATACATTTCATGTCCAAAACGGACTTTCCTATGATATACTGATATAAAAGCAAAATTTGGCTGATTATTCACAATATTTTACTGATTAGTGAGACCGGGGGAGATAATATGACTTGTGAACAGGCATTTATAGATGTTTATACCAAGTTCAAGATGCACTTTTACAGAGAGGTGTTCGGAGAATTCAGAGACAGGGAATCAGGGCTGACGACGGTGGAAACCTTCTGTATGGAAGTGATTTTCGCTATGGACAGGCCGACGATCAATGAGTTCTCTAATTATATCAGGATCTCTCAGCCCAATGCCGCATACAAAGTCAACAACCTTGTGAGAAAAGGATATCTTAGGAAAGTACAGTCTAAGAAGGATAAGCGGGAATATTTTCTTGAAGTGACTCAGAAGTATCTGGACTATCAGGATATCAGCAGCAATTTTATGCATCTGGTGGAGCAGCGGATGCAGGAGAGACTGAGCGAAGAGCAGCTGGCAAATCTCACCGAGACGCTTGAGATCATTTCTCAGGAGCTGATGCCCGAGGTGCCGGCTTATAAAAAGAAGAGAGACGGGGACGAATGACCTGTGCTGCGAATGCAGCGAAGCATTACGGAGATGATCAGGGGGACTTGTCGGTCTGGATCCGCCGGAGCCTTCATTCTGCGCATTCACCGCAGACTTACATCACGGAAATTCTTTTTCAGAGATTCATGAACGGACTGCCGCATCAGAGCGCGGGACGACGGTATGTGGAGGGCATCGACTGCGATGTCATCCATATAGACGTCCTGTTTTCTGATGCGGCAGTCTGTTTTTTATGCTTCCTCTTCTGCGGCTGCCTCGCCGATCGGGAGATGCAGCGTCTTTCGGATACTGTATCCCTGTTTCTCGACCCACTGTGAGAAAAGGAGCTTCAGAAGGGATATCACAGCGTCACGTGTTTTGGGAGTCAGCGTGTTCAGCTTTCCGAGCATGGAGGTATAGGCTTTCATTCCCCGTTCTCCGATGTGGCTGAGATGCTGTTCGCCGGAGGCTTCAAGGACAGAGAAGAGATCATTGACGAAGGATTCCCTGTCACGGAGATCGATCGAATCGATCCAGTCATTGAATGTTGATTCAAAAAGAATGGAGGTCTTTCCGCGCTCCGGAGCTTCCGTAAAGTCTGCACCGATCACATCCCAGGTCATGGGATTGTGCTGATTCAGGCCCATTGCGGTACTTTTTACAACACGGGGATCCACCTTGTGGACCAGGAGGACACCGATAAATGAGGAGACCGGAATGACGCGGCGGACCCGTGAGGTGATTTTGTCCAGTGCCCCGTTCTGAATGAACATTTTGTTAAATCCGGGACCGTCAAAATTGTAGATGCTCTCGATTCGGTCTCGGATCGTCCTGGTACACAGGGCAGCAGCGCAGACAGCCAGATGTCCTCCCTTGGAGTGCCCGCCGATGCGCACGGGCGTTCCGGTGGATTTCTGCACGCGGTTCAGGTAGGTGACGGAGACCGCCTCAGCCGGAACGGTCTCAAAGCTCAGGTTAAAGTCTTCTTTCCAGCCCACGACGGTGTCATCCGTTCCCCTATAGGAAATGAACGGCACACCGTCATCCGTTATGATCTCAATTGCAGAGAACTGCAGGGATGACATCGTATCGACAATATCAATATAGTTTTTCAGTACGGCATTTTTGAACCGGGCTGATCCGGCCATGCCGCGAAGGATCGTCGGAGCCCAGTTGATGAAAGATTTGTCTGCATCAAGCTCCTCCTGAGAGTGCATTTCGAAAAAGAGATCGGATGCTGCGGCGAGCGTGATTTCGTCGTCCGGATCGTCCGGCCCGGGAACGATTCCTCCGAAGTCTGCGTAAGACAGGGAGGAGAGGAGGAGTGCATCGATCTGGTTGAACGGAGCCTGGGAGAATGTAAGGTCGCCTCTCCAGTTAAGATAATCAATTATGTTTCCCATAGAACTTCTTTCCGTGTTTATTGCGGTCAGCCGGCTGCGAAAGTCAGCATGAAAGTGAATCGGATGAACAATTCATTGAATGTGTACGGTTTCGCAGGCGTCTGCCATTCCAATAGGGACAGTACCATCATAGCACCGCCTTTCCCGGGGCGGCAATATAAGAAACGGAAAGTACCCGCTTCTGCGATCGGGGAGGCTCCCGGAATAAATGCTGCAGCGTCCTGCTGTCCTCCTTTGGAAATCATCAGAAACAGAGAGACCGTGCATGTTGGCTGTCCATCCCGCAGAAGAGTGTGTGAGGAGGACGGATCCTTTGTGAAGTGAGACGCAAAAAAGGTTACTTTAGGCCTGATGTGGAAGAAACGGATTGTCTCTTTAAATCAACGTGTGATATGATGTTTTTCGACTGTAATTCTCAGGTGAAGTAATCTGCGGTCCGGGAGCGGAAAAATTGAAGGAGGGTGCAGGCAGGTCTCACGGTTTCGCAAAAGGATCATAGGAAAAAGCTTTCACCGGGACAGTCATGGAGGATATTATGGAAAAGAAGCTGGATAAACGGGGAGAGCTCCTGCATACGCTGGCCCTTCTCGTCTGCGCAGCTATCTGGGGATCGGCTTTCGTCGCTCAGAGCGTCGGAGCGGAATATGTAGGCGCTTTTACATTTCTCGCGGTCCGCAACTGGATCGCGGTCGCATTTCTCATACCTGTTATTTTTGTCCGGGATACGATTCTGAAAAAGAGAGGGAGACCCTCTGTCAGGCCTGCCAACAGGACACAGAGACGCTTTTTGCTCATGGGAGGAGCGGCCTGCGGATTTTTCCTGTGTGCAGCCAGCGCATTCCAGCAGGTCGGGATTCGATATACGACGACCGCCAAGGCAGGGTTCATCACTGCTCTTTACGTTGTGATCGTGCCGATTCTGTCTGTTTTCTTCGGGAAAAGTGTAAAGAGCAGGATCTGGATGTGTGTCGCGCTGGCAGTTCTGGGACTGTATTTACTTTGCATGCGGGGAGAACTTTCACTGTCCTTCGGGGACGGGGTCGTGCTTGTGTGTGCGTTCCTTTTTGCGTGCCAGATCATGACGGTCGATTACTTCGCTCCGCAGGTGGACACGGTCAGGCTTTCTCAGACGCAGTTCCTTGTCACAGCGCTGCTGTCCACGGTCTGCATGCTCCTTTTTGAGGATCTGAGTACCGATTCGCTCATCAGGGCGCTGCCGTCCATTGCCTATGCGGGCGTGATGAGCAGCGGGGTCGCCTACACGCTGCAGATCATCGGACAGCAGAATCTGAATCCGGCGATCGCTTCGATCACGATGAGCCTGGAGAGCGTTTTTGCAGCACTTGCCGGCTGGATCGTTCTTGGTCAGTCGATGACGGTCAGAGAACTTGCCGGCTGTGTTCTGATGTTTGCCGCGATCATACTTGCGCAGCTTTAATTTCTGACGCAGAATTTTTTACAGGTGCATTTTTCGTCCGTGATCTCTGATGCGGGCGGGAATCCCGCACTTCCGTCTCACAGGTGAGACTTGAGCGGACAGATGTTTCGCTATTACCTGACTTGAACAGAAAGCTGCTTGCGAAACTCTGTGCGTAATGGAATTGTGTGAACAATTCAAACAATCTGCACAAGCCTTAGAACTTCTTCATGAACGAAAGATGTGGAATGAGCAAAAACCGTTCTGTTTGAGCGAAGCGAGTTAACGTTTTTTGCGAATGCTTTTCCACATCTTGAGTGAATGATAGAAGTTCTTGGCGCGGAAGCCGTTTGAATGTTCACACAATTTCATGAAGCACAGAAATTCGCAATTGCATGGACTTGAACAGAGGAGGAAAGGAGCAACAGATGAAAAGTACACGGACTGTTGAAGAAAAAAGTGAGGTCAGGAACGGTGTATTCAGGTTCCTTTTTGTGGGAATTGCGGCGATCATCCAGATCGGGTGGGTTGCCTTCCTTCTTTCATATGTCGTCGAGAAGTATCCGATCGCGGTCGTGGTCATGGACTTTTTCGCGCTGGCGGTCGTGATCGCAATATACAGCCGTCATGTCAATTCAGCGATGAAGATGCCCTGGATCATGCTGATCCTTTCCTTTCCCCTTCTGGGACTGGTCTTCTATCTGGAAGTCGGCATGTCCGGTGCGCATAAGGCGATGGAGCGCCGTTTCAGCCGGTGCAAAGAGGTAATAGAGCCTCTTTTCCCTGACCGGCATGAGGTCGTGGATAAGCTCTGTGAACAGAATCTGACGGTAGGCAACCAGTTCAGATATCTGCAGAATATTGCCGGATTTCCCGCATATGACAATTCCGATGTGGAATTTTTCGCGGAAGCTTCTGATGCGTTCGAGCGGCAGAAGGAGGAGCTTCGGAAGGCAGAGCATTTCATTTTTATGGAATACTTTGCGATCGAGGACGCCGAGGCATTTGCCGGGGTGCATGAGATCCTCAAAGAGCGGGCAGCCGCGGGTGTTGAAGTACGTCTTTTCTACGACGATGTGGGAAGTATCAGCTTTATCAACACAGACTTTGTGGACCGCATGGAGGCGGACGGGATCCATTGCCGCGTGTTCAATCAGCTGTTCCTGCTCTTTAATATGTTCATGAATCACAGGGATCACCGCAAGATGACGATCATCGACGGAAAGGTGGCATTCACGGGCGGTTATAATCTTGCGAATGAGTACTTCAATATTACCCATCCGTTCGGGCAGTGGAAGGATACCGGTGTCATGATCCACGGCGACGCGGTCCAGAGCTTTACCATCATGTTCCTGGAAATGTGGAATGCGATCCGTTCCGAGAGGCTTGACGAAGCGAGCTTCCAGAATTATTTCCCGAAGGTCGAGTATGAATCGAAGGAAAAGGGATATTTTCTGCCTTACTGGGACAGCCCGATGGACGAGGAGCGCATCGGTGAAAATGTCTACATGAACGTCCTGAACGGAGCGGAGAGGTACGCCTATTTCACCACTCCATATCTGATCATCACGGATGAACTCTCCCAGGCCTTTGCTCTGGCTGCGAAGCGCGGCGTGGATGTAAGGATCATCACCCCGGGAATTCCGGATAAAAAGCTCATCTTTTTGATGACAAGGTCCTTCTATGGCCAGCTTGCAGAAGCCGGCGTCCGGATCTTTGAATACAGTCCCGGTTTCATTCATGCTAAGCAGTCCGTTTCGGACGACAGGGTCGCGACCTGCGGCACGATCAATATGGACTACAGAAGTCTTTACCATCATTTTGAGATGGGGACGCTCATGCACGGGTTCAAGGCCATCGATGATATGAAGCAGGATTTTGATAATCTCTTCGAACAGTGTGAAGAAATCACGGAAAAGTACCGCAACATATCGACCGTAAGGAGGATCGTTCAGCTCATACTCAGATTGATCTCTCCGCTGGCCTGACAGCCGGTTGAAGTCCCGCGGGCGAGGCTCAAAGCGGGAAAAATACACGCACGGATAGAGGAAGGATGCCGGAATTTAAAAATGGATGAATTTAGTGCAGGAATACAGGGACCCGGCGGGGACGCCGGGGAGCAGAGCGGAGAACGTTCGGAGATCGAGATCTTTGATTTTGTGAACCAGAAGCCGGACCTCACGACGATGGACAAAGGGCTTTTCATAGAGAGCGGTGCCAGGAACCTTCCGAAGAGAACGCAGGATTCGGGAGAGCCCGGGCCCAGATATGAAAATGCGTGGGAGGAGATCGAACTTCGGGACACTGAGCGGAGAGCAGAAGAAAAACGCAGGGCAGAGTCCGTAAAGAAGAAAAGATCGGGAACACGCAGTACAGAGGGCGGAAACGGGAAGAAGCACAGGTCCGGAGCGCGCGGGACAGGAGCCGGAGACGGAAAGAAGCGTACGGCCGGAATTCACGGGTCCGAGACCGGGAGAAAGCATGCGGATGTGAAGCGTGCGGGAGAGTCCGGGAAGAGGCGCGTGGCCGGTAAGCGCAGAGCGCAGAGGATCGACAGAATGAGACGGGAACGGGCTGTAAGGATCCGAATCGTGTTGATCGCGGCACTTGTTCTTATCTGCGTTCTGGCAGGGATCTTCTTTGCGCGGAAAAAACGCGAGGATACGGCGATTCCCGTGACGGTCCGGAGAGAGCCGGCCGCTTTCGTATCAATTCCGGAGGAATTGAGCGGCAGGAGCGCTCCGGCTTTCCTGATGGAGGAGGTCTGTCTATGGGAATGACAGCTGTGGTCACAGGAGCCTCCGGCGGATTCGGATATGAATTCGCAAAGCTCCTCGCGAGGGATGGATATGACCTCGTACTCGTTGCGAGAAGCGGAGATAAACTGAAGAAAATAGCAGACCATCTTTCGCGCCGTTTTGGCGTAACGGTCTATGTGTTCGAAAAGGATCTGTCGGAGAAGGATGCCGCGGAGGAAGTGTTTTCATTTGCCGCGGAGAAAGATCCGTCGCCGGAGATCCTGATCAATAACGCCGGTTTCGGGGATTACGGAAGCTTTGCGGATGGGGATTATGAGAAGCTGACGCAGATGGTCGATCTCAATGACCGGACACTCATGCAGCTTACACACCTGTTCCTTCAGCCGATGATTGCTTCGGGAAAGGGAAGGATCCTCAATGTCGCCTCGATCGCATCCTTTATGCCGGGCCCCAATATGGCGCTTTATTATGCCACGAAGGCTTTTGTCCTTTCCCTGACGGAAGGGCTCGCCGAGGAGCTTCGGGGAACAGGTGTAACGGTCACAGCTCTCTGTCCCGGGCCCACAGACACGGGTTTTGTGAAGAGGGCGAATATGCCGGGCTCACGCTTTTCTGATATATTCCGATTTACGAAGCCCTCGGGGGTGGCGAGGGCCGGGTACGGGGCGCTCATGAAGGGAAAGACAATTGAAGTTCCGGGCGCTCTCAATTATCTTGCATCGGCCGGTGTCCGGCTGCTTCCCAGAGGGCTTGTCCGGAGGATCGTATACCGGTTCCAGAAGTGAACTTAAGCTCTGACAGCTGCTGCGGCCATTCAGACAGGAAAGAGATGAACAGTTTTGCGGAAATATGAAGAAGTCAGGCAGCCGGAACATGGCCTTCAATCCAGACGGGTCTTTACCTGGACGGCCGGTCCGGAGGATGCCGGGCGCCCGGTGAGAGATATCATTTTGTATAAATGGAAGCTCGTCTCGCACGATGTCGCCCGGGCGAAATATGAGACAGACCATGGCATCACGGTCAACGGGGAGACGGTCTTTGTAGACCGGCGTCTTCGGGAGGGGGATACGCTCCGTGTCGTGCTCACGGACTGCGCGCCCGAAAAGATCGTTCCGACGGACGAGCCGATAGAAATCGTCTATGAGGACGAGGATCTGATCTGTCTGAATAAGCCTGCGGGCGTCGTTGTACACCCGTCTCACGGGCATTTTGCGGATTCGCTCGCGAACCGGCTGGCTTTTTATTTTCAGAAGAAAAATGAACCCCACGAGATCCGTACGGTAGGACGTCTCGACAAGGACACCTCCGGACTCATCTGCTTTGCGAAAAGCCGGTCGGCGGTCGCGAGGATGGATGATCAGGCGGAGAAGGGCATCAGAAGGAAAATATATTATGCCCTCTGTGAGGGGATTTTTGATGCGCAGGAGGGGGTCATTGAGGTTCCGATCGAGCGGGAATTTGCCGGAAAGCAGAAGCGGACTGTGAGGGAAGGCGGAGATTATGCGCTGACCGGATACACGGTGCTGCGGCAATACGCCGGGTATGCCCTTGTAAGAGTCGAGATCCGGACCGGTCGGACGCATCAGATCCGCGTGCATATGGCGCATATCGGCCATCCGCTCCTTGGCGATCCCCTGTACGGACGGGGAAAGAATCCGGATCCGGTCCTAAAGGACGCGGATACCGGGCTTTGCCGGGCCGCGCTGCACGCGGGAGAGATTCTTTTTCTCCAGCCGTTTTCGGGGGAAAAGATCTGCCTTCGGGCTGCCCTGCCGGAGGATATGCGCGCGTTCCTTGAAGGGACGGAACCGCCTCTTTTCTTTTCCGAAGGGACAGCAGATACGCCATAAAGCGCATGCGGAATTCCTGTCTGCTTTGGGCTGACCGGGAGGATTCCCAGAGAAAGGTATTTCAGATGATTATTATATTGAAGAACGATCCGGATCCCTGGCAGCTCGAGGATCTGACAGGCTGGCTGCGCGATCTCGGACTGACGGTCTGTCCGACGGTGGGTGTGGGGCAGACGATCCTCGGTCTTGTCGGAGATACGAGCCGTGTAGATGCGGATCTGATCGCCGCCCTTGATATCGTTGAGGACGTAAAGCGCGTCCAGGAGCCTTTTAAGAATGTGAACCGGAAGTTCCACCCGGAGAACACTGTTGTTTCAGTCGGGCAGGCAGTTTTCGGGGACGGTTCGCTTACTCTGATCGCCGGTCCCTGTGCCGTGGAAAATGAAGAGCAGATCTTATCCGCGGCTTATGCCGTAAAAAATGCGGGCGCACAGATCCTGCGGGCAGGCGCGTTCCGGTCAAGGACATCCCCTTACTCCTTTCAGGGGCTGAAAGTCGAAGGCATGCGTCTTCTGCTGAAGGCCGGCGAGGCGACGGGGCTTCCCGTTATGACAGAGATTCTCGACGCTTCACAGCTTCCGCTCTTTAAGGACGTGGATCTTATTGAAGTGGGCTCCGGCAATGTCCGCAACTATCACCTTCTGACCGCGCTCGGCAGGATCAAAAAGCCGGTTCTCTTAAGGCGCGGCCCGGCTATGACCTACGAGGAGTGGCTGATGAGCGCGGAATATATTCTCGCGGGCGGGAACGGCCGGGTCATACTCTGCGAGAGCGGAATCAGGACATTTGAAAATTACACAAAGAATACGTTTGATATAACAAGCATACCGGTCCTTAAGGCCCTCACACATCTGCCGGTCGCAGCGGATCCGTGTCAGGCATCGGGAAAGTACAGCCTTGTGCCGCACCTTGCCTCCGCAGCCTGTGCAGCCGGTGCGGACGGGCTCGTCATGGAGGTGCATCCGGATCCCCAGCATGCGCTCTGCGAGGGGGAACGGCAGCTTGAGTTCGATAAGTTTTCGGCGCTTGCCGGGAAGCTTTTCGCACTGCATGGGACTGTACGGGAAGGAGAAAGGGAAGATGAGTGACAGGATCATGATAGCCGGGACGGAATATACGCTCCTGGAAAACACTGCGACGTTCCCGAAAGTCGGGAGTGTGGCCTGTCAAGGCGTTCGGGGTGCTTATTCGGAGCAGGCTGCGAAGCGCATTTTCAATACGACGAGACCGATGTTCTTCAAGACGTTCGGAGCGGTCATTCATGCCGTAAAATGCGGCATGTGTGAATTCGGAGTCCTTCCGATCGAGAACAATTCCTACGGTTCGGTGCGGGGCGTCTATGAAGCTCTGCGCACGGCCGGTGTGCATATCGTTCACGGAGACCGCATCCTGATCCGGCATCAGCTGCTGGTCAAGCCCGGAACGAAATTTGAAGAGATCACAAGCATCCGCTCTCATGAACAGGCGATCGGGCAGTGTGCAACCTTCCTTCGGGAGGTCGAAGATCACATTCATGTAGTACCTGTTCTCAACACGGCCGTTGCCGCGCGGTATGTCGCAGAGACGGATGATCCCGGCGCGGCAGCGATCGCCTCCCCTGAGGCGGGGGCTGTCTACGGACTTCAGTCGCTCGAGAACAGGGTCTCGGACAGTGACAATAATTATACCAGATTCGTCTGTGTGACGACGAAGCCCGTGATTTACCCCGGTGCGAACAGGATCTCCATGATCCTCTCAGTCAGCCATACGCCCGGCGCGCTCTATGAGACGATCGGCAGATTTGCGAACCGCGGGGTCAACATCATAAAGCTGGAGAGCTGCCCGATCGTCGGACGCGACTTTGAATTCCGCTTTTTCCTTGACGCGGAGGCGTCCTGTGCGGATCCGGAGGTGGCCGCGATGATCAATGAGCTGAGTGAGACCTGCCCGGAATTTGTATTCCTGGGGAATTATGCCGAGGCCTGATGCCGTGGTGATGCCGGAGTGATGAGGGCAGAAAGCTTCTGACTTTCAGTCTGACAGAAAGTTCTTCACTTTTGGTCTTTTCTTTCAGGAATGCCTGTGCTATAATAACACTCGTCCGTGGGGGTATAGCTCAGCTGGGAGAGCGCTTGAATGGCATTCAAGAGGTCATGGGTTCGAATCCCACTATCTCCATATAAAAAAGTCCGATTTCACCGGTGTTTATCCGGAAAATCGGACTTTTTTATTCTTCTCTGTTTTTGTTCGCTTTTCCTCCCTGTGAAAGATGATACGGTGCCTGAAACTTCTTTGTACACTCCCTCAGTTGTGTTATACTGGTAGAATAGTACGTGTTCCGTGAATGTCGGAGACAGTCTGACTGTCATGAGCGCATGCTGTTCTGAAAGATCCGGGCACCGTCTTTTCAGGCAGTGGTGTCCGTTATGGGGGGATAAATTGAAGAAAAGCAATCATACAGGCAGCCTGCCGCCCGCAGGGATCTGGGCAGGAATCGTTCTGGTCTTTCTGATCGGGATCCTTCTCGGTTTTCTTCTCGGGCGAAGGACCGGGGCTGACCGCAAAGCGGAGACGGTTTCCGCCGAGACATCTGTCGGGTCCGCGGCGGGTGCAGCCGGAGAGCCGGATCTGCCTCCGGCAGCAGTGACGCCGGAAGCCGTGGTGACCGCTTCGCCGTCGTCGGATGTGACCGCAGTCCCGACTGAGGGACCGGCACTTTTGACGGATATCACGGCACTGCCGCCCGGTTATGTTTTTGCAGACGGTGAGTTTGATTTTGAATCGATCGACGGTTATTTTGTGATCAGGGAAATTGTACCCGGAGACGGAATCTTTGAGAGGATCAACGGAAAGTCTTATTATGAGAATGACAACGTTGCACTTTCGGATCTGCGATATCTGATGGTCCCGCATTATAATTTTGACGGGAAGATACAGGTCGGAGAGATCATCGTCAATGCCCGGCTGGCTGAGGAGTTCATTCAGATATTCAGGGAATTCTTCGCGATCGGATATCAGATAAAATCCATGTATCTGATCGACAACTACTGGCAGCCCAGCGGGGATCCCGATGACGCTGATACCGCTTCGATCAACGAGGACAACACATCTGCGTTCAGCTATCGCGTCATCACGTACGGTACGAACCTGTCCCGTCATGCGTATGGCTGCGCGATCGATCTCAATCCGCTTGAAAACCCCTATGCCACCGTCTCGGAGGACGGAAGCCTGTACACGATCCATGAGGAATCGCGTCAATATCTGTACAACAGATCGTCCGCAATGCCCCACGTGATCACGCACGAGGATCCCGCTTATCAGATATTTGTCATTGAGCACGGGTTCACCTGGGGAGGGGACTGGGATAACGTAGTAGACTATCAGCATTTTGAAAAAATGGTCCAGTGAGAGGAAAGCTTATGAGATGTCCTTATTGCGGAGGTGAGACAGACGCGAACAGACCTTTCTGCAGGCATTGCGGAAAGCGGATCGATTCCATACAGGTCGAGCCTGTGCCAACAGGCCAGACAGGAGGGGAACGATCGCCATACGGACAGGGAAGAGGAAACAGCCCGGCTCCTTATCCCGGCCGCGGAAGGGAGAGCAGGTCCCGCGGGGATATATTGATGATCGTGATCGGAGTGATCCTTGCCCTCGCAGCAGTGGGGATCGCGGTATTCATTCTGACGCACATGATCGGAGACGGGACTGCCGTGAGGAGAAAGGAGTCCACTGTAACCGCGGAAAGTAAAAAAACTGAATCGAAAAAAACGGAGAGCAGGACCGCGGCGAACGGAGGGGCTGAATCACAGGAGGCCGGGACGGAAGCTGTGGCACCGTCGGGGGACGTGACGGCAGAACCGACGGCGGCTCCGACAGAGACGCCGCTCCCGGCACTGTCCGCATCGTATTCCTGCGGAAGCATGCCCGGAGAGATCGCTTCTCTTTTCAAGATCATGATCACAGGCGGTGAGGCGTCTTCAGAACTCCATCAGAAGGAAGGAATTTACGATAATTCTCCGCAGATGGTATACGACGGTGATCCGGTCACATCCTGGCAGCACGGAACAGAGGGAAACGGGACCGGTCAGCAGCTTCGGTTCACTTTTAACACTGCCAGTGTCCGGGCGATCTGTTTTAAGCTCGGCAATTGGAGGACTCCTGATCTGTACCGTCAGAACAGCAGGCCCAGCAGGATGCGTCTGACCCTGGGCGGAGAGACGGTAGATGTGTCCTTCACAGATAACATGCAGAATCATTATATTGTCTTTAACAGGCCTGTCCCTGCAGCGGATATTTTGATCACCATCGCAGCAGCATATGACGGCACTGATTACAATGACTGCTGTATCTCGGAGATGGAGCTCTACGCAGAGTAAGCAGTATCATTTTTTTGGAGGGTTATCATGGAACATTTACAGCAAATCGAAGACAGCATTATGCTGTTTCTGCAGAGTATCCGCGATCCGGTCCTTTCAGCGATCCTTGTTCCGATCACAAAGAGCGGGAATCACGGTTATATTATGATCGCGCTGATCCTTCTGACCCTGCTTTTTAAATCTGAGAGAAAGACTTTCTTCACTGCCGCCCTGGGACTTATTCTGGGATCGCTCGTCACGATACTATTCCTGAAGCCGTTTTTTATGCGCCCGCGTCCCTATGCGGCGATCGAGGGGCTCGTTGCACTTGTCAAAATGAAAAAAGATCCGAATTCCTTCCCTTCCGGTCATACGACCGCGGCATTTGCCATGGCCATGGGATGGCAGCTCGCCTCGGAGAAAAAGTGGCTGAAGACCTTCGGATGGATATTTGCGGTCCTCATGGGATTTTCGAGGCTTTATGTCGGAGTTCATTATCCGACGGACGTGCTTGCCGGAGCCCTGATCGGGACGATGGGATCGGTGGTCGCATGGCAGATCGTGAAGAGGGTATTCGCGGCATTGGAAAAACGAAAGCGTGAGAAAAATGAAGGCATATAAAATTCTTTCGGCAGTCCTTGCGGCCGCTCTTCTTTCAGGGTGCGGAATGCCAGAGATGTCCTACGAGAACGTTGATTCCCCGTTCTTCAAGGAGGATTCCGGGAAAGAGAGCGCCAAGGGCGAGGAGGGGAACGGCTCGTCTGGGCCTGCTGTGACGGACAGCGGAGGATCGACGGAATCCGGGACTGCGCAGGGAACAGCGGAATCCGGAAAAACGGAGTCGGGAAAGACCGAGAGCAAAAAGACCGAAAGCGCAGAGACGGAAAGCGTAAAGACCGAGCCGGAGAAGGTCTATAAAGACCCGGAAAGCGCCTCCGCGATCTCTCTTTCCAGGATCGTCACTGTGAAGGACGGAAAGACATCCTGTGAACTTACCGCGATCTCGACGGAGACGAACGAGGCTTCTGCGGAATACGGGAAGCTGAACACAGCGCTCAAAAAGATTCCTGAAGGGGAAGCCCTGCCGGTTCGGGCGGACACCAATGTCGTGAGCCTTATTATCCGGGAAGAGGCGGGGAGCATGGAGTTCTCATCCGTCAATATCGACACGGAGACAGGTGATTTCCTGACGATTTCCGATATTTTTTCCGATACGGAAAAGCTTGCGTCCGCCCTTAAGATCCAGTACGGAAAGGATCATCCGGATCTCCCGGCCCTCACGGCAGAAGAGCTTATTCCGGAAGAGTACGTGTGGGCGCTGAGTCCGGATGGGTGTGTCTTTTATTTTCCGGATCCGGAAAATAAAGATATGGTGACCGGGACGCTTCTGCTTCGGTCTGCCAATGAAGAACTGTTCAGGGAAAAGGGGACTGCTGTTCCGGAATCCTTCGTACGGTTCCTTGAGATCAATGAGGAGTATTTCTTTGACCGGGATGGTGACGGGACGAATGACCGAATCTGTGTTTCAGCCAGTCCTGTGAACGGGCGGTACAAAAAGGCGGAAATATCTTTGAACGGACAGTCCGTTACGTGTTATGCTTCGGCGGACAGATTTGTTCCCATGATCATGGAGACGGGGAACAGCCGCTGGCTGTATCTTGCCTGTGAGGAAAATGAAGGGCCTGGAAACATTGCGGTAGTTGATCTTTCAAAAGAGACTCCGGCATTTCTGGGAATTCCGCTCCAGGAGACCGGCATCCCGTATCTCACAAATGAGGACGGCTGGGCAGAGACATTGCCCGGGGATCCGAAGACGTTCCTTCTTGAGTCGACCGTGAATCTCATTACAGCATTTCCCGCAGTCACGGAATACAGAGTCGGACCCGAAGGTGCGCCGGATGTGACCGGTAAAGTCTACATGGCAATCGGAGAGACGACCCTTAAAGCGCTTGCGAAAATGAAAGCAGATCTGATCGATCCCGAAACGGGCGAGACAGTGGAAAAAGGCAGGACTTTCGAAGCCGGCTCGCTATGGACGGTATTTCGCTCAGACGGGGAGACATATATTGATTTCGATGTGAATGGAGAGGGGCTGGTGCGGCTGTCCGGAGATCCGTCCGGGACATGGCCGGAAAAAATCGGCGGGACCGCTGTGAATAAACTTTTTGATATCTGACGCAGAATTCTCGTGATGTAAATCTCTGATGAATGCGCAAAGAGAAGGGTGCTTCGCACCCTGCACGTCGTGGCAGGAACGCCTCGGCGTTCCTGATAAGTATCTGATAATACCTGAGTTTGTAGGAGGGTAACAGCATATGGCACAGTATGATGAGAAAAGAAGACGATCGTCCGGCACGGGGACCCGTTACAGGGAGCCCGATTATTCCAGAGACCAGATGTCCGAGGAGGAGGAACGCGCAAGAAGGGCTGAGCGCCGCAGAAAAAGAAGGGAGCAGGAGCGCATCAGGGCCGAAAGACAGCGCAATCGGCTGATTTATATCGGCGTTCTTGCCGTCATCTTTATACTTGCCATCGTTATAGGATATATTGTTGGCAAAAGAGACGGGAACAATGCGGGGACAGCGTTCATTTTGGCGGGGAATTTTTTTAAGACTCGGATTCTTTCTTATAGCAGTGCTTTCATGCGTATGCTATACTTATAACAGCCGGTTCACTTACGTAAACAGATCTTAAGTAAGAGGACTGCGTCTTTACGAGACAAACGGTTCGGGGAGGACCGTGGCTTCGTCAGGTCAGGGGAGGGCGTGACGAAGAGATAGAAGTCGGGTAATTATTCGGGGGAAGTATAAATGATAATAAGTGAGCGAATCTTTGAGCTGTTGAAGGAGCGCGGCATGTCTCAGCGTGAGTTTTCTATCCGAACCGACATTTCGCAGAGCGCTATCAGTGACTGGAAGAGAAAGAAGACGAATCCGTCCGCTGAGAAGATCATGCTGATCTGCAATGTTCTGGAAGTTACGCCGTATGAGCTGCTTGGGGAGGCAGAATCGAGAGCTGAATCGAGAACAGAACATGTTCTGATCGATACCGGTTCTGATGAATATGATCTGATCGAGAAGTACCACAGGCTGCCGAAATCTAAGCGCATGAGGATCCTCGGATATCTTGACGCGCTTTTGGAGTGACGGAGGAATTCAATGAAAGTCAGACTGCAGGACGTCGTGGACGGTATCCTGTACGCGAACGCGGAGACACAGTTTTATTATCATACAGAGAGCGAGTCCGTCGTGATGCTGCTCGATTCGATCTATGGCGTTGGAAAGGATAAGAAGCTGAATGCGGATATTGATGCACATCCGGATCAGTATCTGCCGCTTCCCAATGAATATGAAGTGGACGAGACAGCGATGATGGCTGATTTTGTCGACCAGATCGATGACAGCACGATCGCGTCTGCTCTGTTCAGGGTCCTGGATGAGGACGGGAACAGGGCGGCCAGGCAGTTCAAGCAAATGATCAGGTCATTTGAGATGGAGTCAGAGTGGACAGAGTTCCGCGATGCGTGCTACGAGGAGATCGCACGGATGTGGTGCGATGAGAATGAAATAGAAGTTGTGAAGTGATGAAGAGGGGCTGTCGGAGAGGGTGATATGATCCGGCAGCCCGTCTTTGCGGTCTGGGAAAAGTACCGCGAAGGCCGGATTCCGCTCATGAGATCAGCTGACGGAAAACCGGCACTGTATATGGAGGAAAGAGCACATGACGGTCGATGAGATACTCACGAAAGTGAGAGAGATGGCAGGTCAGGATGAGGAGCTTTTGCACCGTATCCTTCAGACAGCTTCCGGGGAACACCCTGTGGATTCTTTCTGTTCGCTTTGCCGTGATCTTGGATTTACGCTGTATGCGATGGACCTTGTTGATGCCGGGGAGGAGGCGTATGCCGCGATCCGGAGGAGTACGAACGGAGGCGGCGAGAATTCTCCGATGCTTGCGGGAGCGGACGACTACTATGAGATGTTCCTGGCAGAGTTGAAGAAGAGATATCTTTGAGAGATGTTCCTGGCAGAGCTGAAAAAGAGATGTCTTTGAGAGATGTTCCTGGCAGAGCTGAAAAAGAGACGTCTTTATGAGCGGTTCCGGAATGGATAGAGTCAGTTTCCGCCTGCTGCTTGCTATGCGTCGGAGCAGTATGGTATACTTTACGAATTGAGGCGGGATGTGCTGAAAGCGGCGGCACAGACCGACCGGCAAAATGCAGGAGGAAACGCTGGAAAAGCAGCGACGGATACTTCCATCCGCGATTAAAAGAGGGAGGAGACCGGGGCAGGAACTGCGCCGGAGAAAAAGCATGAGCAGAGTGAACGAAGAAGTGCCTGAGATCGCCGAAGAATTGATGCCGGAACTGGAAGACGGATTTTTTGATGAAGATCTGTTCGACGAAGAAGAGTTCAGGAACCGGTTCAGCGTTATGACCGGAGAAGAGCTTGACCGGGAGGCTGCCGGCGAAGATGCGTTTCCCTGGGATTATGCCCTGGAATGGGAGGAGGAGTTCGAACCGGAAGATTTTCATCCGCTGACCGGGGAAGAGCTCGATCAGGAAGCTGCCATAGAGGACAGCTTTGAAATCGGGGAAGATGAAGAGGAGGAATTCGATCCGGAAGATTTCCATCCGCTTACGAAGGAAGAATTAATGACAGAAGGCGGCCGGTACTTCGAGGAGGAATGAGCCTGAATCATCACCAGAACGTATATTATGGGGGAAAATAAAGTGCCAGACAACCCGCAGAAGCGCGATCTGTTCGCAGAATTATCTGAGATGTCTGTCCGGGAGGTGGAGTCACAGATCCCGGGGACAGCAGAGAGAGGGACAGAGGAGACAGAAGAGTCTGCGCAGAGGTCGTGGAAGAATACGATCAGGACGATCTCACAAAGGAAAACAGCGTGGACAAAAGGAGCTGAGGATACATCCGAAAGCTTGTCAGATGCTTTTATTACTGAAGAAAAAAACCAGACAGCAGAGAATGCTGTCAAGTCAGAGCCTGATTCCGGGAAGTCCGGAATCAGCGCCGGTTCCGTACAGACAGGAAGCCCTGATGCAGTCAGAACGAAGGCTGATCCTGATCATTCCGGGATCGGTGCGCTCGAGAAGGAACTTCTCGGAGCCACCAAAAATCATGTGGAAGAAGATGCGAAAACGATCTCTTCGCTTGATCTGGAGCGCGAGCTCCTGTCTGTCAGAGCAGAATCTTCCTCCAGATCAGAAAAGGATGCACGTCCGGATCTCAGTGGGATCAGTCTGGAATTTGAGAAGAACAATGAACAGAGTACATCCGCCGGAAAGGTCAGACCGAACGGGAATGTACTTTCAGACGAGGATACCTTCTATGCAGATATCGCCGCAAATGATATCGAGACAAGAGGACCTGTCAACGAACCGCTCAGGGGTGAGCGCTATGATCCCCTGGAGGAGGAGCGGGAGCGCAGGGAAAAAAAGGACCGTCTTATAAGGATCATACTTTTCTCGGCTCTGATGCTGGTGGCAGGAGCCCTGCTCACATATGTTACCTTTATCCGTGATTCGGGAAAGAAACCCGCAGACTCCGTAAAAAGTGCGACTGCCGGTACAGGGAAAAACGACAGTCTGCCGTCGGAGTCATCCGGCACAGGAAGCGGAGGATCTTTGACCGACAGCGCTTCGAAAGAAACCGTGGAGGATATCAGCACGGAAGATCTTTCGGTCTATCTCTCCGAGATGCCTGCGGAGGGAACCGAAATCGTCAGCACTGCCGATGCGCTCTACAGTTATGAACAGATGGTGAAGGATCTGTATTTTCTGACGAACAGATATCCGGATATCATCAGGACGAACATTGCGGCAACGACGCTGGATCAGCGCGCTGTCTATGAAGTACTTATTGGAAATCCAGACGGATCCATGCATGTCGTCGTGCAGTACGGAATGCGCGGAAGCGAATACATCACGAGCCTTCTTGCGATGCGGCAGCTTGAGTATTACTGCCAGGAGCGGTCGAAGGGCAATGTGTACAGGAACCACAATTACAAGGAGATCTTCGCGGATGTCTGTATCCATGTTCTCCCGATGGTGAACCCGGATGGGGTGACGATCAGCCAGTTCGGGATCGATGCCCTCCGGACCAGGGCCGCAAGGGATTCCGTGAAAGCCTGCTACGAATATGACAAGGCGGCAGGCCTGACGGATCAGTCTATGGATGCGTACCTTCTGACATTCGGAGCCAATGCAGCAGGCGTTGACATCAGCAAAAATTTCCCGGCCGGCTGGAGCAGGTATACCGGCGGAGCCGTGCAGCCTTCCTATCAGGGCTACAAGGGGCCTTCCGCGGGGAGTGAGCCGGAGACGCAGGCCGTCATGAATGCTGCGAACGACAAAACGAAGGGAGTCGTCATTTACCGGGCGACAGGAAATGTGATCTACTGGGACTACGGTTCGGAGGGGACTGTACACGAGGAAGGTCAGCATCTTGCCGAGTCGCTTTCCACGAGGTCGGGATATCCGCTCACTGTGCTGCCGAAGTATGATTCGACGGATGCGGGCGGATGCGCAGACTATTTTATTGAGGAAGGGATCCCTGCGGTCAGCCTCGTCGTCGGGGAGGGAACATCCCCGGTCGATATTTCGGCATTCCCGGATATCTGGACCGCGAATCTCAATATCCTTCCGATGCTTGCGAATCTTTACACTAATGGCTAAAGTGTCCGGAAACGCATTCAGTGTGTTGAAAAAGCCGGGATCATCGGCTAAGATGGTGCTGTTCCGCAGTGAACAGTCGATAAATACCTTTAAAAATTGAGGAGGAAAAGACAGATGCTGCAGGATATTATTGATGTGCTGGCACAGTATACGGATGTACCGGCGGAGGAGATCAATGAGAGCTCTGATCTCATTGAGGATCTTGAACTTAATTCATTCGATGTCATCACGATCGTAAGTGATTTCGAGGATCAGTACGGGATTCAGATCCCGGACGATCAGATCACGGAATTCCGTACGGTCGCGGATATCGAAGCATATCTGGAGAAGGAAAAATGAAAAAATACCCACCTTATAACCCGCCGGCAGTTGAAGACCTGCGGCAGATGATCGTTTCAAAGGCAGAGAGCAACCCGGATGGCATCGCGTTCATGTACACCGGGGATGACGGCTCAGTTCAGACAGTTACATACGCACGTTTCCGTGCGGATGTGGATGCAGTCGGGACCTATTTCCATGAGCAGGGAATCGTGGAAGGAAAGCATGTGGCGCTGCTCGGCGTCAATTCCTATGAATGGCTAGCGACATTTTTCGCGCTGGTCAACGGCGGAAATGTAGTTCTTCCGCTGGATGCCCGCCAGCCCGTGGAGAACCTGATCCGCCTGCTCTGGGACGGAGACTGCGCAGTGCTTGCGTATTCAAAGGAATTTGAGCCTGCGATTCCAGCCTTTGCGGCTTCACTGAACGACAGCCCCGCTGCGGATGCGAGAGGATTCCTTCCTCTTCCGCTCACTTCATTTTCCGATTGGGTCAGAGAAGGTGAGAAGCTTATTGCACTGGGCGACCGGTCGTTCATCGACTGCGAGATTGATGTACATGATATGTGCGCGCTGGTCTTTACTTCCGGGACGACCGGAAAGCCGAAGGGCGTCATGCTGAGCCAGGATAACATTGCGGCGAACATTTACCAGGCGAGCCAGAGCTATGTTCTTGAAGGCGTAGGACTCTCTCCGCTTCCGATGCATCATATGTTCGGACTGATCGT
Organism: uncultured Eubacteriales bacterium; assembly: GCA_900314565.1. Classification (GTDB taxonomy): domain Bacteria; phylum Bacillota; class Clostridia; order Lachnospirales; family Lachnospiraceae; genus Chordicoccus. Next base: position 58,455 of record OMVU01000012.1, read on the forward strand.
AGGACATCTGATGGTATTCAACTACAACAGGCCCTGCTATATTGTGAGAAATATCCGCAACGTCATGAAGGACATTCAGATCGCGAAGCCGACCTGTCTCTTTGTCGTCCCGATGATCATCGAGACATTCGCAAAGCAGTTCCGTATCATGGCAAAGCGCACGGGCACGCAGATGACGCCGGAGATGGTAAAGACAGCCCTCGGCGGAAATCTTACGGATATTATCTGCGGCGGAGCTCCGCTTCCGGTCATGTATGTGCAGCTGTTCCGCCAGTTCGGTATCAATCTGCTGAACGGATACGGCATCACGGAATGCTCACCGGTCCTTGCTGTCAACAGGGTCATGGATTACTGTGACGGTTCTGTCGGTCCTGCGCTTTTTGATACCGAGGTCATGATCGACGAGGACGGAGAAATTCTTGCCCGCGGCCGCAACGTCATGCTGGGATATTACAAGGATCACGACGCGACAGCGGAAGCCATGAAGGGCGGCTGGTTCCATACAGGCGATCTCGGCAAGATCGAGGATCATTATATCTTTATCACGGGCCGCGCGAAGAACCTGATCATCACTTCTTCCGGTGAGAACATTTCTCCGGAGGAACTGGAAGACAAATTCCTGGCTGATCCGGCTGTCGCTGAGGCGATCGTCTATGAAAAGGACAACAATCTGGCGGTGCAGATCTTCCCTGAGAAGGAGGCCGGTGCCCCGGAGGAATACTATAAGGCCCTGCTTGCAAAGATCAATTCCGGAGAGCCGGGTTACAGGCAGATCCGCAGTCTTATCATAAGGACGGAGCCGTTCGTCCGCAATTCGACCGGCAAGATCGTCCGCACGATGATAGAAAAGTAAAAATAAGAGAGCATCGGTACAGGTGCTTTGCAGCGCTCCCTTTGGGCAGTACGCGTATTTTTCCACGCTGATCTGCTCCGGGGAGCGTTACTTTTTTCAGAAACCTTGTTTGATTTGACAAATTCGTTTATACTTAGATGGAGTACGATGTCAGGAGTGCCGCAAAAAACGGCGTCCAATCAACATGTTATTCGTGAGGCGGGGAAAATGGCGAAATCACTGATTTTATACGATGGAAAAATGAGCACAACAGAGCGTGTTGCGACCACGATCGGACATATCGTAGGCAACGTCCGGATCTGTGAGATAGCAGAAGCTCCGTCGGACATCTCCATGTATGACGGATTCTGTTTTATTTTCAATTTTTACGGTGCGCTCACGGCGGGAAAGACAAAGTCCTTCCTGAATACAAGGAAAGAACAGCTCATCGGCAAAAGGATCGCTTTTGTCGGCCTCGGTTTTTCCGATAAGGGCTTCACGAAGTATGTCGTTGACATGGAATTTGCTCTGGGCGGAGACCTGTCTATCACAGGCATGTTCATTGAAAATGAAAAGACAACGACCGAGGTCGGTTATCAGATCGCGAAGAAGCTGCGTGAACCGGTGCGGCGCATGGATGAGGCGGAACTCATGGCGGAAGTCGGCAGGTTTATTGAGGACCATCATGTTCTCGTTATTGCGACGGGGACAGATGATTTCGTGCGTGCGACGCCGCTGGAATATATATATCTGAACGGTGTGTTTTATGTGATCACTGAGGGCGGTCTGAAATACCGGTCTATTCTGGAAAACGGAAATGCGTCTGTGACGATTTTCGATCGATTCGACGGCTCTTTTGAGCATATAAGAAGTCTGCAGATTTTTGGAAAGGCACAGCCTGTCAAGTCTCAGACGAAAGAGTACAGTGAGATCCTCGCACGCAAAGGCATCACTGCGGATGCGCTTGACAAAATGGATGTCTGTCTCTTTGTGCTCCGGATCATGCCTCTGACCATTGAGTTCCTGAACTCGGATTTCACGGCACAGGGATACGACGCGCGCCAGCTTGGCGATACGGAATTCAGAAAGCAGCTGTGGGAACAGGGAAGTGCGTTCGTCCGCGACAGTTTTGAAATTGCAGGCAGTACCTGTGCCAAAGTCCAGAGTCAGCCGAAGGAATCCGGACTTTTTGGAAATGAACCGGAAACAGCCGGCAAAAAAGTCAGTGTGGCTTCCGGTGAGGACCGTATGGCCGGTGACGGAGTATCAAAAGAAGACAGTGAGACCGGTATGGATCTGACGGGAGATTCTGATGATACGGATCTGTCCACGAATGCAGGCAGTGGATCGCAGCCGGCAGATACCGAAGACGGCTCTGAAGGGATCTCTGCCGCTGAGGGCAGCCCGGACGGAGAAACGGAAGGTACAGGCTCCCGCAAAATGTACAGCGCATTTGATTTTGGCGGAGAACTTCTTCTGGAAGATGAAGAAGAGGAAGCTGTGGAAGAGGCGGAGAGAGAGCCGGACGAAGAGGATGATCTTTCATTTTATGGAGACGAAAAGGAACCCGTCTACGAGGGGCTCGCTGCTGAGAGCCGTAACATGGCGGAAGAAGTTCGTCGCATGATGGAACTTCGGAGCAGCGAAGACGCTCCTCAGGAAGAGGAAGAAGAGAAGAAAGTTCCGGATGAGAAGGAACTGGAGGAGTATCGGGATCTCTTCGGCGGGGTGGAAGATCTGCACCGCGACGAAGTGAAAAAGACCCCGCTCATCGAGCGCGAGGGAAGAGTCGATCTCAGAGAGTATCTGGATGAGATGGATATCGATGAGGAAGACCCGGAAGCGGAAGAGGACGGGGAAGAAGAGAAAGAAGAGGATTATCTGGAGAGAAAACGTCCGAAGAGAGCGAGAAGACGCGGTTTCTTCGCTTCGGGATTCGGAAAAAGCCTCAGCCGTCTGCTCGGCATTGATGACGAGGAAGAGGATGAAGACGAAGATGAAGACGAGTATGATGATGACGAGGAAGACGGGGAGGAGACATACAGAGAATCCTGGATGGAACGCTTCCGCGCCCGGAGAGACGATGAAGAGCTTATGGATGAACTGCGGGCTGACAGCGAAGAGGAGCCGGATGAGCTTGACGAGCTTCTCCTGAAATACGGATCGGACGACGAAGAGGACGAAGATTCGGATTCGTACGATGATGAATATGAAGACGATGAGGAAGATTCGGATCCGTACGATGATGAATATGAAGACGATGAGGAAGATTCGGATTCGTACGATGATGAATATGAAGACGGGGAAGATTCGGATACGTTCGATGATGAGTATGAGGACGATGAGGAAGATTCGGATACGTTCTACGATGAGTATGAGGACGACGAAGACGACGATTCGGATGACGGGTACGAAGAGGACGAAGACTCGGATGACGATTATGATGAAGAGGATGAAGATTTCGGGGATTCGGATGATTATGAAGAGGACGAAGAATACGAAGATTCCGATGACGGGGAATATGAGGATGATGAGGAACCCGATAGACGATCGGGAATGAAATCCGGTGAAAGCTGGATAAAAAGGATCATAAGGCTCGGGCTTGGCGGAAGAAGCCGTGAAGACGAGGATTCGGATGAGGACGAAGAGGACGAAGACGAATACGATTATGATGAATCGGACGAAGACGGATATGAATATGAAGAATCGGACGAAGATGAGTATGAGTATGAAGAATCGGACGAAGATGAGTATGAAAATCCGAACGAAGACGAGTACGAATATGAAGAATCGGACGAAGATGAGTATGAGTATGAAGAATCGGACGAAGATGAGTATGAAGAATCAGACGAGGATGAGTACTCTGATGAAGAGGAGTATGAGGACTCGGTTGAGTCCGGGGACGAGGATGCGGCTGAAGACGAGTATGAAGAGAGTATCACGGCCTCCCCTTCCGGAGAGCCTGAAATCAGCATAGAAGCTTATGCGAAAGCGCATGCAGATGACTCGGAGGCTGATGAAAAAGCGATCGAGGCTCGCGCTGTGTTCGAGAACAATCTCCGTGATGCTGTGTCAGCCGGGGAAAAGAAGATCGATGTTCCTGTGCCTGCCGAGAACGAGAAAATCGTGGAAGAACGCGTCTCACAGGAAGCTTTTGAGACAGTTGAGAACGCAGAGCCTGATGAGGCAGCCGGGATTCCGGTGATCGAGGAGGAAATTGAGACACCGGTAATCGAGGAGTCGATCGAAGTTCCGGTGATCGAGGAGGAAATTGAGACACCGGTAATTGAGGAAGCAGTCGAGACACCGGTCATCGAAGAGGAAGTTGAGACATCGGTAATTGAGGAGTCGATCGAGGTTCCGGTGATCGAGGAGGAGACTGAGACACCGGTAATTGAGGAAGCAGTCGAGACATCGGTCATCGAAGAGGAAATTGAGACACCGGTAATTGAGGAGTCGATCGAGGTTCCGGTGATCGAGGAGGAAACTGAGTCACCGGTAACTGAGGATGTGATTGAGACTTCAGTGATTGAGGATGTAATCGAGACACCTGCAATTGAGGATGTGATCGAAATGCCTGCAATTGAGGATGTGATCGAAATGCCTGCGACCAGGAAGACTCAGGCAGCGGAAGTTCCTGAAGTTCCGGAATCCCGGGAGACAGAAGAGGCAGAGGCTCCTGAAGTGCCGGAGACTGAGACCGCTGAGCCTGACAGAGAGGCTGAGATACCGGCAGAGCCTGTTGAGCCTGACCGGGAAGCTGAGATACCGGCAGAGCCTGTTGAGCCTGACCGGGAAGCTGCGATACCGGCAGAGCCAGTCGAGCCTGATATGGAAAATGAAGTGCCGGAGAAAAAGGATACTTCCGGTGAGTATAAAGCTTCCGGGAGATTCTGGTGGGATTCTGATTACACGGATCTTTCCGGAGAGGATATTACGGACTTCCGGGAAGTCATTGAGGAGGAAGAAACAGTTTCTGAATCCGTAGCCGGCCTGAAAAAAGAGTCAGATCATGAAGAATATGATCTGAGTGAAGACGATGATTCATACGATTCGGACGAGTGCGAGGAAAATGAGTACCAGGATGACGATGAGTATGAAGACGATGGCGAGTACGAAGACGATGGCGAGTACGAAGACGATGGCGAGTACGAAGACGATGGCGAGTACGAAGATGATGGCGAGTACGAAGATGATGACGAGTACGAAGACGACGAGTACGACGATTATGAAGACGCTGAATATGAAGAAGAGGAAGAATCTGACGAGGATACAGGCTCTGATCTCGGCAGCCGGATAAAGAATGTTTTCGGACGTCTTTTCGGTCGGGGATTTGCAAAGTCTTCGGATGACGAGGATGAGTACGAGGATGACTCGGATGAGTACGACGAAGAAGATGAGTACGATGATGACGAGGATGAATACGACGAAGACGACGAGTACGACGACGAGTATGATGACGATGAAGACGACGAGTACGACGAAGAGTATGATGACGCCGCCGACGAAGAAGACGAAGAGTATGAGGACAGCTCCGTAGACGGCGGGTATGAAGATGACGATGATTACGAGGAAGATGAGAACACACAGAGCCCTGCAGGATTCGGCGAGGTCATTAAAGCAGAGGATCAGGGGCCTTCCAATGTAAGAAACAAAAGCGGAGAGATTGATCTGCCGGGCAGTTCGGCTTCAGATACCGTGGATTTGGAGGTGCCGAATGAATCTGACAGATATGTAAGCTCCGATTTTTCCGAAAAAGCGGCTGCCGGATTCGCAGGCAAAAAAGTGAATGTCATCACTTCGGAGTACGATGATACGGACGAGTACGATGATTCCGATGAATATGATGATACGGATGAGTACGATGACACGGATGAGTACGATGACTCAGATGAGTTCGATGATGACGGGAAGGAAGACGACGAGTACGACGATTCAGACGAATATGACGAGGATGAAGACGACGAGTACGACGATTCAGATGAATATGACGAGGATGAAGACGACGAGTACGACGATTCGGATGAATATAACGAGGATGAAGACGACGAGTACGACGACTCAGATGAATACGATGAGGATGATGAGGACGAAGACGACGAAGAGAGAGGCAGTGCATTTTCTGCTGTCAGAGGCTGGTTCGGCCGTCTGAGGGAGCGCCTCTCATCCGACAATGTCGAGGACGATGAGTACGACGAAGAGGATGACGACGAAGACGATGATGAGAGTGAAGAAGACGAGTACGGCGAAAACGAATATGATGAGAGCGAAGAAGATGACTACACGGACTTCATAGTATCTGAAGAGGATGATGAAGACGCCGGAGATGAGTACGATGAAGACGAAGATGAGTACGACGAAGATGATGAGTACGACGAAGATGACGAGTACGACGAAGACGAGTACGACGACGAAGACGATGAGGACGACGAAGACGAGTACGACGATGATGATGAGGACGACGAACATGAGTCAGTGTTCCGGCGGTTCTTTGGAGGAAGGCGCAGCCGAAAGAAATCAAAGCCTGTAAAGACTGCAGCCAGAGAACCCGAAGAGGTCGAGGACTGGCAGGATTTTGATGACATGGCGGACGAGGACGTTTATTTCGCGGATCTCCGGGATGACGAGCGGACGCGCAGGTCGCAGCGGGGCAGAGCGGACAGCGGAAGGAAGACCCGGACAGATACGTCTCTGGAGGACAGCTATTATTCTGATATCCGTAAGTCGAGCCGCTATTCGGAATCTCAATACGAAGATGATCTTTCAATGGAGGAGCTCCCCGATCATATGACCATCCGGGGAGAAGACTTTACCCAGATGCTCCGCAAGGCCGTTCGAAGTGTCAACAGCGGCAGTGCGGTGAATCCCGGTACCGACGCTGCGGGCGGCAGGACCGGCAGTGTTCGCAACGAAACGATCGATGGCGACGACACCGATGATGGAGAAATCATACCGGGCAGTGTGTATGACGCTTCCCGCGGCATGACGATCACAGGGTTCGATGAGGACTCGGAAAATGTATAAAAAGCATCTTTTTACAGCGCTGCTCCTTATGGCGGCAGCGCTGTTTTTACGTGCAGGCGCACGATATTTTGCCGGTTTTGCAGACTCCTATGCCCGCACCTTCAACCGGATCTGGGTCATGACGCTCGGCAGGGCGAGTTCGGTCTTTTCTTTTTCGGTGGTCGAGTTCCTGATCTGCGGGCTGATCATTCTCCTTTTCTTTTGGATCATCCGCCTTATTCTCGCTTGGGTGCACCGGAAACGGGAGGACGGAAAGGATAAATTCATAAGAGCGGGCAGGCTCTTTATCGGTAGGGTCCTTGTCCTTGTCACGCTGATCTTCTTTCTCTTCGAGGCAAATGAGGATATCTATTTTTACTGTACTCCCTTCTCTGTCCGTGAAGGATATGGCGAGGGAGACTATTCTACGGAAGACCTTGCAAAGTGCTGCACATGGCTCGCGGATGAAGCCGGACGGTACGCAGATCTTGTGGAGCGCGACGGCGGCGGGATCATGGTGATGAATGCGGATGCGGATACACGGATCCGTGAGGCTATGATGGATCTCGGCACATCCTACGGGGAACTCTCGGGATGGTATCCGAGGGCGAAGCCGGTCTTCTTTTCAAGAATCATGTCTCTGACCAACATGGCGGGAATTTATTCCGCCTACACGATCGAGGCCAATTACAACAGGGATATGACGGAATATAATCATGCTTTCTGCGCTTCGCACGAGCTGTCGCACCTGAAGGGCATCATGCAGGAAAATGAAGCCAACTTTGTCGCCTACCTCTGCTGCATGAATTCAAAGGAGCCGGACATTCATTACTCCGGGCTTCTCTCCGGCTGGATCTACTGCGGAAATGAGCTCTATAAGAGAGACAGAGAGTGCTGGTCGGAAATATACGGAACGCTGGATGACCGCTGCATTGCGGATCTCAGCGCGAATAATGCTTTCTGGGCCAGCTATAAAGGAGAGATCTCGGATGCTGCGGAATCGTTCAATGATGCGTATCTGAAGGGAAGAGGCCAGGAGGATGGGACTGGATCATATGACAGAGTAGTCGATTTGATTGTTTCCTATGAGAAAAAGCGCGGTGAGGTCTTGCAATAAATACACCGAATGGTGTACTATCTCCCATTATGAGAATCACTTGACGAACGATTAAGTGAACTTCAGCCGTTGACCGGCCTTTTATCGGCCGTTCCTTACAGGACTTCCGATAAGATATAAGATACCTTATATGAGGAGGGAAGAACTATGAGTCTTATACTGCCGCAGAATTATGATCCGCACATGACGGTACGGGATACGCAGGATGCGATCAAGTTCATCCGCGATACGTTCCAGAAGGAGTTCGGGCGCGAGATGAATCTGGAGCGCATATCTGCTCCGCTGTTCGTCGATCAGGCCTCCGGTCTGAATGATAACCTGAACGGTGTTGAGCGGCCTGTCCAGTTCGATATCAAAGCAATGCCCGGACAGACCTATGAGGTCGTCCAGTCCCTCGCGAAATGGAAGAGGTCTGCACTCAAAAGATACGGATTTGAGCCTGGAGAAGGCCTTTATACGAATATGAACGCGATCAGAAGAGACGAAGATCTCGATAATCTGCACTCGTGCTATGTTGATCAGTGGGACTGGGAGATGGTGATCCGCAAGGCGGACCGTACACCGCAGGTCCTGCATACGGTCGTTCAGTCAATTTTCAAGATCATAAAGCATATGGAGCATGAAGTCTGGTACAAGTGGCCGGATGCTGTCTATAAGCTTCCGGATTCTATTTCCTTCGTGACGACTGCGGAGCTTGAGGAGAGATGGCCGGACAGGACACGGAAAGAGAGAGAGAATCTCATCACAAAGGAGAAGGGCGCCGTCTTCATCGAAAAAATCGGCTGGCCTCTTGCGGACGGGGAACCCCATGACGGCCGCGCACCGGATTACGATGACTGGGATCTGAACGGAGATATCATTTTCTGGTTCGAGCCGCTGCAGTGTGCTCTCGAAATCTCATCCATGGGCATCCGTGTAGACGAGAAGTCGATGCTTGCGCAGCTTGAGTACAGCAACTGCCAGTACAGGAAGAAGCTTCCTTATCATAAGGCGCTTCTTGCCGGTGAGCTTCCGTATACGATCGGAGGAGGTATCGGGCAGTCAAGACTCTGCATGCTGCTCCTCGGGAGAGTGCACGTCGGCGAGGTACAGGCTTCGGTCTGGCCGGAGGAGATGCGCAGAGCATGCCGTGAAGCAAATGTGATCCTGCTGTAAATAATCAGGAACGCCTCGCGTTCCGGCTGAGATAAAATGAACAGTTTTCCTTCGGAGGACTCCTCAATAGGATTTCCCGGAAGGACTTGAACTGCCGCCGCACTTAACGAAGGACGGGCATGGTGTTTTTTGAAAATGAAAGATGCATGCCTGACGTCTTCCTGTGCGGCGGTTTTCATTTTTTCACAGCAAATCAGCCGGAAAGGAGACTTTTTTGGCAAATGTGAAGATTTTCAGAAACTTTAGGGGCAAAGGTTGCAACTGTTTTTTTTAGGATTATAATACAGTTTGGAAAAGAGTGTTTTAAAGAGACGGAGTAAAGATGAGTATAGCGAGCATAGTTATTACAGTAATCGCTGTCTGCGTGTTCTTTATGTTCTATGCAGCCTGGCCGTATAACGGCCGCAGGGAGAGGATGCGTGAATTCTGCGGTTGGTATTACGCGCATCGCGGGCTTCATGATAAAGAGGATGCGCCGGAGAATTCAATGCTCGCTTTCGAGCGCGCGGTCGAGAAGGGATACGGTATCGAGCTTGATGTCCGGATGACGGGAGATAATCAGCTGGTCATAATGCATGACCCGGATCTCATGCGGGCTGCAGGTGTTCCGACAAAAATCAGTGATCTGAGCCTTCGTGAAGCGACAGGATATACACTTTTCGGAACGGAGGAGCATGTTCCGATCTTCTGGGAAGTTCTTAAGACAGTCGGAGGAAAAGTTCCGCTCATCATTGAGATCAAGGCGGAACGGGGCGACGATGTGAAGGAGATCTGCGGAGAGACTGCATTTATTCTGGACGGATACGAGGGGCAGTACTGCATTGAGTCCTTCCACCCCGGCGTTGTGCGGTGGTTCCGGAAGAATCGTCCGCAGACACTGAGGGGACAGCTTTCGGAGTGCATGGATCTGAAAACACAGGGCTTTTTCAGCTTTGCTCTTTCCGCGTGTCTCTTTAATTTCCTGACGAAGCCGGATTTTATTGCCTATAATCTTCGCGATGCGTACAGGCTGCCCTATATGTATTTACGGAAAGCGGCGAATGCGTTCGGAGCCGCATGGACGGTCAAGTCGGAAGAGGCACTTCTCGATGCGAGGATGATGTATGATGTCTTCATTTTCGAGAATTTTCGCCCGGATCCTGATGAGAGGGCCGGACTTCGAGGCGGAGCGCAGTCAGAAGGGAAGGTTATGGAAGGAGTCGTCCGGAGACATCTTATTTTCAGCGGGGATGTTCAGGGAGTAGGTTTCCGCTATCATGCAAATTACATATCGCAGCGGCTGGGTGTGACCGGCTGGGTGAAGAACCTTTATGACGGCCGTGTCGAGATGGAAGCACAGGGAACAGAAGCACAGATCGAATCGCTGATTTCACAGCTGAAGGCACAGCGGTTCGTAGAGATAAGTGATATTGAATCGGAGTTAATTAAAGTGGATCCCAGATCTTATGAATTTAAGGTGAGGTACTGATCCGGAGGAAAGTGCACGCATGATATTTACGAACATTAAAGAAGGGCTCAGAGATACAAAGATCATGAAGTTCCTGAAGAATCAGAATGTATCACAGATCATTCCGTTTCTTCTGTATCTCGTTTTTTATATGATCTGGTTCTCGATCCTTGAACGGCTTCCGCGCACAAGATTTTTCGATCTGAGCTCGGAGCTGGATACATATATTCCGTTTATTGTCGAATTCATTATTCCATATCTGTCATGGTTCCTTTTCCAGGCAGTATGGGTCGTATTCGTCTTTTTCGTAGACAGAAAGACCTATGAGCAGCTCACGACGATGCTCATGATCGGGATGACGGTGTTCCTGGTCGTCTCAACTTTTCTGCCGACGAAGATCAGCCTGCGCCCGTATTATATAGAGAGCCGGGGGATCTGTGCATTTCTTGTCAGGAGACTGTGGGCGGTCGACACGCCTACCAATGTCTGGCCGAGCATTCACGTGTTCAACACGACAGCCCTTATGATGACACTGTTCACTTCGCAGCATCCGCTTCTTCGGAAGAATGCGGTGCGGATCCCGGTCGTGTTCTGGTGCGGCATGATCGTTCTTTCGACCATGTTCCTGAAACAGCATTCGGTCGGTGACGTGCTCGCGGCGCTTGCGCTGAACGGCATCGCCTATGTGCTTGTCTACAACTGGGGATTTGTTGTCCGGGTCATGGAGCCGAAGAAAAGGGCTCGCAGAAGAAGAGTCATGTGAGAGATCCGGAAAATACAGTCCGGAAGCCTGCCGGAGCGTATATGAGACAGGCAGTTCCGAACAGATAGAAATCGAAAAGAACAAATAATAAAAAAGAGAAAAGAAAAAGACATCCAACGGCGGATGTCTTTTTTTAATGGACGATGCAGGGCTCGAACCTGTAACCCCTCACACGTGAAGCGAGTGCTCTCCCATTGAGCTAATCGTCCGTATTTCGCTAACCATGATTATAGCACTGCCTTTGTGATGCCGCAAGTCAAAGTTTTGCCAATCAGTCAAAGTCGAACTTTCGGAATCAGGAAATGGCCGGGAGGGGATACCCTGTTTCCGGGGCTTTGATTTGTCACCAAGATGTTACGGATTAATTATCCAGTTAATTAAAATGTAACAAACTCGCCAAATCGGTTGAAAAATCGGTGACATTATGATATAGTACACAACATAAGTTGAAAATGTTACGCATTTATTAACTTTATTACAATTTGATTGTATTAAATTTTATTATATCGAGGTGGATGTATGAAGAAAAAATTACTCAGCATTCTGTTTGCGGCAGTGCTCGTAGTGTCCTCGATTTCTCCTGCTTTCGCGGATGAGGAGAGTGACTTACGTGCGCAGAAGGCGCAGTCAGAGGAGGAATTATCGGGCACCCAGGAAGCCTTGAATGAACTTGCCGTGAGACAGCAGCAGATCCAGTCCGAGATCAGCGATCTGAATCGCGATATCGTGGACCTTATGGTCCAGATCGATCAGGCTCAGATCAGCATCGACGAGACACAGGCTGCAATCGATACGACACAGACCCAGATCGATGAGACGCAGGCTCAGCTGGTGGTCTCTGAAGCCAGCCGTGACAAGCAGTATCAGGATATGAAAAAGCGTATCCAGTACATTTACGAAAACGGCGGGTCCATCGGATGGGCTGCAATGATCCTGAACGCGACCGATATCCAGTCTTTCATTAATAAGGCTGAGTATGCAAAGGAACTCTACGTGGCAGACCGTACAGCGCTCCAGAATTTTGTTGAGACGGTCAATCAGGTCGCTGCTCTGAAGACACAGCTGGAAGGACAGAAAACAGAACTCGAGGGAGAGAAAGCTTCCCTTGAAGTACAGCAGGCTTCTCTGGAAGAGCAGAATGCGGAGCTCAATGTACAGCTCGAAGAGAAGAAGCTGACAGATGCTGATTATGAGAATCAGATCGAGATCGCCCGTCAGCAGGCGGAGGAAATCAGTTCACTGATCACACAGCAGCAGAACAGGCTTGATGAGATCGAGGCTGAAAAGCAGGCGGCAGCAGCGGCGGCGGCAGCGGAAGCGGCAAGAATTGCAGCGGAAGAGGAAGCGGCAAGAATCGCGGCGGAGCAGGCAGCGGCAGAGGCAGCAGCGGCGCAGGCAGCAGCGGAAGCGCAGGCGGCGGCAGAGGCAGCAGCGGCGGAAGCTGCAGCACAGCAGGCAGCAGCAGAAGCAGCGGCGGCAGAAGCAGCCCAGGCGCAGGCGCAGGCAGAAGCGCAGGCAGCGGCAGACGCAGCAGCGGCGGAGGCGCAGGCGCAGGCGGCAGCAGCGCAGGCGGCAGCAGAAGCGCAGGCTCAGGCAGCAGCGGATCAGGCGGCGGCAGCACAGGCAGCGGCAGAGGCGCAGGCAGCAGCGGCAGCGCAGGCAGCAGCGGAACAGGCAGCGGCAGCACAGGCAGCAGCTGAGGCTCAGGCGGCAGCAGAAGCGCAGGCTCAGGCGCAGGCAGTGCAGGTGAGTGCACCCTCCAGTTCGAGCGGAAACGCCATCATCGCCTATGCGGATCAGTTCGTAGGATGCCCGTATGTATGGGGCGGATCCTCCCTTACCAACGGCTGTGACTGCTCTCACTTTGTATGGCTCGTTCTCCGCGACTGCGGTGCGTACAGCGGCGGCTACAGAACATCCGGAAACTGGGCGTCTGTAGGAAGTCCGGTCGGAAGTCTTGCAGAAGCGCAGGCCGGTGACGTCATCGTCTATTCAGGCCACGTTGCGCTCTATGACGGAAACGGATATATCGTCGAAGCGAAGGGCAGCGCCTGGGGCATTACGCACGACAGACGCGCTGACAGCAAGGCGATCGTAGCAATCAGACGTGTGATCTGAGAATAACGATCCATACGCAGCTGCATCTTCAGCAGAAAAGCGTGTAAGAATTTCATGAAATGGCGCCGGGAGACGAAATGAGTTCTCCCGGCGCTTTTGCTTTGCGGGAGCAAATCACCTGTTTCGTTATATCTCAGTGTGAGATGCCCCCGTCTCTATAGACGGCGGGCATTCAAGAACGCCTCAGCGTTCTTGCCGCGCCGCGCATGGTGCGAAGCACCTTCCTTTTTGCGCGGCTGCGATCCGCCGGGGCTGGCGAGAATTGAATTAGTGCTGACCCGAGAATTGAATTAGTGCTGACCCGATATTGACACTTTTTTGAAATTTGTTATGATGAATTAGTCGGTACTACACTGCTGACTTGAATTTTTTACACACATAGGAGGAAACTATGAAGAATTATTTTGATCTCAAGGGACAGGTAGCCCTTGTCACAGGCTGCTCAAGCGGACTCGGCGTTCAGATGGCAAAAGCGCTCGCGAATCAGGGCTGCAACATTGTTGCTGTAGCGCGCCGTCAGAATCTGATCGAGGAAGTGGCAAAGGAAATCGCTGATGAATACGGCGTTGAGACAATGGCCTGCCGCTGCGACATTACAGATACAGAGAATGTCGACGCAGTCGTTGACGCTGTTCTTGAGAAATTCGGCCGCATCGATATCGTGATCAACAATGCCGGTACGGGCGCTGTTGCTCCGGCTGAAGATATCACGGATCCGCAGTTCGAGAATGAAATGCAGATCGACCTTTTCGGAACTTTCCGCGTTGCCCGCGCTGTCGCAAAGAAGGCCATGATCCCGGCTAAGTACGGCCGTGTCATCAATATCGCTTCCATGTATGGCCTGGTAGGCAATAAGATCGCCGGCTCCGCACCGTATCATGCAGCAAAGGGCGGTGTCGTCAACCTGACACGTGCGCTCGCTGCCGAGTGGGGCAAGTACGGTATCACGGTCAACTCGATCTGCCCGGGTTATTTCTATACACCGCTGACAGTCGACACGCTGAACTCTGATTTCTTCCAGCAGAACGCGAAGACCATGATCCCGGAAGAGAGATACGGAAATGAAGGCGAGCTGGATACCGCTGCGATCTTCCTGGCTTCTCCGGCATCCGCCTACGTGACAGGCGTCAATCTTCCGGTAGACGGCGGATATACCTGCATGTAAAACTATAAAAATAAGGAACGCTCAGCGATCTTTTAAGAGCTTCGCACGGCGCGGAACAAAGAGAGCCCTTCCGGACGGATCCGGAAGGGCTTTTTCCATTTCCCGCGCAGAATTCCGTCGCTCCTGTTCAGATTTTGCAGCCGTTCAGGAACGCCTCAGCATTCCTGCCGCGCCGTGCAAGGTGCGAAGCACCTTCTTCTAGGGTACGCAGCAGACAGTGATCATCCTGTACGTTGCGCTTGATTATTTTTTCTTTATGGGGTATCATAAACAACTAGCGTGGTGTAAAAGAACGTAGAGATTCTTGGTTTTACATTCGGATAGAAACAGATAGTCAGGAAAGGAAAGAAAATGACCAGAGAAGAGCTGTTTGCGAAACGCGAGCAAAAGCTGAAGGAGAAGAGAATGCGGAGACTGATGGTGATCGGAGGGATCATCGCCGCGCTCCTTCTTGTATTTCTTATCGTAAGGATTGCAACCGGACGGGTCTCCAAAAAGCCCGGTGCGGATTCGTCCGTAAAGACGACGGAACAGACCGGTGCTTCCTCAGGCACTACAGTCAGCCGTACGACGGAATCACAGAGTGCGACCGGAACACAGGGCAGTGCGGAAACGGCCGGCACGGCGCAGGGAGTTACTGAAACGCCTGCAGCTCCGACGGTAGATGAGACTGCTTCGGCCGATGATACTGCGGTGAAGGGGACGACGGATTATACGGCGGAAGGCGTCACCGGGTGGAATGAGAGCGGATCAGGCCGCTGGTATAAGACTGCGGAAGGACAGCAGTATATGAACGGCTGGAAGATGCTGGACGGAAGCCGCTATTTCTTCAAGGCTGACGGTTTCGCGGCTACCGGCTGGGAAATGGCAGAAGACGGAAACATGTACTATTTCAATGAGGATGGTACATGGGATTCCTCTCAGAAGCAGAAGCTTGTCGCACTGACGTATGATGATGGACCTTCCTGGAACACGGATCTTATTCTGGATGTGCTTGGACAGTATAACGCAAAGGCGACGTTCTTCGTCGTCGGTGTGAACCAGGCGGATTATTACACTTCCGAACTTCTTCGTGAATACAACGAAGGAATGGAAATTGCAAACCACACGTATGAGCATGTCATTTTATCCAAGTCTGACGGTGATACGATCACACATCAGATCTCTGCCAATGATGAACTGATCAAGAGCCTTACAGGTTATGATATGACGCTGCTTCGGGCTCCCGGCGGCGGAACAAATGATACTGTGCATGAATTTGTCAACAAACCGCTCATCCAGTGGGATGTCGATACGCTTGACTGGCAGACACGGGATCCTGCAAACACGCTTGCAACGATAAAAGAGCAGGTGAGGGACGGATCCGTCATTCTCATGCATGATCTTTATCAGGCGACAGCGGAGGCGACGGTGGATATTGTTCCGACCCTATACAGTATGGGGTACAAGATGGTCACAGTCTCAGAGCTGGCCGAGGCGTATGGGTATACGCTGGAGAGCGGAGTCGAGTATTATTCGTTCTATCCGGAGGAGTCTCCGGATCCTGCGGTCCGTGCAGCGCACGGCGGGGAAGCGTAATGCCTGTGACCGGGAACACAGCAGTGTTCTCTGCGCACCGTGTAAGGTGTATGCAGCTTCCGTAAAGGATGCCGCCTGAAATCAGGTTTCGTAATAATGACGGAGCAAGCCCGGTCTTAGGACCGGGCTTTTTTCATTTACACCTGCAGAAAAACATGTTATATTTTGTAATTGTGCAAAGCAGAGTGTGCGCTTTGGGCAGGGGATGGCCGGATCAGTAAAGCAGGATCCGGACGCCTGAATGCCAGATCATAAAGTGGGATCCCGACACCTGAATGGCTGAATCGATAGAGCGGGATCCGGATGCCTGAATGAGGAAGAAAAAATGAGTTTGATGAAGAGAGAAGATATCCGAAATGTAGCAATCATAGCGCATGTAGATCACGGGAAGACGACGCTCGTGGACGGTATGCTCCGCCAGAGCGGCGTGTTCCGCGATAATCAGGAGGTCCGTGAACGCGTCATGGATTCCGGGGCGATCGAGCGCGAACGGGGGATCACGATTCTCTCCAAGAATACTGCGATTGAATACAACGGAGTCAAGATCAATATTGTAGACACTCCCGGTCATGCGGATTTCGGAGGCGAGGTAGAGCGTGTCCTGAAAATGGTCAACGGCGTCATTCTTCTCGTCGACGCCTTTGAAGGGACAATGCCGCAGACGAAGTTCGTCCTGAAGAAAGCCCTTGCGCTGGATCTGCCGGTCATCGTCTGCATCAACAAGATCGACCGCCCGGAGGCACGGCCCGAGGAGGTCGTGGACGAGGTCCTCGAGCTGTTCATGGATCTGGACGCTTCGGACGAGCAGCTGGAGTGCCCGTTCCTCTACGCATCCGCGCGTGAGGGGACCTGTTCCCGCGATCCCTATGAAGAGGGCACGGATCTGAAGCCGCTTTTTGAGACGATCATCGATTACATTCCCGCGCCGGAAGGAGATCCCGAGAAGGGGACGCAGGTCCTCATTTCCACGATCGATTACAATGAATATGTCGGAAGGATCGGCATCGGGAAGGTAGAGAACGGAAAGATTTACGTCGGCCAGGAGATCGTCCGCGTGAATTATCACGATCCGAACGTCAGGGAGAAGACGAAGATCACAAAACTGTATGAGTTCGACGGCCTGAAGAAGGTCGACGTGCGCGAAGCGGAGGTCGGTTCGATCGTCGCGGTCTCCGGCATTGCAGGACTCCAGATCGGTGATACGATCTGTACTCCGGGGGAGGAAAATGCGATTCCGTTCCAGAAGATCTCAGAGCCGACGATCGCCATGAATTTCATCGTCAATGACAGCCCGTTCGCAGGCCTCGAGGGGGAATACTGCACATCCAGACAAATCCGTGAGAGGCTCATGCGGGAGCTCAATACGGACGTATCTCTGCGCGTCGAGGATACGGATAACACGGATACATTTAAGGTCAGCGGAAGAGGCGAACTGCACCTTTCTGTCCTGATCGAGACGATGCGGCGGGAAGGATACGAGTTTGCGGTGTCGAAGGCGGAGGTCATTTACAAGAAGGACGAGGCCGGACACCTGCTTGAGCCGATCGAGAGCGCGACAGTCGACGTGCAGGCAGACTATTCCGGGACTGTCATCAGCATGCTCTCCGAGAGAAAAGGGGAACTGCTCAGTATGGATACTCTTTCCGACGGGACGACGCGTCTTGAATTCATGATTCCGGCGAGAGGTCTGATCGGTATCCACGGAAATCTGCTGACTGCGACCAGGGGAACAGCGGTGCTGAATTCGGTATTCGAGAAGTATGCTCCCTATAAGGGTGATATTACCTTCAGAAAGAACGGATCACTGATCGCGTTTGAAGACGGAGAGGCTGTCACATACGGTCTGTTCGCGGCACAGGAGCGCGGGGCGCTCTTCATTTCCCCCGGAACGAAGGTCTACGCCGGCATGGTCGTCGGCGAGAGCGCAAAGCCCGAAGAAATCGAGATCAATGTCTGCAAGACGAAACATCTGACCAACACGCGCTCGTCGAGTGCGGATGAAGCGCTCATTCTGACGCCGCCGAGGATCTTTTCTCTCGAGCAGGCGCTCGACTATATCGACAGCGATGAGCTCCTTGAAGTGACGCCGAAGAGCCTTCGTATCCGCAAGAGGATCCTTGACGCGAGACTTCGCAAGAGAGCGAATACTAATAATAAGTAAAGACAGGAAAAGGCTCTCAGGTGCCTGCGAAATGCACTGAAAGCACAATCTCGCAGTTACCTGAAAATGCTCTGCGGGAGAGGATTCTCCTGCAGCATGGATGGAGGCGTTATGGCCAAAGAGAAGACCGTGAAAACGAATGCAATGCGGATCCTTGACCGGATGAAGATCGACTACGAGGTGATCACGGTGGACCTGCCGGAATTTGTCGACGGGGTGCAGATGGCGGAGCTCGAGGGAGTCCCGGCGGAAGAATCTTTTAAGACGCTGGTCCTTCAGGGGAAGAGCCGTGAATATTATGTGTTCGTGCTCCCGGTGGAAAAGGAAGTCGATCTGAAAGCGGCTGCGGCGTGCGTGGGCGAGAAAAATATCGGGATGATCCATGTGAAGGATATCACGAAAATCACGGGATATGTCCGCGGCGGATGCAGCCCCCTCGGTATGAAGAAAAAGTTCCGCACGGTGATCGCGGAGGAGTGCCGGGCGCACGAAAAGATCTATGTGAGCGCCGGAAAAATCGGGACCAGCATGTATCTTCTGACGGAGGATCTGATCAGGGCCTCCGAAGCCTCCGTCGCGAAGTTCACTGTGTGAGCCGGGGCAGGAATGATCCACTTTGTCAGCGCCCCGGTTGACATGTGCTGACGGGAAATGTACAATTGTCTGAACACGCAATCAATGCGGAATCAGGATCAAAAAGTTTGTTTTGAGAGAAGGAGAAAAATTATGTCAATCTTCAGAGGTTCCGGTGTTGCCCTTGTCACGCCGATGAAGGAGAATGGGGAAGTGAATTACGACTCGCTCGAAGCCCTTCTCGAGGATCAGATCAAAAATCATACGGATGCGGTCATCAGCGTCGGGACTTCCGGCGAAGCGCCGACACTTGAGGATGACGAACATCTGGAAGTCATAAAGTTCACCGTCGATGTCGTCCGCGGAAGGATCCCGGTCATTGCCGGGACGGGCTCGAACAATACGGCTCACGCGATCATGATGAGCGAGGAAGCTGAAAAGCTCGGCGCGGACGGTCTGCTGCTCGTCACGCCCTACTATAATAAGGCGACGCAGGACGGACTGGTAGACCACTATACGGCGATCGCTTCCAGAACAAAGCTCCCGTGCATCGTCTACAATGTTCCGTCCAGGACCGGCACGACGGTCCAGCCGGAGACGATGATCAGGATCGCGAAAAAGAACCCCAATGTCTGTGCAATCAAGGAGGCGAGCGGGAACTTCAGCGCGATCGCGCATCTTGCGGATCTTGCGGACGGAAAGATCGATATCTATTCCGGAAATGACGATCAGGTCGTGCCGCTCTGTTCGCTCGGCGGCGTGGGTGTGATTTCGGTCCTCGCGAATGTCGCTCCGCAGGCTGCGCATGACATGGTCCAGTACTGCTTTGACGGGGAGTATGAAAAAGCGGCTAAGATCCAGCTTGCCGCCTGTGACCTGATCACGGCACTCTTCATGGAGGTGAATCCGATCCCCGTGAAGGCTGCGCTCAATATGCAGGGATTCAATGTCGGAAAGCCGAGGCTTCCGCTGACGGAGATGAGGCCGGAGCATCAGGAAGTCCTGAGAAAGGCCATGATCAAGTTCGGCTGCCTTAAGTAATTGAGCAATACTTTCTGCATGTGACAGCGATGGCGGCCGGGATTGGATGATTTTCAGTGGGGGGCATCCCTGAACCGGGAGACTGACTGGCAGATGCGGGAAATTTTGGGTACTGACAGAAACGTAAAAAAAAATTTGTGTCCGCGGCAGATGCCGCCGGCAGCGTCTTCGATAAGTGAGGTGTAGGATGGTAAGCGTTATTTTACATGGATGCAGCGGCCATATGGGCCAGGTCGTTACGGATATCATTGCGGCGGACCCTGACATTGAGATCGTGGCAGGCATCGATGCTGTCGACCTGGGCAACAGGGATTATCCGGTATTTACGGATGCAGCGGAATGCTCGGTTCCCGCAGATGCGATCATAGACTTTTCCACGGCCAAGGCGGTGGACGTACTTCTCGCCTATGCTGTGGAGAGAAATATTCCGGTCGTTCTCTGTACGACCGGCCTTTCGGAACGGCAGATCGCGTCTGTCGGCGAGGCGGCAGAAAAGGTTGCCATTCTTCGCTCCGCGAACATGTCTCTCGGCGTGAACCTTCTCCTGAAGCTTCTCAGGGAGGCATCAGGAACGCTCACAGCGAACGGATTTGATCCGGAGATCATCGAGATGCACCACAGACGGAAAATCGACGCGCCTAGCGGAACGGCAATCGCGCTGGCGGATGCCGTCAACGAGGGATCCGGCAATCAGTATCACTATGTCTATGACCGTACGACGCGCCGCGAAGCCCGCGGTGACAGGGAGATGGGAATCTCCGCCGTTCGGGGCGGCACGATCGTAGGCGTCCACGATGTCCTCTTTGCCGGACAGGACGAGGTCATAGAATTTACACATACAGCCTATTCCCGCGCTATTTTCGGAAAGGGAGCGGTCGCGGCCGCGAAGTTCCTCGCCGGCCGGGGAGCCGGGCTGTACGATATGGCCGACGTGATCGGCTGAGCGAGGTGCGGCATGGAATTTCGGCCCTGTATTGATATTCATAACGGGAAGGTCAAGCAGATCGTCGGCAGTACACTGTCTGACAGCGGCGACTATGCCGGAGAAAATTTTGTGAGTGAGAAGAGCGGCGCGGATTTCGCGGCGCTCTTTCGCGCTGACGGACTCACGGGCGGTCATGTGATCCTTCTCAATCCGCGCACGTCGCCGTATTACGGTGCGACGCTTGCACAGGCGATGTCTGCGCTCAGAGAATGGCCCGGCGGTCTCATGATCGGCGGGGGAGTCAATGCGGATAACGCAAAAGACTTTATTGCCGGCGGAGCGAGCCATGTGATCGTGACGTCCTATGTGTTCCGGGATGGAAAGATCGAGATGGAAAATCTAAGGAAGCTTGAACGTGCCGTCGGCCGCAGTCATCTGGTCCTAGATCTCTCCTGCAAAAAGAGGGACGGGCACTATTATATCTGCACGGACCGGTGGCAGAAGTTTACCGACACGGAGCTTAATGAGGCGCTTTTTGACCGGCTTGCCGGTTATGCCGATGAGTTCCTGATCCACGGGATCGACGTGGAGGGGAAGGGGCACGGGGCAGACCGGGAGCTCGTGGAGCTCCTGGCCGGTGTAAAAGAGTATCCCATTACTTATGCGGGAGGCCTGCGGAGCCTTGAGGATCTGCAGGAGCTTCGGCTGCTCGGGAGAAATAAGATCCATGCGACAGTCGGGTCTGCTCTGGATATATACGGAGGAGATCTCCCCTATCGGGATGTGGTGGAGTTCTGCCGGGGGTGATCTCCCGTACAGGGATGCAGCGGAGTTCTGTCGGGAGTGATCCCCCGTGCAGGGATGCAGCGGAGTTCTGCCGGGAGTGATTTCCCCGGGAAAATGCAGGGAACAGTTCTTTTCGGAACAGAGCAGAAAACGTAAACGCAATTTGCGAAATGTGTATTAAATTGTTTGAATACTTGATTTGAGTTTATGCAAACGTTATAATATATGGCAGGAGAAGTCTTTCTTTTCTCCGAGTAAACCGTAAAGGATGTGACCATATGAAGTTTGTAATCAGCGGAAAAAACCTGGAAGTCAGTGAAGGACTGCGGACTGCGGTCGAAGAAAAGCTTGGAAAGCTTGGTAGGTATTTCACACCGGACACGAAGTGCGTTGTCAGACTGTCAGTCGAGAAGGAACGCCAGAAAGTTGAGGTGACCATTCCCGTCAAGGGCAACATTATTCGCTCCGAGCAGGTGAGCAATGATATGTATGTGTCCATCGACCTTGTCGAGGAAGTCATAGAGCGGCAGCTTAAAAAGTATAAAAAGAAAATCATCGATAAGCACCAGAATTCCGAGAATTTCCAGAAGGCGTTTATTGAGAAGGATTATGATTCATTCGAGGATGACCTTCCGATCATCCGCACGAAGAAGTTCGAGATCAAGCCGATGTATCCCGAGGATGCATGCGTGCAGATGGAGCTTCTCGGACATGCATTTTATGTGTTCGTGAACGCGGAGACGGATCAGACGAGTGTGGTCTATCGGAGAAAAGACGGAACGTACGGTATGATCGAGCCGGATGTATGATACACGGAGCATCGTAAAACCGGAGTTCATTTGTAAATATTGACAGAGAGGGCGGATGTGTGAGCATCCGCCCTCTCTGTTTTGCGCTGCAGCGGGATGTCCCATGGTTTTCTGCTTTGATGCAAACTGCCTCATTGTTTTCATTTTCACGGCGTGCTATTATAGTACGAGGTATCTGCCCGGAAACACTGTCCGGGCAGGGGATATCATCGTATATACTGATTGGGGATATTATTTCATCACCCGAAGGCGGATCCGGGAGATCAGACCGCAGGATCCGGTAAAAGTAAGAGAGAGGACCCTGAAAAAAGGGCATAGAGTATACGAGGAGAGAACTGACAATGGGTTTTTTTACAAAAATTTTTGGCACACACAGTGATCATGAGCTGAAGAGGATCGAACCGATCGTTAAAAAGATCGAAGCGCTGAGACCGGACATGCAGGCCCTCTCGGACGAAGAACTCAAGGCAAAGACGCCGGAGTTCAAAGAGAGACTTTTGAAAGGTGAGACGCTGGACGATCTTCTTCCGGAAGCGTTCGCGGTCTGCAGGGAAGCGGCGAAGCGTACGCTTGGCATGGAGCATTTCCGCGTACAGCTGATCGGCGGTATCATCCTGCATCAGGGCCGTATCGCCGAGATGAAGACAGGTGAAGGCAAGACCCTCGTCTGTACACTTCCGGCTTACCTGAACGCGCTTGAGGGAAAGGGCGTTTGCGTCGTCACGGTCAATGATTATCTGGCCAAGCGTGACGCGGAGTGGATGGGAGAAGTCCATCGCTTCCTGGGCCTTACGGTAGGCTGCGTCCTTCAGCCGATGAATTCCGATGAGAGGCGCGAACAGTATAACTGCGATATCACGTATATTACGAACAATGAGCTCGGATTTGACTATCTGAGAGACAATATGGTCATTTACAAGGAGCAGCTCGTTCAGAGAGGGCTCCACTACTGCATCATCGACGAGGTCGACTCGGTCCTGATCGATGAGGCGAGAACGCCGCTGATCATTTCCGGTCAGAGCGGCAAGTCCACCAAGATCTATGAGGTCTGCGACATTCTTGCCCGTCAGCTCGAGCGGGGCGAAGCCTCCGGGGAGATGACCAAGATGACCGCCATCATGGGCGAGGAGATCACGGAGACCGGCGATTTCATCGTCAACGAGAAGGATAAGATCGTCACGCTCACGGAGCAGGGTGTCGCTAAAGTCGAGAAGTTCTTCCATATTGAGAACCTCTCCGATGCGGAGAACCTCGAGATCCAGCACAACGTGGACCTTGCGCTCCGCGCAAATTATCTGATGCATATCGACCAGGACTATGTCGTGAAGGACGACCAGGTCCTCATCGTCGATGACTTCACGGGCCGTATCATGCCCGGACGCCGCTATTCGGACGGTCTGCATCAGGCGATCGAGGCCAAGGAGCACGTCAAGGTCAAGCAGGAGAGCAGGACACTGGCTACGATCACCTTCCAGAACTTCTTCAACAAGTTCGAGAAAAAGGGAGGCATGACCGGTACCGCGCTTACAGAGGAACAGGAATTCCGTGATATTTACGGAATGGACGTTGTATCCATCCCGACCAACGTGCCGGTCCAGCGAGTCGATCTGGATGACGCCGTTTTCAAAACAAAGAAAGAAAAGTATCACGCAGTCGTGGAGGCTGTCAGGGAAGCGCATGAGAAGAATCAGCCGGTCCTTGTCGGCACGATCACGATCGACGTATCAGAGCATGTCTCAAAGCTTCTGAAGCGCGAAGGCATTCCGCACACAGTCCTGAATGCAAAGTTCCATGAGATGGAAGCGGAGATCGTCGCGCACGCGGGAGAAGCGGGCGCAGTCACCATCGCGACCAACATGGCCGGCCGTGGTACCGATATCAAGCTCGATGAGGTCTCGAAGCAGGCAGGCGGCCTTAAGATCATCGGCACGGAGCGCCACGAATCCAGACGAATCGATAATCAGCTGCGAGGCCGTTCCGGCCGTCAGGGAGACCCGGGTGAATCCAGGTTCTACATTTCCCTTGAAGACGATCTGATGCGTCTTTTCGGCTCCGAGCGTCTGATCGCGACGTTCGAGGCGCTGGGCGTTCCGGAAAATGAACAGATCGAGCACCGCATGCTCAGCTCGGCGATCGAGAAGGCACAGAAGAAGATCGAGAGCAACAACTTCGGAATCCGTAAAAATCTTCTCGAGTTCGACCGCGTCAACAATGACCAGCGAGAGGTCATCTATGAGGAGCGCCGCCGTGTTCTTGACGGCGAGAATATGCGTGACGTGATCTTCCAGATGATGGATGCCGTTGTAGACCGCAAGGTAGATATGTGCCTCGGCGAGGATGCGGATCCTGAAGATGCTCCGGAGAGCCTTCAGGAGCTGAATCGGGTACTCCTCCCGATCATCCCGGTCAGGCCGCTGACACCCGAGTCTGTTCATGGAATGAGCAGGAACAAGATCAAGCAGGCACTCAAGGAGGAAGCCGGAAAGCTCTATGAGGCCAAGGAGGCCGAGTTCCCGGATATCGAGAAGATGCGTGAGCTGGAGCGCGTCGTCCTGCTGAAGGTCATCGACGCGCGCTGGATGAATCAGATCGACGATATGGAGCAGCTCCGCCAGGGCATCGGTCTTGCAGCCTACGGGCAGCAGGATCCGAAGGTCGAATACCGAATGATCGGCTTCGATATGTTCGACGAGATGACGAGCAATATCCAGGAGGAGACGCTGCGGATCATGTACCATGTCCGCATCGAGCAGAAGATCGAGCGTGAAGAGCAGGCAAAGCCCATCACGACCAACAAGGAGGAAGAGGGGCCGAAGAAGCCGGTACAGCGCAAGAAGGCGAAGGTCTATCCGAATGATCCGTGCCCGTGCGGCAGCGGCAAGAAGTATAAGAACTGTCATGGAAGACCGGGCAGCGCTCCGCTCTGATGAGAACATACCTGATCAGAGGAAGGTGTGAATCACCCTCTCAAAGGATCGGAAGCAGGTGTGGGGTGAATCGGCTGCAGCCGCAGAAGGTGTGCCGTGAGGAATATAAATGAAAGTATTGATTGTATATGCGACCCGCACGGGCTCGGCTGCGAAGGCGGCCGAGCTCCTGGCGGGCTATTTCAGTGATGTGCGCGTCTCGAACCTGGAAAATGAAAATCCGGATCCGGACGGCTACGATGTTGTTATTTTCGGGAGCGGGATCCGGTTCGGAAGGATCCTTCCGCCGCTCGAGCGCTGGCTGGACCAGTACTGGGATAAAGTCAGACCGATCCCGAAAGGTGTTTATATCTGCAACGCCCTGATCGACGAAGCGCCGAAGATCTTAAGGGATAATTTCTCGCTTCAGCTCCGGAATTCGTCGATCATCGTGGAGAGTCTCGGAGGGGAGTTCGATCCGGAAAAACTTTCGCAGAAGGACCGGCTGATCCTCAAGCTGAAGAAGAAGGAGCTTCTCGGAAAGCAGATCAGGAGCTTTGTGCCCTGCCTTCTGACGGACAGGATCGAGACATTTGCCGAGGAGATCAAGGATGCAGTGAGGGAGAAGAATATTCTCAGAGTCTGAAAGGGATATTTTCATATAGGCACTTGCGAAACTCTGCGCGGAATGGAATTGTGTGAACAATTCAAACAATCTGCACAAGCCTTAGAACTTCTTCATGAACGAAAGATGTGGAATGAGCAAAGACCGTGCTGTCTGAGCGCAGCGAGTTTACGGTTTTTGCGAATGCTTTTCCACATCTT
The DNA here is from genome assembly GCA_900314565.1 of uncultured Eubacteriales bacterium. Classification (GTDB taxonomy): domain Bacteria; phylum Bacillota; class Clostridia; order Lachnospirales; family Lachnospiraceae; genus Chordicoccus. The sequence continues at coordinate 84,659 of OMVU01000012.1, forward strand.
GAGTGAATGTTAGAAGTTCTTGGCGCGGAAGCCGTTTGAATGGATATGTGATATGAGCATGAATGAAACACCCTCGGGAGACCGTCTTGTCATAGGTCTCTTCGGACCGCGGAACGCGGGAAAGTCCTCGATCATCAATGCGCTGACCTCGCAGGAGCTGGCCGTGACCAGCCCCGTGGCGGGGACGACGACCGACCCGGTCAGAAAGGCCATGGAGCTCCTGCCGATCGGCCCGGTCGTTCTCATCGACACAGCGGGGCTCGGGGATCAGGGAGAGCTGGGAGAGCTCCGGGTCAAAAAGACACTGGAGGAGCTCAGGCGGTGCGACCTGGCAGTCGTTGTGACTGACATTGGCGACGGACCGGACACTGAGATTGAGATCCTTGAGATCATGCGGAAGAGAGGGATCCCGGCTGTGCGCGCGCTGAACTTCTGCGATGACGGAGAACCGTCGGAGGCAGTGCGCCGGGAGGTGGAAGCGCGCTCGGAAATCGCGCCGTGCTACGTGTCTGCCATCACCGGCTACGGGATCGAAGAACTGAAGCAGCGAATCATAGAGGCCGCACCGAAGGAGGAGGAGAGAAATCTTCTTGCAGGGCTTCTTCTTCCCGGTGAGAACGTCGTTTTTGTCGTTCCGATCGACAAGGCCGCGCCGAAAGGAAGGCTCATCCTGCCCCAGCAGCAGGCGATCCGGGCAGCCCTCGACATGGGCGCTGTCTCGTGCGTCTGCCAGCCGGAAACTTTAGCGGAGGTCCTCGGTAACATGAGGACGCACCCCGCGCTTGTCGTCACGGATTCGCAGGCGTTTTCACGCGTCTCCGAAATTGTGCCCCGGGAGATCCCGCTCACTTCATTTTCTATCCTGTTCGCGAGAAAAAAAGGTGATTTTGAAGCGCTCTGTGAAGGCGCGCAGGCGATCGGAAGACTTCCGCGGAACGGAAAGGTCCTGATCCTGGAGGGCTGTACCCATCACAGACAGGACGATGATATCGGTACGGTGAAAATTCCGCGCCTTATAAGGAAGGCCCGCGGGGAAGACGTTCGGTTTGACTGGGGGCACGGGCGGACGATGCCGGAGGAGATCGGAGAGTACGACCTCGTCATTCACTGCGGCGCGTGCATGCTGAACCGCCGGGAAATGCAGTACCGGATCGGCGAGTCCAAAGCCGCCGGCGTTCCGATCACGAATTACGGGATGGCGATCGCCTATGTGCTGGGCATCCTTCCCCGGGCGCTTGAACCTTTCCGTCTCTGACACGAGTTCTCTCAGATCTTCGCTGCGGGATCATTGCACGAGATGAAGACCCGCCTCTGACACAGCTTCTTTTTCGTTTTTTACAAAGCGAAGGGGCTGCCGCATTAATAAGTGAATATTGCCACATCTTGCAGATGCTCTTAAGAACCGTCTGCGGTCCGTGGCAGTCACTTAATGGAAATGCGGCAGCCCCTTCGCTGTCTTTTTATGTCAAATATTTGCTGATCTTAATGTCTGCGCTGAATTCTGCAGACGAGAGCTTTATCAGTCAAGCTTGATCCCCTTCAGGAGAGAGCCAAGGCTGGTCGTGAGCTTCTCTGCCTTCGGGATCTGAACGTGCTCTTCCTCAACGCGTCTCGGAGCCTCTGTTGTCTCCTCGCATGCTTTCATGGACAGAGAGATCTTGCCGTCCTTGATGCCGGTCACTTTGACTTTGACCTTGTCGCCGACGGAGAGCATTTCCTTCGGATGCTTCAGTCTCTTCGTGTTCGTGATCTGGGAGATATGTACAAGACCGTCGATGCCGTTGCCGAGACCTACGAAAGCGCCGTATGTCTGCAGGGATTCGACGGTACCTTCCGTCACGAGTCCGACCTTGAGGTTGGAGATCATGTTGGCCTTTTCCGCCGCGCGGCGGTCGCGGAGTACGTCACGGCTCGAAAGTACAAGACGCTTGCCTTCCTTTTCAGCCTGAATGACATAGACCGGTACAGTCTCTCCGACAAAAGTCGAGAGATCTTCAACATACTCGAGGGCGAGCTTGGATGCGGGAATGAACGCGCGGACGCCGTTCAGGAAAGCGACGACGCCTCCCTTGACAGCTTCCTTGACGGTGACGTCGACTGCTGTCTTCTCATCCATGAGCGTCTTAAAATTGTCCCATGCGAGTTCCTCTTCCGCGGCCTTGCGGGAGAGGAGAATGTTCCCGTTCCCGTCGTCAAGCTTCAGAACGGTCGCCTTTACGACATCTCCGGGATGTACATTTTCCTTAACTGAAAAAGACGGATCTCCCGAATAGTCCTGTGTGCGGATGATTCCCTCGGCAGCGTACTGAAGATCTACCGTGACTTCCGTGTCTGTGAGGCCAACGACAGTCCCTTCAAGGATATCTCCGACGCTGATCTCGCGCATGGAGGAATCAATCTCACCGGCATAATCCGCCATAGATTCCGCCGGTGCTGTTTCTTCAATGTCCTGGGTGGTTACGTTTACTTCTTCCATGTCCCTTCTCCTTTTTCGAAATCGGCCACTGGCCTCTTCCTAGTGTATCATATTTTTCTAAGAAGAGAGTAAGTATTTTTCTTTTTTTGAAAATGTGATATGATATGCCTGATTACATTTAGGCTCTTGCGAAACTCTGTGCGAAATGGAATTGTTTGAACAATTCAAACAATCTGCACAAGCCTTAGAACTTCTTCATGAGCGAAAGATGTGGAATG
>OMVU01000012.1:87382-149861 GCA_900314565.1 uncultured Eubacteriales bacterium
GCTTTTCCACATCTTGAGTGAATGCCAGAAGTTCTTGGCGCGGAAGCCGTTTGAATGTTCATACAATTTCCATGAAGCACAGACTTTCGCAAAAGCCTGGATTACATTTTAAGAAAGGAATAGATATGTCTGCTGAAAAGAAAAGCACGGACAGCGCATCCCCGGCAAAGAGGATCACGCTGCTCTCGATTATGATCATTCAGCTGGGTGTCGTCATCTATACGGGTTCGGGAATCTGCTCAAAGATGACGGCCAACTATCCGGCAATGTCCTTCATGTGGCTTTTCTGGCTCGGCCTCGAGGTAGTTTTCCTCGGCGTGTACGCGATCTTCTGGCAGCAGATCATCAAGCGGTTCGATCTGTCCATAGCGTATGCGAACAGGGCATTTGCAATCTTCTGGTCGACCCTCTGGGCGATGCTGATCTTTCGCGAAAAGGTCACGCCGGCCAACACGATCGGTGTGATTGTGATTTTTGCGGGCATCATGCTGGTGAATCAGGATGCTAAGTAGCGGGATTAATCCATGGATCCTTCTGATCGCGCTCTCGTCAACGATCGCATCCTTCGCGCAGGTGCTTCTGAAGATGAGCGCAAATGAAGAGCATAAGAACGTCATAGAAGAATATCTGAACTGGAAAGTCATCGTCGGATACGGTCTGATGTTCGTCGGCATGGGCCTCACGATCGTCGCCTATGCGAAAGGCGTACAGTATAAGAACGGACCGATCATGGAGTCGATCGCCAATATCTGGGTCGTCCTGCTCAGCTGGTATTTCTTCAGAGAGCCGGTCACAAAGAAGAAGGTGTTCGGCAACATACTGATTCTCATCGGGATCGCGGTCTTTTATCTGGACTGGGCGGGAATCTCGGATTCACTCGCCTTCTTGAATACGGACTGGGGAACGCTGATTTCCAATATGTTCTGAACCGCACCGCGGACCGGACGGCTGTGATCCGGATGGTATGAGAACGATTACCTCAGGGGGGAAGACTTCTGCTTTACGGAGCTTTAAGCTCCGGCATCGACAAGTTCTGTATATGAGGTGACTTAAATGGGCAGTACGGACAATTTTTTCTCTGGAATTGACAAAGTCCTCGATATTGTAGACGAGGCAATCAGTACGAATAATTATTCGAATATGGCGAATCAGATCCAAAAATCTGTCAAGCCCTATTCGAAAAAGCAGCTCTCCGAGGAGGAGAGGGCACGCTTGATGCGTGAACTTGAAAAGTGGAATGCCCGGAGCAAGGCTGACACAGGCAGGAACCTCTACAAGGAGGGCGCAGGCAGGACGTACAACGGCGGACATATGGAAGGCCGCGGCAACGCATTTTACGGGAGCTATGATCCCGGAACAGGGCAGGCCGGGACCCGTTCCGCCGGGGTGAATGCCGTCGCACCGGTGGAAGATGAATACTTCCTGCCTGCGGAGAGCACGATCGGGAACAACGTTATGTTCGGGCTCGGCACTGCGGGCGCTGTGATGGCAGGTCTCCCGTCGATCGGAATGCTTACGTTCACCCTTATGTCGAGCGGATCCGTTCAGACCGGAGGTGCGATCCTTACATCCATGATGCTTGCGATCACGGCCGGCTTCGGGGCACTGACGTATTTCGGAAAGCGCGGTGCCAATAAAAAGAAGCGCTATGCGCTCTACAGGGAGATCCTTGAGAAGAACCACTATGCGGATGTGTCCGATCTTGCTAAGCAGGTCGGTATTTCGGAGGAAAAAATCATAGCAGAACTCCGGGATCTGACGAAAAAAGGCTACTTCAAGCAGGGTCATTTTGACGAGCAGGAGAAGACCTTCATTGCGGATGACAAGATCTATCAGCAGTATCTGGATACGCAGGCGAACGCAGCCGTCGTACGTCGTGAGGCGGAACAGAGGGCGAAGGAAGAGAATGTTATTTCTCCTGAGGTCAGGGATGTCCTGGACCGCGGAAATGAATACATCGCCGAGATCCGCAGGCTCAATGATATTATTCCGGGAGATGAGGTGAGCGGAAAGCTTGCCCGCATGGAAAATATCATCACGAAGATCTTTGCGGAGGTGCGTGCAAAACCGTCTCTGGCCTCCAATCTGAGCATGTTCATGGATTATTATCTCCCGACGACGACCAAGCTGATCAACGCGTATGCGGAGATGGATGCACAGCCGGTACAGGGAGGAAATATCCAGAGTGCCAAGAAGGAGATCGAGAATTCACTCGATACGATCAATGACGCCTATGAGAACCTTCTCGACAGCTTCTTTAAAGAGCAGGCTCTTGATGTCGCGACAGACATTTCCGTCATGAAGACGATGATGAAGCAGGAAGGACTTACTCCGGACGATCTGGAGGAGATCCGCAGGAAGGAAGAGATGCGGAAGGAGATCGAGGAAGGACCGACTCTGCAGGAAATGCAGGGTGCCATGCAGGCCTATGCCTATATGAAAGAAGGCGAGTGACAGGTACGGACACGTTTAGACCGCGGCCGCGCAAAGAGGACGGTGCAGGGCACCTGAGTGCGGCGCCGCAGGAACAGCGAGGCGTTCCTGATAAAGAAGCTACCTAAGAAGAACCTATTTTTAAGGAGGAAGAGATCATGGATGAAAACCAGATGGGCGGAGTACAGGTTGACACAGCCGAATACGCAGCGGATCTGAAGGCCGCGGAAGTCCCGCAGCTCGTCTTTGGAGCGGAGCCTGAATTTGCGCCGGCGGAAGAAGTGAAGCCGGTGGAGGCCAAGCCGGTACAGAGCGCAGCACAGGCGATCGTGAACAATGACATTCTCACAGAAGCGGAGAAGAAGGCTGTCCAGCAGCTGCAGAAGCAGATCAATATCTCGGATACGAATGCGATCCTGCAGTATGGTGTCGGCACACAGAAGAAGATGTCCGAGTTTTCCGATGCTGCTCTTCAGACTGTCCGTACCAGAGATCTCGGAGAAGTCGGCGATATGCTGACGGGCGTTATCTCCAACCTCGAGTCATTCAATACCGAGGATAAAAATGAAGGCGGCTTTTTCGGCCTTTTCAAGAAACCGAAAAAGAAGATCATCGAGATGCAGGCGGAATATGACAAGGCCAACAACAACGTGGAACGCGTCGCGAAGGCTCTGCAGGCCCATCAGGTAACACTGATGAAAGATATTGCGACTCTGGACAAGATGTACGCATCGAATCTCGGATATTACAAAGAGCTGACGATGTACATTCTGGCCGGCAAGGCGAAGATCGAGGAGATTGCCAACACGGAGCTCGCTGCAAAGCGTGCGAAGGCTGAGAAGAGCGGTCTCTCCGAGGATGCGCAGGCGGTCAAGGATCTGGAGGACCAGATCAACCGTTTCGAGAAGAAGATCCACGATCTGGAACTTACCCGCATGATCGCGATCCAGACAGCTCCGCAGATCAGGCTGATCCAGAGCTCGGATACCATGATGGTCGAGAAGATCCAGTCTACGCTTGTCAATACGATCCCGCTCTGGAAGAACCAGATGGTCCTTGCTCTTGGAATCGAGGACTCCACAAAGGCTGCGCGCGCGGAAGCGGCAGTCACTGAGATGACCAATAAGCTGCTCACGGCCAATGCCGAGAAGCTGAAGCAGGCTACGATCGAGACGGCACAGGCATCCGAGCGCGGAATCGTCGATATGGAGACGCTCCGCAAGACCAATGAATCCCTGATCTCCACACTCGATGAGGTCGCAAGGATCCAGAGTGAGGGACGTGAGAAGAGGGCTGCTGCGGAAACAGAGCTGCTGCAGCTGGAGAAGGATCTGAAGGAAAAGCTTCTCAACATGAAACGCTGAAAAAGAAATGCGTATGGTGTGAGATGATAAAAAGTTATAGCCGCCCGCTTGCAAAAGCCGGGCGGCTAGTGTATTGTTACTGCATATGACGAAATACAGTAACCGGTCGGCACTTCCGCGATTTCGTGGGGCGGCAGGGTGCGAGGCACTTTTGATCCGCATAGGAGCAGGGCGCGAAGCGGCTGCGAAGGAAGCCTGAACTGTTACGCGATATAAGAAAGCCGGGGTCTTTGCGATGCCGGCAATTAACGATACGTCGTAAAAAGGTACGGAGGAATTATGAAAAAGGAACTTGCGAGGACTTATGACCCAAAAGGAATTGAAGACCGTCTCTACCAGAAGTGGCTTGACGGCGGATATTTTCATGCTGAAGTAAATAAAGATAAGAAGCCGTTCACGATCGTTATGCCGCCGCCGAACATTACAGGACAGCTGCATATGGGACATGCTCTCGATAACACGATGCAGGATATCCTGATCCGCTGGAAGAGAATGCAGGGTTATGAGGCACTGTGGCAGCCGGGTACGGATCATGCCGCGATCGCGACAGAGGTCAGGGTCACCGATCATCTGAGAAAGCAGGGGATCGATAAGAATGCGATCGGCCGTGAAAAGTTCCTTGAGTACTGCTGGGAGTGGCGCAAAGAATATGGCAGCCGCATCATCAAGCAGCTTCAGAAGCTCGGCAGCTCTGCAGACTGGGAACGCGAACGCTTCACGATGGATGAAGGCTGCTCGGACGCTGTTCTGGAAGTTTTCCAGAGACTGTATGAGAAGGGCTTCATTTATAAGGGGTCCAGGATCATAAACTGGTGCCCGGTCTGTCAGACTACGATCTCAGACGCGGAAGTCGAGCATCAGGATCAGAACGGGTTCTTCTGGCACATCAATTATCCGGTCATCGGAGAAGAAGGAAGATTTGTCGAAATCGCGACGACGCGTCCGGAGACAATGCTCGGGGATACCGCAGTCGCGGTCAATCCGAATGATGAGCGCTATACGGATATCGTCGGCAAGATGCTCCTGCTCCCGCTCACGGGCAGAGAGATCCCGGTGATCGCGGATGAGTACGTTGACATGGAATTCGGGACGGGCTGCGTGAAGATCACGCCTGCGCATGACCCGAACGACTTTGAGGTAGGAAAACGCCATGACCTCCCGGAAATCAATATCCTGAATGACGACGGAACGATGAACGGGCTCTGCGGAAAGTACACAGGGATGGACCGCTATGAAGCCAGACGGCAGATCGTCGCTGATCTCGAGGAGCTCGGGCTCCTTGTGAAAGTCGTCCCGCATACGCACGCTGTCGGCACGCATGACCGCTGCCACACGACCGTTGAGCCGATGATCAAGCAGCAGTGGTTCGTCGCGATGGAGGAGATGGCGAAGCCGGCGATCGAGGCTATTAAGAACGGAGACCTCACATTTGTGCCGGAGCGCTTCGACAAGATTTATCTGCACTGGCTCATGAATATCCGTGACTGGTGTATTTCGAGACAGCTGTGGTGGGGGCACAGGATCCCTGCCTATTACTGCGGCGACTGCAAGAGGACGATCGTCTCCAAAAAGGCCCCGGAGAAGTGCCCGGACTGCGGACAGACACATCTTGTGCAGGATCCGGACACACTGGATACATGGTTCTCCTCTGCGCTCTGGCCGTTCTCCACACTCGGATGGCCGGAGAAGACACCGGAGATGGACTATTTCTATCCGACGGATGTCCTTGTGACCGGATATGATATCATTTTCTTCTGGGTCATCCGTATGGTCTTCTCGGGCTATGAGCAGACCGGGAAGAGCCCGTTCCACCATGTTCTGATCCACGGTCTGGTCCGCGATGAGCTCGGAAGAAAGATGAGCAAATCGCTCGGGAACGGGATCGATCCGCTCGAGATCATTGATAAATACGGCGCGGATGCGCTTCGTCTCACGCTCATGACCGGCAACGCCCCCGGCAATGACATGCGTTTTTACAAGAGTCAGGTCGAGGCCAGCCGCAATTTCGCGAACAAGATCTGGAACGCAAGCCGGTTCATCATGATGAATCTTCCGGACGGCGAGATCCGTACGCCGGCCCGCGACGAGCTTCTCTATGCAGACCGCTGGATCCTCTCCAGGATCAATACGGTCACAAAAGAGGTCACGGAGAATCTGGAACGCTATGAGCTGGGGATTGCCGTCTCTAAGATCCATGATTTCCTGTGGGATGAATTCTGCGACTGGTATATCGAGATCGCGAAGATGCGCTTCAATAAGGAAAATGCGGATGAGGCGAGCGCCAATGCAGCTCTCTGGACGCTCCGCACGGTCCTTACTCAGGGACTCAAGCTCCTGCATCCGTACATGCCGTTCGTCACGGAGGAGATCTACTGCACGCTTCTGCCGGAGGAGGAGACGATCATGACCTCTCCGTGGCCGGAGTACCGTGACGACCTGAATTTCCCGGAGGAGGAGGCGATGATCGAATCCTTCAAGGAAATGGTCCGCGGCATCCGCAATATCCGTATGGAGATGAATGTCCCTGCCGGGACAAAGACAGATCTTTTCATCGTCGGCAGGGACGCCCGTTCCGCATCGGAGTTTGGCGCCGTGCTCGACTCCATGAAAGGGATCGGGAGGATGCTCTTTGCAAAGAAAATCGAAGTTCGTGACAGCGCGGAAGGAATCGCTGCTGATGCGGCTACGGTCGTGACCGGAAGAGCAACAGCGTATATTCCGCTCGATGAGCTTGTCGATAAGGAAAAGGAAATTCAGAGACTGAGCGCTGAGAGCGCGAAGATGGACCGCGAAATTGCCAGAGCCGAGGGAATGCTGAACAACCCGAATTTCGTGAACAAGGCTCCGGCTGCGAAGGTAGAGGCCGAGCGCGGGAAACTTGAAAGATACAGATCCATCAAAAAGCAGGTAGAAGAACAGCTCAAGAGATACAGGTAACCGGATGATGGCGGACGGACAGTATGGACCGTCCGCTGTCCGCACACAGTGGGAGTAAATTCATAGAATGAGTAATGCGCGGCAAAGACTCGGGAGCCTCCTCGGAAAGATTCGGAGTTTCCTGAAAAAAATAGAGGGGAATCAGGATAAAGAGCTGAGCCCCGGGAAACAGAAGACGGTCGATTTCTGCAACAGATTTGCGATCCCCCTTCATCTCATTGTGTGCGTTTTTCTGTGTTTCTGCATAGAGTGGATGTCGCGCCGGTCTTTCGGGCAGGCTGTGACTTTCGTAAATGACCGGACGAAGGTGTTCCTGTATAATGCTCTGCTGATTTTTATAACGACACTTCCGGTGTTCCTTCTGCGGCGGAGATTCTTTTATCGCTGTCTGATCTTTACGGTCTGGCTTACTCTGGGCATCGCGAACGGGATCATTCTCTCTAACCGCGTGACGCCGCTCACCGGTCCGGACATGACGACGATCGGCGAGGCGATGAGTGTTCTTACCAAGTATGTTTCCCTGCCTGTCCAGATCCTGATCATTGCGGGGCTCGTCATTGCGGTCCTTGTCCTGATCGTTCTGTCTTTCAGGGCACCGCGCTATCGGGGAAAGAGAAATTTTAAACTGATCATCCCGGGTCTTCTCCTGGCAGCCGTAGGATTTTTCGGGTTGACGAGATACCTGCTCGAGGCCAGGCAGCTGTCTTCTTATTTTGGGAATATTGCCTTTGCGTATCAGGATTACGGATTTCCGTATTGCCTGAGCGTTACGATCCTGGATACCGGGATCGATGAGCCGGAAGATTATTCTGCGCGGCTGATCGAAGATATTCTGCGTGAAGCCGGAGACGCTGAAGCTACAGAACTTACCGAATACCCGGATATCATCGTCGTCCAGCTCGAATCCTTCTTTGACGCCACCAATGTTGAGTGGCTGAAGTTCTCGGAGGATCCGTACCCGAACTGGCACGCCCTCTCCAAAGAATATACGTCCGGTCTCTATACGGTCCCGACGGTAGGAGCCGGGACGGTCAATACGGAATTTGAGACGCTGACAGGGATGTCTCTGCGTTATTTCGGCGCAGGGGAGTATCCTTTTAAGGGCGTGCTCAAGGAACGGACCTGTGAGTCTGCCCCGTATGTCCTGGGAAAACTCGGATACACTGCCCATGCGGTCCACAATAATTACGCGACGTTCTATTCGAGAAAGACGGTCTATGCGAACCTGGGCTTCAATGATTTCACGTCCAGCGAGTACATGAGCGAGCAGGAGAATGTCAATGAGATTGGCTGGATGCGTGATGAAACACTCATTCCTCATATCGGAGATGCTCTGGATTCCACTGAGAATCAGGATTTTGTCTTCGTCGTCTCTGTTCAGGGACATGGGGCTTATCCCACAGAGGACGTGATCGAGGATCCCGCCATTAAGGTGAGCGGCGCTCCCACAGCGGAGAAGAACAGTCAGTGGGAATATTATGTCAATTCCACGCATGAGATGGATACCTTTGTGAAGGATCTCATTGAGTATGTGGATGAGAGAGGCAAGCCTGCCGTTATTATGTTCTACGGAGATCATCTTCCGACGATGGGACTTGCCGATGCGGATCTCAAAAAGGGCACGACATATCAGACGTGTTACCTTATATGGGATAATTTAGGGCTCAAGCATAAGAAGAATCATAATCTCACGTCCTATCAGGCGATGGCGGATCTTCTCGGCCGGATCGGCATTCATGACGGTACGGTATATAATTTCCATCGGAAAATGAAAAACAAAGAGCTCTATCAGTATGACCTGCAGACACTGCAGTATGATATACTGTACGGGAAGCAGTATGTCTATGGGGAGTCGAATCCGTTCGCCCCGAAGATCATGGCAATGGGTGTGAGAATGATCACACTGGACTCGGTCGAGCAGGTCTCGGAGGGGACTTATTATCTGCACGGAAAGAATTTTACACAGTCGAGCAAACTGATGATCAACGATGACTGGGTCGAGACATCTTTTGTCAATACGGAGACACTGCTGGTCACAGGAGTTTCTTTCTCTGAGGGAGACCTGATCAGAGTGGGACAGCTCAGCAACTCGAATTCCGGAAAGATCCTGAGCAATACGAAATCTATTGTCTGGCATGTGCCGGAGACAGTGACAAAGGAAACTCCCTCCGCGAAGCCCTCCGGTGCAGCGCCGTCTCCCGGTGCCGAACCTTCCGGCACAGCACCGTCTCCCGCTGCGGAACCTTCCGGTACAACGCCGTCTCCCGCTGCGGGACAGGCACCATAAGGCGCCTCATAAAAGAAGTGCACAGACCTTAAGGAGAAGATATGATTAATTACGAAGAGGAACTGAAAAAATTCAAGCCCAGCCTTGACGTGGATGAGGCTGAGGGAGCTATTTACTCCAGAGATCTTACGGACGTTATTGATATCCTTCAGGAAATGCTGAAGGAGACATCTGTCAGCAAGAGGGATTCGGAATGAAATGTATGAACTGCGGGGCGGAGCTCACAGAGTCCGCTTACTGTCCGAACTGCGGCTGCGATGTTTCTGTGCAGAAGCAGGCGATCGTGCTGTCCGGACTTTACTATAATCAGGGGCTCGAAAAGGCTGAGGTCAGAGATCTCTCCGGGGCGATCGATATGCTCCGGAGAAGCCTGAAATTCAACAAGCTGAATATCTCTGCCCGGAATCTTCTCGGTCTCGTCTATTTTGAGATGGGAGAGGTCGTGGCGGCGCTCTCGGAGTGGGTCATTTCCAAAAATATTCAGCCTGACGACAACATTGCCGTCGAATATATCGAGAACCTCCAGAAGGACGCGAACCGTCTGGATGTCATCAACCAGACGATCAAAAAGTATAATCTGGCACTGGAGAACTGTTATAACGGCAATGAAGACGTTGCGATGATCCAGCTCAAGAAGATTCTTGCCCAGAATCCGAAGCTGATCAAGGGATATCACCTTCTCTCTCTCCTCTATATTAAGAACGGTGAGTATGAGAAGGCGAGAAAACTTCTGAAGAAGGCTGTCCGGATCGATAAGACGAACACGACGACCCTGCGATTCCTGCAGGAAGTGGACGAACAGACGGGACTTGCGACGACTCTTGAGCCCAGATTCTCCATCTGGGGGGCCAGGGAGAAGGATGAGAGCGGAGATTCTGCGCTTGTCAATGCCGGCAATGTACAGACGGTCCATGCGTTCCGGGAGACCAATGTCGGAGCGACGGTCTTTAATCTGCTCGCAGGGGTGCTGATCGGAGCAGCGGCGATCTGGTTCCTTTTTATGCCCGCCAGAACGAAAGCGATCCGCGATGAGGCGAATCAGAAGATCGCGTCGTATTCTTCCAATATGGCTGTGGACGAGGCACAGGTGGCGGCGCTCCGGGCTGAAATCGAACAGTCCCAGGAGACAGTGGATACGGCAAATGCCCGGATCGACGAGGCCAATACCAAGGCTACGACATATGAGAATCTGATCAAAGCGGTCAACGCTTTCAATAACGGAGCTACAGATCAGGCGGCCAATGCCCTTGGAGCGGTCGATGTGGAGCTTCTCTCCGTAGAAGCGAAGGCAATCTATGATACCGTATCGAGCGGGGCAAATCTCTCGCTGCTCGGAGAATACAAAGCCATGGGCATTGCTGCTTTCGGGAACGGAGACTATGCGACGGCGGTGACCAATCTTGAGATGGCAAAGTCCATTGATCCCACGGATTATGAGACGCTCGACTATCTTGCCCACGCATACAGATTTCTTGGAGATACGGCCAATGCGGATGCTGCGTTCCAGTTTATTATTGATACATTCCCGAACACGGCGCGTGCTGAGAACGCCAGAATGTTCCTGAGCTGGAATCAGGGCGGAGGGAATTCGAACTGGAACGGCGGAAACGATTGGAATGCCGAGGCGGAAGCGGCGGCGCAGGCAGCCCAGGCTGCGGAGGCGGAAGCGGCGGCAGCCGCTCAGGCAGCAGCTGACCAGGCTGCACAGCAGGCAGCGGCGGAAGCGGCCCAGGCAGCAGCGAATGCGGCTGCGGAAAATCCCGTCGGCTGACAGAGGTGGATATGACGGACAGGAAGCATTTGACTTTTTTTGAGAGTGTATGCGGGGCGGACAGGGTCTTTTCAGAAGAACCGATGAGCCGGCATACGACTTTTCGTGTCGGAGGACCGGCTGACTACTTTCTTGTTCCGGGTGACCCGGATCAACTGAAAAAGCTCGTTCGCTACTGTAAGGATAACGGAATTGCATTTTTTATCCTCGGGAACGGCAGTAATCTGCTGGTCTCTGACGAGGGATACAGAGGAGCTGTCATCCAGCTTTTCCGGAATATGTCGGAAATACGGATCGAGGGGACAAGGATCTATGCGGATGCAGGGGCACTGCTGTCCCAGATCGCCGCACAGGCGGCCGCGGCTTCGCTCACCGGGCTGGAATTTGCCGGGGGAATCCCGGGAACACTCGGCGGTGCCTGCGTGATGAATGCGGGTGCCTACGGCGGAGAGATGAAGGATGTACTCCTTACGGTGACGGTCCTCACTCCGTCCGGGGAGGTGGTGACGGTCCCCGCTTCTTCGATGGAACTCGGATATCGAACATCCTGCATACCCGGGAGAGGCTATATCGTTCTGGGGGCCGGGATGGAACTTTCAGCCGGAAATGCGGAGGAGATCCGGGCGAAGATGGATTCGCTGCGGGTGCAGAGACAGGAGAAGCAGCCGCTCGACCTTCCCAGTGCGGGCAGCACGTTCAAAAGGCCGGAAGGATATTTTGCGGGAAAACTGATCATGGACGCCGGACTCCGCGGATACTCGGTCGGAGGCGCACAGGTCTCGGAAAAGCACTGCGGCTTTGTGGTGAACCGGGGCGGTGCGACTGCCCGGGATGTCAGGACGCTGATCCGGGAAGTGCGGGCGCGTGTGGAGGAGCAGTTCGGAGTGCGTCTGGAACCGGAAGTCAGGTTCCTCGGGAATTTTGACAGATGATAACGAGACAGCATTATATATGAGGGGGATACGGGATGCGCTTTGTGATCGTCACGGGAATGTCCGGAGCGGGTAAGGATACGGCTCTTCGTTTTCTGGAGGATATGGATTATTTTTGCGTCGGCAATCTGCCGATTCCTCTGATCAAACCGTTCGCTGAAATTTCCGTGGACGGAAAATCCTCTGAGATGAACAAAATAGCGATCACGGTGGACGTACGGAGCGGCAGCATGCTCGAGGGAGTGGAACAGGCCCTTCGCGATATCGAGAAAGCGGGAATTAAATATGAGATCCTGTATCTCGATGCTTCGGACGAGACTTTGATCAAACGATATAAAGAGTCAAGACGGCCGCACCCGATGGCGGAACCGGGAGGACGGGTCGAGGACGGGATCGCAAATGAGAGGCGGAGGACCGCATTTCTCAAGAACCGGGCCGACTTTATCATCGACACCAGCCAGCTCCTGACCAGAGAACTGAAAGCGGAGATGAACAGGATCTTTTTGCAGGGTAAATCCTACAAGAATCTGTATGTGTCCATCGTGTCCTTCGGGTTCAAGTACGGCATCCCGTCGGACGCGGATCTGGTATTCGATGTCCGGTTCCTTCCGAATCCTTACTATGATGTGAATCTGCGTCCTTTCACCGGTCTGGATGAGAATATCCGGAATTTTGTCATGTCAAGCGCAGAGAGCGGGATCTTTCTCGACAAGCTGGAGGACATGCTGCGCTTCCTGATTCCGAATTACGTCAAGGAAGGTAAGAACCAGCTTGTGGTCGCCATCGGATGTACCGGAGGACGGCACAGATCTGTGACGCTCGCCCAGGGAATCTATGAGCGTCTGAAGAAAGAGCCGGACTACGGGATCCGCATAGAACACCGGGACATGGCAAGGGACCTTGTGAAGAAGCAGTCGGACTATGAGGTGAACTGATGTCTTTTTCGGGAGAAGTAAAGCGGGAACTTGCAACGGTCGAACCTCAGGCGAGGCACTGCAGGATCGCTGAGATCGCCGGCCTGTCCGGATCGCTGGGGATCACATGGGACGGGGCGTTCGTCTTCCAGACGGAGAATGAGCAGGCTGCAAGAAAAATCTTTACTTTATTGCAGAAAACATATAATATAGAAACTGGTCTGTCTGTTTCGGCAAGAAACGGCGGGCAAAAGCAATCCTTTCGAATCGCTCTGGAGGATGAAAAAAAGATCCGGGACATTCAAAAAGCAGTCAGACATCCGATGCTGCTTGCAAAAGACTGCTGCAGACGGGCGTTCCTCAGAGGGGCGTTCATCGGATCCGGATCGATCAGCGCACCTGAGAAGTATTATCATCTTGAAGTGGTATGTGCTGACGGGGGTTTTGCCGATCAGGTATGCGGTGTGATGCGCGAGATGGGGCTTGACGGAAAGATCGTTCTCCGCAAAAAGACATGTGTGGTATACATCAAGGAAGCGGATCAGATCGTCACAATGCTCGGGGAGATGGGTGCCGGCTATTCCCTCATGAATCTGGAAAATGTCCGGATCCTTCGGGAAATGAAAGGCACGATCAACCGCCGCGTCAATTGTGAGACGGCCAACATGAACAGAACTGCGGTGATGAGCGCACGCCAGATCAGGGATATCATGTATATCAGGGATCATGGGGGGCTGGGTCAGCTGAAACCGCGCCTTCGGGAGGTGGCGGAGGCCAGGCTCATGAACCCTGAAGCGTCTCTCGGAGAGCTGGGGATGCTCCTTGCGTCTCCGATCGGGAAATCCGGTGTGAACCACAGGCTTCAGAAACTCAGCGCGATTGCGGAGGAATTGAAACAGAAAGAAGACTCTCAGGGAGTCAGTTGAATCCTGCAGGAGGAAAAGTATGACAAAGAAGGAGATCACTATTCAGCTGGACAGCGGCCTCGAGACAAGACCGGTAGCGCTTCTGGTGCAGGTCGCCAGTCAGTATGACAGCGATATCTACATTGAGTCAGACAACAGGAACATTAATGCGAAGAGCATCATGGGAATGATGGCGCTTGGACTTGTTCAGGGAGAGAATGTCATTATCTCCGCGAACGGTATTGATGAAGCCAGAGCGATAGACGGAATTGAGGCTTATCTTACCCAGAAAAAGTGAACTGAGAATATTATTGCAGAGAACTCAAGAACGCCTTGGCGTTCTTGCCGCGCCGCGCGAGGTGCGAAGCACCTTCCTAATTGCGCGGCTGCGATCCGCCGGAGGCTTTAATCTCTGACGCGGGTTTGTATCCCATCAGAGAAAAGTTTCATTTTGCGCATTCATCTCATGATTGAAATCACGAGAATTCTGCGTCAGAGATTAAAAAGAGAGATAAAGGGACGCCTTTTATGGGGTCCCTTTATCTCTCTTTTAAGTCCTTTACGCGGAACCAGCAGGTGTAGAACTTTCGGAAGCCGAGCGAACGATAAAGCCTTTTTGCCGGAAGATTGTCTGTTACACACTGCAGATAGGCTTTCTCAGCCCCGCAGAGTTTCCCGCGCGCGAGGAGGGTCGTACAGATCAGACGGGCAAGCCCCATCCGGCGCAGATCTTCACGCACGTGAATTGCGTATATTCCTATATAATTGCGGTCCAGAATGCCGAGCCCGGTCCCGGCGATCCTGCCGTCTGCATCCGTGACCGAGACCGCGATCTCGTCCATGGGGATCGCATCATACATGGATGGGACGATCCTCAGATGGACAGGGTCTTTTGTGTGCTTCAGAGTGAAGAGACCGTTGACCCAGTCTCTGCTGACTCTGTCTTCGACGCGCAGCGTAAGACCGTGCTCCGAGAGAGCCGACGATCCGGACTCCGCATCCTCCATCCGGGCAGTGCCGGGCATAAGAAGATCGGCGGTCATATTGTCGACCGTGTGCTCGATCCGGTAACCCCGCTCCTCAAGGATCCCGTCCAGGGCCGGATCGCAGATGGGGCTGATCTTGAAAATGCAGGGCGTTTTCCATCTGTCATAGATGCGTTCGCAGTATTCGATCTTCTCCGTGAGCGGAAGGAGCGAGATCCCGACTGTTTCGGCGCAGTTGGTCCTGTGCGTGTAAAAGTAGGAGAAGCGAAGGATCCAGCCGTCGTACATCTGCATCTGGTGGGATGGCCAGGCGTTCAGCGATAAATCTTCGATTTTTTTAATATCAGTGTCCATGGGGACCTCCGTATCGATGTCTGCGCTAAGAGCGGAGCCCTGTGCACAGTTAAAGACATTATAAAAGTACAAAAGCTTTCCGTAAAGCGCCAATTACCGGAATTCCGGGGCTGTATGGCGGTGAAGCCGGCGCTTTTTTTGTCCCCCGTGCGGTCGCGCGGGCGAGACTCGAAAAAGTGTGTACAGATCCGGGTAAAAATGATAAAATAACAAAGGCTATCTCTAAAAATGAGGAGGGATACATTATGTCTAAGTTCCTTAAATTCCTGGTCAATATCATTTTGGTCCTGGCGATCCTGGTCACGGGAGCGATTTTTCTGCCCCCGATGCTCGGGGTCAATACGACTGTAGTCGATTCCGAGACGATGGATACGAATCTTCCGATCGGGTCGATCACATACTCGAAAACTGTGAATGTCCTCGATCTGCAGAGCGGGAACGAGGTCCTGAAAGAAGTCGGTTCATCGGTACATGCCTACATCATTGAGTCGGGCGATGTCAATACCGGAAAATATACGGTCCGTGACGCGATCGCAAAAACATCCGGGACAACGGAGATCAGTCTTCGGAATAATGTCTCGAAAGTCGTCCTGACGGTCCCGTATCTGGGCTATATCGTGATGATCATGCAGACGACCGAAGGCATGATCATAGCAATCCTGCTCGTGATCTTCGTGATCATCCTGTTCGTTCTCTCCGAACTCTGGAAGCACAATGAAGAGGAAGACGAAGCGGACGAGGAGGATATCGTGGATGACGACGGGGAGCAGGTAGAGGAGATCCTTGATGACGACGAAGCGCGGGAAGCGCTCGAGATGGCCGGGATCGTCCGGTACAGTGCTGCGGAAGCGTCCGAATCGTCCGAAAACACCGCCGAAGACGGATCCGGCAAGGTGGGGGGCGATACAAAGGAAGTCAAGATCGCGGAAGCACCCGATACAGGCGTGGAGGTGAGACGCGGCGACACAGCATTCCTTGTGAATGAGCTTGCCTCGATCGGAAATGAGAAAGATGTGAAGGGATCCCCGGATGATTCGGAAGCTGCTCTTTCCGAGGAACTGTCGGGAGAAAAAGGAAGTTTTTCAGCGGAAGCTGCGCTGACGGAAACTGCGCGCGATGTGGAAGAGCCTGAGACTGTCGGGGAAGGACCGTTCGCGGCGGAAGACGCTGCAGCAGCCGGGGCTGCTGAGGCGGAAGCCGGGATCGACTTCGTGAAGGCTGAGATGAAAGACAGAGCGGAAGATGCGGCAGACAGCGTGGAAGTCCTCCGGGAAGGCACGGCAGCTCCTGCGGACGGGACTCCGGAAGGCGGATTCGACTGGACGAAGTTCGAAGTCGGTTCACCGCAGGATGAGGCGGCTGCCGTGAAGACAGAAGCTGTGACGGACGCACCGAAGGCGGACGAAGCGGAGACAGGGTATGTGAAAGCTGCTGCGGCAAAGGTCGGAGAAGAGGCTCAGAAGCCGGCTCCCGGGAAGCCTGCCAGAAGGTTCCGCCCGGTCGAGAGGCTTACTCTTGAAGAGATCCTCGAGCATGCCAAAAAGAGCGGCGCGGCCGAGGAGACCCAGGCGAGCAGGGATTCGGTAACGGGAGTTGATTTTGTCGATTACAGCGAGCTGCTCTGATCTGCCTCCGACGAAGATGTCCGCACTCCTGACGAAGCGTAGGAGGCGGCAGTAAGGAAATCCTGAGCAAAAAACAAATTTATAAAAAATAAAAAAACCCCTTGCATTCGCAGGGGGTTTTTAATATAATGGCAAATGCTGTGACATGATAGCTATGAAGCGTGAAGTTGCTGCACATGCGTTGCAGGTTCTCCGTGGAGCGAATGTCATGTAAGGATACTGGCGACAAGTCACTGTGCAATTTAGCCTGTCTCAATAGACGGAGCATCGTGCGGAGTTCTAATAAAAAAGAAACGCACGGAGATGTGTACAGTCACCGCTTGTCGTACTCAAAAAGTGCGAAAAGGAGGCGACTTTTTTTATGGCAAGTCAGGTAATGAGAATCACTCTCAAGGCGTACGATCACACACTCGTGGATGCATCGGCTGCAAAAATCATTGATACTGTAAAGAGGAGCGGAGCAACAGTCAGCGGACCGGTCCCGCTTCCGACAAAGAAGGAAGTTATCACGATCCTTCGCGCGGTACATAAGTACAAGGATTCCCGTGAGCAGTTCGAGCAGAGGACGCACAAGAGACTGATCGATATCGTTTCTCCGACCCAGAAGGTCGTGGATGCGCTGTCCCATCTTGAGATGCCGGCAGGTGTTTACATCGATATCAAGATGAAAACAAAGTGAGTATCAAATTAGTATGATTGCCGAATACGGTAATCCGCTGTAAGGAGGTAACAAATGAGCAAACAAATTCTTGCAAAGAAGGTCGGTATGACACAGATCTTCTCAGATAACGGAGTACTGACTCCCGTAACTGTCCTTCAGGCCGGACCGTGCTATGTAACACAGGTCAAGACGGTCGAGAAGGAGGGCTACAGCGCTGTTCAGGTCGGCTTCGAGGATATCCGCGAGAAGCTGGTCTCCAAGGGCGAGCAGGGCGTAACGGCCAAGGCAGGCCTTACACCGAAGCGCTTCATCAGAGAGTTCAAGGTAGAGAACACTGATGACTACAAGCCGGGTCAGGAAATCAAAGCAGATGTATTCGCAGCCGGCGATCACATTGATGTTACGGCTGTTTCAAAGGGCAAAGGTTTCCAGGGCACGATCAAGCGTCTGGGACAGCACAGAGGCCCGATGAAGCATGGCTCCAAGTTCCATCGCCATGCTGGTTCCAACGGTACATCCTCGGATCCGAGCAGGGTTTACAAGGGAAAAGGAATGCCCGGTCAGATGGGCAACAAGCGTGTAACGATCCAGAATCTTGAGATCGTCCGCGTAGATGCCGAGAATAATCTGATCCTCGTAAAGGGCGCTGTTCCCGGACCGAAGAAGGGCCTTGTAAACGTCAAAGCAACTGTAAAGAATAAGAAGTAACACGGATAGGAGGACGATTCGAGATGGCTAACGTATCAGTTTACAATATGGATGGCCAGGAAGTCGGTAAGATGGATGTAGCGGATTCCGTATTTGCTGCAGACGTCAAGGAAAACCTGGTGCATCTTGCTGTTGTACAGCATCTGGCTGCTCTTCGTCAGGGCACGCAGAAAGCCAAAACACGCGGAGAGGTTTCCGGAGGCGGAAGAAAGCCCTGGAGACAGAAGGGAACCGGTCATGCAAGACAGGGTTCAACGAGAGCTCCGCAGTGGACACACGGCGGCGTAGTATTTGCCCCGGTTCCGAGAAGCTATAAGATCAAGATGAACAGCAAGGAGAAGAAGGCGGCGATCAGATCCGCACTCACATCCAAGCTTCAGTCGGGCGACATGATCGTTGTTGACAAGATCGCGTTCGACGGCATCAAGACAAAGAACATGGTCAAGGTCCTCGGAAATCTGAAGGCAGATAAGGCCTATGTCGTAATTAACGGAAATGATCAGAATGTCGTTCTTTCCGCAAGGAACATCCCGACGATGAAGCTTGCTTCCTCGGGAACGCTCAGCGTATACGACATTGTAAAGTATAAGAAACTGGTCCTTACACAGGATGCAGTCAAGACGATCGAGGAGGTGTTTGCATAATGGCAGATCTTAAATATTATGACATCATTCTTGAGCCGGTCGTCACTGAGAAGAGCATGAACGCCATGGCCGATAAGAAGTATACATTCTACGTACATGTGGATGCTACAAAGGCTCAGATCAAAGAAGCGGTCGAGAAAATGTTCGAAGGAACAAAGGTTGCTCGTGTCAACACGATGAACCTTGAAGGCAAGACAAGAAGACGCGGTCTTACATTCGGAAAGACAGCGAAGAGAAAGAAAGCGATCGTCTTCCTCACAGAGGACAGCAAGGACATCGAGATCTTCTCAGGCCTTTAAAGAATAAGGCGGCATGAGCCGCCTGATGAGACTGACCTAAACTATACGTCCGTATGAGACGTGATGAACAAAAGGAGATAGAAGAATGGCTATTAAAACATATAAGCCGTATACACCGTCCAGAAGACATATGACGGGCTCTGATTTCTCTGAGATCACAAAGAAGACTCCTGAGAAATCCCTTACAGTCAGCCTGAAGAAGACTTCCGGCCGTAATAACCAGGGCAAGATCACAAGCCGTCATCGCGGCGGCGGAGCAAGACGCAGATACAGACTTATCGATTTCAAGCGCAACGGCAAGGATGGTATCCCGGCAGTTGTCAAGGCAATCGAATATGATCCGAACAGAACAGCCAACATCGCACTGATCTGCTATGCAGACGGCGAGAAGGCTTACATCCTCGCACCGCAGGGCCTCACGGTCGGTACAACGATCGAGAACGGCGCTGAGGCTGAAGTAAAAGTCGGGAACTGCCTCCCGCTCTCCTGCATTCCGATCGGTACTATGGTACACAACATCGAGATGCATCCGGGCAAGGGCGGACAGATGGTCCGCGCAGCCGGCAACGGCGCGCAGCTCATGGCGAAGGAAGGAAAGTACGCTACGCTGCGTCTTCCGTCCGGCGAGATGAGAATGGTCCCGATCGAGTGCCGCGCGACAGTCGGTGTCGTCGGCAATGGCGAGCACAACCTGATCAATATCGGCAAAGCAGGCCGTAAGAGACATATGGGAATCCGTCCGCATGTACGCGGTAGTGTCATGAACCCGAACGATCATCCGCATGGCGGCGGCGAGGGCAGATCTCCGGTAGGACGTCCGGGCCCGAGCACACCGTGGGGCAAGCCGGCTCTCGGTTACAAGACAAGAAAGCATCATAAGCAGTCTGATAAGCTGATCGTAAGAAGAAGAAACGGTAAGGGTTCAGGAAGATAATTAGGAGGTAGAATATGTCACGTTCATTAAAGAAAGGCCCGTTCGCTGATGCGCATCTTCTGAAGAAGGTCGATGCACTGAATGCATCCGGCGACAAGGCTGTTATCAAGACATGGTCACGCCGTTCCACAATCTTCCCGAGCTTTGTGGGACACACATTTGCCGTACATGATGGAAGAAAGCATGTTCCGGTATATGTGACAGAAGACATGGTCGGTCATAAGCTCGGCGAATTCGTTGCCACACGCACATACAGAGGCCATGGCAATACTGAGAAGAAAGGCCGTTAAGGCTGCCGGGAATTAGATCGAAAGGAGAATATTCATGGCTAAAGGACATAGATCCCAGATCAAGCGGGAGAGAAATGAAACGAACAGAGAGAAACGGCCGTCTGCAAAGGTCTCCTTTGCCAGAGTGTCGGTTCAGAAGGCCAGCCTTGTTCTCGATGCAATTCGCGGCAAGGATGTTGAGACTGCTCTCGGTATTCTTACATACAGCCCGAGATATGCGTCAAGCGTCATCAAGAAGCTTCTTGAGTCCGCTGTGGCGAATGCAGAAAACAATAACGGCATGAACAGGAACAACCTTTATGTTGCAGAGTGCTATGCCGGAAGAGCATCGACGATGAAGAGGATCCAGCCGAGGGCACAGGGCCGTGCGTACAGAATTCTGAAGCGCAACAGCCATATCACCGTAGTGCTGGATGAGAAATAAGGAGGGTCATTATGGGACAGAAAGTCAATCCGCACGGCCTTAGAGTCGGTGTTATCAAGGATTGGGACTCCAAGTGGTATGCAGAAAAGGATTTCGCTGCAAACCTTGCGGAAGATCATCAGATTCGCGTATACCTTAAAAAGCGCCTTTACAGCGCAGGTATTTCCAAGATCGAGATCGAGCGCGCTTCAGACCGCGTGAAGGTTGCGATCTATACAGCCAAGCCGGGCATGGTCATCGGCAAGGGCGGCGCCGAGATCGAGAAGCTCAAGAATGACCTTACGAAGAAGCTCGGCCGCAGAGTTATTGTTGACATCAAGGAAGTCAAGCGTCCGGACCGCGATGCCCAGCTCGTCGCTGAGAACATCGCCCTTCAGCTTGAGAACCGTATTTCCTTCCGCCGCGCTATGAAGTCCACGATGCAGAGGACGATGCGTGCAGGCGCTAAGGGAATCAAGACTTCCGTAGCAGGCCGTCTCGGCGGTGCTGATATGGCCCGCAAGGAGACATACAGCGAAGGCACAATTCCGCTTCAGACACTTCGCGCGGACATTGATTATGGTTTCGCAGAGGCAGATACACAGTACGGCAAAGTAGGTGTAAAAGCCTGGATCTACAACGGTGAAGTACTTCCTGCTAAGGGGAACAAGGAAGGGAGTGATCAGTAATGTTAATGCCGAAGAGAGTAAAGCGGAGAAAGCAGTTCCGTGGTTCCATGAGAGGAAAGCCCACAAAAGGAACAAGGATCACGAGAGGTTCCTACGGCCTTGTAGCTACAGAGCCGTGCTGGATCAAATCCAATCAGATCGAGGCTGCCCGTGTCGCCATGACGCGTTACATCAAGAGAGGCGGAAAAGTCTGGATCAATATTTTCCCGGACAAGCCGATCACAGCAAAGCCTGCTGAAACACGTATGGGTTCCGGTAAAGGATCCGTTGAGTACTGGGTAGCAGTTGTAAAGCCGGGCCGCGTTCTTTTTGAGATCGATGGCGTATCGGAAGAAATTGCAAGGGAAGCTCTTCGCCTCGCTATGCACAAACTTCCGTGCACATGCAAGATCTGCTCACGCGAACAGGTTAACGGCAAGGAAGAAGAAGTCGCAAATGCACCGGCGGCAGAAGGCGGTGATCAGTAATGAAGAGCACAAAATATGTTGAGAGCCTGCGCGGAAAGTCCGCAGCAGAACTTAATGAAGAACTGGTAGCAGCGAAGAAGGAACTTTTCAATCTGAGATTCCAGAACGCTACAAATCAGCTTGACAATACAAGCAGGATCAAGGAAGTCCGCAAAAACATCGCCAGGATCCAGACAGTGATGGCGGGCAAGGCCAGCGGTAAGGAGGCATAAACATGGAAGAGAGAAACCTCAGAAAAACACGTGTCGGCAAAGTCGTCAGCAACAAGATGGACAAGACTATCGTCGTTGCGATCGATGACCGTGTACGTCATCCGCTGTACAAAAAGATCGTAAACAAGACCTATAAGCTGAAAGCGCATGACGAGAACAATGAGTGCAACATTGGTGACACAGTCAGAGTCATGGAGACAAGACCGCTGTCCAAGGACAAGAGATGGAGACTTGTTGAAATCGTCGAAAAAGCGAAATAATATGGTCGCCTAACAGATGAAATTCAGGAGGATACAAGAATGATTCAACAGGAAAGCAGACTGAAAGTCGCTGACAATACCGGAGCGAAGGAAATCCTGTGTATCCGCGTCATGGGTGGCTCTACGCGCAGATATGCCAGCATTGGGGATACGATCGTTGCTACGGTCAAAGATGCAACACCCGGCGGCGTTGTCAAGAAGGGTGACGTTGTAAAGGCCGTTGTCGTTCGTACAGTAAAGGGTAACCGCCGCAAGGACGGTTCCTATATCCGCTTCGATGAGAATGCTGCTGTCATCATCAAGGATGATAACACACCGAGAGGAACGCGTATTTTTGGACCCGTTGCCCGTGAGCTCAGAGAAAAACAGTTCATGAAGATTGTTTCCCTGGCACCGGAAGTACTGTAAGGGGGTAAAAGATGTCAGCACTTAAGATTAAAAAGGGTGATACCGTACGCGTTATCGCCGGTAAGGATAAAGACAAGGAAGGCAAGGTCCTTTCTGTCAATGCCAAGGATAAGAAGGTTGTCGTCGAAGGCGTCAACATGATCACAAAGCATATGAAGCCGTCTGCAATGAATCAGCAGGGCGGCATCGTAAACAGAGAAGCTCCGATCTCCATCGCCAACGTTATGTATCTGCATAAGGGCAAGCCGACCAGAATCGGTTTCAAGATCGAGGGCGGCAAGAAGGTCCGTGTAGCGAAGTCTACAGGCGAGACGATCGATTGAGAAAGGAGGAAGAGGAATGAGCAGACTTAAAGAACAGTACGAAAACGAAATCGTACCTGCACTTAAGAAGAAATTCGAATATAAAAATCCGATGGAAGTTCCGAAACTCGTAAAGATCGTCGTCAATATGGGTGTAGGTGAGGCTAAGGAAAATGTAAAGCTTCTCGATGCGGCTGTTGCAGACCTTGAGACGATCACAGGTCAGCATGTCATCCGCACGAAAGCAAAGAAGTCCATCGCGAACTTCAAGCTTCGCGAGGGCATGCCGATTGGCTGCAAGGTCACACTGCGCGGCGAGCGCATGTATGAATTTGCAGATCGTCTGATCAATCTGGCTCTGCCGCGAGTACGCGACTTCCGTGGTGTAAATCCGAACGCTTTTGACGGCCGCGGCAATTATGCACTGGCAATCAAAGAGCAGCTGATCTTCCCGGAAATCGAGTACGATAAGGTCGACAAGGTCAGGGGCATGGACGTCATTTTCGTCACAACGGCGAAGACGGACGAGGAAGCCCGCGAACTGCTGAGATTATTCAACATGCCGTTTGCTAAGTAAAGGAGAGAAGACCGTGGCAAAGAAATCTATGAAATTAAAACAGGCCAAGACACCTAAGTTCTCTACAAGAGCTTACACACGCTGCAGCATCTGCGGCCGTCCGCATTCTGTGCTTTCAAAGTACGGTATCTGCCGCGTATGCTTCCGTGAGCTGGCTTATAAGGGCGAAATCCCGGGCGTCAAGAAAGCATCCTGGTAAAGAACCGTCCGGGACAGGACTTAAATAAGTATCCGGCCTGCCTGGTGAGGCAGGTCCGGCTGTAAAGAACTTTAGAAAGGAGCGTCATCTAAATGACAACGACGAATGATCCAATCGCTGATATGCTTACGAGAATCCGTAACGCCAATACAGCGAAGCATGATACAGTTGATATCCCCGTATCGAAGATGAAGCTTGCAATCGCTGACATTCTCGTGAACGAAGGATATATCGCAAAGTATGATCTTGTCGGTGAAGGTGTCGAGAAGGTTATTCGCGTAACACTTAAGTACGGCAAGGATAAAAATGAAAAGATCATCACAGGCCTGAAGAGAATCTCCAAGCCTGGCCTGCGTATCTACGCGAACAGCGAAGAGATGCCGAAGGTCCTCGGCGGTCTCGGTATCGCGATCGTGTCCACGAACAAGGGCGTTATTACCGACAAGGAAGCAAGAAAGCTCGGCGTCGGCGGCGAAGTACTCGCATTTGTATGGTAAATGCTCACATCCCTGCGTCCGGGGCATGATGGCCGGATGCAGAGGGAGTGTTTAGCGGGCATCCTTAAAAAGAAGGAGTCCGGGCTCTTCATTTTCCGCATGAAGACGGGGATATCATGAAATATTCCCGTGTGTTCGTGCGTAATTGAAGGCAAAGAACTGAAAACAGAGGCACGGTAAGGTGCCTCCGAAAATCTAAGTTTTAGGAGGAAACATCATGTCACGTATCGGCAGACTTCCGGTCGTCGTACCTGCAGGCGTCACTGTAGATGTACAGCCGGGTAATTTTATGACTGTCAAGGGACCGAAGGGCGAACTCAAAAGACAGCTCTCCGACGAGATGACGATCGAAGTAAAAGGCAATGAAATTATTGTAACAAGACCGGACGATCTCAAGAGACATAAGGCTCTTCACGGCCTTACAAGAGCGCTCATCCACAACATGGTCGTCGGTGTAACAGACGGATTCCAGAAGACTCTGGAGATCAACGGCGTCGGTTACAGGGCTCAGAAGCAGGGCAAGAAGCTCGTTCTTTCCCTCGGATACAGCCATCCGATCGAGATGGAGGATCCGGAAGGCGTTGAGTCCACAGTCGAAGGCAATAAGATTGTTGTCAAGGGAATCAGCAAGGAAAAGGTCGGCCAGTATGCCGCGAACATCCGTGAGAAGAGAGGACCGGAGCCGTATAAGGGCAAGGGTATCAAGTATTCTGATGAGATCATTCGCCGCAAAGTCGGTAAGACCGGTAAGAAATAAAGGAAGGAGAGTTTAGAGATGATTAATAAGCCATCTAGAGCCGCAGTGCGTCAGAAGAAACATCGCAGAATGCGCGGTCATATCAGTGGAACGGCTGCTCGTCCGAGACTCGCAGTCTTCCGCAGCAACAAGCATATGTATGCTCAGATCATTGATGATACCAAGGGTGTGACCCTTGTATCCGCATCGACCCTTCAGGCAGACGTCAAGGACGGTCTGGAATACACGGACACAGTTGAGGCTGCAGCTAAAGTCGGTAAGGTCATCGCCGAAAGAGCACTCTCTGCTGGAATCAAGGAAGTTGTCTTTGACCGCGGCGGATTCATTTACCATGGAAAGATCCAGGCTCTCGCTGACGCAGCAAGAGAAGCTGGCCTTGATTTCTAAGAGGAAGGGGAATACTGATGAGACAGAACGAGAATAAAAGAGTAGATAAGGATGAGAACGGCCTGGAAGACAGAGTTGTTGCCATCAAGCGTGTTACAAAGGTCGTCAAGGGCGGCCGCAACATGCGTTTCTCGGCGCTCGTTGTCGTAGGCGACGGCAATGGTCATGTTGGTGCCGGCCTCGGCAAGGCTGCAGAAATTCCGGAAGCGATCCGCAAGGGCAAAGAGGATGCGCAGAAGCATATGATCTCTGTTGCCAGAACAGAATACAGCAGCATTACACATGACAATATCGGCAAATTCGGCGGAGCTTCCGTACTCCTCAAGAGAGCACCGGAAGGTACCGGTGTTATCGCCGGCGGCCCGGCCCGTGCGGTCATCGAGCTTGCAGGCATCAAGAACATCCGTACAAAGTCCCTCGGCTCCAACAATAAGCAGAACGTTGTTTTTGCTACATTGAATGCCCTGAAGGCTCTCAAGACGCCTGAGGAAGTTGCCCGTCTTCGCGGCAAATCTGTAGAAGAAATTCTGGCGTAAGGAGGACTACAGAAATGGCAGAAGAAAAGAAATTGAAAATCACACTTGTTAAGTCTACAATCGGCGCTGTTCCGAAGAACAGAAAGGTCGTTGAGTCCATGGGCTTCCATAAACTCAATTCCTTCGTTATTCTTCCGGATAACGCAGCTACCCGCGGTCAGATCGCTATGATCAGGCATCTGGTCAAAGTAGAAGAAGTTTAATAGGAGGTGCCAAGAATGGATTTAAGTACATTATCCCCGGTACCGGGCTCAAAGCACAGCAATAACTTCCGCAGAGGCCGCGGCGAGAGCTCCGGCAACGGCAAGACTGCCGGCAAGGGACATAAGGGCCAGAAGGCCCGTTCCGGCGCTCCGAGAATCGGTTTCGAAGGCGGCCAGATGCCGTTGTTCAGACGTCTTCCGAAGAGAGGCTTCAAGAACCGCAACGCGAAGGTCTACTCAGTAGTCAACGTTGACCGTTTCGAGAAGTTCGAAGACGGAACAGTCGTTACACCGGAACTTCTTCTTGAGACCGGTGTGATCGCAAAGATGAACGATGGCGTAAAGGTCCTCGGAAATGGCGAGATCACAAAGAAGCTGACAGTCAGGGCTTCCAAGGTCAGCGAGAGCGCTAAGGCCAAGATCGAAGCAGCAGGCGGCAGTGTAGAGGTAATCTGATGTTCAAAAAATTAGGTGATGCATTAAAGGTAAAGGATATACGGCACAGACTGTTATACATACTGCTCTGGCTCGTAATTATCCGACTGGGATCACAGATTCCGGTACCAGGCGTCAACCGCGATTTTTTCAGCAACTGGTTCAAGAGCCAGACCGGTGATGCATTCAATTTCCTGGATGCGTTCACCGGAGGTTCTTTCTCCAGTATGTCAATCCTGGCACTTTCCATTACACCGTATATTACGTCATCGATCATTGTCCAGCTTCTCACAATTGCCATTCCGGCACTTGAGGAAATGCAGAGAGACGGCGAAGATGGCCGTAAAAAACTTACGGCGATCACACGTTATCTCACAGTAGGACTGGCGCTCTTTGAGTCGATCGCGATGACGGTGGGATTCGGCAATAACGGATTGATCAACAACATGGATTTTGCCAAGGGAGTCGTTGTTGTTGCCTGCCTTACCGCAGGATCTTCCTTCCTTATGTGGATCGGTGAGCAGATCACGGACAAGGGAATCGGAAATGGTATTTCCATGGTTCTTCTTATTAATATTCTGTCCCGCCTGCCAGCAGATCTCACGACACTTTATGAGCAGTTCATCAAAGGCAAGACGATTGCAAGAGGTGCTCTTGCGGGTCTGATCATTGCGGTGATCATTGTAGCCATGGTCGTCCTTGTTCTTATCCTGAATGACGCTCAGAGAAGAATTCCGGTCCAGTATTCAAAGAAGATGGTCGGACGCCGCATGGTCGGCGGCCAGTCATCCTCTATCCCGCTGAAGATCAATACGGCAGGTGTTATTCCGGTCATCTTCGCGTCCTCGATCATGTCCTTCCCGGGCATCATTGCGACGTTTGCGGGCAAGTCCAATGCAGGCGGCTGGTTAGGTACTCTGCTTGGGATTCTGAGCTCGAATAACTGGTTCAATTTCACGAAACCGATTTATAATATCGGTCTCCTGATCTATATTGTCCTCGTGATCTTCTTCGCGTATTTCTATACGTCGATCACATTCAACCCGCTTGAGGTTGCGGACAATATGAAGAAATCGGGTGGCTTTATCCCGGGTATTCGTCCCGGCAAGCCTACATCCGAGTATCTTACAAAAATTCTGAACTACGTGATCTTTATCGGCGCTGTCGGTCTTGTGATCGTTGCGATCATTCCGTTCTTCTTCAACGGTGTGTTCCACGCAAGCGTATCCTTCGGCGGAACGTCGATCATCATTATCGTAGGTGTCATCCTTGAGACGGTCAAGCAGATCGACTCGATGATGGTCGTCAGGAACTACAGGGGCTTCCTGAATTCATAAGAGTATTGAGAGGATCTTCCATTTCGTGTGGGAGATCCTCTTTACTTTTTGCGTTCCTGCGAGCAGCAGATAGCGCGACATAAGAATGACGCAAACCGGAATACGAATGATACTGCAAAAATTTAGGCGAAAAAACTAATACAGCTATGTTATAATAATAAAAATGACGATCTGTTCAGAGTATCGTCCGGGCTGACTGCAGATTTTTTTGTTTTATGGCTCTTCAGTCAGTTCCAGTTCGTGCAGCCTGTCAAAATCAAATATTATGAAAAAGGAGGCCACATATGAAGGTCATTATGCTCGGAGCGCCGGGAGCCGGCAAGGGAACACAGGCAAAGAAACTTGCAGCAGCATATTCAATTCCGCATATTTCCACGGGAGACATCTTCCGCGCGAACATCAAGGAAGGAACAGAGCTTGGAAAGAAAGCGAAAGCGTACATGGATGCCGGGCAGCTCGTACCGGATGAGCTCGTATGCGACCTCGTAGTAGATCGTATTCAGCAGGACGACTGCAAGAACGGATATCTTCTGGATGGATTCCCGAGGACGATCCCGCAGGCGGAGGCACTTGACGCTGCAGTTGAAAAGCTCGGAGAGAAGATCGACTATGCGGTGAATATCGATGTCCCGGATGACAATATTATTAACCGCATGTCCGGAAGACGCGCATGTGTCGGCTGCGGTGCGACATATCACATCGTTTTCAATCCGCCCAAGGTCGAGGATGTCTGTGACGTCTGCGGAAAGTCCCTCATCCTGAGAGACGATGACAAGCCGGAGACGGTCAAAACAAGACTGGACGTCTATCACGCACAGACCCAGCCGCTGATCGACTACTATGCCGGAAGAGGCGTGCTTGTTACGGTCGACGGGACACAGAACATGGATAAGGTCTTTGCGGATATCAAGGATATTCTTGACAAATAAGGGAAAGTCTGTCATACTTTCTCACGCGATGGCCGAGCAGTTCATTTTGAGGAAGAAAGAAAAGATGATCAGCCGCCAAAGTCGCAGATCATGAAATGAAAAATCATGACCGCACGGCGGAACAGCGGCAGGGATCGGAAGAAGCCCGGACTGCCGTGACAGCAGCGACGCATGCGGTTGGTGTAATCATCAAAGGATTTCATATTTAAGTAACTCAGGGACGGATAGCCGGAACACCTGACATGGAAATTGGAGGTTTAAATGTCAAAAGCAGATGCAATCGAAGTAGAAGGCGTAGTCCTTGAGAAGCTTCCGAACGCAATGTTCAAAGTCGAGCTGGAGAACAAGCATGTTGTCCTCGCACACATCAGCGGTAAACTGCGCATGAACTTTATCCGTATTCTTCCGGGCGACAAGGTCACGATCGAACTGTCTCCGTACGATCTGGATAAGGGAAGGATCATCTGGAGAGATAAGTGATCGGGGATCCGCACATTTCCCGCCTTTCCGGGATGGACGAACCGGCGTCTGTCCTCCGGCAGATCTGAGAAATCGGAGCTTCCGAAGGAGACAGCGTTCTGTCTGAGAACGGCGTTCGAAAAAATGCAAGA
Organism: uncultured Eubacteriales bacterium; assembly: GCA_900314565.1. Lineage (GTDB taxonomy): Bacteria > Bacillota > Clostridia > Lachnospirales > Lachnospiraceae > Chordicoccus. The sequence continues at coordinate 116,636 of OMVU01000012.1, forward strand.
ACGCTTCACGTTCTTGCCGCGCCGCGCAGGGTGCGAAGCACCTTCTTCTTTGCGCGGCTGCGATCCGCCGGAGGCTTTTATTCTTCATCGCGAGATTGTACTCACGATAAAATCACGAATATTGCGCGATGAAGAATAAAATAATTCTTGCAATCAAGTCCGCATAGTAGTAAACTAGTATGCGGACTTTTGTGCGCAATAAGCGCATTCTTTCGGAAAGGAGGTTTAAAATGAAGGTTAGATCTTCCGTAAAACCAATGTGTGAAAAGTGCAAAGTCATCAAAAGGAAGGGTTCCATCAGAATCATCTGCGAGAATCCGAAGCACAAGCAGAGACAGGGCTGATTTGTCTTTGAAAGTTTATTAAGTCAACAGCAGACTGCACGCGGCTGCGCAGTTTGTTTACTATATTATCAGCTGATGAGCCGATAATTAGTGCTTAATACCGGTATTTCGTCATCTATAATACCGGAAAGGCCGGATCACGGTGATCAGGCTGGGCTTTCAAGGTTGATGCGCGAGGGAACAAAACCGAGCGGCGTCGCTGATCTGAGATTTTCATTTCGCGATGTAAGCCCCAATTAGGAAACTAGTAGACCGTAAAGAGAAATTTGAAACTGAAGTTTGGAGGAAAACAATGGCTCGTTTAGCTGGTGTGGATTTACCGAGAGATAAGCGTATTGAGATTGGTCTTACGTACATCTATGGTATCGGCAGAACAACATCTATGAGAATCCTGAAGGATGCAAACGTCAATCCGGACACACGTGTTCGCGACCTCACAGATGAGGAAGTAGCACGCATTAAGGACGTCATTGACGAGACATGCACCGTCGAAGGTGATCTTCGTCGTGAAGTCGCCATGAACATCAAGCGTCTTACTGAGATCGGATGCTACAGAGGAATCCGTCACAGGAAAGGCCTTCCGGTCCGTGGCCAGAACACAAAGAACAATGCAAGAACTCGCAAGGGTCCGAAGCGTACTGTCGCTAACAAGAAGAAGTAAAGCTCTTAGATAAGAAAGGAAAGTAGGTTAGTTTTTATGGCTAAGGTACAGAAGAGAACGACCAGCGCGAAGCGCAAGGTCAGGAAAAACGTTGAACATGGACAGGCTCACATCCAGTCATCCTTTAACAACACGATCGTGACGTTGACGGATGCACGCGGAAATGCTTTATCATGGGCTTCCGCAGGTGGACTTGGATTCCGCGGTTCAAGGAAATCTACTCCTTATGCTGCTCAGATGGCAGCGGAAACAGCAACAAAGGCTGCACTTATTCATGGTCTCAAGACTGTGGAAGTATACGTAAAGGGCCCGGGTTCAGGAAGAGAAGCTGCGATCCGTGCACTTTCCGCATCAGGCCTGCAGGTCGTCAGTATCGAAGATGTGACGCCGGTTCCGCACAATGGCTGCCGTCCGCCGAAGCGCAGAAGAGTATAACTGTAAACACGTTAGTATATGGAGGTCCATTAGAATATGGCAGTAAATAGAGTACCGTACCTCAAGAGATGCAGATCGCTCGGAATGGAGCCGGCAGTTCTTGGAATCGATAAGAAGTCTACACGTGAGCTTAAGAGAAGCAGCCGCAAGATGTCTGAATACGGCCAGCAGCTCCGTGAGAAGCAGAAAGCTAAGTTTATTTACGGCGTTCTTGAGAAGCCGTTCCGCAATTACTATAAGAAAGCAGACCGCATGAAGGGCATGACCGGTGCGAACCTTATGGCTATGCTGGAGCTTCGTCTTGACAACGTCCTGTTCCGCCTCGGCTATGCACGTACAAGACGTGAGGCCCGTCAGATCGTCGGCCACAAGCATGTCCTCGTGAACGGCAAGGTCGTGAACATTCCTTCCTATCAGGTCAAAGCAGGTGACAAGATCGAGATCAGGGAGAAAAAGCAGTCTTCTCCGCGTTATAAGGCAGAGAATGGTATCCTCGCCATGACAGCCGGACGTGCTGTTCCGGAATGGCTCGAGGCTGACACAGAGCATATGTCCGGTATCGTTAAGGAAGTCCCGACAAGGGAAATGATCGACGTTCCGGTCAATGAAATGCTCATCGTCGAGTTGTATTCCAAGTAAACCATAACCTGACTGCCAGGAACCCTCAAGAACAGGTTTTCCATAAGGAGGGAATACTTAGTGTTTGATTTTAACAAGCCGAAGATTACAGTTGCGGAATCATCAGATGATAAGAAGTATGGCAGATTCATCGTTGAGCCTCTCGAGAGAGGTTATGGAACAACTCTCGGCAATTCTCTGAGAAGAATCATGCTTTCTTCGCTCCCGGGAGCAGCGGTAAGCCAGGTCAAGATCGACGGTGTTCTTCATGAATTCAGCCCGATTCCGGGTGTCAAGGAAGACGTGACAGAAATCATCCTCAACATCAAGAGCCTTGCGATCCGCAACAATTCCGAGACGGATGAGCCGAAGACTGCTTACATCGAGTATGAAGGCGAAGGCGTTGTGCGTGCATCCGATATCCAGGTGGATTCCGATATTGAGATCATGAATCCGGATCAGGTCATCGCTACATTGAATGGCGGACCGGACTGCCGCCTTTACGTGGAACTTACGATCACGAAAGGCCGCGGATATATCAGCGCTGAGAAAGGCAAGACGGACGATATGCCGATCGGCGTCATTGCCGTTGACTCGATTTATACGCCGGTAGAGCGTGTGAATATGAGCGTCGAGAATACTCGTGTCGGTCAGCAGACTGACTATGACAAGCTGACACTGGATGTCTGGACAAAAGGCACACTGAATCCGGAAGAAGCTGTCAGCCTTGCGGCAAAGGTGCTCAGTGAGCATCTGAAGCTCTTTATCGATCTCACGGAGACAGCTAAGGCTGCCGAGGTCATGATCGAGAAAGAGGAGAACGAGAAGGAGAAGGTCCTCGAGATGAACATCGATGAGCTCGAACTTTCCGTCCGTTCTTACAACTGCCTGAAGAGAGCAGGCATCAACACAGTCGAAGAACTGTGCAACAGGACTTCCGAGGATATGATGAAGGTCAGGAACCTTGGCCGCAAGTCTCTCGAGGAAGTCCTTGCAAAACTCAAGGAACTCGGTCTTTCGCTCAAACCCAGCGAGGACTGACAGACAGATGCGGACTCAAACGACCGTCAGTAAGACCGAAGAGCATGGCGGCAACGTTCCGCGAATGGAGGAAAATTAAATGTCCGGTTACAGAAAACTCAGCAGAACTGCAGCACAGAGAAAAGCACTTTTAAGAAACCAGGTCACGATGCTTCTGTATCATGGCAAGATCGTAACGACAGAGTCCAAGGCGAAGGAAGTCAGAAAGATCGCTGAAGGCCTCATCGCACTGGCTGTCAAGGAAAAAGATAATTTCGAGACAGTAACGGTCAAGGCCAAGGTCGCCCGCAAGGACGCTGAGGGCAAGCGCGTGAAGGAAGTCGTCGACGGCAAGAAAGTGACTGTGTTCGACGAAGTTGAGAAGGAGATCCAGAAGGATCTTCCGTCCAGAATGAACGCAAGAAGAAAAATGATGCGCGTCTTCTACCCGATCAAAGAGGTCCCGGCAGAAGGCAAAGGCCGCAAGAGGAATACAAAGCAGATCGATATGCCCAAGAAGATGTTCGAGGAGATTGCTCCGAAGTATGTGAACCGCAACGGTGGTTACACACGAATCGTGAAGATCGGACAGAGAAAGGGCGACGCTGCGATGGAAGTTCTTCTGGAGCTTGTATAATTTCGGTCAGCAGGTCATAAAAACCGCCGCACATGAGATCGTCTCGTGTGCGGCGGTTTTTTACGAAAGCGTGTGCTGCGCCGGATCCCGGTCCGGGGACTTTTCCGTAAAGCTGTGTTGCAGCCGCCGTGTCCCGGGTCTGGAGTTTTTCCGTGAAGCTGTGCTGCAGCCTGTTCCTTCAGCAAAAGTGCTTTTTATCGGATCGGCCTTTTCCTGATTTGAGAAATGCGGGGCGATATGATATCATGTTGTATACTCGTAAAGGAGAGGCGGGATTGTACTCACGATGAAGGCGAGTTCACTTTGCGCACGTATCTCACGATTAAAATCACGAGTATTGCGCGATGAAGAAAAAAATGACATAAAAAGTGATACGGTGCCGAAAGGGGAGCTTTCGACACCGTATCTGGGGAGTATAAATAATTAATAAGGGGTTGTGTAAAAAAAATTTTTGAAGGGTAAATTCTTTTTACAAGTGTTATTATATCCATTATTAAACTAAAAAGCAACAAAAAGTTAAAACAAATTTAACAAAATCTGAGAAAAAATATAGAGCAGGTGAATATGAACAGTTATATCTATGCTGCACCCTGTCATTTTGGTCTGGAATCCGTCCTGAAAAGAGAAATCCAGGGTCTTGGGTGCAAAATCGTCTCCGTTGATGACGGCCGCGTTACCTTTGAAGGCGATGCTGACACGGCAGCGGCTGCCAATATAAAGCTCAGGACTGCGGAGCGGATCCTCCTTCTGGTCGATGAGTTCCGCGCAGTCACATATGATGAGCTCTTTGAGAAGACGAAGGCGGTGCACTGGGAGGAATTTCTTCCCCGTGATGCGAAATTCTGGGTCGCGAAGGCGTCCAGCGTAAAAAGCGCCCTGTTTTCCCCTTCCGATATTCAGAGGATCATAAAGAAAGCCATGGCAGACCGGATGTCAGCGCATTACGGTTACAGATGGGCGCCGGAGACAGGGGCGGCTTATCCGCTCCGCGTTGCGATCCGTAAAGATATCGTGACGCTTGGCCTTGACACAACGGGGACGTCCCTCCACAAGCGGGGCTACCGCATAAGCCCTGTCATCGCACCGATTTCCGAGACCCTCGCGGCCGCGCTCATTCTGCTGACTCCGTGGAGACAGGGCAGGATTCTCGTGGATCCGTTCTGCGGGTCGGGAACATTCCCGATTGAAGCAGCGATGATCGCGGGAAATATCGCGCCGGGGGTAAATCGGGAATTTCTCTCCGAAAAGTGGGATTCGATCCTGCCGGAAGATTCCTTCAGGCGGGCGAGAGAGCAGGCCAGGGCAGAGGAGATCCCGGTGACGGATACGGATATTCAGGGCTATGACATCGATCCGAAGGCGGTCAAAGCGGCGAGGGAGAATGCAAGGGAGGCCGGCGTGCTTTCGTACCTTCATTTTCAGAGAAGGGCCGTGGCGGATCTCAGCCATTCCGGCAAGTACGGATTTATCATCACGAATCCTCCTTACGGAGAGCGGATCGAGGACCGCGCGAATCTGCCGGAGCTCTACGGAGCGCTCGGGGAAGCCTATCGGAAGCTTGACACCTGGTCCATGTATGTGATCACGGCCTATGATCAGGCGGAGAGCGGAATCGGCCTCAGGAGCTCTAAGAACCGGAAAATTTACAACGGAATGATGAAGACGTACCTTTATGAGTATATCGGCCCGAAACCGCCCAGAAAGCCGCGTGAGGGACGTACATGAGGGAACAGGGGAACAGACAGTCCCGTTCCGTACAGCGTTTCGCAGTACCCGGAACAGGGAAACAGTAAGAGGAACACGGGAAAACAGGAGACGGAAAGATGAAAATAATATTTGCGACCGGAAATGAGAACAAGCTGACAGAGATCCGTAAGATCCTCAGTGATCTGGACGTCGAGGTCGTTTCGATGAAGGAGGCCGGGATCAGGGCGGATATCGTGGAGGACGGGAAGACATTTGCGGAGAATGCGCTGATCAAGGCGCGCACGATCTGCAAAGCCTGCGGTGAGATCACCATGTCGGATGATTCGGGCCTCGTGATCGATGCGCTCGGAGGGGAACCGGGAATCTATTCTGCGCGCTACATGGGCGAGGATACTTCCTATCATATCAAGAACAACAACCTGATCGAGAGGCTTCAGGGGGTACCGGATGAAAAGAGGACTGCCCGTTTTATGTGTGACGTCGCCTGCGTCTTCCCGGATGGACGGGAGATCGTCTGCGAGGGTACATTTGAGGGGAGGATCGGCTATGAGGAAAAGGGATCGAATGGCTTCGGATATGATCCGATCTTCTACGTGCCGGAGAAAGGCTGTACGTCCGCGGAGCTGTCTCCTTCAGAGAAAAATGCGATAAGCCACCGCGGCAAGGCACTGAGGGAGATGCGTGCGAAGCTGGGAGAAATGTTATGAGAATACTGGTCGTCAGTGATACACATGGTCACGAGAACAATCTCGAGAGGGTCCTTAAAAAGATCCGTAAGCCGGATCACCTGATCCACTGCGGGGATGTGGAGGGGCATCAGAAGATCATCCGCGAGATGGCGGGATGCCCCTGCACATTCGTACGGGGGAATAATGACTTCTTTACAGATCTTCAGATTTCTGAAATCGTGGAATTCGGGAAATACAGGATCTACGTGACCCACGGACACCTGCACGGCGTTTCCTGGGATAACAGTGAGGTCCTTAAGGAAGCCAGGGAAAATGGCTGTAACGTAGTCATGTACGGCCACACGCACGTGCCGGTGCTCCAGCAGGCCGTCTCAGATGACGGTATTACGGTCCTGAATCCCGGGAGCCTCGCCTATCCGAGGCAGAGCGGACGGAAGCCGAGCTATGCGGTGATGGAGATCGACCGGTTCGGCAGGGCGCACTATCAGATCAATTATCTTACGAGGAGCGGAAGGATCTCATTCTGGGGATGACGAGACATGAAAAGTCCGGACATCCCCGGACCGCTTCCGGAACGGGCGGGCATTTTGCAGTCCGGATACGGTTTTCACTTCAGTTCAAAATAATTATCAGAAAAGTGTTAAAAAAGTTATTGACAAAAAGGCGGCCGCTTAATATAATGATTAAGCGTTGTGCGAAAAGGCACGATGAGGATGAAAGGCGACGGGGTGTGGCTCAGCTTGGCTAGAGCGCCTGGTTTGGGACCAGGAAGCCGCAGGTTCGAATCCTGTCACCCCGACTTCCATAATATATGCTTTTTCTATGCGGGTGTAGTTCAATGGTAGAACACCAGCCTTCCAAGCTGGACACGTGGGTTCGATTCCCATCACCCGCTTTTGTCTCTTTATTGAGGCTTCAGCAGCTATGTGCCTGTAGCTCAGCTGGATAGAGCAACGGCCTTCTAAGCCGTGTGTCGGGAGTTCGAGTCTCTTCAGGCACGTATATGGTGGGTATGGCGCAGTTGGTTAGCGCGCCAGATTGTGGCTCTGGAGGCCGTGGGTTCGAGTCCCACTATCCACCCTCAGCAGCTGGTGGCTGCGTTCCCGAAAGGTGATTATTGGGCTATCGCCAAGGGGTAAGGCACAGCACTTTGACTGCTGCATTTCGTTGGTTCGAATCCAACTAGCCCAGTATATGGAGCATTAGCTCAGGTGGTAGAGCACTTGACTTTTAATCAAGTTGTCCGGGGTTCGAGTCCCCGATGCTTCAGGACTTAAGAGTGTCGATTTCCGCATACAAAAACGGAAATCGGCATTTTTTTTCTTCATCGCGAGAGTGTACGTACGATGAAGGCAAGGTTTACTTTGCGCGTATCTCACGACATTAGTCGCGAGGAAAAGCGCGTTGAAGAATAAATATTGATAGAATTCCATACGACCGAGGTTTATAATGAATCTGGCAGGAAAAGAGGCGGAAACCTTTTCTTTTTGGTGATCGGGAGATGAGGTGTATTCGCTCGCTTTTCAAGTAGTATCAGTAAAACAGGAGACAGGTATGAAAAAAGCAGCTTTATTTGCGGTGTCACTGCTTATGGCAGGAATCATGACGGTAAGCCCGTTAAGTGTTCTGGCTTCTTCGAAATCCGCTGCAACCACAGCCGAGAGCACGGCGAAAACGGAGAGCACGAAGACAGACAGCAAAAAGACGGACAGCAAGACAGACAGCAAAAAAACTGACAGTAAGACGGACAGTAAAAAAACTGACACTAAGACGGACAGTAAAACAGAAAGCAAAGCGACGGAGAGCAAGAAGGCGGACACCCCGGCGGACCCGACGATCAATGTGGAAAATCAGGCCTTCTGGCGGGAATCTCTTCAGAAATACCGCCACGACGATAAGGTCCATCAGATCATGCTGGTGAGATGTACGGAAGGCTGTAAGGCGACCGTTCAGTATTATGAGAAGCTTACAGATGAGAACGATGTGTGGTCACTGACTTTTGAGACCGAGGCGATCATTGGCAAGAACGGCCCCGAAAAGACCGGTGAAGGGGATGCGAAGACTCCGTACGGAGATTTCGGTGTGAGAGGCGCTTTCGGGATCCGTTCGAACCCCGGGACCGATCTTCCGTATACGGAAATCAAAGAGACGACATTCGCCTGCGATGAGGAAGGTGAGTACTACAACCAGATCATCGATACGAAGGAGACCGGACACGAGTGCAAGGGCGAGGAGATGTATGAACTGTCTCCCGAGTACAATTACGGGATCGAGACGGATTTCAATTCGAAAAACGAATGGCCCAAGGGCTCTGCGATCTTCATCCACTGCAAGGGAACAAAGAAGTTCACGGGCGGATGCGTGGCGCTTGATGAGGAGCTTATGAAGAAGGTGCTCGAGACGGCTGATTCCGGAATGAGGATCATCATCCACGGGGACTGATGTACGGGACTGGAACCCGGACAGGAGAATATGAATATTGACTTGAAAAACCCACTTCCGAAATGGAGGTGGGTTTTTTCGACTCTATGGAAGGTTCCCCTGTGAAAAGGCCGGTCGTGCGCAGTTTTACAGAAGCTCTTTCGGGACCTCGACCAGAAAGATATTGTCGTGGGTGTCGTCGGTATCCGCGGAGTAGAGGATCTTTTTTCCATCCCAGGAAAAGTTCGGATGACAGTGGGAGCGCTGATATTTCCAGGTCGTATTATGCCTTGCCAGCGTGGTGAGCTTCGTGCCGCCGTTTTCATCGACACTGATCAGAACGATGTCTTTCACGGCATCTCCGACGAAGAGGGAGAGGTCGGCGTTAGCGTAATAGTGATTGCAGTAGAAGGGCATGTCGACTTTTCTGTAGACGGTCCCGTCCTTATGAGCGAATCCGAAGTAGGGTGTCCTGCCGGATCGTCGGTCAGCTGTTCCATTTCCCCGCTCTCAAGATTCATACGAAAAAGCTGACAGCGCTCCGATTCCGGATTGCAGCGGTTCGACTGAAAGTAGATGTTCTCGCAGGAGGGATCGAAGGAGTTGTCCGTGAAATACAGATGAAAATTCAGGTATTGATCTGTCAGCTGCGTGACGGGCTGTCCGCTCACGGGATCGAGGAAAGTGTGTTTTTCAGAAGGCTATTTTGTTCCGATCATAGTCTGTTCCTTTCGAAATGAAAATGATAAAGCGGGCTTTTTTCACTTTTTTTATTATATCAATAAGCATAAAGAAGAGAAAGTACAACGCAGAGGGCTGCAGATTATGATAACTCTCAAAAGTGAGCAAGAACGAGCGAAATTGTGCAAATGCGACAAAAAATGAAGTCCAGAATTGTTGAAACAACAACTTGACAAACTAAAACGCTGTTATTATAATAGTATTAAGATGTTAAAACAAAAGAACATACTAATCGCAGGGCAGAAAAACCAATCTATGTTAAAGGAGGACACTTAGATGAAAACAAAGGCTGTCAGACTCCACGCGGCAAATGATCTTCGGCTTGATGAGTTCGAACTTCCGGAGATCAAAGAAGATGAGATGCTTGTAAAGGTCGTTTCCGATTCGATCTGCATGTCGACTTACAAGTGCGCGATCCTCGGCGTCAACCACAAGAGAGTACATGACGACGTCGCGGAGCATCCGGCGATCATGGGACATGAGTTCGCAGGCGATGTCGTGAAGGTCGGCGCAAAATATGCTGATAAGTATCAGCCGGGAATGAAGTTCACGATCCAGCCGGCCCTGAATTACAAGGGAACGATGTGGAGCCCGGGTTACTCTTATGAGTTCTGCGGCGGTGACGCAACCTACTGCATCCTCCCGGCTGAGCTTTTCGAGAGTGACTGCTTCCTTGAGTATAAGGGAGAAGCTTATTACGAGGCATCCCTCGCTGAGCCGCTGTCCTGCTCGATCGGAGCTATGAATGCGGCTTATCACACAAAGATGGGCGTCTATACACACGAGATGGGCATCAAAGAGGGCGGAAAGATGGCGATCACGGCAGGCGCCGGCCCGATGGGTCTCGGAGCTCTGACCTATGCGATCCATCGCGACAGAAAGCCCGGCATGATCACGGTCACAGACATCAATCAGGACAGACTGGACAGGGCCGAAGAGCTCTTCCCGCCGAAGGAGATCCTTGAGAAGGAAGGCGTTGAACTTCATTTCGTGAATACCGCGAAGTACGACGATCCGGTCGCATATCTCCGCGAGCTTACAGGCGGCACGGGCTATGACGATGTCCTCTGCTACGCACCGGTGGCTCCGGTCGTCACACAGTCGAGCGCGATCCTGGGACGTGACGGATGTCTGAATTTCTTCGCAGGTCCGACAGATCCGCAGTTCTCGGCGACGATGAATTTCTATGACGTCCACTATAACTCCACGCACGTCATGGGAACGACGGGCGGAAACACAGCGGATATGATCGAGTCCCTCGAGCTCACAGCTGCCGGAAGGATCGATCCCGCAGTCATGGTCACACATGTCGGAGGACTGGACGCTGCTGCGAATGCTACACTTACTCTTCCGAAGATCCCGGGCGGAAAGAAACTCATCTATACACATGTGAGCATGCCGCTGACGGATCTTTCCGAACTCCGCGCAAAGGCTGAAGAGCTGAACGATAAGCGTTTCGGTGAGCTTGCGGATATCGTCGAGGCAAATAAGGGACTCTGGTGCCTCGAGGCTGAGAAATACGTCCTGGCAAATTTCGCAGATTAATAAAGGACTTTCAGAGCATTAAAAAAGAAGTGACATGTATTGACATAAAAAAGAGTTAATTAAGGAGAAGGTTATGAAACAGGGCTTACAGAAATTCGGAAAGTTTCTTTCCTCAATGGTCATGCCGAACATCGGCGCATTTATCGCATGGGGCTTTATCACAGCACTTTTTATCCCGGACGGCTGGATCCCGAATGAAGGACTCGCTTCCATTCACCCGTATATGCTTTTCTACGCACTTCCGATCCTGATCGCTGCACAGGGCGGTTATCTCGTCGGCGGTGACAGAGGCCGCGTCATCGGTGCAATCGCAGTGATCGGTGCGATCGCAGGCGTCGGCGGAACAGACGGACAGCCTATGCTGATGGGCGCCATGATCATGGGTCCGGTCGCAGGTTTTGTCATCAAGAAATTCGATCAGGCGATGGACGGCCATATGCCGGCAGGCTTCGAGATGCTGATCAACAATTTTTCCGTTGGTATCTTCGGTATGTTGCTCGCAATTCTCGGCTACTTCTTCATCGGACCGTTCATGTCGGCAATTCTCGCAGTTCTTACAGCGGGTGTTGAAGTACTCACAAAAGCAAACCTCCTTCCGCTTACGGCGATCTTTATCGAGCCTGCGAAGGTACTTTTCCTCAACAACGCGATCAACCATGGTATCTTCACACCGATCGGTGTTGAGCAGGCTGCTGCTACCGGCAAGTCCATCATGTACATGCTGGAGGCTAACCCGGGTCCGGGTCTCGGCGTTCTGCTTGCATACTGGCTCGGCTCCAAGGACAAGGCAACAAGGGATTCCGCACCGGGCGCGATCATCATCCATTTCCTCGGCGGTATTCATGAAATCTACTTCCCGTACATCCTTATGAACCCGGTCGTTATTGCCGGCCCGATCGTCGGAAATATCTGCGCGATCTTCTTCTTCAACCTGTTCAAGGTTGGTCTGAAGGGACCGTCTTCACCGGGATCGATCATCGCATTCCTCTCCATGGCACCGAAGGATCAGGTCGTTCTTGTATTCCTCGGCGTTGCAATTGCCGCAGCGGTATCCTTCTTCGTCTCTCTTCCGATCCTGAAGGCAACAGAGGCGAAAGGCGGAAAGAGCCTTGAAGACGCACAGTCTCAGATGGCAGGCATGAAGGCTGAGGCAAAGGGAACTGCAGCAGCAGCTTCTGCAGCAGCCAGCGCAGTCATCAGCAATCCGGCACAGATCAAGAAGATCATCTTCGCCTGCGACGCAGGTATGGGATCCTCCGCAATGGGCGCTACCAAGTTCCGCAACCGTATTAAGGCTGTAAGACCTGACATTACAGTCAAGAATACATCCGTAGACAATATTCCGGCAGACTGCGACATCGCGGTCGTACAGACTGTCCTCGCAGAGCGGGCGAAGAAATCCTGCCCGAAAGCACAGCTTGTCCAGATCGGAAACTTCCTCGCGGATCCGGCCCTTGACGATCTCTATATCCAGGTGACGACACTCGACAAACCGACCGAAACGGTCGTCGATGATCCGTCAGAAGCGACCAATACTGCTGCAAGCTCCGTCAAAATGACGCCGGACTGCATTAAGCTCAATCAGGCGCCTGTATCCAAGGAGGAGGCAATCAAGGCTGCCGGTGAGCTCCTTGTCAAGACCGGAGCAGTCGAGCCGTCTTATATCGACGCAATGCTTGAGCGTGAGAAACTTGTCTCCACATACATGGGCATGGGTATTGCCATCCCGCACGGCACAACACAGGCGAAAGGCACTGTAAAGAAGAGCCAGATCGTCATGATCCAGTATCCGGACGGCGTTGACTTCGGCGATGAGAAGGCTCAGCTTGTATTCGGTATCGCAGGAATCGGCGATGAGCATCTGGATCTGCTTGCGAAGATCGCAGACTGCCTGGATGATCTCAATGTGCTTGAGAAGATGAAGACGACGGAAGATAAGGACTGGATCATCAAGACTCTTTCCTGAACAGATGGAACACCGCTGATCCTGATTATCAAAATGAAAAGAATCCGATACATGGCAGGATGCATCTCATCCATACGCAGGCTGTGTATTCAGGAACAGTAAAATTCTCATATTCCCTTTAAAATGGGCAGCCGTGACCGGCTAAGCATATTACCAATAGATGACGCCACTCTATTCTATCAGGTATGTTCCTTACGGTCCGGCTGCTCTTTTGATAATCTGGATGCTTGACGGAAAATTACGTGTTGCTTTAGAATATTTGTCAGAGTAATGTTTGTTCACTGACTTATAAAGGTACCCATCGTATTTACACCGTGAGGAGAGCTGATGGATAGTGTGGAAGGACGCCGCTCCGCAATCGCGGCTTATATCAATGAGATGAGCAGTGTGACATTCGGACAGATCAAGGAGGCTTTTCCGGACGTATCCGATATGACGATCCGGACTGACCTGAAAGCGCTCGATGAGGCGAAAAAAATCGTCCGCGTGCATGGAGGGGCAAAGTCTGTAGAGACGGTGATCGGAAACGACGATCTGCTCGGAAAGCGCGCAGTACAGAATGTGGATGCAAAACAGGTCATTGCGGAAAAAGCTGCCGGATTTGTGCGGGAAAATATGACGATTTTTGTCGATTCGGGCAGCACAACGACTCTGCTTGCGGCACAGTTTCCGGACGTACGCTGTCTGATCATTACGAACAGCATCAGCTGTGCGGTCGAATTTGCCCGCCTGAAAAAAGCGCGGGTGTATGTCACCGGCGGCCAGCTGAACCGCAATTCGCTCAGCCTGACCGGCACGAGCGCAGTGACAGAGCTCCTTCAGATTCATTTTGATCTTGCATTCCTCGGTGCGACCAGTTACCGGTCAGATACCGGATTTACCTGTGAGTCGCTGGAGGATAATGTCGTAAAGAGAATGGCGGTCAGCAGAGCTACGGAGGTGGTCGTCCTTATGGACTCATCCAAAGTCGGGAAGAAGGGATCGTTCACGATGTGCGATCTGGTCGATGCGAGTGCCATCGTCTCAGACGATGCACTGCCGGAGAAATTTCTTGAGGAGTGCAGGGAAGCGTCTGTTAAAGTCTATTAAAGGATTACCGGAGACTGTCAGGACAGCGGGTGCAGTGCCTTTGTTTTGGGGCGGACCGCGAATATCCGCTTTCCAATATACAAAGAGCGAGGAGGCACAAAAGAAATGTTCAGACCGGTCACACGTTTTAAGCAGGCGCTCTCCGATACGGAATGCCGTGAGATCCTGAAAAATGAAAAGCGGGGCGTCCTGTCCGTTCTCGGCGACGACGGATATCCGTATGGCATGCCGATCAACTACTGGTATTCGGAGAAGGACGGCCGTATTTATTTTCACACAGGAAAGAAAGGGCATCGGACAGATGCCATTCGAAGATGCGATAAAGTGTCGTTCTGTGTCTATGACGAAGGATTCGTGCGGGAGGGCGAATGGGCGCTCAACATAAAGAGTGTCATTGTATTCGGGCGGATCCGTATTGTGGAGGACCATGAGGAGGCGATCAGGATCTGCAGAGAGCTGAGCTATAAGTTCACGGATGACGCGGAGTATATCGAGGGTGAAGTGCGGCGCAGCGGGCCGGGTGTGATGGTCCTCATGCTGGTTCCGGAGCATATGACGGGGAAGATCGTGAATGAATCCTGATTTTGGGAAGACAGACAGCTTACAGATGCAGGATGATCTTCATTTTTCTGTAAAATGATGTGCATAATTTTTCTTGACATGCTCTGCTTTAACGTGGTAAACTGCTAACAACCTAAAACAAACCGCAGATGAAGAGGAGTACCTTTCGAAACCGGTACAGAGAGCCGTGGATGGTGGAATCACGGCGCGGGGAAGAATGGGAAGTGGGCTTCGGAGGGCGAACTGAACCGGCGACGGTAGGGGAGACGGAGTGGGAACTTCGTGAACAACATCCCGCATATGTCTGTATGCATGAGAGGGCGGAGAAATCCGTCAAGTTGGGTGGCACCGCAGGAATTTCAAGTCCTGTCCCGACATTTCGGGACAGGACTTTTTATGTGCCGGTAAATCAAAATATTTTCCGGCGCAGATGGTTCAGCCCGTTTTCTCTCATTTTCCGCAGCGGGATTCCTGAGAAAAGAACTGCTGCGGCCCTGCTGATGGTCATGGAGGATCATCTCAGGGAGAGCAGCCTCCGCATGAAGGGCGGCGGGCTGTATCAAATCAGAGCCCCGCGAACGGGACTTGTATTTAAGGAGGATTGAATCATGACAGAGACAACGAAAATTCCGTACAAGATCTATCTTTCAGAAGATGAGATGCCGAGAGACTGGTATAATGTCCGGGCGGATATGACGAAGAAGCCCGCTCCGCTCCTGAATCCCGGAACCGGTCAGCCGATGACAGCCGAGGAGCTTGGCGCCGTGTTCTGCAAGGAGCTCGTAGAGCAGGAACTGGATAATGATACACGCTTTATTCCCATTCCGGATGAGATCCGCGATTTCTACAAGATGTACCGCCCGTCACCGCTCGTCCGCGCGTACTGTCTTGAGAAGAAGCTCGACACGCCGGCAAAGATCTATTATAAGTTCGAGGGAAATAATACGTCCGGCTCTCACAAGCTGAATTCCGCGATTGCACAGGCTTACTACGCAAAGCAGCAGGGCCTTCGCGGCGTCACCACAGAGACCGGGGCCGGTCAGTGGGGGACGGCCCTCTCCATGGCCTGCGCGTATTTTGAGCTGGACTGCAAGGTCTACATGGTCAAGGTCTCCTACGAGCAGAAGCCGTTCAGACGCGAGGTCATGCGCACGTACGGAGCATCCGTGACACCGTCCCCGTCCATGACGACGGAAATCGGAAAGAAGATCCTCGCGGAGCATCCGGGAACGACCGGAAGTCTTGGCTGCGCAATCTCTGAGGCTGTAGAAGACGCTGTGACGCACGAGGGATATCGCTATGTACTGGGGTCTGTTCTGAACCAGGTCCTTCTTCATCAGTCTGTGATCGGCGTTGAGACGATGACGGCTCTGAAGAAGTACGGTATAAAGCCGGATATGATCATCGGCTGTGCCGGCGGCGGATCGAACCTCGGCGGACTGATCGCTCCGTTCATGGGCGAGAAGCTCCGCGGTGAGGCGGATTACGATATCGTTGCCGTCGAACCGGCGAGCTGCCCGAGCCTTACGCGCGGCAAATATGCGTATGACTTCTGTGATACCGGCATGGTCTGCCCGCTCGCGAAGATGTACACACTTGGCAGCGGTTTTATCCCGTCCCCGAATCATGCAGGCGGTCTCCGCTACCACGGAATGAGCCCGGTCCTTTCAGAGCTGTATGACCAGGGAATGATGCGGGCAGTCTCCGTTGAGCAGACATCCGTCTTTGAGGCAGCCGAGATGTTCGCCCGTGTTGAAGGTATTCTTCCGGCTCCGGAGAGTTCACACGCGATCCGCTGCGCGATCGATGAGGCTCTCAGATGTAAGGAGACGGGCGAGGAGAAGACGATCGTCTTCGGTCTCACCGGAACGGGATATTTTGATATGGTCGCCTATGAGAAGTATCATAACGGCGAGATGACAGATTATATTCCGACGGATGAGGATCTCAAGCCGGGCTTTGACGGCCTTCCGAAGATCTGAATCAGTCAGGACAAAGAGAGACCGCTGATTTGACGGTCATATGCTCAAAAGAGCAGTGTGAAAAACAGGCTGCATAGAAAAAAGTGCTGTCGCACGAACGCCTTGTGAGCGGATGGGGGTGCATCTGACCTCCGGAAGCTCCGGGAGGCGCTTTGTGCGCAGCATTTTTTTATCGGCAAAATTTGATTATCGGGTTCGCTAAGCGGTCCTGATAAGGTATACTTTAGGCATTCGAAACGCATGGAAACGCCGATGCTCCGAAGGAACACCGCTTTGCAGGGGGAGATTTGCATGGATCCTGTAAGACAGAGAAAAAAACTTGAGACCTGGCGCAACGGTCTTCTCGATCTTGGACGCCGCAACCGCATGATGAATTATCGAAGGACCAGGCGGGGCACGCTGCACATTACGACGCCTGATTTTGAGACGCTGTTTGCGAAGATCGCCGGCAGCACACGGGCTGTCCCTTTCAAGAAGCGGGTCGACGTGAGCCATGACGCCTATCTTACGGGCTTTTTTGCTCTCATGGACAGCCTGTCGGCACCTGTAGAGCTCGTGACAGGGGAGATCGGTTCCGATCTGCCGACAGAGGAAATGCAGAGTACGCTCAGGAACCTCCGCCAGAAGGCGAAGCTGTCCCTGGAGGAGCAGGGTATCAATATTCTCTACCTGAGCTTCGGCTTTCTGGAGTGGAAACAGAAACCGTCGGAGCCGCCGCTTTCCTCGCCGCTAGTCCTGGTACCCGTCACGATCGAGCGAAAGTCGATCACGAGCGGCTTTTCTCTTCGCAGGCTTGATGAAGATATCGTTGTGAACCCGACGCTCGACTATGCTTTAAATACCCTTTTCGGGATCGATCTTCCTGATTTTGACCCCGAGGAGGGAATCCTCGCATATCTTGATCTTGTACAGGAGCTCGTACAGGACAGCGGCTGGACTGTGCATAAGGAAGCGGATCTGGGACTCCTTTCCTTCCTGAAAATCGTTATGTACAGGGATCTTCTGAAGTATGAGGACAGGATCTTTGAGAATCCGGTCATCCGGGCCTTCTGCGGCGATCCGTCCGGCCTGAAGCTGCCGGATGAGGATGCCGGGAATTTTGACCATGACGGGATCTCCTATCTTGAGAACTGCCAGGTCGTGAACGCGGACGCAAGTCAGCTGGACGCGATCCGTATGTCCAGACAGGGCGTCAGTTTTGTCCTCATGGGACCTCCCGGCACGGGCAAAAGCCAGACGATCACCAATATCATTGCCGAGGGACTCGCAGACGGGAAGAAGATTCTTTTTGTGTCCGAGAAAATGGCCGCTCTGAACGTCGTTCTGAACAGGCTGCGTGAGAGCGGTCTCGGCGATTACTGTCTGCCTCTCCACAGCTGCAAGACGGAGAAGAAGAGCGTAGTGCAGGAGCTTGCGAGAACACTGGATGAGCCGGTCGTCGCGGCGCCCGCTGAAGATTACCTTTCTATTGAGAGGGCCTTCCGGGAGAGGGAGGAGCTTCGGAAGTATTTTTCTCTGATGCACGGGGAACGAAGCCCTCTCGGGCACAGCATCTCGGAGGCAGTCAGCGAGCTCATCCGGCTTGAGGAGGAACCTGCGGTCATTCTTCCGGAATCCGGATCTTACTGCGCCTTTCGGGGGCAGGATTATGCTCTTCGCATGGAAGCGCTCGTAAAGTATCAGGATTTTTCGCGCAGGACCGGGGAAAATCCGTTCACGAACCCGTGGCGCGGGACTTCCATAAAGATGGTGACTTATGAGAGGATGCATGAGATCAGGGAGGTGTCAGCAGTACTTCTTAAGACGCTTCCGGCGCTTCGTGAGGAGGGAGACGGTACGATCGGCGGGATCCTTTCATTTTCAGAGGGGATCTGCGAGTATGAGGAACTTTATGCCGGCGGCAGGAAATATGTCTCCCCGGTCTTTACGGAGGAGATGAATGCGGAGCTGGCAGAGCGTGATCTGGCAGGAGTCCGGAATGTGTACCGCGGTGCCGACGGGTGCGGTATTTCCGCGGAGGACATTAAGAGTCCGGACCGAAGAAAGATGACCTTTGAGGCGCTTGGCGGCGCCTTTCGTCTGGTGCGCGAGATCGGCGGATTTATTGAGCAGACAGCACGGGAGACCGGACAGGTGATCCCGTATACGGCAGAGGGAGTGCGCAGGATCGGCGAGCTTGCCGGGGTGCTGTCGATCCCTTACGCGATGCGTGCCGAGTGGTTCGGGGAGGGCGTGTATGAAAATCTCCTCGGGCTGGTCCGCGTCCGGAAAATGAGGGTCGGGATCGTAAACGGCAGCCGTGAGGATCTTCTGGCGGGATGGAAGGAGGAATTTCTCGGATTCGAGACCGGAGAGATCCTCGGGAGGTTCGAGAGGGAGTCCGCATCCTTTTTGAGAAGGCTTGGAGGCAGCTACCGGAGAGACCGGGCTCTTCTCCTCTCCATGCGGAAGGCCGGCGCGCCGGCTGACGACAGGTCGCTCCTTGCGGGGCTTCGCGCGCTCAATGCCTACCGTGAGGAAATCATCGGGCTTGTGAGCACCGAGGAACAGTGCGCGGGACTGCTCGGAGGATATTATCTCGGGGAAAATACAGACTGGAATTACGTGGAAGAAGTCCTTTATGCTGCAAGACCTGTGCAGGAGTACGCTGCGAAATACGGAATATCGGAGATCCTTGCGTCGGAACTCAGCCTGAAGGGGGAAAGCCGGACGGTCAGGATCGGAGGTTATACACCGGAGGAGGTCCTTGCGGGGGAATTCCTCACGCGCTGTGAGCAGTCAGCGGAACGGATCGGGATGCCTCTCACGGAGAAGGCGCAGATCCTTCGCAGGCAGATCGCGGAAGGCCCGGCTGCGGCGGATAGGGCGGCGGAGGCCGTTTCCCGCATGATGAGGGAGCCGGAGGGGGACCTCGCGAAGATCGAGGAGGCGCTCCTTGCCTATCTGGAGGAGGAGAAGACTTTCGAGAACCGGAGAAGAGAGCTCCTTGCATATTTCGGCGGTTCATCCGGCATCACGGGGGAGGAGGCCGCACAGTCAGGAGAGAGAAGTCGCTGTCCGTCAGATGAGGAGATCCTTCAGGCCGGGAAAAGGCTTTCGGAGATCCTCCTTAAGGAAGGATTTTCGGAAAATGAAGATCCGTACCGCGTGCTGCAGGCCTTTGCGGGGACTGTCCGGAAATTCTTCGAATGGTTCCCGGAGGATGATCTCGCGGGACTGTCCATCGACGATTTCTGTGAGAAGGTCCGCGGATGCAGCGATATCGAAAAGCTCTACAGCTGGCTGAGCTTTGAGGATACAAGGGAGATGTGCCAAAAGGCCGGCGTATCCGGGTTCATCGATGCATGTATTGAAAAGGGCATTGAGCCCCTGCATTATGCGGATGTCTTTCAGAAGAGCTTTTATACGAAGTGGCTTTTTGAGCTGCTGTCCGACGGGGATGCGAAACTGCTTCGAAATTTCAGATCGCATGTCCATGAGGCCCTGATCGACCGGTTCTCGGCGGACGATAAGGATTCGCTCCGCATCGCCCGGGAGCGTCTCGGTGAGATGCTGACGCGCAGGAAGCCGGAGAGCCGTGCAACGATCAAGAAGGGCAGCGAGATGGGGATCCTTCGGCATGAGGCCAATAAGAAGAGGAGCATCAAGCCGATCAGAAGGCTTCTCCGGGAGATCCCGAACCTTGTCATGAGCCTGAAGCCCTGCCTGATGATGTCACCGCTCTCGGTCGCCTATTTTCTGGATCCGGACCAGTATACATTTGATATGGTCATCTTCGATGAGGCTTCGCAGATCCTTCCGGAGGACGCAATCGGCGCGATCTGCCGGGGAAAACAGGTCATTATCACGGGAGATACCAGAC
Source organism: uncultured Eubacteriales bacterium (assembly GCA_900314565.1). Classification (GTDB taxonomy): domain Bacteria; phylum Bacillota; class Clostridia; order Lachnospirales; family Lachnospiraceae; genus Chordicoccus. The sequence goes on from OMVU01000012.1 coordinate 136,914, forward strand.
AGATGCCGCCGACGAGCTTCTTTACCACAGCGGTCAGGGGGACTGAGGATCTTGACCGGGACGAGGAGGAGTTCTATGACGAACCGGTCAGCGAGTCCGTTCTTGATGAGGCCGCCGCATATCTTCCGTCCTGCATGCTCCTGTGGCATTACAGGAGCAGGGATGAGTCCCTGATCGCATTTTCGAACCGGGAGATCTACGGGAATAAGCTGATCACATTTCCCGGATGCGGCCGGCAGCCTGACCGCGGGATCGAGTATGTGCTGGTGGAAAACGGCATTTACCGGGACAGGAGCAATGTCGCGGAAGCGGACAGGTGTGTGGAGCTCATCCGGGAGCATATCCTGCTTCATCCGGAGAGATCGCTCGGAGTGGTGGCATTTTCCGAAAAGCAGCAGAGCGTGATCGAGAATGCGGTCGGACGTTTCAGGCTGCAGCACCCGGAGTATGAGGACTTTTTCGACGAGGAGCGCGAAGAGCCGTTCTTTGTGAAGAATCTTGAAAATGTTCAGGGAGATGAGCGCGACACGATCCTCTTCAGTATCTGTTACGCAAAGAACGAGCAGGGAAGAATGTACATGCGGTTCGGGCCGCTCGGTGCAGCCGGCGGGGAGCGCAGGCTGAATGTTGCGATCACGAGAGCCAAGTACAATGTGAAGCTTGTCGGGTCGATCCTGCCGGAGGATATAGATCTCACGAGGACGCAGGCCGAGGGCGTGCGGATGCTTCGGGACTATATTGCGTTTGCAATGGTCGGAGGCGCGGAACACTCTGCCGGGAAAGACAGGGCGGAGGAAGGATGCTTTGAGGATGTGGTCGCGGAGTTCATCCGGCAGCAGGGCTATACGGTGCGGCGGAATGTCGGCGCGTCCCGATGCAGGGTGGATATTGCCGTCGGGGAGAACGGAGTGAATGATTCGTTTTTCGCGGGGATCGAGTGCGACGGGGACAGTTATACGATGGGACGCACAGTCAGGGAGAGAGATGTCCTTAAGAAAGCGATGCTGAGATCCATGGGATGGCGGATGCATCACGTGTGGTCCTTTAACTGGTTCCGGATGCCGGAAGAGGAGAAGCAGAGGCTTACAGAGTTCCTTAATGAAGCGAGGAAAAGCGCGGAAGGGCAGGGTGAGAGCCAATGATCGAGCTTATGAAGAATATGGAGGAACCGGAGCAGGCGGAACCGGTCTGCGACCCGGAACAGGCGAAACAGGTCTGCGATCCGGAACAGACGGAACAGGTCTGCGATCCGGAACAGACAATTGCTCTGGAAGAAACGGAAAGGCTCATGTCAGAGTATGATCCGGAGCAGACAGCGGAGCTGATCGTGGAGGAGGAGCCCGGAAGGTCGGAAGACCTGACAGGCTCCGGAATCTTTCTTTTTGACGGGATGGAGTTTCGGACCCCTTCAGAGCTGGCCCGCTATTTCCAGAGCTATGCGGATGAATCAAGACGTGCGCTCAGCAGGAAGGTGCGGCAGCTGTACGCTGATAAGGAGCACCTTCTGCCGGAATTTGAGGCATGGCTCATTGCAATCGGAAAAGAGAAGGAGCTCAATGCCTGGAAAAGGAAAATACAGGGCATGCGCTAGGCCAGAAGGCCGGCGAGCGGGCCAAAGAAATAAGCATCCGCTGTGACAATGACAATGGCTGTCAGCAGAAGGAGCACAAGCTTTCCGGGGTTCAGCCTGCGGCGGAGCGCTCCGATGACGTCCGTCCGCTCAGTCTTCCCGGAAGGAATTCCCGCAATCTTGCTGAAGTGACAGTAAAATGCAAGCGCCGCGAAGACGATCAGGATGATGAGCGCCTCGATGTTGTTGAAGAATACAGCATAGATGATGCCTAAAAAGACCGGGATCACCACACCGCCGATGCACAGGTATTTGGTCGCAAAGACGACGAGCATGCCGGCGATGTTGGCAAGAAGGCCCCAGAAGGGATCAAAAATGACGAAGGCGATACTGCTCGAGGCAACGCCCTTTCCGCCCCGGAATTTCATCCAGAAGGGGAAGTCATGGCCGAGCGTCGCACCGAGTCCCGCGTAGAGAAGAGCCATTTTTCCGATGTCCTCCCCGAAAAGGAGATAGCTTACGACGGAGGCTGCGGCCGTTTTCATAAGGTCGCCGATGAGGACGGTGATGCCCGCTTTGAACCCGAGATTCGCCATCACGTTGGCCATACCGGGATTGCCGGACGTTCCGAGCTCCCGGGCGGGTCTTCCGGTGAGTTTTCGCACTACGATCTCCGCGGTCATAAAGCAGCCGAAGAGATAGCCGATGAGGAGACAGATGATTCGTTCTTTCATTAGCAGGTTCCTTTTACTCTCTGACATAGTCAGGCAATTGCGACAGTCTGTACTTTATGGAATTTGTATGAACAGTCAAACGGCTTCCGCGCCAGGAACTTCTGACATTCACGCAAGATGTGGAAAAGCCTGCGCGTAGCGGTCACGGGAGTCGCTTTTTCCGCTCTTTATAATACTTCAAAATTGCGTCGACGAACACCGGAATATCCTGATTCAGGTAATCCTTGTTGTAGGCCAGATAGACCTGATGCTGCGGAGCCTTCACCGAGAAGGGGTAGGATACGTAGCCTCTGCTGTCCAGGTGATCTGCGATGCATGCCGGCACGATCATCCAGTCGTCGGGATCCTCAAAGTATTTCTCTGCGGTCGGGGTGATGTTCACCCGGATCTTGGACTGGAAAGGCGGCCACCACTGATTGTGCCATTCGCGGAAGATATCGCAGTAAGATTCATGGATCTCATGGTGGGCTTTGAGCGCTGAGGGATGGATCCCCTGCTCGTATTCCTCCCGCGCACCTTCTTTTTTAAAGACGACCCTGTATTCTTCCTCGAAGAGCAGCAGAGCTTCGAGATCAGGATAGGGGGACGGTGCCTGGGTGATGCCGATGTCGATACGCTGGTGCTCCAGCAGAGTATAGATCCCGGTGGACCTGTGATCCTCGAGAGAGAAGTAGATCTCGGGGTGCTCCTTCCGAAATGCCTTGATGAATTCCGGAAGCGAATAATCCTGCATGCTGTTGATGCTGCTGACCGTCAGGTAGTGACGGATATGGTCATCCTGCAGGTGCATGGCCTGGGTGTTCAGGACCAGCATGCGGCGGGCAATATCATAGAAAGCTGCGCCTTCCACGGTGAGGCGGATACGGTTCCTGCCTTTTCCGCGCTCGAAGAGGCGGATGCCCAGTTCGTTCTCAAGTGTGACGAGCCGTTTGCTGACGGTCGATTCTGTAAGATAATGATTTTTTGCGGTCGCCGAAAGGCTTCCGGACTCGCGCAGGTCGATAAAAAGTTCCAGGGATCCGATGTCCATTTTTTGTAAGAGCCCTCCGTAAAGAATAGTCGAAAACGGAACATTTAATGAGAAAATTATTCGTTTTACATTTATTCTAACATGAGTTATAAAGAAAATGAAGGGCGGGTGAATATGTGACCCGCATGAACAATCACACGGAAAAGACATCGGAGGGAAAAAATGATCGCAGCAGTATGGATGGGACTGATCGCTTGCTTCGGCGCAGTTATGGGAGCAGATATCGCTTACCAGATGAAGAAGTACGAGAGATAAAGAAAAATTAAGAGAGAGTATAAGAGAATAGAACCGTAAGGTCCCGCAGGATATTTCAATGAGCTGATCATTGCAATATCCTGTGGGATCTTTTTTATTCTTCATCGCGCAATACTTTCGACTGCAGTCGTGAGATACGCGCGCAAAGTGAAAATTGCCTTCATCGTGAGTACAATCTCGCGATGAAGAATAAAAGCCTCAGCTACACAATGCTCCACTGGAGCATTGTTACGCATGCTTAGGCACGGCGGATCGCAGCCGCGCGATTGGGAAAGTGCTTCGCACCTCGCGCGGCGCGGCAGGAACGCCGAGGCGTTCTTGAATTGTGTCCCATGTCTCCGGAAAGAAGGATGAATAATCCCGCCCGCTTTGCTATAATAGGGGATATCGGCGAAGGCCAGGTGCCTCCGTCATGGTTCTTTATGACAGGCTCTTGCGAAACTCTGTGCAAAATGAAATTGTGAGAACATTCAAACAATCTGCACAAGCCTTAGAACTTCTTCATGAACGAAAGATGTGGAATGAGCAAAAACCGTTCTGTCCGAGCGCAGCGAGTTAACGTTTTTTGCGAATGCTTTTCCACATCTTGAGTGAATGTTAGAAGTTCTAGGCGCGGAAGCCGTTTGAATGTTCATGCAATTTCCATGAAGCACAGACTTTCGCAATTGCCTGTTCTGTATGAGCTGGAAAGGAATTCTATGTTTTGCAGTCATTGCGGGAAAGAAATTGAAGAAGGCGTCCGATTTTGCAAATACTGCGGCCAGCCGGTCATCCTGGCACAGAAAAACGGACCGGAAGAGGGCCGGCAGCAAAGAGAAGAGATTCACAGGGAGAACTATATAGCCCCTGCCGGCCTGAAGGAAAAGAAAAAGAAAACGAACGATAATTCCCTGACGATCCTGCTCGGTGTGATCGCGGCAGTGCTCTTTGTCACGCTGGGGTTTCTGGTATACAGGATTTTTCTTGCGGATCCGGTGACCGGGGGAAAAAAGGAACCTTCCGCAAAAGAGACGGCAGTCTCTGCGGAGAGCGGCGCGTCTCAGAAGACAGGATCCGGATCCGGGATCTCAGGAACCGGTCAGGCAGACCCGGCTGCCGCTTCCGGGGAGGAGACCGGATTTCCTGCGGTGGAAAAGAAAGCGAATGCTGCGGCTTACCCCGGTACAATGGATGTTGTATCCGCAGACGTCACGGACTACCCGAATGTAAAGCTTTACTGCAGCCTGACGGACAGTGCGGGCGAGGGAATCGTGCTGCAGTCTCCGACAGCGGGGATCAGGGAATCGATTTCCGGGGGAGGAGAGATCGAGCGCGAGATCATTTCCATTGAAAGGCTGGAGGGAAATCAGGGAATCGGATTTGATATTCTGGTCGACAAATCGAGCAGCATGTCCGATGAGCTTCCGCAGATGCAGTCGATCCTGACCGATTTTATCACCAGTCTAGATTATGCGTCGGGGGATGCGGCGGAGATCATTTCATTTGACACATATGTCATGTACATGTGCATGTATACGGACAATATGTCGAATCTCCTGAACGGGATCTCGAACATGTCGACCTACGGGCGGACAGCGCTGTACGACGCTCTGGTCGAGGGGATCAGCAACGCCGGGAGCAGGACCGGCGCGAACTGCGTCATCGCGTTTACGGACGGAGAGGATAACGAGAGCCGTTATACCTATGAGGAGGTCGTGAATCTTGCGTTGGCTCATGATGTCCCGGTCTATATTATCGGACTCGGGACGGTCGATTCCGGCCGGCTTGGGAGCCTGTCTGAACAGACCGGCGGCTGCTACTGGGATATCAGCGCGATCACGGATATGAGAGAAATCCTCGCAACAATCTATGAGCAGGAAAAAGATCTCTATTGTGTCGAGTATGTTTCAGACGGATCCGCTGACCCGTATGCATCGCGGTCGGTGTCGTGCGCAATCGCGGATGATATCTCGGGCGGCGTCATATATAACTATGGCTACACTGCCGTGCAGCGGAAAGAAGAAGTCAGCCATGCATCCAGGTATGAGCTTGTGATCGGCGATTACAGCTGGTCGGAAGCGAACAGCGATGCGCTGTCGAAGGGCGGTCACCTGGTCACGATCACGTCCCGGGAGGAGATGGACCAGATTGCCGCGATGGCCGGAAATGCAGGTCTCAAATATATCTGGATGGGAGGGTACACTTCTGTCCGGAACGGCACCGCATACGGGCACTGGACGACGGGAGAACCGTTTGACTTTGCGCCGTGGTATCCGGGAGAGCCTTCCAGAAATGATCTGGACGGGGAACCGGAATTCTATCTGATCTTCTGGAATGTGGAGGGAGTATGGTCCTTCAATGACGAGCGTGACGATGTAGCGGCGGACCTGGCCACATACCGGGGAAAAATGGGTTATGTGATCGAATACGAAAATTGAACAGGCAGCGAAGCGGATCGCGCATGACCGTTTTCCATAAAGAAGACCGCCCTTCCCGTCAGACATTGTATGCAGGTGTCTGCAGACAATTGCGAAACTCAGCATGAAAGTGAGTTGTGTGAACAATTCAAACAATCTGCACAAGCCCTGGAACTTCTTCATGAACGAAAGATGTGGAATGAGCAAAAACCGTTCTGTCTGAGCGTAGCGAGTTAACGTTTTTTGCGAATGCTTTTCTACATCTTGAGTGAATGTTAGAAGTTCCTGGCACGGAAGCCGTTTGAATGTTCACACAATTCACTGAATGCGCTGTGTTTCGCAAGCGTCTGCAAGTGTCTGCAGGTGTCTGGCGGGAAGGGCGGTCTTTTCAGCGTATTCTGTCTGTATTTAACCCCGGTCCACAAAAGCCACTACGCCGCTGTTCGGCGCAAGATCGACCACGAGTCTTCCGTCCCGGATCTCGAGCGTCCTGCATCCTTCGAGACTGCCGGACGATGCCTCGTGCTTTTTCCCGCTGCTCTCTTCGAACGCGTCGACGAGATTCAGCAGTTCGGAGACGGTGGAGCGCAGCGCGTTTAGCTGTTCCCCGACCTGCTCCGTGAGGGGAGCGCCGTCTGTCTTTATTTTCTTCGCAGCTTTCCGGAGATCGCGGGTTCTCTCGCGAATATTTCCGGACGCTTCGTACAGGGCTTCCGACTGACTGATCAGTGCTTCCTTTGCGGAGGTCATGAAGAGAAGTCTCTGCTTTTCCGCTTCGGAGTCTGTCTCGCCCGTGTTTTCCGGAAGAGTGAGGAGATTTACGGCGCGGTCTGCATTTACCGGAAGAGGAATTTCCATATGCACCGGTGTATCGTCATTGTTCAGGGCAGTGATGATGGCCCGGCCATCGAGGATCCTTCCGAATGCATACTGTCTGGTCGTCAGTGAGAGCTCCTTGTATTCGCCCCAGGTCGCTTCCGGGAAATCGCGTTTAATGCGCCCGAGCGCCTTGAGGAGTTTCGGAAGATCCGCGTTCTCGTCAAAATCCGAAAGATCGAGACACGGGCGGAGATTCCAGTCGGAACCGTACTGCTTGTCTCCGGGGATCCCGAACTCAGAACCGTAGTAGACGGACGGAATGCCCGGCAGCATATAGAGGAGCATATGGACGTTGGCCATGTGTTCCTTATTATTGAGCTTCGACCAGATACGGGCCACGTCGTGGTTGTCCACGAAGGTGTAGAGACGGATCTTTGTGCCTACGATGCCCAGAAGACGCCTGACAGAGTGCGCGATCTCGAAGTAATTGTGGTCATTGTGGCCGGAATAGAGTCCCTTATGGAGCTCGTAGTTGGTGACGGAGTGGAGCATTCCCTCATTTGCCCAGCGGGAGTAATCCCCGTGGATGACCTCGCCCATGAGCCAGAAATCGCGCTTCATGCTGTCGCAGACGCCGCGGAGGTCACGCATGAAATTGAAATCCAGAACGTCTGCCGCATCGAGACGGATCCCGTCAATGTCGAACTCGGTGATCCAGAAACGGACCGTGTCGAAGAGATATTCCCGTACCTTCGGATTCCAGACGTTCAGCTTGACCAGCAGGTTGTGACCGCCCCAGTTGTCGTAGGAGAATCCGTCGTTATACTCGTTGTTTCCCCAGAAATTCACATTGCAGTACCAGTCACGGTAGATGGAGTTCTCGCGCCAGGTCCTGATATCCTGAAAAGCGAAAAAGCCGCGCCCGGTGTGGTTGAAGACGCCGTCGACGATGACCTTGATGCCGATGTCGTGGCAGTGCCGGACGTAGGCCTTGAAATCCTCGTTCGTCCCGATGCGTCTGTCGACCCTGCGGTAATCGATCGTATCATAGCCGTGGCTGCCGGATTCAAAGAGCGGTCCGATATAGACTGCGTTCATGCCGATGCGCTGCGCGTGCTCCGTCCACTCCGTGATCTTCGGAAAATGAGAGCCCTCCTCCCCGTTGTTCTCGTGAGGACAGCCGCAGAGCCCGAGCGGATAAATATGATAGAAAACAGCGTTGTCATACCATGCCATAAGATTTCACCTCTTAACTATAAGTATAGTTTTATAAAACAGCGGCCCACAGTGTTTCCTGAGGGCCGTTCATCTTACTTCTTTTTCTCATTCAGATCCGAACTGCGGTCTGTCCCGAAGAGCCTGCCTGCGTATGGCAGGAGGACCGAGAGAAGCAGTTCACCCAGTATATAACAGCTGATAATTTCGCCGATCGCGATAAATACCATGAGAAGCGGTATGGGAAGCAGTACTCCATAGCCGAATCTCAGTACAAGTGGTACAATAACTGTATTCGAAATGATCGGCGGGAGCGGCGCTAGCCAGCGGTTCTTCCGGAGCATCCATGTGCCGGCCGCTCCGAGGAGTGTCGCGATGCTTCCGAAAATCACGTCAAGTACAATGGATCCTCCGATGACGTTGGCGATGAGACATCCGATAAAGAGTCCCGGGATCGCTGCCGGTGTAAAAAACGGCAGGATCGTGAGCGCCTCCGCTATTCTGACCTGGACTTCCCCATAGGAAATCGGCGCGAAGACCAGCGTCAGCACCACGTAGATGGCGGCAATGGCGGCAGCATGTGTGATAAAAGTACCCTTTGAGTTTTTCATTGTAAATTCACCTGATTTTGTCTGTCGCAGGGATGAATTTCGGATCCTCGGCGGTGTATGCCGCAAACGGTATATTACCATTCTGCAGAAAATTTGTAAAGAATAACCCGGAAGTATGCATGGAGCAGCCCGGAGATATGCATGGAAAGAACCGGAAGTATGTACGGAACAGCCCGGAGATATGCATGGAAAGAACCGGAAGTATGTACGGAACAGTCCGGAGATATGCATGGAATGACCCGGAAGTATGTATTATGGAACAGCCCGGAGGTATGTATGGAAACAAGAGAGCACATCCTTTTTCTTCTTGAAAATATCAGCCGTGTCCTGGTAGGCCGGGAGGATACGACCCGCCGAAGCGTCATTGCGCTTCTCGCAGGAGGCCATGTCCTCCTGGAAGATCTCCCCGGGACAGGAAAGACTACACTTGCGAAAGCCCTGGCCAGGTCAGTCGGGGGACGGTTCATGAGGATCCAGTTCACCCCGGACCTTCTCCCGTCTGACGTGACGGGCCTTTCGATCTGGAATAAGGAGAGCGGGAAGTTCGAATTTCGCAGGGGGCCGGTCTTTACCAACATTCTTCTGGCTGACGAGATCAACCGCGCCACGCCCCGGACCCAGTCCGGTCTTCTGGAGTGTATGGAGGAACGGCAGGTCACGGTGGACGGAGAGACGAGGAAACTTGAAGAGCCCTTTTTTGTCATTGCGACGCAGAATCCGGTCGAGACGAGCGGGACATTTCCGCTCCCGGAAGCCCAGCTGGACCGTTTTCTCATGCGGCTCTCCCTCGGACTGCCTGACAGGGAGGAGGAAATGAGGATCCTTCGCCGTTTTATGTCTGCAGAGCCTCTTGAAGAAATCGGTGAGGTCTGCAGGCCGGAGGATCTTATCACCGCGAGGAAAATTTCGGAGACGATACACATTTCTGACGAGCTTCTCTCGTATATCGCTGATATCGTTATCGCAACGAGAAAACGCGGTGATATCGCCGCGGGAGTGAGCTCCCGCGGAACGCTTGCACTGATGCGCGCGGCCAGGGCCTCGGCATTTCTTGAAGGCCGGGATTACGTCGTGCCCGAGGATATCAAGTATCTGGCGGAGCCGGTGCTCGCGCACAGACTGATCCTTTTCAGGAACTACAGGCAGACGATGACACAGGAGACCATTCTCCGGGAGATCATCGAGAGCGTTCCTGTACCGACGGAAGATTTCAGGAAATAAAGACAGGGAGCCGGGTTATGCTGATTTTGTGGATACCGCTCGTCCTTATAGTGCTTTATATCATCCTTCACGCCATCTATCTCTTCCTGTGGCCGAAGGGCATCTCTGTGGAGCTCAGTTTTGAGCAGCGGAAAGTCACGGAGGGGCAGGAGGCAGTCCTCCTCGAGACCCTGAAAAATGATAAGTTCCTCCCGCTGCCGGTAGTCCGCATGCAGTTCAAGCTCGACCGGGGACTATTTATGCTTGAAAATGAGAATGTCACTGTCTCGGATACCGTCAATGTCGTGGAATATTTCAGTGTTTTCGGCTGGGAGAAGCTGGTGCGGACACAGAGGGTGCGTGCCGGGAAGAGGGGATATTACAGAATCCGGACATCCGGGGTCGCGGTCCCGGAGCTGTTTTCCCTGCGGGAAGGGTACCGGGAATTTACGCATGACACCGAGCTCGTGGTCTGCCCCGGGATCATCGAGACGGAGGATCTCGCGGTCGTCTGCGAGCAGCTGATCGGAGAGATGCTCTCCCGAAGGCGGATCTTCGAGGACGTCTTTACCTTCCGCGGGATCCGCGAATATGTTCCGACGGATCCGATCTCCTCGATCAACTGGAAGGCTTCCGCCAGGAGCAGCGGGTATATGGTCAATCTGCGGGATTATACGGCGGGGCAGGAGGTCAGGATCCTGCTGGATCTGGATAACACCAAGGAACGCTTCATTACGGATATCTTTGAAGGCTCCATCAGGATCGCAGCCACTGCCGCGGGATCCTGTATCGATAACCATATCATGACGGCTCTCGTGACGAACGGACGTGACGTGCTCACAGAGCAGGAAGCAGGGGTGGAGGCAGGAAGTTCTGCGGAACACACCGGGACGATCGGAGAGGCGCTCGCCCGGATCGATCTCGGAATGGAGCGCAGACCTTTCGCGGAGAGGATCTATGAGGAGATCGAGGATCCCTCGGCGGAAAATGCCGCCTATCTGCTGATCTCGTCGGATACCGGCGATGTGAAGATGGCCGCAGCCTCAGAGCTCGGCTTGCGGCGGGGCGGTATTTACTGGATCTGTCCTGTTGTCGGGGATCCGCCTGAAGGCCGGTATATTCCCGAGGGAATTGCATTTTACGAGGTGAGGATTTAGCGATGCGTGACGAGAGAATCATGCTGGCAGAAGGAAAAGCGCAGAGGGTGCTCCGTCTCCTGACGAACGCCCTTCTTTACGTGACCTTTTCCACGGTGACCGGCGTGCTTCTGAAAGTTCCGGCCCGGAAAATGATGATCGGTGCGCTGCTCGTCCTTCTTGCGGCGGCATTCAGTGAGATCGTGCAGGAGAAGGTCAGCCGTTTCTGGCTCTTTGCGCTGCTCCATCTTGTGAGCGCAGCGATCCTCTGGTACGTCGCTCCGTACGGACGCAGTGCATTCGGGATCTTCGGGATCTTCATCATGCTTCTCGCGATGAGCAGCCATGCCCGCCGGGTCCGACACATCAATCCGGGGCTGTTCCTCCTTCTTTACCCTCTTGCGATCTATGTGGTCGCCACTTTCGTGGAAAATGAAGGGCTCCAGATATTCTCAATCTTTCTGGAGATCGCATTGCTTGCGCTTTATCTCATTTACCGCAATCTGGTCAGCATGGAGAGGACTTATGTTACGGCGGGAAGATACGTGCGTGTTCCCTACGGGAAAATCAGGAAGCTCAATACAGCCTACCTTCTTTTCCTCCTTCTCACGGGGCTTGCCGTCGCAGTCCTGCTTGCGGTCTTCACGGACGGAGAACGGTTCTTCAGCGTCGTGGGAGATGTCGTCATGTTCATCATCGCATGCATCTTCTACGCGCTGGTCTGGGTCATCAGCCATCTCACACCGTGGGTCAGTACGACTGCCGTGCCGAGGGATTCGGAGAACGGCGGACTGCTCCTCGACGAAGCCCTGCAGAACCCGCTCCTGAAAATGATCTGGGATATTCTCATGACGGTCTCCTATATCATCGTGATCGGACTGATCCTGCTCTTTCTTGCGAGGTATTTAAAGTCGTTTTACAGGGAATTCAAGGCCACCCGGATGGAGAACGGGGATCAGAGGATCCTGTTGAAGCGGCGGGAGAGGAAGGAAAGGTCCGTGCGTGTCCGGGAGAGACGTCCGGGATATTTTTCCAATGAAGCCCGCGCCAGGCGGCTGTATGTCAGATATATCCGGAGCGGAGGGGCGAGCGAAAAGGTGCTGCCGCAGCACGTACCGGAGGAGATCGAACGCATCTCCCGCGCACGGGAAACGCGGGATCCGGAATCGGCGGATAAGATCCATGCCATCTATGAGAAGATCCGGTATTCGGGCAGGAGGACGGAGAGCGATGATCTGCAGAGCCTTCGGGAGGAGATGGGCTGAGGGTGATGATCTGCAGAGCCTTTCCTCCATTTTTCCCCTGGATTTGCGCTGTATTCCGGGCAGTTAGGTACAGCAGCGCCATTCCTCAAATATGTTCCCCCTGGTTTTTCGCTGTATACCGTGTGATTAGGTATAGAGGCGCCTTTTCTCTGGTTTGTTCTCCCTGAATTCTCTAAACCATGTAGTACAGACAAGTGAAATCTGCTGCCTGTGCCTAAAAGCCCGTCAGAAGCAGAAAACTATGTAGTACAAACACAAGAAACCTGCTGTCTGTGCCTAAAAGCCACAGCAGGTGCAGAAATCTATGTAGTACAGACAAGTGAAATCTGCTGTCTGTGCCTAAAAGCCACAGCAGGTGCAGAAATCTATGTAGTACAGACAAGTGAAATCTGCTGTCTGTGCCTGACAGCTGCGGCAGCTGCAGAAATCTTTGGAGGAAATTCACAAGGAAGTCACTCATGTATTTGCCTATCTGGCAGAACGCTTTGTCAGACATCTGAATATTTCTGTTAAGCGCGTCTGAAAGAAGGAAAAGAGCGGGGTTATTTTACAGTAACATAGAACGGTATATAGTAGTGTAGAAATATACTATTATATACTATTTTTATTTACACGGGCGAACATTTGTGCTATTATATATGTGTAAATGTGTACTTTGAAAGTAAGGCGGTTTCTGTGTATGTACAAGAGCAGTGATTTTACCAAGCCGGTTTATAA
>OMVU01000081.1 GCA_900314565.1 uncultured Eubacteriales bacterium
GATTATTTTATATACTAATCACTATGTTATGAGGTTGAATTAAGCGCTCCCTCTAATGGAGCGCTTAAAATGGCTTTCGGTTAACCCGTGAATGGTAACGAAGGCGGGGTAAAGGAATGAATCTGCGCTGCCCGGGTACGGAAAAACAAGACGGAGATCAGATCATTTTCGAAAGCCGGATAATCAGGTTCTTTGACGGTTTCTGCTTGTGATATTTCAGTCTGCATGGTATGTTGTAAAAGACAGATGACGCATCTGTGATTTTTTGGCGTATTGCAGCAGCATATGCCAAAGCGGTCATATCGGAACAGACAAAAATCAGGAGAAGGAATATGCTTAGACTTATTGCAAGTGATATTGACGGAACGCTTGTACCGGACAGCGCGCCGACAATTAATGAGGAGTATTTTGAGGTGATTCGCGCCCTTCAGGCAAAGGGAGTCCGCTTTTGCCCGTGCAGCGGCAGGGCGTTTTCCAGTATGGTGAGGATGTTCGAGCCGTTAAAGGACGAAGTATATTTTATCTGTGAGAATGGATCCGTGCTCCGGACTGCGGACAAGATCCTTCATGCGTGGACGATCCCGGAGGGTGTGTATGCTCCGTTTATTGAGGATGCGAGAAAGCTTCCTGGCATTTCTATCTGTGTCAGCACTCCGGAAAATGTATACACAGACGCCGGAGAGGACAGCGAACTTTTCCTGCTGCTCCGCGATTCGTACAGATATGATGTCGAAAATATCGAAGACCTCCTCACTGTGCCGGAAGATCAGGTCATAAAAATCAGTCTCTATCACCATGATAGCTGTGAGGAAGTGGCGAGACCGATTACGGAATCCCACTGGCAGGAAGATCTGCAGATGCTTTGTTCCGGAAAGCAGTGGGTGGATGGACTTGCAAAGAATGCGGGCAAGGGTGAAGCGTTTGCTCTTCTGCAGGAGTATCTGGATATTCCGAAGGAGGAGACGATGTACTTTGGAGATAATATGAATGATCTCACAGCCTTTAAGGAGGCCGGGATCAGCCAGACGGTCTCGAGTGCCCGTTCGGAGGTGAAGGAATCGGTCGACTATATCGCCCATTCCGTGAAGCATGACGGGGTGCTGCAGGAGCTGAAAAAAATACTGATGATCATCGGGTGATAAACAGAATTTATTCTTCTTACAAAAAAAGTCCTTCCGGACCGCGAAGCGGTCGGAAGGACTTTTTGTTTCACTTGCTTAAGACTCTGATGAACCGGGCCGGTAAGAAGATTATTTGACCGGAACGCAGTGGCGGTCGTTGATCTCCTTGACCTTGTTGACTCTGTTCACATACTTTTCAGCTGTAAAGGCGTCCGTCGTCATCCATGTTTTGACGATCTCGGATGAGATCAGTGTGCCGATGATCTTTGCTCCGAGGCAGAGCACGTTGGTATCATTGTGCTGGCGGGAAAGCGCTGCGCACAGCGGATCCTGGCAGACAGCCGCATAGATGCCGTTGATCTTGTTGGCGATCATGGCACTGCCATATCCTACTCCGTCAACGAAGATCCCTCTGTCACACTCACCCTTCGCCACGGCCAGGGCAGCCGGGTAAACATAATCCGGGAGGTCAGCTGCATTCTCGTCGTAGGTCCCGAAGTCCACGACTTCGTGTCCCATGGCCTCCAGCTGCTTTTTGATTTCATTTTTCATGTGCGTTCCCGCGTGGTCGTTCGCCATTGCGATCTTCATAAAAACCTCCTTATCAAGCTTTGACTTTTCATTTTAGCTTCTGGATTTCGAGACAGTAATTCCTGATATGATTATACACCCCGGGATGTGCGGTTTCAATGAATACGTCCTGCTTTACGAAAGACGCCGTAACGAACATGGATTTTTTAAGCGGGTTCCATAGGATCATTTCTTTGTATAATCGTAGAATCCCTTTCCTGCATTAATGCCGGACTCGCCCTTATCAAGTTTCTCCCTGACAAGCTTTCCGATTTTATTGGTAAGCGTTCCCTCGACTTTTGCGTCGGGCTTCATCTGATTGATCGCGTAGACTGTGTCAAGTCCGACAATATCGATGATCTCGAACGGGCCCTTCGGAGCGCCGGTAGCCAGCTTCCATGTGAGATCGATCGTCTGCGGATCCGCGACCTCGTTTGCCCACAGCTTCTCTGCGGAATCAAGGAACGGTACGAGCATGGAGTTCAGGATATATCCGGGCTGCTCTTTGTGGAGCTGCAGCGGGATCATGCCAATCTCGGAGGCGAACTTGACGACCTCGTTGTAGATGTCCTGATCTGTGCCGGGATGTCCCATGACTTCTGCGGTGTTATTCTTCCAGATCGTATTTGCAAAATGAAGAGCGCAGTATTTCGCCGGTCTTCCCGTATATTCCGCAAATGTGCTCGGCAGCATTGTCGAGGAGTTGGTGACGAGGATCGTCTTCTCCGGAAGGAGATCCTTCATCGCAGTGTATACGCCGATTTTTGCTTCGGGATTCTCCGTCATGGACTCGATCACGATATCAGCGTCCTCGCAGGCCTTTGCCATATCGAGCTCAATATGAAGCTTCTCCGCAAAATTCTTTGCGCCGGCTGCAGCCAGAGCATCGATTTTTTCTGCCGTAACGGTCTTCCAGTCAGAGATGAGTCCCTTCGGATAGAGAAGAGCGCCGAGCGGATTTCCAATTAGTGCTTTGGCGGCTTCGAGGTCTCCGAGGATAGCTTTTGAGTAACGGTCGATCTTCGGTTCTGTACGCGTGATAGAGCTTTCCGAGCGGAGCCAGAAAGTGACGTCCTTTCCCCAGTATGCGCACATAAGTCCGATCTGTGTTCCGAGAACACCGCCGCCTGCCACGACAACTTTCTGTAAATTCATAGTTTCACCTGTGCCTTTCAGAACAATATGATATGATGATGTAAAGTGTTACGATAGTCTCATTTTAGTAGTGCAATAGCGATAATTCAATTGAGTGGAAGGGAATTGAGACGATTCGGTCAAAAAGTATCATCCGGCGAGTGATCAGCAGACCCAAAAAGCATATCTGACCCGGAGATGCACCCGCCACGTAAGGCTGGGGGCTGCAGATCGGTCCCTTTTTTCCCGAATAAAGAATACGGAGGAATTATGACGAAACGGTCGACCGTTGATTCAAAAGATTATATGGCGGAAGCTCTGCTCTTTCTCATGAAGAGAAAGCCGGCAGCGAAGATCACTGTTTCGGAGATCACCGAAAGAGCCGGTGTCAGCCGTGCGACCTGGTTCCGGCATTTTACGGATAAACGGGAAGCAGTCGTATACGGCCTTGCACGACTCTGGGAGAAGTGGGCGGAGAGTCATGGACTGACCGATTCTCACAGACCGTCTGTAGAAAATGTGGAATCATTTGTCGACTACATTTACGATATTCGAAGTATCCAGAAGGCGCTCGAACGGTCCGAGATGGAGTCAGCCATACTGGACGCGTATGTCCGTGTGCTTGTCGATTCGGAGGAAAATACAGGGACGGAAGAGTATTTCAGGAATAAAGCATTGACATATGGAATCGTTGGGATCATAGATGGATGGCGCTGCAACGATTACAGAAACTCCAGGGAGGAAATCGCGGCATATCTGAGAAAATTTATCGCAGGCAGGTGTGCGCCTTGAAGGCAGAACGTGTTTTTTATGTCCGGTACTGTTCAGTAACGCAATTTATTGTTACAATGAGTGGACTTAAAGATAAATATATTGAAGAAAAAATAATATAAAGCAATTCTGAAGGATGCGCGGGAGGAAAGAAAATGATAAACATACATCACATAGCAATTATCTGTTCCGAAAGGGAAGCTGCGCTGGATTTCTACAGCCGTAAGCTCGGTTTTCCGGTCATCAGGGAAAACTACAGGGAGGAGCGCGACGATTGGAAAATTGATCTGCGCATCAACGACAGCACTGAGCTGGAGCTTTTCATTATGGAGGGAAACCCGGCTCGTGTGTCAAACCCGGAGGCGTACGGCCTTCGGCATCTTGCCTTCCGCGTTGACAGTGTTGCCGAAAAGGTCAGGGAGCTGGAAACCATGGGAATCCCCTGTGAGCCGATCCGTAAGGATACCTTCACGGGAGAATCGATGACCTTCTTTCGGGATCCGGACGGGCTGCCGATCGAGATCCATGAATAAGGGAACTTTATATCAGAGGCCAGCTTCAAATTGCACATTCATCATAGATTTACATCACGGGAATTCTGCGTCAGCGATTAAATAGATTGCCAAAGTACGTTTGTATGATGTGTATGTAAAAATCACCTGTATTCATTAAAGTCCGGAGCAGAAGAACACGCGGGTAAAACAATGGGGTTACTGACTTGTCACATTGACTGAGCAGGATGTTATTCTGGATGTCGGATGCGGGAAGGGGCGCGTTCTTGCTTATCTGCTGAAAAGCCATGCGCCCTGCAGGCTGTGCGGTATCGAAATCAACGAGATCTCCGGCCGGACAGCGCAGGAGTGGACGCAGAAATACGATCGGGTGGACGTGATGATCGGGGATGCGTTCCGGTTGGATTACAATGACTATACCGTGCTGTTTTTGGGCCGTCCGTTTTTGCCTAAGACGTTTCAGCAATTCCTTGAAAGTATAGAAGCGTCCCTGGCACATCCCATCACCTTGATTTACTGGGTCGACCAGCAGAGCGGCTATATGCTGAAGGACCGACCGGGCTGGGAGAAGCAGTTCGGAGAAAAACTGAAGACGCTCTGCGGACTGAAAATTGCAAAAGTTCCTCAGTCCTATTCCATATGGGTCTATGATACGAATCGGCGTGTGGCGGATAAGGACGCAAATACCTCAGATGTCTGAATTCATAATAAAGATAGTTTCTGAGCTGTATTCCTCCCACTTTAATTTTCAGAATTTTTGTGCAGGGATTTCCGATGATTCAATCATCTGGAATCCCTGTTTTTTTTTAGATTCCGGATTTCTCCTCCTCCCCCGTAATAAATTATCTTTTGACACGAGCAGACGGCTTTCGGGTCGAACCGGTTATCCTGCTGATGATAAAAAGAAACTTCCGGGAGGTCTGCGTCTCAGAAGCCAAAGCCCTGCCGATTATAAAATGTTTATATTTAACGGAGTTATGTTTATTTACAATTTTCGATAATATTCTTAAAATAATAGAAGAGTTTTGGTGATATTGTCAGTTTTTTGATCGAACGATATGTGTACTTGAAAAGGCAATAATTCCTGAAGTGATTCTGCAGGAATAATATATTAGCTTTTCGGAAAGGAGGTCGGTATACGTCTGGTGTCATATAATGCACCTTATGCGTTACTGCGCACGTCGCGTCATGCAGGTACAGGGAGTCCTCTGAGCCATTGGTGCATAAATCTGATCAGATCGTGTCACAGGCGGATGGGTATAATTTTATGACAATCAGCTCTGCCTATGCACTTTGTTTATGGGATTCGTACATATTGGCTAAAAGACGGACACTATTACAGTAATTAACAGCAGTATTCACAATTGACAAGGCAAATTGATTTCGATACAATGATATCGATAAATAAATATTGATATCGCAGTTGCGAATCAATGCCGCATATCTAAGGTTTATAACCGAGATGGAGGACATGTATGGAAACAGAGAAGAAGTTTGAAATTGTCGATTCCGTAGAAGCGCTGGAAGCGAGAATGGCGGAAATGCGCAAAGCACAGGCTGTCTTTGCGACCTATTCACAGGAGCAGGTCGACAAGATCTTCAAAGCAGCTGCTACGGCGGCTGACAAGGCCAGGATTCCGCTTGCAAAGATGGCAGTCGAAGAGACCGGCATGGGCCTGGTCGAGGACAAGGTCATCAAGAACCACTATGCAGCAGAGTACATTTACAATGCATACCGTGACACAAAGACATGCGGTGTGATCGAGGAGGATCCGGTATACGGCATCAAGAAGATTGCCGAGCCGATCGGTCTGATCGCCGCTGTTATCCCGACGACAAATCCGACATCCACGGCTATCTTCAAATGCCTCATCTGTCTTAAGACCCGCAATGCGATCATCATTTCCCCGCATCCGCGCGCAAAGAACAGCACGATCGCGGCTGCAAAGCTCGTTCTTGACGCCGCTGTCAAGGCCGGCGCACCGGAAGGCATCATCAGCTGGATCGACGTCCCGTCCCTGGAGCTCACGCAGACCGTTATGAAGGACTCTGACTGCATCCTCGCGACAGGCGGCCCGGGCATGGTCCGTGCAGCCTACAGCTCAGGCAAACCTGCTCTCGGCGTTGGTGCCGGCAATACCCCTGTCATCATCGACAGCTCAGCGGACATCAAGATGGCAGTCAACTCCATCATCCACTCCAAGACATTCGATAACGGTATGATCTGCGCGTCAGAACAGTCTGTCACTGTTCTCAACGATATTTATGACGAAGTAAAGGCTGAGTTCGCGTACCGCGGATGCTATTTCCTTGCTCCGGAAGAGATCGAGAAGGTCCGGAAGACGATCATAATCAATGGCGCGCTGAATGCCAAGATCGTCGGACAGAGTGCGTATAAGATCGCTGCCCTGGCAGGCGTGGAAGTCCCGGAGACAGCAAAGGTCCTGATCGGTGAGGTCACATCCGTCGACATCTCTGAGGAATTTGCACATGAAAAGCTCTCCCCGGTCCTTGCCATGTACCGCGCAGACAGCTTTGAGGAAGCCCTTGATAAAGCAGAACAGCTCGTACGCGACGGCGGCTACGGCCACACGGCTTCCCTTTATATCAATACAGACGAGAAGGAGAAAATGGCAGCACATGCGGACCGCATGAAGACATGCCGTATCCTTGTCAATACGCCGTCCTCACAGGGTGGTATCGGCGATCTCTACAACTTCAAACTCCTTCCTTCACTGACCCTGGGCTGCGGCTCCTACGGCGGAAATTCTGTATCCCACAATGTAGGCGTCCTGGACCTCATCAATATCAAGACAGTCGCAGAGAGGAGAGAGAATATGCTCTGGTTCCGCACACCGGAAAAGGTTTATTTCAAGAAGGGCTGCATGCCGGTCGCGCTGGATGAGCTCGGCACGATCATGCACAAGAAGCGCGCATTTATCGTAACAGACAGCTTCCTTTACAAGAACGGAAATACGAAGCCGATCGAAGACAAGCTTGATTCCATGGGGATTGTCCATACATGCTTCGCGGATGTGCAGCCGGATCCGACTTTGAAGAACGCGCTCGCAGGCACAGCGCAGATGCGCGCCTTTGAGCCGGATGTCATCATCGCACTCGGCGGCGGTTCCGCGATGGACGCAGCCAAGATCATGTGGGTGCTCTACGAGAACCCGGATGCGGACTTCTCCGACATGGCCATGGACTTCATGGATATCAGGAAGCGTATCTACAAGTATCCGGAAATGGGCAGGAAGGCTTACTTCGTAGCCATCCCGACTTCCTCCGGTACAGGTTCCGAAGTCACACCGTTCGCGATCATCACGGATTCCGACGCTGGGATCAAGTATCCGCTGGCAGACTATGAGCTCCTTCCGGATATGGCAATCGTGGACACGGACAACATGATGACACAGCCGAAGGGACTTACCTCCGCTTCCGGTATCGACGTCATGACACATGCGATCGAGGCCTACGTATCCATCATGGCTTCCGATTTCACTGACGGTACCGCGCTCAAGGCTACGAAGCTTGTTTTTGACAACCTGCCGACGGCTTATGCAGACGGAACGAACGTTGCTGCCCGTGACCATATGGCCAATGCCTCCTGCCTTGCCGGTATGGCTTTCGCCAATGCGTTCCTCGGCATCAACCATTCGCTCGCACACAAGCTCGGTGCATTCCACCATATCGCACACGGCGTTGCAAACGCGCTCGTGCTCCTCTATGTCATCCGCTACAATGCAAAGGAAGTCCCGACAAAGATGGGAACATTCCCGCAGTATCAGTATCCGCACGCACTCCGCCGCTACTGCGAGATTGCGGAGTACAACGGGATCAAGGGCAAGGATGACAATGAGACACTGGATCTCTTCATCGAGAAGCTCCGTGATCTGAAGCACGCGATCGGCATCAAGGATTCCATCCGCGAATACGGCGTGGACGAGAAGTACTTCTTCGATACTCTGGATGAAATGTGTGAGCAGGCATTCAACGATCAGTGTACCGGTGCAAACCCGAGATATCCGCTCATCTCCGAACTCAAGAAGATCTACACGCTTGCTTACTACGGCGAGGACGATAAGAAGGTCGATTTCTGATAAAAACTTAAGTTAAAGAAATGTGTGGATTGCTGCGGGGCAGCGGAAAGGTGATGATTATGAAGCTGAATAAGAAAGATATCATTTTAGAACGTAAGAATAAAACTGTCTACAAGACCGATGACGCGATCATCAAGGTCTTTGCCGAGGGACATCCGAAGACGGGTGTTTTCAATGAAGCCCTGATCACGGCTTATGTTGAGTCCTATGGCGTAAAGGCTGCTAAGGTCCTCTGGGTCGAGGAGATCGACGGCAAGTGGGCGATCGCTACGGAATTTATACCCGGAAAGACCCTTGAGCAGTGCATGAAGGATGAGCCGGAGCGCATGGAAGAGTGGCTTAATAAGCTCGTCGACATTCAGCTCGAGGTCAACGGGTTCAAGGCAGACGGTCTCCGCAATACGATCGACAAGAGGGCGGAGGAGATCAAGGCTCTCACAGATCTTGATCCGAGCACACTCTATGAGCTGCAGCAGAGACTGCACGGCATGAAGCGCCATACAAAGCTCTGCCACGGCGATTTCGTTCCGTCCAACATCATCCTGACGGAAGATGGCGATTACAGGGTCGTTGACTGGTCCCATGCAACACAGGGAAATGCGGGCGCTGACGCGGCTCTTACCTACATGTCGATGTCTCTGACCGACCCGGCGCTTGCTGAGAAGTATCTGAAGCTTTACAGCAGGAAGTCGAACACAGCGATCCAGTATGTCCAGAAATGGCTGCCGATCGTCGCTGCGGGCCAGCTCAAGAAAGCAAAGACAGAAGAAGAGACGGCGCTGCTTGAGAAGTGGATCTCTGTCGCTGAATATCAGTAAAGCAGATATCTGATCCGCCAAAGTTTTTCAGAATAAAGGATCCGGGACCGGATACGCAGAGATAAAAGCATAGAAAAAGTAAGCCCCCGGCAGAATTTCGTGATGAAAATCTGCCGGGGGTTCTATTATCCTTCCCCGTTAATTCAGTGCAGATCACTGTGTCAGGATCCTTACCATCTCATCGCCGCACTCGGTTGTAGAAGCACTGCCGCCGAGATCCGGTGTGAGCGCTTTCTTTGAGACCAGCATCTGTTCGATGGAATCCACGATCTTTGTTCCCCAGTCCTCGTAACCGAAGAAATCCAGCATCTGACCCGCAGTCCAGATGGAGGCAAGCGGATTTGCAATATTCTGACCTGCGATGTCCGGTGCAGAGCCATGTATTGCTTCGAACATGGAGGGATATCTGCGTTCCGGATTGAGGTTCGCGCCTGCGGCGAGACCCATACCGCCGGAAATCGCAGCACCGAGATCGGTGAGGATGTCGCCGAAAAGATTGGACGTGACGACGACCCCGAATCGCTTCGGATCGCGGACCATGAACATGGAGGCAGCGTCGACAAGAAGATGGCGTGTCTCGACATCGGGATATTCCCGGCCCACCTCCTCGAAAATCTGATCCCAGAAGACCATGGAGTAGTTCAGAGCATTGGCTTTGCTCACGGAAGTGAGGGAGCGTCCTTCTTTTCTGGCAAGTTCATAGGCGTAACGGATCACCCGCTCACAGCCTTTGCGCGAAAATACACTGTTCTGAATAACGACCTCGTTCGGCTGGTCCTTGTACAGCCAGGCACCGCTTCCGGAATATTCTCCCTCGGAGTTCTCGCGGATAAAGATCATGTCGATGTCCTCACAGCTTTTCCCTGCAAGCGGGCACGGAGCGCCTTTGAGGAGCCTGACCGGCCTGAGGTTTATATACTGATCAAATCCATGGCGTATCTTCAGCAGGAGGTTCCGGAGTGAGATATGATCCGGGACACCTGGGTAGCCTACAGCTCCCAGAAGGATCGCATCATATTTTGAGAGCAGTTCAAGGCCGTTCTCCGGCATCATCTCACCATTCTTCAGATAGTATTCGCACCCCCAGGGGAATTCCGTGAAACACATATCAAAACGATCATCCGAGGCACAGATGGCTTTCAGGACCTTTACGGCCTCTCCGATTACTTCCGGTCCGATTCCGTCACCGGCTATGACTGCTATATTATATTTTTTCATTCCGACATCTCCTTACGTTATATAATTCCGCAATCGCCTATATGATCCCGCAGTTACCAGCTCAGGTTCCTTTATATGTAACCGGTCCTTCTTCTTTTTTCTTCCTCATATGTCTCCTGATGGATAAACAGAAATTTCCGGACAGCGAACAGGATCGTAATGGCGACAACTGAAATCAGGTTCTCTGTTACGGACAGATGCTCAATAATGGCTTTTCTCGAAACGGCAAACATGAATATTTCCACCATGGAAGCAAGCTCATGGGAACATAGCAGTTTGATCAGCTCCACTGCGATCAGAATATCGAACAGATATTGAAGGTAGCTGCTCATGCCGTTCCCGGCGACCGGAGCAAAATGGGACGGAAGCGCAGTTAACCGGAACAATATACCGGCAATGACCAGAAGGCTTACGAAGAGCTCGACGTATCCCATAAAGTGTACCATATTTTTTTGAATTTTGTGCAAATAGCGGAACATTCTATCCTCCCGTCTTCGGATATAAGGAACTGCCGCGGAATGGTACGGCCATCCGGGCAGTTCCTGTATCAGCGGGCTGCGTTCACAGGCGAAGCCGCCAAATTCTGTTATTTGATAAATCCGACCTGCGCGCAGATTTTCTCGATCTGCTCGTCCTTACGGGCATTGTACTCTACTTTCTTCTCCTCGAAATAGTTGCGGCCTGTCGCATCGATGGAAACGATCAGCGGACCGAACTCTTTGACTCTGCAGTTCCAGAGAGTCTCCGGCATGCCGAGGTCTCTCCACTCAGCTCGCTCGATCTCCTCGACTGCGACAGCAGCCACGACCGCATTTCCTGCAGGGATGACTACATGAATACAGCCGAAATCTCTGCATGCAGCAGCAGTCTGCTCTTTCATTCCGCCCTTGCCGACAATGACGCGCACACCGGTCGTCTTTACGAATTCATATTCGAACTTCTCCATGCGCATGGAGGTCGTCGGTCCGACAGAGACCATCTCGAACTTATCGTTCTCCAGGGGACGGATGATCGGTCCGGCATGAAGGATTGCATTGTTGCGTACATCTACCGGGATTTCTCTTCCCTCTTCCACAACGCGGCGGTGTGCGACGTCGCGGCAGGTCGTCAGGCTTCCGGAAAGGTACAGGATATCCCCGATCTTGATATCAGCCAGGTCTTCCGCAGAGATAGGTGTTACCAGGATTTTCTTACCATCTTCATATTTAACCATTATAATTCTACCCCCGTATGTGTTGTGATTTCATAGTTCAGATCAGCATCAAATATGATGTGGCCGCGTCTGTGGCTCCAGCATCCTACATTTACCGCAACGCCGATTGCAGACGGATGACGGGCTGTATTTTCAATATTTACGCCCATGACAGAATACTTTCCGCCCATGCCCTGCGGGCCGAGACCTATGGCATTGATCCCGTCCTCAAGGAGCTTCTCCATTTTTGCAGCTCTCTCGTTCTCATTATGTGATCCGATCGGACGCATAAGAGCTTTCTTGGAGAGAAGAGCAGCCGTCTCGACGGAAGTTGCGACACCTACACCGACCAAAAGCGGAGGGCATACATTGAGGCCGTAGGAAGTCATACCATGCGAAGCAGCCAGATTCCAACTATATTAAAATTTATGCGGCAGGGTTATTTTACAGTAACAAAGAACAGTATATAGTAGTGTGGAAGTGTACTAATATATACCATGTTTTATTTACACAGGCGAACATTTGTGCTATTATATATGCATAGATGTGTACTTTGAAAGTAAGGCGGTTTCTATGTATGTACAAGAGCAGTGATTTTACCAAGCCGGTCTATAAGACCGGAGAAATCATGGAGATACTGAATATCAGTTATTCCACCATTAAAGTGTATGAT
>OMVU01000048.1 GCA_900314565.1 uncultured Eubacteriales bacterium
CTTGGCTTTGGTCCTGACTATGGTCTCGATCAGGTCGTTCCCCAGGACATACTTCCGGATGTTCTCCATCTCTTTTGCGCGCGGGTCCAAAAGCGCATCGTCAGTCATGACGATGGCCATCTTCCCGCCATCCGCCATCTTTGATATCCCGTTTAGCAGGTACAGTACCTGCACATCGCTGACAGAAGGGAGGCCGGGCTGGAACCTTCCAAACGGTATCGCCTTGTACTCTTCTATCACCTCTTTTGCGTTCTTTCCCCAGTTTGTCTCTATGGGGAAACCGGTGACCCCAAGGGAAAATGTCTGCCCTACAAAGCGGTCTTCAGGGATCACATCCGCATTGGCATAGTCGTGATCGAGGCCTTTCAGCATGGCAGCGGCTTTTGCCAGGGTATACTTATGCGGGTCTTTTTCCTGTCCGCAGCACACAACGTGTGCTTTAGGACACATTACTCCTGCCTTTTCAGCAACCGCAGAAAGCATGAGCCCCGTTCCCATTGCCATGTCGTACACGCCGATCCGGGCGTCAGGCCCGGCCTTGATCCCCTTCAGGAGCAGGTCCTGTATGATCGCTGCGATGTTGTCCCCCTGACGGATCGTGTCTGCATGCATCCGTCTTGTATCATAACAGCTGACCACTGCCGAAAAAAGATCTCCAGGGGATGGCGTTTCCGGCCCGTATCCCTCCTGGAAAAGAGGGCTCTTGCCGAACAGCTTCATAACAGCTTCCGCCACTCCCTCGTCAATCAGCTTTCCCAGATTGGACGGATAGTCCAATCCATCCAGGACCTCCCTGTCTTCTTCGGGCAGGCTCTCCTGTTTTTTCAAGGCGTTATTGCCGCTGTCCCTGCCTGCCGCGAGGGGATATCCCCGTTCTTTTAGGAACACTATAGCCTCGATGAAGTTCTCCGCGTCTTCACCGGAGAAGCATCCGCCAGCTCTGTTCAGGACTTTCCTCTCAAGGGCCTTGAGGGCGCTCCTGATGTTTTCCCTGTTTGTGTTGTTTATTTCCATTTCTTTTGCTCTTTCTGCTTTAGTATCCTTCTGCTCATCCTGTTCCCGTTCCCCGGAAGGGACAGTAAGTACTTCGTATATCTGATGTAATTATATATTCATATGCATATATTCTCAACAAAAAAGCCCTCGCTCTGCGAAGGCTTTTTTTCTCATAATCCAACTGCTGCCTCGACCGCTTCCTGTACGTCTTTGTTAAACGCCGCACGATCAGCAGATCCCTTTATGTCCCGCACTCTTGCAGCGCCGTAACGGTCCAGTACTCCCTGTACCGCCTTATCGTAGAGGGGCTCGAACCGTTTGTAGGAGATATCCACCATATATCTGTGGTAGCTGCTCCCCTGTGAAAGGACCAGGTCGTCAAACCCTTTTCCTTTTGCGATCGGCCACAGGAGGAGGAAAGGTTTCAGGCCATGCTCCTGCAGGCTCTCACATATCTCCTTAAGCTGGGAATGAACAGCCGTGTTGCCCATCATATCAG
Organism: uncultured Eubacteriales bacterium; assembly: GCA_900314565.1. Classification (GTDB taxonomy): domain Bacteria; phylum Bacillota; class Clostridia; order Lachnospirales; family Lachnospiraceae; genus Chordicoccus. The sequence continues at coordinate 1,496 of OMVU01000048.1, forward strand.
CATCGAACATGACGTAGGCTTTTTCCCTCTTTCCCTTGATCCTGTCGATCATGGGGAGGACGGATCTCCAGGTGCTCACACCGGAGATGTAGACTGCGATATTTCCCTTCTTCGCGATCTGCTCCGCCTTGAAGCGCCCTTCCGTAATACACAGCGCGGCAGCTTCTCTCCCTTCTTTTGGAAAGATCACGCCGCCCGGAGCCCCGGAAGGTGCTCCCCTGCTGCATCCCGGTGCGGCCTCTGCAAACGCGGACGAGAACCAGACGTATCTGGATTCACCCTCTTTGACGACATCCCTGCGGATCTGGATACCTTGAACTCTCCCCGCATCATCCCTGACGAGAAACCCGATGCCCTTATATGACGAAAAATCGATCCTGTTCTCTTTCTCGTTTGTATAAAAGCCAGGGACACTTGGGAGTTCTTTGGCAAGAGTCGCCAGTGCCCTGGATTTTTCCATCCAGGCCCTTTCAGTTTCATCCAGTTCCCTAAGAGGTTTCCCGAACTTCCTTTTTGCCATCATCTCACCCGTCTCACGATAAATGCGCTTGGGAAGGTCCATCTTCCTTGTGGGAAAGGTAAAGTAGTCTCCGAGGTCCTCTTTTTTTAATCCACGCGCCTTAAGCAGCTGCTTCTCATGCTCTTTCCTGAGTCCGCACACCTTTGGCATTATGCTGTATACGGTATTGATGACATCAGAAGACGCCTTTGGTGCGCACGGCTTTGAAACCGGCTTCTCCATGGACTTTTCAATGGTCTTCACCATCTTTTCGTCCATCTTCTTTCCTGACTGCCTTTTATACTCCTCCTCTGTTATGAGGGAGCACCTTCTGGCAAGGTGGAAGACCGCGTCCTTGAAATCCAGTTCGAAATACATCATCTCGAAATGGATCCCGCTCCAGCCGATGTTCTCCGTAAAGCAGTACCACATCTGCTTATCAGGCGTGACCACGAAGCTCCCCAGCTTCTCATCCGCATGGAACGGGCACAGGGCCAGATAGTTCCCCGACCCAAGCGTCGCAAGGTCTTTTTCCTGTACGGGGTTGCGGTTACGGTCATAGATCTGTATCACCGTCCCCACCACGACAGCGACGGGGATCTCCTTTACCTTTTCCACAAGCGCCGCAAAGTACTCCGCACGCCGCTGTCCTTCTCTCTTCATTCTCTGTTTCCTCCTTGTTTATTACTGGGACTCCAGTCATCTTCTGCTACACCAGTGATATAGCAGAAAGATTTTTCCATAAGAAAAAGGAGACGCCAGTTTTCCGGACGTTGGAGCGCGGCCAAAGCCTATGCTATAGTAATAAATGGCAGTAGAAAACAACGAAATTGTAAAGATCGGAGGGATGATCAAAATGACATTTCAGGAGATGCTGAAAAAGAGGGAGAGCTGCAGGGCGTTCGCCGATCGCCCGGTCTCAAAGGAAGACCTTATGAAACTCGTGGAAGCCGGGCGTCTTTCACCAAGCGGTTGCAATGCCCAGCCATGGAAGTTCATCATCGTTGATGAGCCTGGTGCCAAGGAAAAACTCTGTGATGCACTTGTAGTAGATGGCGGTGCGACGGGCGCTCCGTTCCGTAAGCAGGTCCCCGCCTTTGTCATCCTCGTGGAGCAGCCGGCAAAGGTGATGCCTTTCGTTAAGGAGCATTATGGGGATACACAGAGGTTTGCGCAGGGCGATATCGGCATGGCAGCGATGAACATGTGTTATCAGGCACTGGAGCTTGGACTCTCCACCTGCATCCTTGGGGTCAACGACCAGAAAAAGATGGAGGATTATTTCGGGATCCCCCAGGGTAACGAAGCCCGCCTGGTCCTTGCTGTAGGATACAGTGCAGAGGCAAAGGCTCCCCGGAAAAAGATCCGGAAGCCCATCGAAGAGATATGCAGCTTTAATCACTGGTGATCCATTAAGATTGTTTTACTTAACAGCTGCCCGCACAAAGCGCAGTACAAAAGATTATTGGGCTCTTCCGCGCAATATTTAAAGTTCTCCTTAAAGCAACAAAGCGCCGGGGCATTCCCGACGCTTTGTTTTACTAATACTTATGCTTCTTATGCCGTCATCTCGTTACGGCGGATGACTTCTTCCTTCTCAGTCTCGTTGTTCCGGATCACAACATATGCTGCCACACCGGGTCTGCTTGTGAGCTTACGGGCATGTTCCAATGCCCGTTTGTAACTGGGTGTCCACATCTTCCCGATGGTGTCTCCAGCATTCCGGAAGGCCGTAATATCGAACCCCGTCCAGTTGAACTCATCTCTGTGCTTGTCGATATACTCAAGAAGTGCATAGACAAATTCTGCACCAAGCATCGCCGTCTTTTTATAGGCTTCCTTGTCAGTCTGCAATGTCTTAAAAGTCCCGAGCCTGAGTTCAGGCTTTGGAGTACTGAAGACCCTTGCACATTCACCAGCCTCAAGCCGAATGTCCATATAGATCCCCTCACATGCGCCGTGCACAATATGGGGTACAACATCGAACTCCTCTGCCAGAATAAGTTCCGAGGCACTTCCTGCGGAGCTGTAGTCCAGAATATCATCCGGGATCAGTCCCTCCTTTTCAAGTTCCTCTTTGATCATGAAAAACAGCTCGCGTGCGTTCCACTTCTTTCTCTTCTTATCCATGTGTTTCCTCCTTTTTCGGCACAAAGCCATATGCATGGCTCCGGTTTTCTGTTTACAGAACTGATGTAGCGGAAATCTTTTCCTATAAGTAATCGGAGGAGAAGTTTTTGTGGCATTACAAAAGCGCCGGAGGACCGGCGCTGATGTTCTGAAAAATACTCGCTAATATATTTCTTAAGCCTTCTCGATCACACAGCTGTGGTGCTTGAATTCCGGCTTGCTGCTTGGAACCTCTTTATCGTAGTTAATCGCGACCATCAGAATATTGCCCTTGTAGTGCTCCAGCCTGTCAGGATAGTTCCGTTTTTTGATCTGGCTGATCGCACCTTCCGCCGTCTTATCATATTTGAGCTCTATGAGCAGTACCGGAAGATCCGGATACCTTGGGGACGGAAGGTATACAAGATCCGCATATCCCTTTCCCGTGTCCAGTTCCGGCAGCGGCGTGTAGTATTTCTGTGCCGCGTAATACGCATACCGGATGGCGTAACTGAGCGCCGACTCGTCATTGTACGTTTTGTTCCCAGCGCGATCATGCGCCTTCTCAAGCAACTCGGCAACCCTGTCCGAATCGCAAGCCCAAGTGGCCTTCAGCAGCTCCTGCGACATCTCAAAATCCCTGAAAGTGTCTGTCCATTCGTCGGACTTTGTCGAGGTCCTGAATTCATCCAGGATCTCGCGGTTGGGTATGAATACTTCCCCTGTCTCATCATCATAGCCCAGATAGCCGAGATGGATCAGGAGGGACAGCACGTCGTCCCTGCTGTGGAATGTCGTCATGTCATTCTGGTAAGACGATGTGTCTATTTTCAGACAGCCTCCATCCATCAGGAGGGCAACCGCGTCCTTCAGGCCGTCGTAGTCTTTGCGGATATACTCGGCAAGCGCTTCATACGTCTCCGTTTTGTTCCAGTAATTCTTTATCTGACCGGTCGTCATTGATTCCACGACAGACAATGGGCTGTAGATATGGATCTTGTGCCCGTCATATTTCCCCTGCCGGTACTCCTCTCTCTTTTCAGGCGGAATCCGGTCACTGACAACATACCCGTTATACCAGTTGGATATGTCAGCATAGTTCATGCCGTAATCCATACAGAGTTTTTCCACTTCATCCTCTGTAAAGCCTGTGTATTGGGCAAGCTGCCGGGGCGCCTCCATCGAATACTCCGTGAACATGTTCAGAGCCGAATGCTTTCCGTATTTCTTGATCGGAAGTATCCCGGTCATATAAGCAAGCGCTACATACGGCTTGTCTTTCAGCCAGTCCCTGAGAAAGTCGAGATATTTTCGCTGGCCTTCCGCATCGTCCTGCAGCATCCTGAAAACCGCGTCCCATTCATCAATGACGATCACAAACTGCCTGCCGGATTTCCTGTAGAACTTATCCATACTAAACGGAAAATCTTTTACATCATATTTTGTCCCCGGATAGCATTCCTCAAGCTCGTCAAGAACACGAACTTTGATCGTGTCCAGGGCATCTGCTATCGACTGGTCGCTCTTGAAAAAATCCGTCATCACAAGCCGTATGACATCGAACTGCCCCATGTACTCATCCCATGGAACTTCCCGCTCTCTGGCAAGAGCCGTTGCACAAACGGCGATTTTCCTCTTTTCAAACAGTTCTCTGCTTTCAGCTTTTCTGTCGTAATAAGCGCAGAGCATGTCCGCCGCCATCGTTTTTCCAAATCTTCGAGGACGGGATACGCAGACATACTTCTTTTTTGTTCTTGCAACAGAGTTCAGGTATCCTATCATTTCTGTTTTATCAACAAATATTTCTGAATTAACAGCCTCTTCATAAGCTGCTTTTCCAGGATTCAGATATGTCCCCATTTTATCCTCCTTCCCCGTGATATGACATAAATAAGCAAGCCCGCATTTCTAATATGTATTTTACCACAATTCTCCCAAAACGTGTTTCCTCCTTTTCCGCCGTCTTGCCTGCACCCCGCCCTAAGCCCTCCATCGATCATGATGAGCAGCTCGTGGACGTTCCACTTCTTTCTCTTCTTCTTATCCATGTGTTTCCTCCTTTTTCGACTCGAAGCCATATGCATGACTCCGGGTTTCTGCTTACAGGACTGATGTAGCGGAAAACTTTTCCCATAAGTTATCGAAGGAGACTATTTTGTGGCATTATAAAAGCGCCGGCGGACCGGCGCTTTAAAAGGAAAAAGCATCCTCAATCAACAGTTTCGAATATGACTATGCTCTGTTTTTGCCAAGATGACCGCATATTTCTTTGGTCACGATAAATAATACAAACGTAATCGCGAAGAATTTCCAGGCATCGCGACCGTTCGCGGCGCTGAAACCTGCCTGCGTATATCTTGCTGACGTTGCGATAATACAGATTATTAGGCCCCATACAACAGCAGCAACGCTAATAATTGAATAATCGCCCAGACACCAGCGCCTTCCCACAGTATAGCTGAGAAAGCCTACTGAAAAGAGGCTTGTAATGATCCTAGGCATATAGTTGAACTGATAAAAAATCCAGTCATTATTGAATGCAGCTAATCCTATAAAAGAACCATCGTAGAACATGTACGGAAGAAAGCAGAAGCAAATGTTCACCGCAAAGACTAACAGACTGATTCAGAACAGCGCGCTGTCGGCGTTCCCATAACTGTGACCAATTGACGGGATCCCTCCTCACCATAAGAGTAGCCTGTGCTTCCATAGCCGCCATACGAAGAGCCGCTGGAGGCTCCACCCGAATGGTAGGTTGTAAACCCATCATCCAAGATATTGCTGTAAGTATCTGACCGCGACCCATCGGAATTGTATGTCACATAACCATCATCGAACACATGACGGTAGGAATCAGATGTCGAGCCGTCAGCATGATAGGTTTTATAACCGTCATCAAACACATGCTGGTAGGTGTCGGACCTGGATCCATCCTCGTGATGGGTGGTGTAACCGTCATCAAAAAGATGCTTATATGTCTTGGATTTTGTACCGTCTTCGTGATAAGTGGTATACCCATCATCAAACAGATTCTTGTATGTTTTATCTGCCATATCTGCAAATCTTCCCTTTTACATTTCCGCAGTATCGGTCTTTTTGCCTCTGTCAAACCATCATGGATGATAGAATCATTCGGTACGCCTCGTTGCCTGTATATATTCTTATTCCTTCAGTAACCCCGCCAGTTTCTTTATCTCTTCCGCAGACAGGGTTACACCCTTCCCCATCTTCTCATGTCCCGGTGCCCAGTCACGGATATCGAACTTAGGTGCGCTGCCATTCCAGGATATGAGATTCAGCTCTTTTTTCCAGCCCTTGGAGCTCTCGGACAGAACGCCGATGGTTTTGATGATTTCGTATTTGATATCAGCCATGCTTTTCCTTTCTTTCAATCTTTGTTAAGTCTCTGTGCAAACCCTTTCCCAATGTCATCCTCGGTAATGACTGCCACGATGGTAGAGCCAGGAGACAAAATCAAGTGCTCCGTGATGTCAGATATATTATTTCTTCCGGAGTTTTAGTTCTGCGCTGCTTTTTTCCTTCAGGCGGTTCTCCATCTGCCTGGCCCGATCCTTCTCAGGAATCTCAAGATCGCCGTCCTCGAACACTATTCGCAGCTCCTCCAGCGGCAGCAGATTGACGGCAAGACAGAACAGTGTCTTCTTCCTGCCATCATTGTATTCCGCGAGAAGCCGGTCGAGGATCTGGCGTTTCTCCACCTGCTCTATGTTATAGGCTTCTTCGCCGATTCTCTGCATTTTCTCAAGATCGGCTTTCTGGTTCATGTGCGTGATGAAGGAATCGTACTCGTCGATATGCGCATACCGATCACACGGATATTCCGAGCATTGGAAACAGTACTCCGGCTTCCCGTGCTCCAGACTGCATCTGGCGATCGGGCAGGACTGATTCCCAAATCCGCAGCCTCCGCAGTGCCCGGAGATATTCATCGAGCACAGTTTGCAGTTCAGTCCACAGAGTGAAGGGTATGGATTATTTCTGCTAAATCCCTTCATAAATCTTGTCCTTCCAGATAACGGACCTTCTTTCTCGTTGCTTTCGCATACTCGATCTCACCTTGAGTGCTGCTCCCGACATAACCTCCGACGTTGATCACGAATATCTCGTCAGCCATATCGATTTTGTACCTGTGCATATCGTCCAGCATTTCCTTGATACCTTCTGTCCACACCTCGTCGTCACCAGAGTGGCCGAACAGCCCGACACTGATAACAATATTGCCCTCAAGCGTCAAGCGTTTCTGCGCTTCCATGAATGCATCCTTAAAGCGGGTGCTGCCGCAGAGGGTAATGACTTTATATTTTCCGACCATAATACTTCCTCATAGCCTGCATATCATTATGTATTCTTCCGTATTCTCATCAACTATCTCGAAGCCCAGCTTCTGGTACATCCGAACCGCATAGTTTTCCTTCTGCACCGCCAGGGAGGCCTGCTCATATCCCTGTTCTTTCAATAAAGCGAGCATCGCTTTCATCATCTCGGTCCCGATGCCCTGCCCTCTGTATTCCTTATATAGTGAGATCGCAAAGGACGGCGTTTCATCATCAACATGGCCGTAATCATTCATGATTCTGGTCCATGCCGCTCCGACAGGTCTGCCATCTTCCTCGGCGATGATGCATAAATCGGCTGTTCCCGCGCCAAATCCTTCATAATACAAAGCAAGTTCCGGGCGCTCAATGATTGACTTTTAGGGCGGTTCCACTCCCTCGGGAATGAAAATCGCTTCATACAGAAACACCTTGAGAAGGTCGTTTTCATCCTCCTTGAGCCTTCGCATCTTCATATACTTTCACCTGCACTTGTGCCCCGACGCTGCCTCAAAATTGTATTTGACGATCCCGAGATCGATCAGGGTCATCGGCCCCCTGCCCGCCGTGATCACCGGCTCATCCCCTTCCAGTGAGATTATGAATTTCTGCTGGTTCATGGCAGTCGGTGCCATCATGGCCGCCTTTACACCGTTCTTAAACCAGACGGGCATGTCCGATACGGGAACACTGCACAATTTGTCCACGGGTTTGGATCTGTGTTTTGTCCCTTCTGTTTCACCGTACCCGATCGCGATCACGCAGACGATTTTCTCCCCTTTATCCTGGTCGGCTTTGCATTTGCCGCGCGAATATGTGCCGGCGACCCAGCACGTATTAAGGCCCAGTACCTGTGCGGCAAGGACGATCTGCTCACCGTAATAACCGCACAGCTCATCGAGATCCGGAAGGGTCTTCGGGCCGACCAGGGCAATGTAATTCCTTGCGTTCCTAAACCAGCCGTAATGCGCGAGCAGCGTGTCAAAGCACTCCGGATCATCTGTGATCAGCTGGATGTGCAGGCCGCTTTCCTCGTTGCATGCATCGATCAGAATATTCAGCTTCGTAACGATGTCTTCGGGGATCGGCGTGTCTTTGTATTTCCGTACACTGTGACGGGACCTGATAGCTTCTTTGATATCCAATTTTTTCATTCTCCTTACAATTCGCTTTTAGTGCAGCTTGAATCGGTTCCTCTCAAATTCCAGTAATCCGTCATCGCGCATCCTGCAAAACTCGTTCGACATCGCGCTCCTGTCGACAGACAGGTAGTCCGCCAGCTGCTGCCGGTTAAAGGGGATTGTGATATCCGCGCGGTTCTGTCGCTTTGCCTCCTCTGACAGATAGTCTTCCGCGGAGCTGCGACTCATCAGCCGATCTCTTTCACTTGAATCCCGTTGTCTTCGCAGTACTTCCATGCGCAAGATCCCGGCATACATACTGCAGTAATGCCCGTGCAGCCATAGAACACTCTTCTTCCGATCTCTGTCGCACTGTCTGGGATGTTGACCAATGCCAGGCCCGTGCAGCCTTCGAAAGCCTCGTCTCCTATCTCAATCACACTGTCCGGGATGTTGACCAACGACAGGCCTGTGCAGTCTTTGAAAGCTCTGCTTTCAATCCAGGTTGCACTGTCAGAGATGATGACCGACGTCAGGCCTGTACAGCCTTCGAACGCTCGGTATTTAATCTGTATCACACTGTTCGGGATGATGACCGTTCTCAGGCTCATGCAGCCTTCGAACGCCCTGCCTCCAATCACTATCACGCTGTCCGGGATACTGACCGATGTCAGCCCCGTGCAGTCTTTGAACGTCTCGTTTCCAATCTCTGTCATACTGTCCGGAATATTGACCGATGTCAGGCCTGTGCAGCCTCTGAAAGCATATTCTCCAATCTCTGTCACGCTGTCCGGGATGCTGACCGATTTCAGACTCGTGCAACCTTCGAATGCCCCTCTTTCAATCTCTGTCACATTGTACGGGATATTGACCGATATCAGGCCTGTGCAGCCTTCGAATGCACTGCTTTTAATTACTGTCACACTGTCCGGGATGTCGACCGATGTCAGGCCTGTGCAGCCTTTGAACACCCAGCTTCCAATCTTTGTCACGCTGTCCGGGATACTGACCGATGTCAGCCCCGTGCAGCCTTCGAATGCTTTGTATCCGATCTCTGTCACGCTGTTCGGGATATTGACCGATGTCAGCCCCGTGCAGCCTTTGAAAGCGCTTTCTCCAATCTCTGTCACACTGTCCGGGATACTGACCGATATCAGGCCTGTGCAGCCTCCGAACGCTCCGCCGCCAATCTCTGTCACGCTGTTCGGGACAATGACCGATGTCAGGCTAGTGCATTCATTGAACGCATATACTTCAATTTTTGTAACATTATCTGGGATACTGACCGATGTCAGGCTCGCGCATTTATTGAACGCTCCGACTCTAATCTTCGTCACTCTATCCGGGATGTTGATCGATGTCAGACCAGTACAGCCTTCGAATGCACTATCTCCAATCTCTGTCACACTGTCTGGGATGTTGACCGATGTCAGGCCAGTACAGCCTTCGAATGCACTATCTCCAATCTTCGTCACTCTGTCCGGGATGTTGATCGATGTCAGGCCCGTGCAACCTTTGAAAGCATGTTTTCCAATCTCTGTCATTCTGTCCGGGATGTTGACCGAGGCAAGACTTTTGCAGCCACAGAATGCACCTTCACCAATTTTTGTTACACCTGGTGGGATAATGACCGACGTCAAGCCAGTGCAGCCTTCGAATGCTCTGCTTTCAATCCAGGCTACACTGTTCGGGATACTGACCGATGTCAGGCTAGTGCAGCCTTCGAATGCCCCTCTTTCAATCTCTGTCACACTGTCCGGGATACTGACCGATGTCAGACTCGTGCAGCCTGCGAACGCTCCGATTTCAATCTTTGTCACACTGTTCGGAATGATGGCCGATGTCAGGCCCGTGCAACCTTTGAAAGCATTGTATCTAATCACTGTCACGCTGTCCGAGATACTGATGGAAGTCAGGCCCGTGCAACCTTCGAAAGCACTATCTCCAATCACTGTCACGTTGTCCGAGATACTGATGGAAGTCAGGCCCGTGCAACCTTCGAAAGCACTATCTCCAATCACTGTCACGTTGTCCGGGATACTGACCGATGTCAGACCCGTACAGCCATAGAATGCATCGTGTCCGATCTCTGTCACACCGTCCGGGATACTGACCGATGTCAGACCCGTACAGCCATAGAATGCATCGTGTCCGATCTCTATCACACTGTCCGGGATGTTGACCGATGTCAGGCCCGTACAGCCATAGAATGCATCGTGTCCGATCTCTGTCACACTGTCCGGGATACTGACCGATGTCAGACCCGTGCAGCCATAGAATACATCGTGTCCAATCTCTATCACTCTGTCCGGGATGTTGACTGAAGTCAGGCTCGTACAGCCATAGAATGCATCATGTCCAATCTCTATCACACTGTCCGGGATGTTGACTAAAGTCAGGCTCGTACAGCCTCTGAACGCCCCGTCCCCAATCTTTGTTATGCTGTCCGGGATGAGAATGTTGCCTTCATTTCCATAATAGGCGAACAGTATTCCTTTGACTATAACAAAACCATCGCTGTCTGCAAGCTTATCGCATCCTCCGAACGCTCTGCTTCCAATCTCCGTCACACTGTCCGGGATACTGACCGATGTCAGACCCGTGCAGCCATAGAACGCTTCGGTTCCGATTTTCCTGACACCGTCAGGGATCACGAATGATTGTAACCGAACGCAGCCGTCGAATGCCCTTTCAGCAATTTCGTCTACAGCTATGCTGATCCTGGGATTAGGATTCGTCCCCGTGTATCTGGTTATCACAATGCCCCTGTCTGTTTCTTCGTATTCGAATCCTGGCAGTATTGCGGCGTTTCTGCATCCGCTTTTCTGAAGATGCTGCGCAAGTTTCGTGTTCATGTCAGTTGTGATCCCATGAACGAAATTCAACCAGTGTAGTTTCCTAAGGCTTTTCAGCTCCTCCGGAAGGTCATCATCCTCAAACTCCCCCGCTTTACAGACCGCCAGGTTTCTTCCTGCCCGATATTCCCTGATCAGGATTTTTATCAGATGCGCATCCTCAATAAACGCTTTGTCCAAGAACACGACCAGGCATGCGCTTGCCTGCAGTTTTTTCTCGTCTTCTCCGTTTTCAACCGCATTATAAAAGACGCATCCGCTGTTTTTTGCCTCCAGCAAGATTGTCTTAGAGAGCGCTGCCGATCTTTCTGAATAAAGGCAGTATGCAAATTTGTCACCGTTTAGCACTTCTCTCGCATCGGGATTAACAATAACTGATATACCTTTGGCAGAACGTCTCTCACCTTTAGTTAGACCTTCGACTTTCTCCAGAGTCGGCTCGATCTCCGACTGAGAAACAGTTGCTTTGACAAAGCCATCTCTGATCTCATGGTCAATTCCTTCATCAAGTATACACTTGATGACTGGCTTACCGTACCTGATTGCCCACGGGATCTCATTTTCTATTATGTATCTGCTTTTATGCGATTGCTCCGTAATGAACAGTAAAAAAGCTGCACAGTCTCTGACATGCTCTTCCAGCGTCTCATCGTATCTGTCGCCGATCGTCAGTCCTTCGTCATACCATATCTTCCAGCCGGATTCGTACAGCGTCGTTATAATACGAAGTATTCTGTCCCTGTCCTTGTGCGAATAGCTGATGAATACGTACGGCTTTTCTTCATCCGCAGGGAAAGGGGAGGCAAGTTTTTCGATTCCGGGAGGAAGCAGTCCGTGAAACGCCTCGTACTGATAGTCGAACATGAATGAAAAGCCGTTTTCCAGGCAATACTTGTGGATGGAAAATCCTTCGCTGCATATGACCGTTAAGTTTGAGCAACTACGAAATGCATCTTTACCAATTTCCGTTACGGTGTCCGGGATGTTGACCGTAGTCAGGTTCGTGCAGCCTAAGAAAGCCTCTTCTCCAATCTTTGTCACACTGTCCGGGATGTTGACCGATGTCAGGCCTGTACAGCCTTTGAAAACCTCATATCCAATCTCTGTCACTCTATCCGGGATGTTGACCGACGTCAGGCCTGTACAGCCTTCGAAAGCACTTAATCCAATCTCTGTCACGCTGTTCGGGATGTTGACCGATGTCAGGCCTGTGCAGCCTTTGAAAACCTCATATCCAATCTCTGTCACGCTGTCTGGGATGTTGACCGACGTCAGGCCCGTACAGCCTTCGAAAGCACTTAATCCAATCTCTGTCACGCTGTCCGGGATGTTGACCGATGTCAGGCCCGTACAGCCTTCAAACGCCCAGGATTCAATCACTTTCAGACTGTCCGGGATATTGACCGATGTCAGACCCGTGCAGCCTTTGAACGCTCCACCTCCAATCTTTGTTACGCTGTCCGGGATATTGACCGATGTCAGGCCCGTACAGCCTTCGAAAGCCCAAGATCCAATCTTTGTCACACTGTCCGGGATATTGACCGATGTCAGACCCGTGCAACCTTTGAAAGTTCCACCTCCAATTTCTGTCACACTGTCCGGGATACTGACCGATTTCAGCCCCGTACAGCCTTTGAACGCTCCGCCTACAATCTCTGTCACACTGTCCGGGATATTGACCAAGGCAAGACTTTTGCAGCCACAGAATGCACCTTCACCAATTTTTGTTACACCTAGCGGGATAAGAGCATTGCCGTCATTTCCATAATAGGCAAAAAGTATTCCATTAACTATAACAAAACTGCCGTTGTCAGCAAGATTGCCGCATCCTCCGAACGCTTCATTTTCAATCTTTGTCACGCTGTCCGGGATGATGATCGATGTCAGGCCCGTGCAACCGAAGAACGCCCTATATCCAATCTCTGTCACACTGTCCGGGATACTGACCGATGTCAGACCCGTGCAGCCTTCGAAAGCCCAAGATCCAATCTCTGTCACGCTGTCTGGGATGATGATCGATGTCAGGCCCGTGCAACCAAAGAACGCCCAGCCCCCAATCTCTGTCACACTATTCGGGATATTGACTGATGTCAGACTCGTGCAACCTTTGAAAGCATTGTTTTTAATCTCTGTCACACTACTTGGGATGATGACCGATGTCAGACTCGTGCAGCCTTCGAAAGCATCGTGGCCAATCTCTGTCACACTATTCGGGATGTTGACCGATGTCAGACCCGTGCAGCCTTTGAACGCTCCGTCTCCAATCACTGTCACACTATCCGGGATATTGACCGATGTCAGGCCCGTGCAACTTTTGAAAGCCTGGTTCCCAATCTCTGTCACACTATTCGGGATGTTGACCGATGTCAGACCCGTACAGTCTTCAAACGCCCAGGGACCAATCTCTGTCACACTGTCTGGGATGACAAGGTTGGGTTCCGTGCCGCAATATTGTCTAATTATCCCGTCTTTTAATTCAAGTCCGTTGATCATTTTGTTCTCCCCTGCAATTCACTTTTATCTCAGCCTGAATCGGCTCCTCTCAAATTCCAGTAATCCGTCATCGCGCATCTTGCACAGCTCGTTCGACATCGCGCTCCTGTCGACGGAAAGGTAGTCTGCCAGCTGCTGCCGGTTAAAGGGGATCGTGATGTCCGCACTGTTCTGTTTCTTTGCTTCCTCCGACAGATAAGCGAGCAGTTTTTCCCTCGTTGTACGCCTTGATATGTGATCCAGCTTCCGGACAAGACTCCTGTTCTTCTCAGAGATCGCAAAGAACAGGTTTTGTACGACCATCGTATGAAAACAGCATGCGGATGAACAGGTCGTAATGACGCGCTTGACATCAAAGAAAAAGACTGAACTGTCCTGGGCAGCAATGACGTCATTCATGAGCGCACCGCTTTCCGGTGCCACATAAGCTTCGCCAAAGATCTCCCCGGCCCCGATATGTCCAAGTATCGTACGGTTGCCCCAGTAATCGTCCTTCTGGATGTAGAGGCTCCCCTCCGCAAGAACAAGGATATCACCCAGGTGCTCCCCCTGCCGCAGCACATATTCGCCCTTTTTGTATGTGCGGAGCCTTGCCCCGAGGCAGGAAAGCATGGTCAGGATGTCCTCATCTCCCACACCGAAAAAAAGCTTCGTTCTCTTCAGCACCGGAACAAATTCTTTCATACGTCCTCTTTTCGTTGTAAATACAACAGTCTCGTTTGAACCATCATACTATAATCAGGACAGTAAATCAAAAAAAACAACGGAGGTGCAGGAATATGATCCGCAAAATTATCAGGATAGATGAAGAAAAGTGTAACGGCTGCGGTCTGTGTGCCACTGCCTGCCATGAGGGAGCCATCGATATTATTGACGGGAAGGCTAGGCTGGTAAGGGAAAACTTCTGCGACGGTTTCGGCGACTGCCTTCCGGGATGCCCCACCGGAGCGATCACTTTCGAGGAACGCGAAGCGCCGGCTTATGATGAGGCTGCCGTTAAAGCCGCCCAGCAGGAAGAGAAACCTGTGACAATTGAAGAGATCATGCAGATAGAGGATGAAGCAGAACGCAAAGCGGAAATGATGGCGCACCTGAAAACAGGAGGCGCGCATCCCGCAGGTGGCTGCCCCGGTTCCCGGATGATGCAGTTTAAGCGGGAAGAGGAAACGGCCCGGCTCGAAGATCCGGCGGCAAGGTTTCGTCAGGTCTCCCGCCTCGCCCAGTGGCCCTGCCAGATCAAGCTCCTTCCCACGAAGGCCGGGTTCTACAATGGCGCGAAGCTTCTGATCGCAGCGGACTGCACAGCCTATGCCTATGCCAACATGCATGAGGACTTCATGAAAGGCAAGGTTACGCTCATAGGCTGCCCTAAGCTGGACGCGGTGGATTACACGGATAAGCTGACGGCGATCATCCGCGACAACGACATCAAAGGCGTTACTATCGTGCGTATGGAAGTCCCCTGCTGCGGCGGACTGCAGAGGGCAGCTGAAAATGCCCTTAAGGCAAGCGGTAGGTTCATCCCTTGGCAGGTCGTAACGATCAGCCGGGACGGACGTATCTTAGATTAAGATGAAGGAGGAACGGATGATGAACACTCAGATGTTTTGTTTTCAGTGCGAACAAACGGCAGGTTGTAAGGGATGTACCGGAGCTGCCGGAGTATGCGGCAAGAAGGCGGATGTTGCTGGATTGCAGGATCAGCTGACCGGTGCTCTGATCGGTCTTGCACGTGCGACAGACGGTAACACTCAGCCGACCGAAAATACCTATAATCTGCTCGTCAAAGGACTGTTTACGACCATAACCAATGTGAACTTCAACGAAGTGACCATCAAATCGCTGATCGATGAGGTGCACGCGGAAAAAGAGAAGCTCGTTCCCAACTGCTCGGATTGCGGAGCCCCTTGCGGCAGGAATGATGACTACGATATGTCCAAAGTATGGGATGCTGACGAAGACATCCGCAGCCTGAAGTCATTGATCCTGTTTGGGATCAGAGGCGTTGCGGCATACGCTTATCATGCCGATGTGCTGGGATATACTGATGTGAAGGTGAATGAATTTCTTGCCAAGGCGCTCTTTGCTATCGGTGAGGACTGGGGCATGAATGAACTGCTTCCCATCGTTCTGGAAGCCGGCGAGGTCAACTTCAAGTGCATGGAGATGCTTGACAAGGCGAATACCGAGACCTATGGCAACCCCACACCGGTGACAGTGCCACTGATGGTGGAAAAAGGCCCGTTTATCGTAATCACCGGGCACGATCTCTATGACCTGAAGCAGCTGCTTGAACAGACGAAGGACAAAGGAATCAACATTTATACACACGGTGAAATGCTTCCCGCACACGCTTATCCAGAGCTAAGAAAATATCCTCATCTGAAGGGTAACTTCGGTACCGCCTGGCAGAACCAGCAGAAAGAATTATCGGACCTTCCGGCACCGATCCTGTTCACCACCAACTGCCTGATGCCTCCAAAAGCCAGCTATAAAGACCGTGTGTTTACCACAGAGGTTGTTTCCTATCCTGAGGTCGTACATATCGGAGAAGACAAAGACTTTACTCCGGTCATCGAGAAGGCTCTGGAACTGGGCGGATTTGCCGAAGATATGCAGTTCACCGGAATCAATGGCGGCACCACCGTCACCACAGGTTTCAGCCACAGCGCTGTTCTCGGTGTTGCTGATACTGTCATTGAAGCCGTGAAGGGCGGTGCGATCCGTCACTTCTTCCTTGTTGGAGGCTGCGACGGTGCGAAGCCCGGAAGGAACTATTACACCGAGTTTGTCAAGCAGGCTCCCGCAGACACGATAATCCTGACGCTGGCGTGCGGGAAGTACCGCTTTAATGATCTGGACATCGGTACAATCGGAGGACTGCCCCGCATCATGGATATGGGCCAGTGCAACGATGCATATGGCGCGATCCGTGTCGCGGTCGCCCTTGCGGAGGCCTTTGGCTGCGATGTCAACGATCTCCCGCTCTCCATGATCCTCTCCTGGTATGAGCAGAAGGCTGTTTGTATCCTTCTGACGCTCCTGTACCTTGGCATCAAGAACATCCGGCTTGGCCCTTCGCTTCCAGCATTCATTTCTCCGAATGTGCTGAATTATCTGGTTGAGAACTACAACATTGCCCCGATCAGCACACCGGAAGAAGACCTGAAGAAGATCTTAGAATAATAACCCACTATAAACGCAACAACTCCTCTGAACCACATCGGCTCGGAGGAGTTTTCTCTTGAGAAGGCTCGAACAAGCCCCTGATCTAAGCCACCGCTATCCATATCAAAGACGCAGTGCAGTTTTCGCACATCCCCCATACATAAAAAACGCGCCGGTTCCTTTAAAAACCGACACCCCTGCATGACCGACACCCCTAAGCCCTATGCGACACCCCTGAGAGGGCAATCGTTAAATTGTATCAAATACCGAGTCTTGCTTTCCTCTAATTTGATGTATTTGATACAATCGCATTTTTTCATTTTAGGTTTGCCCCCTTTGAAACACCCGTAACTATGCGGGGATTACGGGAGAAAGTACGGGATTACCGCCGCTGATAAAATTGTGGCATGGTAGCTTGCGCATACATGGCTGTTTCCTCGTCAAGCCGGAGTTTATCTCATGCACATTTCCTGTTCTGTCGGGAGAGGTTTTAATCTTACAGACGGCAATGATTGATACCAGTATGCAACACTCGTATAGTCATCATATCGCGGTCCTGTCCAGCCCATATTGTCAATTGTCATACGAAATGAATTGTCAAAATGAATCGGATCAGGCACATGAAAACGGTAAAGCAAAAACCTCTGCTGTCCATTGTAGAATTCCCGGTTGTCACCGAATATCGCAAATAGCCCACTGTAATGTCCACTGAATGTTTGATATTGTTTCAGATGAACGTCATTTCCAAAGCCGTATGAACCGGTAAAATAATCCTCTGTTCCCGTGTAGTGAATGGAAGGATACTTGTCATCGTCAATATACATACGTGCTTCCCCTTCAACCCAACAAGTATTGTTTCCATTCATCCCAACAGCAAGCGTTAAACCCAAAAATTGCCCTTGCCCCTTAATCCCATCGACAACCGTATAACTCCTACCCTTTTGAACAGGATGTTCCTGTCTGTATGTGGCATGGAAATAAGCAATGTTGTCTGGTATCTCTTTCAGGCATCCCGTGATAATGTAATACAGATCCTCTGTTTCCTCTGTGCGATTTTCCATTGTGATTCGGCAATGTTTTTTGAATGGCATTTCAAAAAAGCAATTATATCCGCGGCCTGGTGCAACCAGCATGACAGCAGAATTTAAAACAGGATATCTGCCATCACGGTCGACAAAGTTCTCATCATAAGCACAACCAAAGAATGCTGACAACGGTGCTTCAACAGAAGGATGATCCTGATCATCCCAATAAATGCGGAGAATAAAACCATGTCCCACATATCCGGTGAACCACATATTCTGTATGATTCCCGGCCCCTCAACATCAACCAGTTGAACTGTTTTTCCCGGTGGAATAGTTATTGTAGGAGACAGTTTCGTACAATCTCCACCCCTGGAGCCACCGGCACGTTGGCCGCTTTGGTTCTCAGCCGAGAAAGCAAAAGTCCGTTCATCCGAAAGAAGTGTATACGTTTTCATTTTATAGATCCTCACAAATACCGATTTAGTCAATTATACCTTCATTCCTGAACTTCGCCAGCATTTCTAACATGTGGATGCCGATCTT
Organism: uncultured Eubacteriales bacterium; assembly: GCA_900314565.1. Taxonomy (GTDB): domain Bacteria; phylum Bacillota; class Clostridia; order Lachnospirales; family Lachnospiraceae; genus Chordicoccus. The sequence continues at coordinate 19,644 of OMVU01000048.1, forward strand.
CTCAGGATCATTTTCATACGCTGCGCAGATGATCCGCAGGCCATCAGGTGTGAGCACACGGCCATTGTCCCGATCCCGGCGCAGGCGTTCATATTCTTCTAATTGCTTCTTTGTAATTGTCGCCATAGCTACACCTCACACATAAAATGAGCCGAGCCGGTTTTCAAAACCGACACCCCTAAGCCCTATGCGACACCCCTAAGAGGGCAATCGTTAATTTGTATCAAATTTTGCGTCTTGCTTTCAATAGGACACCTCCTGTGGTGTAAAAAATTCTCCTCCGCTTTTCCCGGCATTGGATGCATACATCGTCATGAGGTATTCATACGCATCGCCAAACGCATCGATCGTGTTGTCCTTGTAATTACCAAGGTTCATGTTACCGATGCCATCCAGGAGCTTGACTAGCTTCTCATTTCTTTTCGCAACCGTTGCTCCCAACTTGTTGCTGTTGACATCAAAATCATCGAACAGGCCGGCGAAGTCGTCTTCACTGACTGTTCCCTTGGCAGAATCCTCAATGTTGTTAAAGATCGTCTCCAGCGTCTCATTCAGGTTTTCATCATCTGCAGCACGTTTCCTGAGGTTTACAAAGAGTTCCGAAGGCAGGATGAAGAACCCCTTCTCTTCAACAAGTCCTTCTCTTGCTTCTTCTGCTTCTTCATCAGACAAATCCGCATAGTTAAAGTCCGTATTTCCAGCTTCAATCTCTCCGGCATTGATGTAGTTCGTCAGGTTCTCTGATATGAAACGGTAGAACATGGTGCTGAGGACGTAGGACTTAAAGTCCCATCCGTCAACGCTGCCGCGAAGGTCATCCGCGATCGACCATATCGCCTTGTGCAGCTCGTCCCGTTCCTGTTCTTTTCTTGTATCCGCCATGAAGGCCTCCTTTATGCGCGTATTGTTGGCTAATCCTGCCCCTGTTTGTTCTCTAAGATTTTTTAAGAATATGGCCTGTTACCCAATTCAATATTATACGTAGAAAAATCAAAAGTGGTGAAACAATTCTTCTCTTCTGTTAAGCTGGTCATCTTTTCGCCATGATTCCACTGTATCTGAAAACGGCATGCCGCTTCCCCAATGGTAACAGCATGCCACTTAATTACTTTATTCCTATTATCACGTCATTTTCCTGGCTTCTTCCCCTCCCTGTACACCCTGTCCAGCCGGTCGTGCTCCTCGTACATGTGCCGGAGCATCAGCCCGTACCGGTTTTTCTCCGTGCACATCTCCGCAGCCGCCTTCGCTTTCTCAAACAGGTCCGGGTAGCTGAGGATCTCTTCGATAAAAACGTTCTGCCCGCTCTGCTCCGTTCCGTGGACGTCACCGGGACCGCGAAGTCTGTAATCCTCCTCCGCGATCTCAAAGCCGTCAGCGGTCTTCTCCATCGCCGTGATCCTCGGGTTCTCCCTGTCGGCGGTGATGAGCACGCAGTAGGATTTGTGGTCTTTCCTCCCGACCCTTCCGCGCAACTGGTGGAGCTGCGAGAGGCCGAAGCGCTCCGCCTGCTCGATCGCGATTACTGTCGCGTTGGGGACGTTCACACCAACTTCGATCACGGTCGTAGCAACCAGGATGTGCGCGTCGCCGTTCTTGAAGCTGTCGATCGCTTCCGTGAACTCATCATCCTTCATCCGCCCGTTCGCCAGCGCGACCCTGTAGCCCATCGGAGCGAAATGCTCTTCATACCTTTTCGCGACCGTGTTAACGCCGATAAGGCCTGCATCCTCATTGTCGTCAATGGCAGGGGCGACCACATAGCACTGCCTCCCCATCTCCAGCTGCCCCTTCATGAACTTGAAGACCGGAGCGTCCGTGCTGCAGGATGCCGTCTGGATGGGGATCCTCCCTGCAGGCTTCTTGGTGATCCGCTGGATGTCCTTGCTGCTGTATACTGACATCGTGAGCGATCGTGGGATCGGCGTGGCCGACATCTCAATGGTATGGACTCCCGGAAGGGCCTTGTCATAAAGCGCCACCTTCTGGTCTACTCCGAATTCCTGTTCCTCATCGTAAATGATGAGCCCTAGCTTTTTATATGTCACGTCCTTCCCAAAGCAGGAATGTGTCCCGACGACTACCTGTATCTCCCCGCTCTCGATCTGCCTTAAGTCTTCTTTTCTTGCCCTCTTCTCTTCTGCTGTCTTTGCGCTGCTTGACAGAAATGCACACCTCAGGCCGCATAACCCACAATATGCGCTGATCTCCTCATAATGCTGCCTTGCCAGTACTGTCTTCGGAGCGGTGATCACTGCCTGGTAGCCGTTCCCCGCCGCGAGCATGATCATCGCGGCTGCCACAAGTGTCTTGCCGCATCCGACATCGCCTTCGACTAAGGCGTTCAGGCGCTTTCCAGACGCTGCAGTTTCCGCCATCGACCGGACCACATCCATCTGTCCCCCGCCGGTCACACCATTTTTCCTGTTTTCTTCTCTTTCCTGCGGAGTAAGCTCCGTGAGCCTGAAAGGAAGGCACTTTGAGAGAAACCGGTCCATGAGCGAACGGTCAGTCAACTTGATATCGGAATCCTCCGGGAGCCTGCCTTCCATCTCCTTAAGCTGCATGGCAAACCAGAGGAGATCGTAAAATACGAACTGCCGGCTGGCAGCCTCGACGTCTTCCGGTGTCTGCGGATGGTGCATCATGTTGAGGGCATCCCTGAACGCTTCCAGGCTGCACTCTTTCCTTACCGCATCCTCCAGCACTTCCCCCTGCAGCTGCAGGAGCTGTTCCAGCCACGACCGGAAATCTTCCTCTTTGAACCCGCCGATCTTGGGATAGATCCGCACGATCTCATTTTTGAAAAGGACCGGGAGCTCTACAGCTGCGTCAGTAACAGAGATACCATACTGAGGGTCTTTGCAGATCTTGCCAGTGACGACCACATCCTTTTTCAGGTATTCTTCCGTATACTTTTTCTCAAGGTAGCGTGCGTAACGGCTCACAAAAAGATCAGCCCGGAACCAGACATCCGTGCCGTCTTCATTATTTGATCTGTTGGACAAAAAACTCAGCCGGAGGTAAGCTCCCTTAGCCCCCTGCTTGACCTGAACCTTCATCAGGCGCCCGGATACAGCTGCGTACTCACCGTCGGGGCAGTCCAGTATGTCCCTGATCTCCCTGTAATCCCGGTACTTCCTGGGGAACCACCGGAGCAGGTCTTCTACCGTATGAATATGTTTCTTCTGCATCGCCGTGATGCTTCTTTTGGGGATCCCGAGTTCTGATAACTGCATTGTTTTGCTCCTTTAAACCGATTATATATGCATATGCATATATATTCAAGTTTATTGACATCATTCAATCTGATTGATAATACACTGATGGGTATTCTTTTATTATGACTAAAAATGTACGATAATAGGTTAGAGAATGCTGTTCAGGAGGATCGGTATGCGAAAAAACTCTGAGAATCCATCTGCTGGTAAAGCTTTTCAAAACAAAGTACAGGCAAAAGCACAAGAGAATTTTGGCAAGCTTTTTATTCAAGAATGCCCTGTTCTCATTGGGAATCCCCCAAAAGAACATCGCTTTGATCTTGTGTCAGAAGACCATTTAATAATTATCGAATGCAAAAGCTACACATGGACAAAATCCTGGAACGTACCAAGCGCAAAGCTTGCGGCTCTTGATGAAGCCATCCTTTATATGCGATGTATTATTCCTTCCTGCAGTGCCAGAAAAATAATAATTATGGAGCGATCTTTCAATAAAAAAACTGGTGAAACACTTGCCGAATATTTTGTGAGAAGAAAAGGCCATCTTCTGGCTGATATAGAGGTAATGGAATTAGACGAGGGTGGTTTTCTCAGGCTTTTGACCTGTTGACTTTCTATGAAAAAGCCTATGATCCGTATCTTCTTAGATTCAGATCATGGGCTTTTCTTATCCTTTCTCCATCTTACTCTGCCAGATTGAGCATCAAAGAAGACTACGTTCTATACAATACTTCTGTATCCTGCAAATTATCTATTCTATATATTAACAAGGTTATTTCTGCGAAATCTTACCCAGACTCTCATAAGAGAACTACCTCTATGTCATTGTCCTTGTACGTTGTAGTTCGTACTTCCACCGAGCCACACTTCTTGCTATTTTCCACAAACGAACAGAAGCCCGCCGTGTTCATTGCGACGAGCCCCTTTTCATTCACGCCCTCAAAGTATTAGTCTTTTGAATCATCAGCTGGCTCATCTATCACCACTGTAAAGCATAAACCTCGAAGGAATCATATTCTAAATCCGAATACTCAGAAATCTCAAACGGCTTGGTGGATCCGCTATTCAAATCATCAACATATGTTCCATCTCCTCCAACCATCTCATCACCATTTTTGTAAATAACCATAATGGCCACCGTGCTAAGGTCTTCCGTACTATTGTTTGTTACCTCACCTGTATACGTTCTTTCATATTCCCCTATGTTTTCGGAAATATTAGATACTGTAAGTTGATCCTGACGAACCACACCAGATCCGGATTGATGCATATAGTCATCCTTTCCGTTGCTCACACTTATCTCAACAGAATCCGCTTCTTCTCCTTCATATGACACCCTGCTTCCATATACTATAGTGTCATTCGCCGCAATAGAATTCAAAACCTGTTCATCCGTCTTAAGAATTTTTCCATCTTCAGATCTTGCTGTAATCTGGATTTTAGGAAACTCAATCGCATACTCTTCATTAGGGTTGTGGATTTTTACCGCATAATATACGGATACATATCCGTCATTGGAGACTACTGAATAGCCACTATCAGCAAGTTCAATTTGCTGTCCGTCCTGTGCCTCTCCTGAAGATCCTCCAGCGGGTGCAAAATTCGTATAATCATTCTCTGATTTGACGAGCGTTATGGTGCCAGACTCTCCCATAATAGACACATCATAACTAAGCTCGCCATTTTTATATTTGAAGGTCTTTGAATCCTGTGTCGATGCCATCAACGCACTGTCTGTTTTAATCTTGTCATTTACAGATTCCCATGTGTATTCATCTTCAGTGCTTGTGGGCGCAACATAAGATCCAGACCAATAGAGCATATGAGTATCTCCGCCATCCATAATCCAGAACAGCTCAATAATCCCGTCCTCAATATAGCCTGCCTGGAATGAATCACTGCCTTCCTTTTCTTTCTGTGCCCAGTTCCCTGTTAAGTCGAGAGGCTCCGCCACCTCTTCTTCCACTTCTTCTGTAGCTTCTTCTTTTTCTTCTTCGACTTTTGTTTCATTTTGAGCTTCGGGCGCTGTTTCCTGTGTTGGCTGGTTGGAGCCTGATCCGCCCCCACACCCTGTAATTACAGCGGCACCTATAATAGCAGCTAATGCAAGTGCAAAACCTCTCTTTTTCATAAGTTCTCCCTTCTTTTTTATACTGATAAGTGTTCGTATGCATTTTCAAGACAATAATACCACTCTATTTAGAGCAGAAACACCGAAGAATCATAGCGCCGACAAAGCTGGCCTATAATTCGACCAGCTTTGGGTCTCTCTATTACAACGGTAGACCCGTGTTCCTCCGTGCTCTTTACTGCAAACACTCCCCTGCAAACACTACGGGAAAAACTCTCTTTACATCCATAAATGCTTGTCGCACAAGAAAAGGACCCGTTCCCGGATCCTTTCCTTTTTTCTATTCAGATCTTCATAGCCTCAAGCCCGTGCTTCCCCAGCAACTCCAGCGTGTCCGCATGGCTTACGCACGCCAGCACCGCCATGTCGTACTCATCGCCATTTTCCTTAAGGATCGCGAGCAGTGCATCAAGAACGCCTTCGTCCATGATGCTAAGTTCGTCAAGGATGAGGATCCCGATCCCACTGATGGAAGCGAACATCAGCATCAGCAGGAATGCCACAGCAGCTTTCTCACCGCCGGATAGCGACCGGAAACTGACATACTGCCCGGTTCCCTTGGGATCCACCTGTACACTGACGCCTTCTTCCGAAACGAACCGGATACTCATCCCCGGGAAGATCTTCCCTGCCTTCTCATTACAGGGACCTGAAAACTCATCGAGATAAAGCCTGGTAATCTCCTTCTTTACCTCGCCCTTCGGCGAGAACGCACTGTATAGTGCTTCAAGCGCCTCAAGCTCCACTTTCTTCACTTTGATCTTTTCCTCGGATTCCTTCACCTTCTTGTGATCTTGGAACTTGCGGAGAGTGATGCCTGTCCTGTCGATCTTCGCGCTTATCTCGGCCAGATCCGGCCCTTTTTCAGGCTTTTCCGGCAACGACAGCGTTGTTTCCAGTTTCCAGGATCTGCTTTCTCTGCCTTTCGAGCTGTTCTCTACGGTCTACCGCGACGTTGTCGGAGTCTATCGCTTTCAGCTTCTCCTCCATTTCAAGCGCCTTGGCGGTTGCCTCCCGGCATTCCTGGTCGTGACGGTTGAAGCTCTCACAAGCCCTTTTCATCGCTTCCTTCAGTTCTCCCAGCACACTGCTCTTGTCAGTCGTGCAGAGGATGTTCTTCGAGAGCGGGCAAGTAGGCTGCCTAATCGTTTCGACCGCGTCCTTCAGGGTGTTATAATTGGCCCTGTCGAGCTTCTTGGCGGCGAGCGCGGCATGCGCTGCCTTGCGTGCCGCCAGCATCAGCTCTTCCACAGCCTGCCTTTCATCACCAGAGTGCCTTACAGCCGTGATCTTTTCGAGCTCCTCTTCTATCTGCTGGATAGCCGTCCGGTTTTTCTCCATCGCGTCCCTGACCTGCAGATAGGCGGACACCTTCTGGCTGTACACGACTGCCTCGTCCCGCTGTCTGTTAAGTTCATCCAGCCGTGACCTGAGGTTTTCTTCGTTCTCGCCTTCCGGAACATCACATCCATACAGCCTGATGACCGCCTCCTCTTCCATGATCTCCTTCTTGATCCCCTTGCGCTTCTCCATAAGGAAAGCGAAAAAGGAGTCGAGTTCCTTTGTTCCGAAATCTCCACCCGGAAGGTTGTCCTCCATGATCTTCCTCATCAGTGGAGTTGCATTGCTCACCCGGGAGATGACGGTTTCCTTGTCCATCATTTCAGGCAGGTAATTGAGGAGCAGCTCCCCAAACTGCCGGGAATCGAGTCCCTGAAGGAGCTCTGATGACGTTATGATCTTCGCATTACTGACCGAGACACCCATCTCTTCTTCCAAGGCCCTTGTCAATTCTCCAAGAGAAGTCGTTTTTCCGTTCATGACGTACCGGGACTGTTTTCCCAGCTTCTTTATCCGGCAGTACGACCCCTTAGCAGTGTCGATCTGTACGGCGGCAGAGGTTTTCCCTTTATGGATCATCTCGCCTTCCGGTTCCAGCCCCGTCAGGGCATACCTGAGCGCGCTGATGACACTGGTCTTACCAGCGCCGTTCGGCGCCGCGAGGACAGTTACCTTGTCCCTGAACTCCCAGACCTTTTTGCCCGGGATACCCATAAAGTCCATGGTGTGCAGTTTCTCTATCTTCATGTGTTTCCTCCTTATTTTCGGGTCTCAAGCTGTCGCCTTAAGGCCTGTCTGTGTCCTCACGATTGCGGTGATCACTTCTGCGATCTGCTCCGCTGACATCCCACAGCTTACGGAATAACCATCCCATGTTCCGTGGGTGCCGTTGATCCCGTTGTAAAACTTGCATCCAATGTTCCCTTCGGCCCTCCATTCGTGGAGGTTTTTGGAATAATCGTCGATCAGAACGCTTGCATCCGCTGTACAGACATAATCGGATTTTCTCTTCCCATAAGGAACAAAGATCCTCGGGATATCGGACAGCCCTACCATGGCAAGCCAGGCATCCTTTTCTGGTTCCGCCAGACCGTTCTGGTAGGCACACGTCAAGATGTATATATCCAAGCCTTTCTCCCGCATGAGCTTTACAGCCGCTATGGCTTCCGGCTCCGGTTCGCGTGTCAGAAAAAATCCCGGTGCATAGGTATCCTCGACAGATGCCTTTGCATCCCATTTCGCGAGGACGCCGTCCAAATCCACGAAGATCTTCACCGATTTTTCTCTTACTCTCGCTCTTCCTACCCTGTAAACAGGGCGTCCGGAATATCTTCTTGATATGAATCTGTCGTATTCCTCCTGCATGGCGCAGGAGAAGACCACGATTAAAAAGAACCCTGCTGTCATCAGCGGGATTCCCACCGCATCGGGAAGATGCGTCATTATGCAGAAATACCCGCCTACCCCGAAAAGTATCTCTCCTGCAAAGAACAGGGCTACGTACGACACGACTTTTTTCAGAATATGGCTTTTCTTTCTCTTCCTTCTTTTCATGTGTTTCCTCCTTGTGCTTTATGCGGGGATGATCCTCGCGTCGAACCTCTCGCCGAAGCGGTTCCGTCTCAGGTACGCAGTATCTTCAGTCAGCACTGCGTCCTCTTCTTCCAGCTTCATCTCTCTTTTTCGCCAGTAGATCGCCCTCTTCCTGAACCCGTACTCGTCATCTTCGCTGTACGGATCCTTAAGTTCCGGCTCCCATTCCTCGGCATAATAACTGAGGTTGTCATCGCTGAAGTCTTCTCCTGCCTGCTCCTCGAATAGATCACAGAGTTTCTGTCTTGCTTTCGCCGGATCCTGGAATTTTTCATATTCCATCCCATCCTCGTCGCTCCAGGCGACTATGTACGTCTTGCCACTCATCTCAATGTGTTTCCTCCTTTTTGTATGAAATTGTTGGACTCCGGTTTTCTGGTTTCGTAACTGATATAGAGGAAACGTTTTTCTATAAGTTATCCGGAGACTGTTTTTGAGCATAAAGAAAAGACCGAAAGCTGGTGACTCCAGTTTTCGGTCCTGTAACAACTATATGTTTCCAATTTCTTCTTTAGTTATTCAACAGATGCTTA
>OMVU01000125.1 GCA_900314565.1 uncultured Eubacteriales bacterium
ATATGTTCGGGAATTGACGAACGAATTATACATCAGCAGAACAAAAAGGCGCATTCCTCTCATGACTCAAGTCACGAGCATCCTGCGCTAGTTGGTGAAAATGGTTCTGTCGGGAATGAGCACCATGGAACAGCTGGAGGATAACACTTCCTATATGACGGAATTCCTTCCTCTGCGGGAGGAGGAGAAGAAGGTGCTCCTTCAGGCAGCATCGATCATCACGCAACAGACCGCCATCCCCTGCACAGGCTGCTCCTACTGCACTCCCGGCTGTCCGATGCGGATTCCAATCCCCAAGGTATTCTCGCTTTATAACGAGGATAAGCGGGAAGCGCCGACAAAGGGCTGGAGTGCTACGGCGCTCAGCTACCGGGAGCTTGTGCGGGACACGGGCAAGCCGGGAGACTGTATCGGATGCGGACAATGCGAGAAGATCTGTCCCCAGCATCTTCCGATCATACGGCATCTGACAGAAGCAGCCTGACACTTCGGATGATCTATTTCTTTTTTCTGAGGAAATTGGAGACGATGATCGCGCAGGAAGCATCGCCTGTGATATTCAGGGTCGTACGTCCCATATCAAATATCCGGTCCACGCCGGCTACCAGCGCGATTCCATCGATCGGCAGTCCCACTGAGGCAAGTACCATCGCCAGCATGATCATTCCCGCACCGGGCACACCGGCTGTCCCGACGGATGCCAGCGTTGCTGTGAGAACGATCTTGACCATCTGCCCCAACGTAAGCTGTATCCCGTAGCAGGAAGCGATGAAGATCGCGCAGACGCCCTGATAGATCGCTGTTCCATCCATATTGATCGTCGCCCCCAGAGGAAGTACGAAGGAGGCTACTTCCTTTGAGGCGCCGAGTTCTTCTGTACACTCCAGGTTAAGAGGAAGGGTTCCCACTGATGATGCGCTGGAAAACGCGAACAGGATTGCAGGCATCATTCCTTTGAAAAAGGCCATCGGACTGAGTCCGCCAAATGAACGAACCGTCAGGGAATAGACTACAACCGCATGGAGCAGATAACCTGTGTAGGCTGCCAGAAGGACCATAGCCAGAGAGCCGATCACTTTCGCCCCGTTCTCTGCGACGACCGGACATAGAAGGGCAAAGACGCCGATCGGCGAAAGTTTCAGAATCATTTCCATCACCTTCATGAAAATGTCATTCCAGCGATTGATCCCCTCCACCGCCTCAGAGGCGGTTTTTCCGAGCAGGATCACGGCAAAGCCGATCAGCAGCGCCATTACGATCACCTGCAGCATATTCGCCTCGGTGATCGGTGCCAGAAAGTTGGACGGAAAAATATTTACGATCACATCCATCGGCGAGCTCGATGCAGGAGCTTCATAGGTCAGGCCGGACGTTTCAAGAACAGGAAAGAAACGGCGGAAGAAATGAGCGATCGAAAGACCGATCACAGTAGCCACGGCTGTCGTGCAGAAGTAATATACGACCGTTATTCCTCCGATGGACTCCACCTTGTGAATATCTTTCAATGAAATTACACCGGACATGATCGAGAACAGCACGATAGGACCCACGATAAATTTGACCAGATTCAGAAATATGGTCCCGAAAGGCTTTATGTATTCGGACGCAAGATCCGCATGATTCTGCATGAACAGGCCTGCTGCCACTGCCAGAATAAGAGCGATAAAGATCTGCATGGCTAAAGACATCGGTCTCCTTTGCGTGTTTTCCGAATTGTTTTTTGAATGCATTGCTTTTTTCCTCCTTCTCTTCGCAGATAAATGTACTGATTTGTCACAGAAAGATGTCTTCTATTGGTTTTATTATGTATGGCGCAATATAATACATTTCCTATAGTCTTGCATATAAAACCGTTTTTCGCAAGCAGGTTTTTTCATTCTCTGCATCATTGATACATACAAATACATTTTTTCAGAAGGAAAAATCTTTATACATTTTTTAATACAAAATCCCGCTGTTATGTATTATAATTTGTATCAGAATAATTTGAGTTTTGTCCTATTTATCTCAAGGAACTGATACATATGAATACAAATAATCTTGACAATAACACCGCGACCCCTTTATATCTTCAGCTTAAGAACAAACTTCAGGAAGACATTGAGAACGGGCGTCTCGCTCCGGGAAGCAAGATCCCCACAGAATTTGAATTGGGAGAACAGTACGGAGTCAGCCGGGTCACTGTGAGAAAAGCTTTAAAAGAGCTCTCTGATCAGGGGTATCTGGAAAGGAAATCCGGAAAGGGAACGTTTGTTGCGGAGAAGAAGCTGCAGCGCAGCCTCTCCAGCGGTGTCCTTGCATTCTCGGAAATGTGCCGCTCCATGGGACTGACCCCAGGGGCACAGACCATCAAGATCGCCTTGGAGGATCCCACAGAAAAGGATACGGAGAGGATGCACCTTACACCGGATGAGAAGATCATGGTCGTAGAACGGATCCGAACTGCCGACGGAAAGCCTGTCGTTCTGGAACTCAACAAGTTTCCGGAGTCCTTCTCCTTCCTGTTCGGCGAGGATCTCAACAACTCTTCTCTTTACGAGATCCTCAATGAGAAGCATGGAATCATTCTCGATCACTCCTGCAAAGTGATCGACATAGTCTTTGCCAATGCCCGGGAGGCGAAAGCACTCGGCATTTCCAAGGGTTATCCGCTGCTTCGGATCAACAGTGTGATCACGGATTCGGAGGAGACTTTCGTCAATCTGTGTACACAGCTGTGTATCGGAGACAAATTCAAATTCAATATCTGAAAGGAACCGGACGATTCCAAAAGAGCATTAAAAATACTTGCTGCATCAGTTGCCGTACAGATTGGCATACCAGCCCGGATAGAGTGATAATCATATATTCCCGCAATATGCTCTTTGTTACAGGTAACGACTATGTCAGGATTACTTAGAAACTCAACTTTTAAGGTACCACTTTTATTTGCCCAAGCAGACATATACGTCTGTGAGATAAGATGATGATATTATGCAGCAGTTTCTTCCATGTATCTTTCCTCTCTACCTAAAAGCACTACCGTCTCGGCGTTAGTTCCTTTTGGAAAGGAATCGGACAACAGAAGTATCTGTTCATCCGGTTGTTTCGTGCTTCCATTATAGAGAGCGGAGAAGAGGGAATTTATGCCCTTTTCGAGGAAGATATTGAAGGGATCCTAAACGAAGTACTCATCGAGGAAGTCGGGGAACGGTGAGCATCTTTCCGGATGGGCACTCCCTTGAGGACAAAGAAAAACGGCCAGCCGCAGGATCTCTCCCACGGGGCCGTGTTTTCTGTGATTGGTTACTATCGGGCGGGCCGACGACGATCAAAGGAAGTCATCGTCATCCTCGTACTTGTATTTGGGTCCGGACTTCGGCGCCTGTCTCGTCTTCGCAGACGCCGTTCTTGCCGGTGCCTTCTTCGGTGAGTCCTGCTTCGCCGGGACTGGCGTTACGTCCTCCTCACCATCCTCTTCCCCAATTTCTGCTTCCGCTCTTCTTCGGGCAGCAAGCCGCTGGCGGAGCTTCTTTTGCTCCTTGGATTCAATGAGGCTGAATTCCCTGACAATGATCTGGTCCCTATACACGGTCGTCCCGTCTTCCTTTTGGTAGAAGTTATTCTCGAGCTCCCCTTGAATATAAAGTGGGTCCCCCTTCTCGAGGAGCTCATCGAACGCTTCTGCCCTCCGGCCGAAGATCGTTATGTCAAAAAAATTAGATTCCTGCTCCTCTTTCCCTTTTCCGAGGCTGCTCTTTTTCTTCTCCGCCACTCGTGCATGGAGGACACTCGTTTTGTTCTCTCCTACTACTCTTATGGGATCTTTGTCGACGACTCGACACACGCTGCATGTAAATGCCATATTTACCTCCTTATCTGCTTTTCCTATGGCTTTATCGTTACGATTCCATCTTGTGCCATCCGCGAACAAAGAAAAAAACGCTGATCCCTGCCGGGGAGAGCTGTTTCCCTTGAGAAAGATCGAACCCTTCTGCAGAGAACATGTCTGAACGGACCATATTGTTCTCATAAGCAGCAAGACGGTAAAGAACCCGTTTGGCTGATCGGTATATCATCCGTAGATACACGGAAGCAGAAATGGAGAAGCAGACATGGCGTACGCGATCATGCGGTTCGGCAGAATAAAGAAAACCGGTCTCGCACATACTTACAGGCATAACTCGAGAGAGGACATGCCCCCGAACGCCGATCCGGCAAGGACAGCGATGAACCGGGAACTCATTGGATCCGGCGGCACTACTTACAGGGATCTTTTTGAAGATGTCCGGAGCGAAATGCTCATCGAGTCCCCGGACTTCGGAAAGCGAAAGATCCGCTCTGATGCTGCTTACGGACTTGAAGTCCTCATGACTTTCTCTTCCCGCACAGATGGGGTCGATCTTGAGAAATGGATCCAGAGGAACGTTGAATGGCTGAATGAGGCGTTCAACCCGCCGGGACGGGAAGCCTATGTCCATGACTACGACGGCACGAAAAAAACGATCCATTTGAACAATGTGCGTTCCGTCATCCTCCACCAGGACGAGGGGATCCCTCACCTGCACGCATTCATCATCCCTGTCGATGAAAAGGGCGTCCTGAATGCATCCTACTATATCGGCGGCATGCAGCGCTGCTCCAGGCTCCAGGCTTCCTACGCCGAGAAGATGCATCCCCTTGGACTGGAGCGGGGCGAAGAGAGATCCCCCGCTTCCCACAAGGATATCGGGCGTTATCACAACCGCATCAATAAGGCCGTCTCGAGGGAGCTTCCGGAACCCATGCGGGGAGAATCCCTTGAGGAGTTCCGGGAACGCGGAAACGCCTGCCTTCAGGACGCGGAGCTTACCTATCTGAGTGAACGTACCCGTCTTGAGCAGGAAGTGGTAAAAGCGCAGGCAGCGGCCCGGCGGATGAACGCAGAGAACCAGGCTGTCCATAAGCAGATGGAACGCATAGCGGAAATACTCGGCTGTGACAGGATAGACGAAGAGGCTGTCCGCATCCTTAGAAAACGGATCGAGAGACAGGACAGGTTCGAGCGCGTCTTCCAGCTCCACCCGGACGATCCGGCAAATATCGAGGTCATGCGCCAGTACAACGAATTGCTCCGCATTGAGCGCGAGGAGGAACGCAGACGGAAGCGC
>OMVU01000049.1 GCA_900314565.1 uncultured Eubacteriales bacterium
AGAAAGTACTGATTGATGACGGGGTAACCAGTATTTGTGATTACGCATTTTACGGTATAGGCAGCATTGAGAGCGTCGTGATAGGTGATGGTGTTCAAAAAATAGGACAAAATTGTTTTAATCAATGTACGAATCTACAATCAGTTGAATTAGGTGATGGTGTTCGTGAAATCAATAACGTGGCATTTAACAATACTTCGAAGTTGTCTTCAGTGACTTTCGGGAAAAATGTAAAAAAACTCAGTGATTGCTTTGAAAACGCAGGTGCCGGAAGCAATGTAAGAATGATATTCCGATGTGATCCAAGTCAAATAATGGCGTCAAGTTTTTCTTTCAACGAAGTTCTTGCAACAGCATATTATCCTCTTGGTTCAGGGAACCCTCAAAGCACCACCTGGGGAAGTGCTAAAAGCATCAAGTGGATTTCATACGACTCCTGGAACGAAGACCTCCTCTCCGGCTACGACAACACCATCATGCTCGGCGACCAGGCCATTGTCCTGGGACAGACCGCCAAAAAGCAGATCGACGTCTACTCGAAGGACAGCGATGCATCCATTCTCGCAAACGCTGCCACGGTCAGCTCCGGCGACTCTTCTATCCTCGAAGTTGTAAAGGAATCTGGCGTCATCATGAGCGGCGAAACAGCCTCCCTGATCGTTAGACTGACCGGTAAGAGCGAAGGAACAACGACGCTGACGGTCGACTGCGGCGGTGGAATCACAAGAACAGTCAACGTGACAGTGAAGTCCGCTCCAAAGGTGGATGTGAATGCTACGGAGGAGGAGATAAAGGCATCGGGGTTAATTGACGTTTCATCCCTTTTGCCGGATTCAATCAATATAGATCTGGGAAAGGTGTTAGGTCCTGAAATCAGTATAGACAGGTATGAACCTAATTTGTTTAAGACGGACGCGAAGTTCGCGTTAGACTTCAAGCATGTCCACACGGCAGTAAATATCGATCCAGACAAGAAGAATATAAAGGTAATATTCGGAATTAATCAAGACACTTCGACGACCCTTAACGATACGAATGGGTATGTAAAAAGAGGGAAGCATGAGGTCTTTATGAAGAATTGGGAAGAGTTCAAGTCGCTCTTCTCCGATATGAATGGTTTGGATCATAAATCAGGACCGAAGCTATGGAATAAATACAGGAGCCTTACAAGCAAGCTGGAAAAAGCGGATGCCAGTCTGGGCATTAAAGTGGATCAAAGGGTCGCAGGCTTTTTGGAGTTCAGTTATGCATCCGGAACATTGGAAATGACCGGAGGTGGAGCAACATGCTTACTCTCCGCAAAGGGAAGTGTAGACGCAAAGATCACACCGCCTTGCTACCTTGCCTTCACAGCAGAGCTTTCCGCTAGTTCTAAAATTGCGTTAGAGAACTGGAATGTCAAGGAAGCGCGTGTGTTTACGGTCGAGGCAGAACCCAGTTTCGAGATTGGTATTGGGGTTGGAGTCGGTGACAGGGCAGTTACAAAGACCTATATGGAAGGAGGACTCAAAGGAGCTCTGGAAGTACCGATTAAATTCAGGAACGGCCCGGAAGGGAACAGCCTGGAACTGGAAATGATTCTGAAAGGCAAGCTTTATTTCAAGGCCTCTGCTCTCTGGATCTTTAAGTACTCGCGGGATAAAGAGATTGGAGACGGAATTACAGTCTTTAGCACGAAAGCTGGAACAGGAAAAAGAAAGGCCAGTGCAAAACCTGTAATGGAGGTCAAAAAGTCCGACTTTGAGGCCGAGCCCAGAACGGGCAGCGTGACAAGAAGAGCGGCACCTGCCAGAGTGAAAGCCCTGACGGAGGGCGGAGCGTTCAACAGGAACGGGACGTTCGCCTACACGAACCCGCAGATGGTGACTTTGGACTCCGGAGTGAAGGTCCTCTTCTGGCTGGAGGACATCGCTGAGAAAGCGGATGACGACAGACTGACGATTTACTACAGTATTTATGACCCGGAGGCAGACTCCTGGGAGGCTGCTCAGCCGCTCTTTGAGAACGGAGCCTATAACGGTGTGCCGGCGGTCGCGACAGACGGGATGAGGATCGGAGTCGTCTGGCAGAGGGCTGACAGAGCGCTTGGAACTTCCGGGGACATGGAGACCCTCATGGGCTGTCTGGATCTCTGGTATACCGAATTCGACGGGGAATCCTTCACGGAACCGGTCTGTGTATCGGATGCAGGGAACGGGCTTAAAAAAGAAAATTATACAGTCCTGATGCAGGATGGCGCAGCATTGGTCACGTGGACGGAAAACTCGGAAAATGACCTGTTCGGCCTCGCCGGAACCAATGAACTGTACCAGAGAACAATTAACAGCGAGGAACTCAGCCCTGTAAAAACGATCATCAGCACGGATAAGAGCATCTCGGATGTGAATTCGTATCAGACAGAGAACGGGACGGAGATCTCCTATCGCCTGTATGATGGAGAGAGCTCAGAACTCTATGCAGGCAGCGGGAACGGAGAAACCGAGATGGTCACATCCGGGGAGGAACTCGCCTATTCACAGTGGTCGGGCGGGAAACTCTATTATCTGAGAAATAATGCTGTCTGTGAAGTACAGACAGGTACGGAAGTACCGATCGGGATCAGCGGGATCAACAACTTTACGATCGTTCGGAATGGAGACAATGCAGCCCTTCTGACGGTCGTACGGAACGGAAACTATTCCGAGATCTACAAGAGCGTTTATGACGCAGCTGCAGGAACCTGGGGCAAACTCGTTCAGATCACGGATCTGGGCGGCTTTATCCGGAGCTACGATGCAGTGTTGACGGACGAAGGCCTTGTGCAGATGACGGTCAATCTTCTCACAGTGACAGATGATGAAGAAAATCCTCTCGGAGCGGCTTCCATCAGGACGATTGAGGAGACCGGCTATACGGACCTGATCGTCGGGGAGTCGGCATCCTATGATGTGACCGCTGTCGGCGCAGGAAAGTCTGTCCCGATCACAGTCACAGCGAAGAACAACAGCAGCAAAGAACTTCAGAGCTTTACGTTAAAACTCACCAATGCTTCCGGGAAGGAACTGGCTTCTCAGACCGTCACACAGACGATGAAGCCGGGCGAGACACAGGATCTGACGATGCAGTACACGGTTCCGGCTGGATTTACGAGACAGGTCCTGACGGTCACTGTGAGCATCGGTGAGGAGGAAGTGAATATTGAGAACAACAGTGCGCAGCTCGAGATCGGGCAGGCGGATCTGGTGGTCAACGAACTCAAGGCGGAAATGAAGAGCGGTGTTGCGCAGCTGTCCGGAAATGTCTCGAACGACGGATTTGAGGCAGCTCAGAACATAAGGATATCCATTCTGGATAAGACGACCGGAGAGTATGTCCTTGCAGAGACAGCATTTGCGGACAAGATTGGCTCAGGAGAGATGAAAGAGTTCGTGTATGTACTTCCGGAACAGTACTGGACACTGGTGGATGATTCCATCCGGTATCAGCTCGAGTTCCAGGTCGTCTCCGATACGGAGGAGAGCCGTCTGGACAATAATACGGCAAGTGTTGTGTTCAAGGATCTTCACGAAGGCGACGGACAGGATGCGGTCTACGTGAGCATGGCGGAAAAGGATCTGTATATCAATCCGGGAGCGACAGCGACTCTCAGTGTAAGTGTTGCGCCGGCGGATTCTACGGATCTCTCACTCACCTGGACCTCCAGCAATCCGTCAGCGGTGAAGGTGGAGAACGGAGTCGTGACTGCTGTCGGAGCCGGAGAGGCGAAGGTGAGCGCGACGACTGTGACCGGTATTTCCGCGTTCTGCATGGTTCACGTGCGGGAATACGGAGAGCCCGTCTTCAACTGGTCGGAGGATATGGATAAGTGCAGCGCGGTCTTTACCAGCAAGGAAGACAGCCATGAAGAGACTGTCGACGGCACGATCGCGACAGAAACTGTCGAACCGACCTGTACGGCGGAAGGAACCATCACATATACGGCAGAGGCAGTCTTTAACGGCAAGACGTATACAGGTGTCAAGACTGTCGCGATTCCTGCGAAGGGACACATGGATGAAGATAAGGATCTTGTGTGCGACATATGCGGGGAGAGAGCTTCGTACCGCATCACGCTGACCTCCGGCATGGAGGGAGATGAGAGCGGAACGACCGTGGCAGCCCTCGCAGGCGGAGGAATCTATAAAGTCCTTCCGGACGGCAGCACCGAGGAGGCTTCCATCAGTGCACCGTCAAAAGTGGGATACGATTTCAGGGGCTGGTACCTTGAGGACGGAAGCGTGTTCTCCTCGTCCGCTGCGTACAGCTTTATCCCGGATCAGGACTATGCGCTGAAGGCGGTCTATGCTCCGACAAGCGACAAGGTCACTCTGAGAGTGAACGGCGGAGGCTTTACGATCACAGGAAGCAGCAGAATCCAGAAGAGTGTGACGAAAAAGGTCACACCGGGTACGGCTGTTACGGTCTGCTACGCGGATGATACCAGAGAGTTCCTCCACTGGGTAAATGAGAGCGGCAGGATCGTCAGCAAAAACAAAGAGTATACATTTACGGTGATCAGTGCTTCGACGCTGGAGGCGGTCTCGGTATCGCCGGATGATTATGACGGAGAGAAGATGGCATTTGTGGAATTCACTTCCTACTATGACCAGGTGCTTTCTGCGGAGACCTACTCGACAGAAGACAGTATTGAATTCCCGGCAGGACCGTCCCGGAAGGGGTATACATTTACCGGATGGAATCACACGGAGGAGACCATTCACAGCGCGATCCAGGCAGGCGAGACCCACATAACGGTCAAACCGACCTATGAAAAGAGCGGGAATATGGTATTGATTAACGTCTCTTACCTGAATGTCGAGCACGAGGTCGATACCTATGAAGCTCCGGAAGGCGAGCTGATCCGGCTGGAAGCGCCTGAGATCCCTGATCATCAGTTTGCATGCTGGAAGGCTGCGGACGGCACGATGCTCTCTACAGAGCCGGTATTCCAGATCATGACAGTCGGAGATGCCGATATTTATGCGGAATATGTACCGGAAGGAACGGAAGGGTTGGAAAGCCTGCCGCTCATCGCCATGACAGGAGCATCCGCTTCGGTCGTCGACGGAAAGAACAAGATATCTTTCCTGGCGGTCAGAAGTGTTCCGGAGGGCTTCACGGTCGTTGAACATGGTATTCTCCGTTCGACGGACAGCCAGTACGGGGAGGCGGATGCCGCTCGCACGATGGTGATCGGCGCGACAAATGTAAAGAAGAATCCTTCGACGACGCTCGATAACAACGGAAGCTATTCGGTCAACATCACAGTCGGATCCAAGACGACGACAAAGGTCTACGCGAGAGGCTATCTTGTCGTGCAAGACGCGGAAGGGAATCAGACAACGGTATATTCCGAGAATATCCTCGGCTATACATTCGAGGAGCTGAGCCAGTAAGCAGCTATGCCTTTCCCGCAGCTTGCTGCGGCCAGACATAAAAAGCAACAGGCAATTGCGAAACTATGTCCGTGAAGCACAGCGTTCCGCAAATGCCTGGAAAAAGAACAAATCCGAAAGGGGGTGAAAAAGATGAATGAATATGAACGCGCAGAGATGGAGATCGTTCGATTCGATTCTGCCGATGTGATCAGAACAAGCCCGACAGGCGGGAGCATCGATGAAGGTGAGGACGAAATCTAAACGGTTTGCGACCGGATCAGGGCGCACCTGAAAGGAAACGAATGACGCAGAGGGCTATTGCATGAGACGAATGACAGTTGAGGATCCGTCATGAAAATGGCGCGAATTGAACTGTCTGATGTGCATGCGATAGTCCTTTGTCCGTTCAGAGGAGATGCAGAGATGAAAAAGATTTTGCTCACGGTCCTTTTGCTGCTGCTTTTTTGCCTCCCCCTGGAGGTATCTGCGGCAGAAGGAACCTATACGGAAGGGTATTTTCAATATGAGATTGTCGATGAGGGGATCGTTATCACAGGGTATTTCGGTTCGGAAAAAACTGTCATGGTGCCTGCGGACATAGCAGGGTATCCGGTTTCCGAGATCGGTGCAGAAGCCTTCCTGGGCAGTACGGTGACAGAGCTGATCCTTCCCGAGACGATCATGAAGATTGGGGAAAATGCCCTGCCATCGAACTGCCATGTAACTTACGTCGGGATTCCGGAAACGGATACCGGAGAGGAGACAGCAGATTCCGGCACGGAGAACGGTACTGCCGGGGAAGCGGCTGCTCCCGGCGCGGAGAATGGCACTGCTGACAACGCGGATGCAGGGATCGCGGAGAACGGTGAGACATCCGGATCCGGGGCTGCACCGGTTTCGGATAATCATAGTTCATCGGGATCCGGATCCATCGACGAGGCGGAAGTCGTACTGGAGGAACCGGTATCGGAGAGCAAAGGACAATCGGCGACGTCCGGAAAAGGCAGTGGGAAAGATGGTTCTTCCGGCGGAACATCCGGCAAAGACAGCGCCTCCGGTGGGACGATCGGGAAAGACGGCTCTTCCGGCGGGACGGCCGGCACAGACAGCACGTCCGCAGCAAAGAACGGCAGCCGGGAAGCGGCAGGAAGTGAACAGGCAGGCGGGCAGGGGACTTTGTATTTGTTCGCTGCTGCGATTGCTGCCGGTATCGCTTTTGTCATAGTGCGGCGCAAAAAGAAAGGGCAGTGATCATATGGCAGAAGCTGAAACGGATCGATTTGCTATCCGGATTGCGGGGATAACGGTCGGGATCAGACCGCATTATCAAATGATCCGGGATATATGCAGGAATTACCTGACGAAGGATCCGGAAGATATGGATGCGAGCGTTTCCTGTGACGACATCTTGTGGGAACAGATACAGTCGGACAGGGAGGCTGCGCGTGAGAAAAGACCCGCCTGTAAATTTGACGCCGGGTATCTTGAGACATTGGCAGTATACAGGAAGATCGCGGAGAATCTGATCGACAGGGAGATTTTTTTATTTCACGGATCCGCGATCGCCTATAAAGGCAGCGGAGTTTTATTTACGGCGGTGAGCGGGACGGGAAAAAGTACGCACGCGTCTCTGTGGAAGGAAGCATTTCCTGATGATGTGATCTATGTAAATGACGATAAACCGCTCATCCGATTTGATGGAGACGTGCCTTATGTCTGCGGAACGCCATGGAATGGAAAACATTTTCGAGGCAATCCTGTGGAGGTCCCTCTGAGAGCCATATGCTTCCTGGAACGCGGGACAGAGAACGGGGTGAGCAGGATCGCAAAGAGGGATGCATGGCCGAGGATGCTGCAGCAGAGCTATCATCCGGCCGGCGAGGAGAGGTTCGTCAGACTGATGGAGCTGCTGGAAAAAATGGCAGATAATACGGAGCTGTATGCGCTTTGCTGCCGGCCTGACAGGGAAGCGGCAATTCTGGCGAAAAAAACAATTTACGGAGAAAAGTCGGTGGTGTCAAGTGAACTATGAAAAACGAGAGCCAAATAAAAAGGGAAAGTGAGCGGAGGGGATAAAGTGAAATTAAAGAAAAGCTTCATAACGCATACTACAGGAAATGAGCAGATTCTGGTCGCGGCGGATAATTCGTTCAGCGGTCTTGTGCGGAGCAATCAGACAGCGGCGTTTATTGTTGACTGCCTGAAAAAAGAGACAAGTGAGGCGGAGATCCTGAAAAAGATGGAGGCTTCCTACGATGCCCCGCGCGCGGTCATGGAGGAGGATCTTAAGATGGTCCTGAGAAAGCTTCGCTCCATAGGGGCTTTGACTGAATGAAAAGGGAAACAGTGGTAATGGTTCACGGACTGGAGGCAAAGGTTGATTGAAAGGACGGGTATCCTGACGCAAAACAGAAATACCCTGCTGTGGCTTAATGGGGTCATCGGCAGAAAACGCGGTAAGATTCTTCTGCTTTCACTGCTTTCTGCCGGAAACAGCGGCATTGCCCTGTCATACGCCTGGCTTCTCCGAAGTCTCATTGACTCGGCGGTGACCGGTGACCGGACGGCTCTCTTCCGTGCAGTGATGTGGCTTCTCAATGCGCTGGCGATGCAGATCGGACTGCACGCTGCCATCCGGCATCTGGAGGAGGACGGACGCAGCTCGATCGAGAACAGATTGAAGGAACGTCTTTTCCACTGTGTGCTCACGAAAGAGTATGCTGCGATATCCGGCGTTCACTCCGGAGAATGGATGAACCGGCTGACCAGCGATACACGGATCGTGGCAGAGCATTTGATCAGCATTTTCCCGGGTCTTACCGGCATGGTGATCCGGCTCGTCGGAGCAATTATTATGATTCTGATCCTGCAGCCTGTATTTGCTGTCATTCTGGTGCCGGGAGGAATCCTGCTGATCGGAGTTACTTTCCTCTTTCGCAAAAAGCTGAAGGTTCTGCACAGGGATATTCAGGAGAAAGATGGGGCTTTGCGCATTTTCCTGCAGGAACGTCTCTCGAGTCTGGTGGTATTGAAGGCTTTCGGGCAGGAAGAGAGTGCGGAGGTGCAGGCTGTTTCCTATATGGACGCCCATAAGGAAGCAAGGATGAGGCGAAACCGCTTTTCAAATCTCTGCAATATCGGATTTGGCGCGGTGATGCACGGGGCTTACATCGGCAGCGGCATTTACTGCGCTTTTGGAATCTTTCGGGGAACGATTTCTTTCGGCACGATGACGGCGGTCATGCAGCTGGTGTCCCGAGTGCAGAATCCATTTGCCAATATTTCCGGCCTGCTGCCGAAGTTCTACGCCCTGATTGCAAGCGCCGAACGGCTGATGGAAGCGGAAAGTTTGCCGGAAGATTGCGATACGGACACAAAGACAGAGGATGAACTGAATACATGGTATGAGGACGTTTTCGAATCGGTGGAGCTCCGGCATGTCTCCTTTGCCTATCTTTCCTCCGCGGGGAGTGAGACGTCGGAAAATGATATGCCGGCCATCCTTAAGGATCTCTCGCTGGAAATTCGAAAGGGGGAGTTCGTGGCATTTACCGGACCTTCCGGATGCGGGAAGAGCACCGTGCTAAAGCTCCTTTTATGTCTGTATCAGCCTGACAACGGGGATATTGTTCTGAGGGAACGGGGGGAGAGACAGATCCTGACGTCTGCCTGGCGCGGACTTTTTGCCTATGTTCCCCAGGGAAATGATCTGATGAACGGAACCATAAGAGAGATCCTTTCCTTTGGAGACCGTACGGCAATGCAGCAGGAGGAAAGAATTATAAGGGCACTTCAAATCGCCTGCGCAGATACCTTTGTGGCTGGGCTGGAGAATGGTGTGGACACAATACTTGGAGAGCGCGGTGCCGGTCTTTCCGAAGGGCAGATGCAGCGGATCGCTATTGCGAGGGCCATCTTTTCTGACCGGCCGATCCTTCTGCTGGACGAGTCGACCAGCGCTCTGGACACTGAGACGGAGAAGAGGCTGCTTCAGAATTTACGGAATATGACGGACAAAACGGTCGTCATCGTCACGCACAGGCCGGCAGCGCTCAGGATCTGTGACAAGACGATTCAATTTCAGGACGGGGACAGGGAATAGAGTATGAAACAGAATCCTTCGACGGAGAGAGGGCGGAAGAATGCGGAGCCCTGGATGGATACCGTAATGGATATGATCTGGCTGATTCGATGTGCACTCAGCCGTATAAAGCCGGATGCCGAACGCATCGCCGGGATGGATCAGAAAAAGTTGTATAAGCTTTCGTCATGGCATAGTCTGGATGCGCTTGTCGGAACGGCGATGTCCGGCGCGGGAGACGGCACGGGTGCGGGAGCTATGGAAAAACGATGGAAAGCCGCAGTCGATCAGGCTGTCCGGAGGACTGTCCTCTTCGATGCGGAACGCAGTGAGTACCTGCGCTTTATGGAGGAGAACGGGATCTGGTATATGCCGCTCAAAGGTGTGGTGCTGAAGGATCTTTATCCTCATTACGGCATCCGGCAGATGTCGGATAATGATATTTTGTTCGATGTCAGACATGCTGAGAAGGTGCGGGACTGGTTCAGGGGTCGCGGCTATAAAGTGAAAAAGTATGCCCTCGGGGTACATGATACCTATCTGAAAGAACTGATCTATAATTTTGAAATGCATCGGACCCTGTTCTCACCGTCAAAAGAGACCTGGTATGCCTACTATGCCAATGTTAAAGAACGTCTGATCAAGGATGAAGGGAATGGCTGCGGGTTTCATTTTACGGATGAGGATTTTTATGTCTATTTTTTTGCGCACGCGGCCAAACATTATAAAGGCGGCGGGACAGGCCTGCGGATGCTGGTCGACCTGTATCTGTATGCATCAAAGAAGACAGATCTGGACTGGTCTTATATCGAGAGAGAGTTGAAGAAACTTGGGCTTATGGAAAGTGAGAAAGAAATGAGGGAACTGGCAGCCACGCTGTTCTCGGGCGACACCTATCTTTCTGAACAGGCGCTCTCTCCCCGGCAGCGGGAGCTGTTGTCCGGTATTGTTTCGTCGGGAACGTACGGAACGGTCGAAACCCAGGTCGGCAACAAGCTGGAACGATACACAAAGGAGAAGAAGATCACAGGAAAGACCCGCCTGAAGCTGCACTATCTCCGGGAGAGGTTCTTCCCGACAACGCCGGAACACAGGGAATATTACGCCTTTTACTATCAACATTGGTGGGGAAGGCCTTTATTGCTTTTTGTGCGGTTTGTAAAATTGCTTATCAATCGCAAAAGGGTAAAGAAAGAATTTGAGGCGCTGCGCAGGTTTTGATTTCTGTGAGGGAAAATGATCAACGGTTCTTCTCAATCCCAGGAAGGACCGGATTTCTCTCTGAATGCGTATTTTCTTGAGGAGCCCCGAGGGACCCTTCAAACAGTGCACGGATGTGATTTGCTGTGGAATAAGTACATGGAAATGACTTACTGCGAAATTTGACAGGGAAAACCTGTGTTGGTATACTCTAAAATACCTGCAGCGATGCGGTACATGTCCGGAAGAACATGGGAGGGATACAGGAAAGCGTAAAGCGGTTGGCCTACACTCTCCGAAAGGAGGTGAAGCTTATGCCTATTACTCTGACATTTCACGTGTTCGGATTAACCGTCACAGTGAGAATCAAGACGAAAAGCAACAACCGCCACTCGGCCAAGTGACGGTTGTTTAAAGAAATTTAAACACTAAATACTGTCTGAGGTCAACCGCTTCTCGCTGTATCCCTCTTTCAATTATCATTATATGAAAGACGGAAGTTTCTGTCAAGTTGACGGAATCTGAAGATGCGGCAGCAGGAATATTGCAGCACGCAGGAACAATGCAATTAACAGGAACGCTGAAGTTCGCAGAAACGCTAAAGTTCGCGAAAACACTGCAGGAGTAATGCAGCCGGATGAAAGAATGCAGCCTGCAGTAATACTCGCAACACTGAGATGGCCTGGCAGAGAAAGGGCATATCGGAGGATTCGAATTGGAACGCAAAAACTTATTTATAAAACAGATGGCAATTGATTACTGCTGTACCGAGGAAGAAATCCTGAACGGGGAGAACCGGTTCCACACTTTTGTGCCGCAGGAGGGCAGACGGCGCTTTCAACAGGATAAGGAGTGCTTCCTTAAGATCGCAGCCCTTCGGAACAAGCTGCTCTTTGCCGGGGACGAGCGGATCATCGGCTGGTGCCGCGAGCGGTTCGGGAAAGAGAACGGCGCCTGGTTCATGCAGCCGGCAAAGCTCCGGGAGCTCGATTGGGAGCTTTCCCGTTACGGCTATGGCATCGATTTTATGCACCCCTTCTTCGTATCCTACAAGCCCTCGGATCCCGCGCCGCATCCCTACGAGATCCGATACTTCAGGGATGATGAGATCGAAGCTTTTCGCGGGGATCCGAGGTTTTCGTACGCGCTTTCCTTTTCAAAAGCGGCACCGGACAGGATCGCCGTCACGGCTTATGAGGACGGAAAAATTCTCGGAATGGCGGGCGTGAGCGAGGACAGCCGATATCTGTGGCAGATCGGTATCGATGTCCTGCCGGAGGCCAGAGGGAAGGGAATCGGCGTTCTTCTCGTGAATCTCCTGAAAAATGAAATTCTCGCGGAAGGCAAAGTTCCCTATTACGGGACGGCATTTTCGCATACACTCTCCATGGACATAGCGGTTCGCACAGGTTTCCACCCGGCATGGACGGAGCTTTTCGCGGAGAGGACAGATAATAGGAAGGAAAATGCATAGAAGGCTGTGTGGCTGCAGGCAGAAAGCCCGGCGAAAGACCACAGAGGATCCGGCAGAAAGAAGAAGGAAATGAAAACAGACAGAGACCTTAAGCTTTTGTTAACTGAGATTGACCACCGGAGCTACCCGGCCTACAAGGAAACGCGGGGCAGCTACCGGTTCAGAGATTATATATTGAATATCGAGCACGTGCAGGGCGACCCGTTCGCCGCCCCTTCGAAGCTCAGCATCGCGGTCGACGGGCGCACAGCAGGTTTTCCGGCGGAATGCTATGGGAAGAAGCACAGGCGGATCGCGCTGGCAGATCTTCTTCTGCGAGGCTTCGGCAGAGTGCTGAGTGACAACGGGAGGATCCATGCCGGATCAGGGAAGAGCGGGCTCATCGCCTGCAGCCGTCCGGGACAGGAAATTCTCGAAAGGAGCGCCCTTGTGATCGGGGAGAAGGATGGCCGGGTCCTCGTGCGGTTCGAGGTCGGATTCCCTGCAGCGGGGAGAAGTATCCGGAGCGGAGAACTGATAAAGATCCTTTTTGATTTTCTGCCTGAGGCGGTCAGCAGATCCCTTATTTATAAAGCCTATAAACCGTCCGTAGTCTCAGACCGCATGGAGCTTTCGGACAGTCAGAAAGCGATCCGGGACGCACTCTCTGAGCGAGGACTTGCTGCCTTTGTGGCGGACGGATCGATCCTGCCGAGAGAGAGCGGCGTGTCGGCAAGACCTATGAGGGGAGCGGTGCCGTTCATTTCCCCGAAGTCCCTCAAAGTTACGATGGAGCTTCCGAACGGGAAGAGCATCTCGGGGATGGGGATCCGGAAGGGGATCACACTCATTATCGGAGGCGGATATCATGGAAAATCCACGCTTCTGAAAGCGCTCGAGATGGGCGTGTATGACCATATCCGGGGTGACGGCAGGGAGTTCGTGATCACGGACCCGACAGCTGTAAAGATCCGGGCGGAGGATGGGAGGAGCGTCCGGGGGACGGACATTTCCATGTTCATAAACAACCTTCCGAACAGGAAGGATACGAAAGCCTTCTACACGGAGGATGCGAGCGGCAGCACGTCGGAGGCAGCCAATGTCGTCGAAGCCCTTTCGATGGGATCGGGCCTCCTTCTCATCGATGAGGACACCTGCGCGACAAATTTTATGGTCCGGGATGCGCTGATGCAGCAGGTCGTGAGCCGTGACCGTGAGCCGATCACGCCGTTCATAGAGAAAATGCGCGGAATCAGCGAAGATCTTAAGACTTCGATCGTGCTGGTCGCGGGGAGTCAGGGAGAGTTCTTCCACACCGCAGATACCATCCTGCTCATGGATAATTATGTGCCGGTCGAAATCACGGAGGAGGCGCGTGCGACGGCGGCTGTATTTTCAAAGGAAAAGCCGGCTTCGTCCCCGATGGAGATGGAGCAAGACCGTCGGATCCCGCTTAAAAATACGCGTATGTGCGGCGATCGCGTAAAGACGAAGGTGCTCGGGAAGGATGCGTTCATGACGGACCATGAGACCGTCGACATCCGGTATGTGGAGCAGGTCGCGGATACCGAGCAGACGGCGGCCATAGCAAAGTTTCTACTCTATCTGCACAGAAATGTGTTCGACGGAAAAAAGAGCCTTACGGACTGTATGGATATTTTGAAAAAGCTTCTCGATGACAGGGGGTTCGAGTTCCTTGACGGCGGAAGAAATGTGCCGGGGAACCTGGCGATGCCGAGGATCGAGGAGGTCTGTGCGGCGGTCAATCGGTGCAGGTGGACGGAGATGGACTGCAGATGATATTTGAGTCCTTGTCTGCGGTTCCTCTGGCGAGAGGCGCATGTGTGATTCCTTTTCAGGTGGAACAAAGGTGCGGTTCAGATATTATGAATGAATTTTTTGAGATACTGATAACGATATCATGAGAAAGATCCCGGGAACACAGGCGGTTTCCGGGATCTTTCAGTTATCTTCATTGGAGAAGAGCATGTGTCATTTTTTTTAGCAGACATTGTGCGGATGAGATAAAGCCGTCACGAAAAGCATCATGAAAAGCAGGCGCTCTCATGTTGTCTCATAGAGTGCCGCGAACTCCTCCAGATGTCTGCGGATCGGGATATGCTGCGGACAGTTCTTCTCACAGAGCCCGCAGTGCAGGCACTCGGAGGCTTTCCCGTGGTTCATGGAAAAGCGCTCGTAGTACATATTCGACTTTTTCCCCGTTACTGCATGGAGATTCTTTCTTCGGCTTCGACTTTGCCTGTCGTGCCGCGCGAGGTGTAAAACACATTCCTTTACTGTGCGGCTGTGATCCGCCGGATGGTTTTCGTCGTGATCACATCGCTTCCGAGCCCAAGAACATCCCGGATGAGGACAGTTCCGGATTCGAGGGGCGCTTCGACTTTCATTTTCCGGATCTCCTTCATCACATCGGGGATGCGCGCGATGGGGACCGGATCCGTCAGCCGGACGCTGCAGAGCGGAAGCTCCCCGCCTTTCACGAGGACGCTGCTTGTAAGGGTCCTCCTGGGATCCGTTATTTCCTGAATGAAATAAGCCTCCCCGCGCGGACACCCGGCTCCGGTGACAGGACTGTCTATGACGCGCGGGCATCCTGCTCCGGTGACAGGACTGTCTATGACGCGCGGGCATCCTGTTCCGGTGACAGGACTGTCTATACTGCGCGGGTTTTCGGCCCCGGTGACAGGAGCATCTGTGCCGGGCTCACTGACATCGGCGGAGAGCAGGCACCCGTTGGGACAGATGATACAGGTGATCGTTTTTCTCACAGGATCCTCACCTCCAGTTCTTTGCCCGGAAGGATCCGGTCCTTTGGAACATGCAGAGAGATCATCTCCGCGGGAAGCGCTTTTTTGAGAGTTTTCTTTGCAATCACGTCCCCGCCCTGCACTGCCGCCACTTTGACATCTGCGAGCGGCCGGTTCACGCGCAGGGAGAGATTGATTGATTCCCTGAGAGAGATTTTCTGCGGAATTACGTGGTTAATGTTTTTGTCACAGGTGACTGTGACAGAGCAGTCCGGCAGGTCCTTCCCGGTCACGTAGTCCGTGACGGCATCTGCGAGCTCTTCCGCCTCCAGGGAGACATAGTCTGCCAGGTCGTGGACGTGGAGGACATTTCCTGCTGCAAAAATGCCGGGGACAGAGGTCTCGAAACGCTCATTTACGATCGGACCGCGGGTATGCGGATCAAGCTTTACGCCGGCGCCGAGGGAGAGTTCATTTTCCGGAATGAGGCCGACGGAGAGGATCAGCGTGTCACAGGAACAGAACTGCTCTGTCCCGGGGATCGGGCGGAACCCGTCGTCGACTTTTTGCACCGTCACGCCTGTCACGCGCCGCTCGCCGTGCACTTTCGTCACTGTGTGGGAGAGACAGAGCGGAATTCCGAAATCGTCAAGGCACTGGCGGATGTTCCGGGTAAGTCCGCTGGGATATGGCTGGATCTCGAAGACCGCCTGTACGTGCGCTCCTTCCAGCGTCAGTCTTCTCGCCATGATCATCCCGATGTCTCCGGAACCTAAGATGACGACTTCCCGCGCAGGCATCCTGTTGTAGAGATTGATGTAGGCCTGGGCGACGCCGGCGGTGAAGACGCCTGCCGGACGGCTGCCCGGGATTGCGAGGGCTCCGCGTGTCCGCTCTCTGCATCCCATTGCGAGAATGATCGCACGGGCTCTGTATGTCCGCAGTCCGTCCCGGGCCACGACGGTCGCGACTCTGTCGGGGGTGATCTCCGTCACGGAAGCGTTGGTCAGGAGGGGGATCTTAAGGGCTTCCGCCTCCCGGATGAAGCGCTCCGCATATTCCGGACCGCTCAGCATCTCGCGGAAGCGGGTCAGGCCGAACCCGTCGTGGATGCACTGCCGAAGGATCCCTCCGGGCTGCTTTTCCCGCTCTGCGATGAGAATGTTCTCTATACCGTTCTGCCGGAGGCGCAGGGCAGCGGCAAGTCCTGCGGGACCTCCGCCGATGATCAGGACGTCGAGATCCTGTATTTCCTGTTTCATGAATTTTGTCCTCACTCTTTTACTCTGCCGGAGAACAGCATAGAAACTGAATCCGGCAGGAATTGACTTATCCGCTTACTCTGCCGGAGAACAACGTAGAAACAGAATCCGGCAGGAATCGACTTATCCGCTTATTCTGCCGGAGAACAGTGCAGAAACTGAATCCGGCAGGAATCGACTTATCCTCTTACTTTGCCGAAGAACAGGGGCGATCCGTCTCTTGCATACATGACCTCGCAGGGATCGAGGCCGGCTTCTGCCTCCAGCATCTGTGCGATGCGCATCTGGCAGTAACCGCCCTGACAGCGGCCCATCATACAACGTGTGCGGTACTTGACGGCTGCCATGGTCCGGGCACCCAGCGGATTGCGGATGGCCGAAAGGATCTCGGCACGGGTCACTTTGTTGCAGCGGCAGACGATCTCACCGTAATCAGGATTTTCACGGATAAGAGCTTCCTGTTCCTCAAGGGTGCAGTCCGCAAAGCGGCGGATCTCATTTCTTACAGG
This sequence comes from uncultured Eubacteriales bacterium, assembly GCA_900314565.1. Taxonomy (GTDB): domain Bacteria; phylum Bacillota; class Clostridia; order Lachnospirales; family Lachnospiraceae; genus Chordicoccus. The sequence goes on from OMVU01000049.1 coordinate 16,670, forward strand.
ATCAAAATCGGCGTTCGGCTCGAACGCTTCCCGCTCTTTCATGAGCCGGATCACATACCGGGCGATCGGAACGCTGGCTGTGAGACCGGGAGATTCGATACCGATCAGGTTGACTGCGTTCGGTGCCTCCTGGTCACGGATCTCGATCCTGAAATCCTGGATCGTTCCGTTTTCATCCACCCATTTCGGGAGAACGCCGCTGTAGGTCCGGATGTAATCCCCTTTCGTAAAATGAGGCCAGATCCGCATCGCCTCCTCATAGAGAAACTCGAGGTTCTTCTGCTCTGTCCCGTAGTCTTCGGGATCCTCTTTGTTCTCGGCCGTCGGCCCCAGAAGAAGATTGCCTTCCGTCGTGACGGTGACATGGATCCCCATATAGGTGTTTGACGGGACCGTGTAAATCGGCATGGGCACCATCGCCCCGAGCCGCGGGTCGAGGACGATATAATCCCCTTTTGAATAGATGATCCGGTATCCGCGGATCCCGAGCATCTCGGAGATTTTTCCGCACTGCGCTCCGGCGCTGTTGATGATCCACCGGGTCTTAAAGAACGCGTTTTTCGAGCGGACGGTCCAGAGACCGTCCTCCCGGGAGATATCGCAGACTTCGCAGGAGAGATGGAAGTCAACGCTGTTCTCCGCTGCGTTCTCCGCAAGCGCTGACGTCATGAGAAAGGGGTCGACGATTCCGCTGTTCTCAGAGAGAAGGGCAAAATTCCCCTCAACGGAAGGAAGGATGGCGTGCAGTTCCTCCCGGTCCACCATGCGCAGATTCGAAGCACCGCAGGCCTCTCCCTGGCGGATCACTTCAAGGAGCCGCGCATACTCTTCCTCTGTGTTGCCGACCAGTATTTTTCCGCACCGTTTGAAAGGAAAATGAAGTTCTTCCGCAAGTTCGCCCATCATGCGGTTCCCCTCCACGCAGAGGGCAGCCTTCAGCGAGCCCACGTCGTAGGCGAAGCCTCCGTGGACGACACCGGTATTTCTGGCGCTTGTCTCATATCCGACGTCAGGGTTCTTTTCAAGGACGCCGATCTTCAGACGGTAAGCCGCAAGTTCACGGGCGATTGCACAGCCGACAACTCCGCCGCCGATGATCAGAACGTCATATCCATGTTCCATGAGATTCCTCCATAGTATAAAGTACCACGCATGTGGATTTTTCCGGTATAACGTGCGGAGAACAGTTTCTTTTCTCTATTGGGGACGCATATACTGTTCCGGCAGATATTTCGTGTAAAAACGTGCCTGCGGAAAGAAGCTGCTTTTTCTCCTTTTGTAGGCGCATCTGAATTATGCAGGTTGATTTTTCCTGTTCTCAATCGCGTGTACCATGCGGACAATGCACTTCTGCACCGGGACGGAAAGCCCGTGCTTTTCCGCCGTCTGCACGATGTGCCCGCTGATGAAATCGACTTCCGTCTTTCGTCCGTTCTTAAGATCCGCGTAGAGGCTCGTGTATCCGTCGGGCGCGTTTTCGAGATGTCTGCGGATCCGTTCGATCTGCTCTTCCTCGTCAAAGATGCATTCCTCCAGAGCTGCCGTCCTGCAGATCTCCCGGATAAGATCCTTGCAGATCTCCCAGCTTGGCGGATCCGAAGCGACAAAGCCCTGTCTTACACCGAGCACCCCGGAAAGAACGCTCGAAGACGCGTTGATCATCAGCTTGTTCCAGACTGTGAAGCGGATGTTCTGGCTGATCGTACATGGGAATCCTGAGGAGGAGAGCAGGGACTGCACAGCTTTGCAGTGGGTCTCATTTCCGGTAAGCGAGCCGATTGTCGTTTCCCCAAGCCCGCTGTGTACGATGACGTTTGCACTCTCACGGTAGCTTCCCTGATTGGTCGTGCCGAGGAGGATTCGGTCCTTTGGGACAAAATCCTGAAGGATCTCCTCATGGCCTGCACCGTTCTGCAGAGTGAGGATCAGGGTATTTTCCCCGATCAGCTGTGCATTTTGCTCGAGGGCCCTGCGCGTGATGTAGGCCTTTGTGAAGAGGATGATGAGATCGACAGGGCCTTCTGCTGTGCCGCCCGTAAAGGCGCGCACGCTGTATGTTTGAGCCTGTCCGTCCCGCTTGATCGTGATATGATCGTTGTTGATCGCACGGACGCGTTCAGCGTTGCTTCCTATAAGGATGACTTCAGTGTTCCGGGAGAGTTTTCCTCCGAAGAGAAGGCCCATCGAGCCGGGTCCGATGACAGCAGTTTTCATTGACAGCCCTCCATTTGAAAAAGTATTGTGTTAAATGTTTTATAGTTTGAGTATAAAACATATCTCTGTGCTTGTATAGTATCTTGCCCTGACCGTCTTCTGGCATGCATCCCGGTCGGTTTGCTCTTCCGCTATATGAGATTTTTATAGACTTGCCAGTGAACATGCGCTAAAATAAGTATATCCAACTTATTAACTAATTCACCCTGCGCTGCTGTATTCAGGGAGCGCGGAAGAAAATCATCGAAAGAGGTAAAAAGAGTATGGGTTTTACAGAAGCTATTCAGACATGTTTTAGCAAGTATGCGACTTTTTCCGGTCGTGCAAGAAGAAGTGAGTATTGGTACTTCTTCCTTTGCTACGCCATTTTATCCGGAATTCTTTCCTTCCTGGCCAGAAATTCGACTGTTTTCACATATGTTTCCGGCATTGTTGAGATTGCGTTATTCATCCCGATGCTGGCTGTATCTGTCCGGAGACTCCATGATATCGGAAAATCAGGCTGGTTCTATCTGATCGGACTGATCCCACTCGTAGGGTTCATCATCATGATCGTATGGTACTGCCGGGACAGTGCTCCGGGACAGAATATGTACGGCCCGAACCCGAAGGGAATCGGAAACGGCGGAGGAATGTATTACTGATAAGAACTTTCTGCTTTTGCAGGATTTTCGATGAGGGTTATTTTACAGTAACATAGAACGGTATATAGTAGTGTAGAAATATACTATTATATACCGTTTTTATTTACATGGGTGAACATTTGTGCTATTATATATGTGTAAATGTGCACTTTGAAAGTAAGGCGGTTTCTGTGTATGTACAAGAGCAGTGATTTTACCAAGCCGGTTTATAAGACCGGAGAAATCATGGAGATACTGAATATCAGT
>OMVU01000187.1 GCA_900314565.1 uncultured Eubacteriales bacterium
ACAAAAATACCTGCGAACGGATGACGATATTGTTCTTGCGCAGAAGGCGGGCGAATATATCGTCTTTAGAAAATTCCATGTAACTAGGCGCTTCCGGAGGGAAGGAGAAGGACTCCTGGAAAGATGGAACTGCGGAACGAACACTTGTGAGACGTTCAGGGTTTTGGCCAATCCGTATTCATTCCAGTCAATGGCGTCTTACGAGAAAAGGACCGTGGAGCCGATTGGGAGATACATGTGGGCAGAGACATTTGAGGGTGGCAACTGGAACGGGTATTACAGCCGGAGCACACAGCCGTATTTGATCGGCAGAGGGATCCTCTATATGAAGAACATCGGGGAAGTGCTTGAGAACACGGGCGTCAAGAAGATTGTCGCGGAACTGTTCCTGTCACACAGGGAAGAAAACATGCAATACGCCCTCCAGAGGGCTGCAAAGAAAGGCTATATCGAGTACCTCATCAAAGCCGGACTGAAGAGGCTGGCCAGGGAAGCGGCATATAATACGACGAAATTTGACGGAAAGGGCGCAAAAGACCTGAAGACGCTTCTGGGAGTCAATGGGCAGCAGCTCTACACACTGAAAAAACTCGACGGAGACGGCTACATGATCGACGCGCTGAAATACATTGAAAAGCACAATGAAAAGATTGATGACGAGACTCTCGCATTCATTACATCTAACAAAGTGACGGTAAGAGACCTTGAACTTGAGCGGACGGGCATGACGCTGCAGAGGATGATCAACTATCTCAGAAAGCAGTCAGCCAGGGAAAAAAGGAGTTTCGCGGGCACAAACAACCTCTACAAGGATTATCTGAAGATGGCAGCAGACAGAGGAATGGACCTTACAGACCAAGGCTCAGGGAGATGCATGACCGGTACCTGGAGGAGAAGAACGCTAGGGAGGACGCGGCCGAAAGGCTCAGAGTAAACAAAAAGTTCTCAGAGATCAAAAAGGCGTTTGAAGCCAACACGGAGCATTTTGACTATCAGAAAGCGGGACTGAAGATCTTCGTCCCGAGGGATGCGGCCGATATCCGCCGCGAGGGAAAGCTCCAGCACCACTGCGTCGGAGCAACCGACATATATATGGAGCGGATGGCCAAAGGAGAAACCTTTATCCTGTTCCTGCGTCGAGCCGAGACTCCGGAAACGCCATACTACACGCTCGAGGTCGAATATAACGGAGAAATCAGGCAGAGCTACGGAGCATATGACAGGAAGCCGGACTGGGAGAGCGTCGGGCCGATTCTGAAGTCATTCACGCGGCAGATAAAGAAGAGGACCGAGAAGGAGAGCCGGCAGCAGGAGAGGATCCTCGCAGAAGCGATGTAAGGAGGAAGAATGGAAGGAAAATATGTGCAAATTAAATGACTGGCTGGCCTTAAAGGGCCAGCTGGAAGCCGAACTGAGGGGCGCGGCGGCGGGATTTGTGAGGATCGGCTACCTGCTCCGCAAGATTGATGAAACGGAAGGATATAAAAATGACGGGTCGAAGTCACTGGCTGAGTGGGCCAAGGACAACTACGGCCTGTCAGAATCATCGGTAAGCCGCTTCATGGCCATCAATAGAAAATACTCGATCGACGGATACAGTGACCAGCTGAGACTTGAGTATGCACAGTACGGATCCGCAAAGCTGTCCGAGATGCTCGCGCTTCCGGACTCAGATCTGCAGATGGTATCTCCGGAGATGAAGAGAGAAGATATCCGGGAGATCAAGAAATTCAACAAGGAAGCAGCCAAGGAAGAGGCAAAGGCAGAGGAACATGCCGCTGATCAGCACGAAGAACCGCTTGAGGAGCATCATGAGGAACAGGCTCCGCCGGCAGCGGCCGCACCGGAACTACCTGATGTGCTCCCGGAACACCAGTGGATCATTGAGTTCTTCAAAGCAAATAAGGAAATCATGAACGACCTCTATTCCTCTAAGGCATACGAGGAAGGAAACACGGAAGGAATGAAAGAGATTGTCAACCCCGCAGGGGCGCGGACATTCCGCCACAAGATGACGATGGTCTCCATGATGGAGTCCAGGATCATGGTCAAAGTATCAGTGAAATCACCGGCGCCCATGAGCTGGGCGGGATTTTTCCAGATAGCCGCAGACACCTTCGAGGGGAAGATCGACGGAAAGAACACATACAGAAATGTCTTCGGAGAGAAAGAAAAATCCGAAAACGAGGCGGAACAGAGGAAAGCGAAGCCGGCAGCGGGCGGGCAGAAACTGGAGAAGAATGAGCACATTCCGACTCAGGGTGAGCATATTCCGGAGAAAACGGACAAAAAAGAGCCGGAACCGGGCACAAACACAATTGCGCCGGCGCAAAAAGAAACCCCGCCAGCTTCTGTAAGTAATAGTAAAAACTCTGATTCTGCGATCGCAGAAGAACAGGCTCCGGAGACCGCGGAAGAACCCGAACAGGTAGAAATCGACGAGATCCTTCCGGCCCCTGTTGATCAGGACCCCATGAGAGATCTCAAAGACCGCTTCATGGCAGAACTTAACAGCTTAAAGATTATGCTCGACTGTAACAATTTCGCTGGAATGACCCAGATTATTGAGCGCTTGGAAGATCTGACTGGAAGAATGGCAGTCCTCTCGGTCACGCAGGAGTAAGAAAGGAGCAGAAATGGAAGCAGGATGTTGCAAATTTTGCGGGCAGGTATACCTGGTAGAAGCCGATCA
>OMVU01000025.1 GCA_900314565.1 uncultured Eubacteriales bacterium
CATACGCGTAGATCGTCTCGCTGTCCGTAAGGAGCGGCCGGAAAATGCCGTACACAATGACCGGATTCTCATGGCGGAGACGGATCAGCTTCTGATAATCACGATGCACATGCAGCATTCATCATCGACGGACAGGAAAAAGAGTGTTTTGTTGCATGGATCACCACAATGGATTATACTGAAGCACAGTCGTCATCTGAATCAATGACCGCAACAGCACTTATTCCGATTGACGGAACCGATATCTATTACACGAAAGAGCAGGCGTCAAACTTCGACGAAGTCTTTGGGACCAATACCAACTATACGATTGATCCCGAGGAGTGCATGGCAGATAACTTCGCGGACGCGATGCAATACGGGATGGACGGCAAAAACGGTCAGGGGTATCCCAACCCTGAGATCATCCGGGGCGTGCTCGATATCGTCAGTAAATAAAAGTACCACACGATTCAGTTGGAGGCAGCCGGGATAGTTGAACGGAGAGATGCGGAATGACATTAATCAGAACCGGCGGCTTTCTCGAACTGAACCGCCGGTCCCTCAGGTCATCTTCATGCAGTGATGAAATTTTCAAGCATCTTTTTCCCGTCCGGCGTCATGATCGACTCGGGATGGAACTGCACTCCGTAAACAGGATAATTCGTATGCTGTACCGCCATCACCTCTCCGTCTGTGGTGATGGCGGTTATTTTTAATTCTTCCGGAAGTGTGTCCGCATCCGCCGCTAGAGAATGATACCTGGCGACAGGCGCGACTTCCGGACAGCCGCGGAAAAGCGGGCAGTTCCTGTCAAATTTCACATCTGACTGCTTACCGTGCATGAGCTTCTTTGCGTAGGTGACCTCTGCGCCGAATGCCGCGCAGATCGCCTGATGTCCGAGGCAGACTCCCAGGATCGGAATGTCATGGATCTCCTTTACGACATCGATGATCACTCCGGCATTTTCCGGCCTGCCGGGTCCGGGAGACAAAATGATATGGTCGGGCTTAAGCGCCCGGATCTCCTCTGTCGTCATTTCATCGTTTCGGATGACTTTTATTTCCGAATCGATCTCTCCGATGAGCTGATAGAGGTTATAGGAAAAACTGTCATAATTGTCGATCAGCAGAATCATACCGACCCCTCCTCACATTCAAAAATCAATCCCTCTTCAAATTTCAAAAGGATCATAATCCACCCTCTCCTGCAAGCTTTAATGCTTTAAGTGAGGCTTTTGCCTTGTTCAGGCACTCTTCATATTCTTTTTCGGGATCCGAATCCGCCACGATGCCGGCTCCGCTGCGAACGAAGACTTTGCCGTTTTTCTTATAGGCGATGCGGATGGCGATACAGGTATCCATGTTGCCGGTGAAGTCTATATATCCGATCGCGCCGCCGTAAATGCCGCGCTTATTGTTCTCGAGCTCCCCTATGAGCTGGCAGGCTCTGATCTTAGGAGCACCGGAAAGTGTTCCGGCGGGAAGCACCGCTTCGACTGCATCCAGCGCATCCCTGTCCTCCCGTATTTCTCCCCTGACCGTTGAACCGATATGCATCACGTGAGAGAAGCGCTCGATGGAGTGCAGCTTTTCGACCTGGACAGTGCCGAATTTGCTGATCCGGCCGAGATCATTTCGGCCGAGATCCACCAGCATGTTGTGCTCCGCAAGCTCTTTTTCGTCCGCCAGAAGTTCGGCTTCCAGAGCCCGATCTTCCGCATCTGTTTTTCCTCTCGGCCTGGTCCCCGCCAGAGGGAATGTGTGCAGCACACCGTTCTCCAGCTTGACGAGGGTCTCGGGGGACGCGCCCGCAACTTCGACATCCGTTCCGGAGAAATAGAACATATACGGGGAAGGATTGATCGTGCGCAGGACGCGGTAGGTGTCAAAGAGGCTTCCTTCAAAGGGCGCGCAGAGGCGGTTAGAGAGCACGATCTGGAAAATATCTCCCTCGTGTATGTAGTGCTTTGCCTTTTCCACCATGCTGCAGAACTGTTCCCGCTCAAAGAGCGGGGTAACCTCGCCGAGGAGCTTTCCGCCCGGTTCGTTTTTCTTTTCCCCGTTCCGGAGAAGGTCTGCGAGCTGCTTAAGTTCCATGACTGCCTTTCTGTATCCGACTTCGGGATCCTTAAGCGGCATGTTGACGATGAGCGTGATCTTCTGCCGAAGGTGATCAAAGGCAATGACCTTGTCAAAAAGCATCAGATCGACGTCTTTGAAAGCTTCGTTGTCTTCCACCGAACATCTCGCGGAAGGCTCGCTGTAACCGAGATAGTCATAGGAAAAGTATCCGACGAGTCCCCCCGTAAAAGAAGGAAGATAATCAAAACGGGGGCTTTTAAAATCTGCGAGGATCTGCCGAAGAGACTCGGACGGATCATCGGTCCTGACTATCAAGCTGCCGATTTTCATTTCCCCGTCCACGCAGGTGATCTCGAGCTTCGGGTCGAAACCGAGGAAAGAGTAGCGGCCCCATGTCTCATTGGCCTGAGCGGATTCCAGCAGATAACAGTGCGTGGAGATGTTTTTCAGGATCCTGAGCGTTTCGATCGGGGTCGTAAAATCAGAGAGAATTTCACAGCTTACCGGCAGTACGGTGTATTTTTCGGCTGAGGCGATTTCTCGGACTGTATCTAAGGTCGGGAGTATTGTCATGAAGTGTACCTCCGGATTGCGAAGGGGCAGCAGCTTTGAAATGAGGATCCCGGCTGTCATGAGCGATGAAATATCCCTGAGCATCCGGTGTGGTGATCAGGAGGGTATTTGCTCAGGGGATGTATTTTGAGTACTGCAGGATGATCCTATGGAAAGGCCTCGATGCCGTCACCGCTGTCTTCGCTTTAATGAGTTAATGCATTAACATACAAATACATCAATATTTTTAACATTGAGACAGAGGATTGTCAAGGAGAACAGCCGGATCAGAGTGGAGAACAGCAGGGCCCTATTCTGTATCACCCGGAAAATCGACCTGCTCCCCGTGTATCGCGAGGATCCTGTCCATCGTGAGGACCCGGTTCATGCTTCCACGATCTTCCGCATTTGAGATTGTCAGAATCACTTTTCGGGAGACCGGGTCGATCTTTTTCACGGAACCGATGATGGTTTCATATCGGCCGCCTTCTTTGTTCTCATCGGGGACGAAGACAGAGAAGCTGAGCTCAGGATGCCTGCCGACGCGGAGCGCATCGGCGATCAGAGTGAGCTTTTGATTCAGCACTTCCAGCTCATATCCTTCAGGATGGACCTGCGCATCGGTGACCCTCTGCTCCTCCCTGATCATGTCACTGTACCCGGCAAGTGCATCGAAAGAACTGAACTGCGCTGCACGGTCATAGAGCGACATGTGAGGGCGGACAGGAGACTGCCAGTGCGGATGATCAATGATATCCGGATAGACGTCGCGGCCGTTTCGTTCGCCGACTTTTAGTCCTTTGCTCATGGATGATAACCTCTTATATGAAAACTGGTGGATCCGGAGCTGCAGGCTCCGGTTCTACTGTCTTTTTCTGTCTTTCGAACCGCTTTTTACATCCGTGCGGGCATCCTGTTCATCCATACGGGTATCCGGAGAAGTTCCGGGCCGGGAAGAAGACTGTCCCGGCTGATCAGCCGCATGCCCGCCGATCTGACGGTTCCGCTGTCTTGTAGTGGCACCTTCCAGTAAATTCATTCCCTTCAGCATGGCATTCTTCCCGAACTTGCGTTGAATGGCGAGAGCAGCTTCCTGCATCCTGCGCTCCTTCGCATCCTGTGCACGTTCTGCTTCCCGCTGCTTCTCCAGAGCATCGTAATCCACGAACAGATTCAGCTGTTCTGGACCGTCTTCGGGAATTTCATTTTCTTTGATCAGGTTGATGGCAGCCACATTGACCCGCCGGACAGTCAGATCGGGATCAACGATCCGATCATATAGTTCCATCATGCAGTCCACGATTCTTCGGGTACTGCTCGTCCATCGATCGAGGGTGCCGGTCCCGTGCGCGTGCTTCGGACCCGGCCGGCCATAGTAATCAAGACCGACAGTTCCGTGATAAGGTTTGCCGGTAGAGGAATATTTATACTTATTTTCTTTTGGCGTTTTTCCGCGAAGTGAGAGAGTGACGGACGTCCTGTCATAATTGACGGTAAGCTCGATCTTCTTCGTGACCAGCCCTTTTTTTACCAGGTCCAGTACCAGTACCTCTGTCATCTCCCGCACGATCAGCTTTGCCTTCTCAGCAGTGTACGGTTCCATCAGGACCTGTCCGGTCCCGAGAGAAGTATTGGAAGGCTTGTAACTCTTGATTGTTGCGATATCCGTCGGCTCCCAGCCCCAGGCGTGATCAATGACGAGCTCGGCATTGATGCCGAGAGCTTTGTACAGCTGTCCTTCGTCTCTCTCGCTCAGCCGCGCCACATCCCCCATGGTGAAGCATCCGAGTGCTTCGAGTCTCCGCGCGATTCCCGGTCCGATGCGCCAGAAATCCGTGAGCGGTCTGTGACACCAGAGGAGCTCCCGATATTTATTTTCATCCAGTTCCGCGATACGCACACCGTCTTTGTCAGCCGGGACGTGCTTCGCCACGATATCCATCGCAATCTTTGCCAGATAAAGGTTCGTGCCGATGCCTGCCGCAGCCGTGATTCCTGTTTCAGACAGGACTTCCCGGATCATGGTGATCGCCAGCTCATGGGCAGTCATGTGATACGTGTTCAGATAGGCCGTTACGTCCAGAAAGCATTCGTCTATGCTGTACACGATGAGATCATCGGGGCTGATGTATTTCATGTAAATGGAAACGATCCTGGTGCTGATCTCCTCATAAAGCTTCATCCTGGGAGGAGCGACATAGTATGTGAGCTCCAGGGAAGGATCCGCTGCAAGAGCGGGAGCATTGAAAGAGGACCCGCTGAAATGATATTTACGGTCGTCGGGGGATCGCTTTACCAGGCCGAGCCGGATTGCCTTCTGCAGGCGCTCGGCATTGACCTCTTTGACTCTCTGCACGACCTCGAACAGCCTGGCACGTCCTGAAATTCCATGCGCTTTCAGGGAAGGGGACACTGCCAGGCATATTGTTTTTTCGGTCCGGCTCGGATCGGCGACGACCAGGTTCGTGGTCAGGGGATCGAAGCCGCGGGCTGCGCATTCTGCTGAGGCGTAGAATGATTTGAGATCGATGGCGATGTAGGTCCGGGGCCTGTCCGGAACGAATAATTTATCGCTCATAAACACCAGATTCCTCCTTGATTTGATATCAGTATTGTCTTCCGTAGGCAATTAGTCAAGGATTCGTTTCCGGCATTCCGTTCTGTCGCCGAATTTATTCTTTATCGCGCAATACTCGTGTCTTTGGACTGAGATACGCACGACAAAATGATACTTGCCTTCATCTTGAGTACAATCTCGCGATGAAGAATAAAAGCCTTCGGCGGATCGCAGACGTGCGCTGTGGAAGGCGCTTTCGCGCCACGCACGTTGCAGCAAGAACGTCGAGGCGTTCCTGAATATGAGATACACACGACGAGAAGTCGGACGAAAATTCGGTTATATGCATCACAATAGTGAAATAAATATACTATAATATGCAGATAATAATATATCTGTAAATAAGGAGAAATATATCGAAATAAGCGATAAAATACAGACTAGATGATGCGAGAAAGAGATGATATAATATATCATTAATTAATTTTGACTAAAAAACGGAGTATCTGCATACATATAGCTCCCTGATTCTTAAAGGGCAGCGCATAATTGGGCAGGATTGGTTCAGAGGAGCATGTCAGGAAAAGCAGTATGGACTCCATTATAACATATTATATTCAGGTGTACCGTTGAAGGGACAAATGCCGGAAGGCGGTTATTGTTCTTTGAGCCCTGCGGTGTCACTTGCAGAAGCAAAGACTTATCATTATACACTCCGATTCTATAACATTTCTTTATTACAAAAGGGGAGGACTTGAAAAAAGTCTGAGAATCGGGGGAGCGCAACCAAGAAAAACGGGTCTTCGGATTCAACGCACATTCGTGAATGTAACGATCTGCGATACCAATCGTGGCCAATTACACGATAGCAGACACCAGTTAATCAGAAAAGAGGGATCGTATGCGATTTCTGCTGAAAATGATTGAGCGAATCATACAATTTCAGAAAAATAAAAAGTCCTGGTGGAAAGTGGTCAGGTTTCTTGAATGCATTACTGTGTTCGTGACGACCTATGCGCTCATTCTGCCGGCGATCTCTCTGAGTCAGGATACTGCCAGACAGCAGGACGGCATCTCCCTTCAGGAGAGTGTGGACACAGTTCAGGAAGCAGCCGCTTCCGGGAACGACATGTCGGCTTCGTCGGAACAGGCGGAGTACGATGTAGAGGGATCGATACAATCCTCCGATAACGCAGTGCAGGAGGAAACAGTAGATGCCGCAGCTCTTACCGGTACGGTTTATCCGAAATCGCTTGACCTTCGTTCCGAAAAAAGAATGGATGCGGATGCGATTATGGTCATACCGCAGGAGACAGTGGTGACTGTACTTGAGGATCAGGGGGACGGGTGGCTTCTCATTTCCACACCGGATGGGTGGAGCGGCTATGTGAAAGCGGCGGAGATATTTCTTCCGGATGAGAAGGTCGAGGAGAAAAGACCGAAGATGACCTTCGAGCTGATTGCCGACAGGAATTCACCGGACGCTGAAATCAGCGAGGTATTTATCAACGGGACGTTCTCGGATCCAATCAAGGTCCATGTGGAGGCACCTCTCGGAGCCTTCCCCGCAGGTACGACGATGAAAGTACGGCCGATCGCGGAGGAGCAGGTCCGGGAAGCGGTCGAGTCCGTTGTTCCGGATCCGGAAAGTGTCAGCCGCGTGAGTGCAGTGGATATCACTTTCCTTGATGTCTGGGGAGACGAGATCGAGCCGGATGCAGAAATCAAGGTATCTCTGACTTCAACGAGTATTCCGACTGATCAGGAACCTGTCGTGGTCCATGTGGATGACAGGGGTCAGGCAGAGATGGTCGAGGCGAAGAAGGAAGAGGAGAAGGTCGTATTTGAATCGGACAAGTTCTCGGTCTATGCGGTCGTCGAAACAATCGAGAAGTATGTGCTGGCAAGTGACGGATATAATTATAAGATCAGTGTGACTTACGGTCAGGATGCCGGAGTGCCGAAAGGGGCGGAGCTGGCTGTCTCTGAAATTATGGCTGCTGAGTCTGATGTTTTCGAAACAGAAAAATATGAAGAACTCATTGCAAAAACAGGAAACACGCTTGGCTGGGATCCGGAACAGGCCTCCTATTTCAGGCTTTTTGATATAAAGATTGTTGATGAGAATGGGGAAAAAGTAGAAATCCTGACACCGGTGGATGTGAAAATTGAGCTGGCTGATAAGGAGGCTGGAGAAGAGGCGGCTGCGAATACACAGGTTATACACTTCGCTGATGGTGCAGAAACCGGTGATGTCGTTCAGGGTGTGGAGATCGAAGGAGAGACTGTCTCTTTCTCAGCAGATGGATTCTCTGCGTATGCGATCATAGAGGGACCGTCAGCCATGCAGGTTAACTGGCATAAGGTTGAGTCTGTTGATGAACTGAGTACTTTGGGAAGCAGTGGATTATATATCGGTCATACAAAGGGTTATTATTTTACAAGTGATGTTTTTCAGATAAACAGTTCACGTACCGGTATCACCAAGACAACACCCGCACAGAAGAATTATCCGGCAAGTAATGCAGTAAAGTATTATTTCGAACAGGTCGAAGGTACAGATAACGGTTTTAAAGTGTACTGCTTAGACGGTCAGAGCCGGAAGTATATTGTTCAATCATCTAACAGCCTGAATCTTACAGAAAACAGTGCAAGTGCATCTGTTTTCACAATTGAGCCCGGTACCGGTGAAAATGAATTCCGTGCACATGGAAGTGGTAATTATTACTGGAATATGCAGGGAGGCGATAACGGCAAATCTTTTGCGGCCTATACAGGGGCGGGTGATGTTAATGCACAGTTTTATTTCTGGTACCATGACGAAATCGGAAGCGATCCTTTTGGGCTGGATAATACCTCCTGCGGCCTGATGTTCTGGGATGAAAGTCTTTATGGAAAAGCCATGATGGCAAGTTCAGAAAACGCGAATGCGCTGGACGCAAAAGCTCTGATGGTTCTGGCAACAGCAGACAACTCAAAGAAGCTGTTTGTACCAAATGACAGTGACATTTCAATGTGGACGTTTCACTGGGATCATGATGACTGTTATTATCTGACAGCAACCGTTGACGGAGCTACAAAGTACCTTAAAATCGATACAAATGGGCTGACGCTTGTTGACAGCATGAATGAAGCGGATCCGATGCAGGTGGTTCCCGGAACGGGGACGCATGCCGGACAGATATGCCTGAAATCTGGTAATGCTACGCTGACATACAGCGGAACCGCAGAGTCGGGTTTTTCCACAGGAGGAGATGTTGGGTCGGAATGGCTCAATCTCGTGGAGCTTTCCGCGCTTACGAGTGATTATTACAAAACCTACTCTGCCACTAAGGTCAGTGTTTCGGATGAGAGTATCACGACCGGCTCAAAGGTCATCGTGTATACCAGGGCATGGAATGAAGAGACTCTGAAATACGAATACTACGCTATTAATCACGATGGCACCCTGGTGCCGGTTTATGAGAACGGTGATTCCATTGAGTGGGTCGGAAATATCATCAACACGATGCTCTGGCAGTTTACCGATTATCCTGACGAAGACGGAACATCATCCTATTTTTACGAGCTGTACAACGAGTATGCCGAAAAATATCTGGCACCGCAGGTGACAGGCGGACAGATCGTAGCGGACGATCCCATCGGCATTAACATGAACGGCCGCCGGAATGGCCAGTATTACTCCACCATTCTGGCATGGGATAAAGATAACTATTCTTACGCCGGACTGAAGGTCGAGAACGGTCAGATCGTTTCCTGCCCGAAGTCGGAAGCGATGGATTTCTTTTTTGCTGTCATGGAGGATATTCCGGTTGATGATGAACTGAAGCAAGTAAATACGGTGGATCATACGCAGAACGGTATCACCATGAAGCTGGTGGACTTTAATTCGAATGTGATTCAAGTAGACGGTTCCCCCACGACTTCAGAACAGCATGCGGTCATGGGGACAAGTGCTTACACGAAGTGGAATGAACAGCCCGGTCTTTTAAGCACGAACCTTGAAAATGGCTATCCGACTGCTGTAAAGACTAACAAGTCACTTGGTGTGCTTTTTCAAGGGGCGAAGGAGGTCAATCACCTTTTCATTGAAAGCACCTATAATGCCAGTGGCTATTTTGAGTATGACAGTGCCCAGAATTTTGCCAGTCTTAACGGAGCGGCAGGTGGAAATTACACTTCTGGTTTTGATGGAAATTTCACGGTTTATAAAGAACTTGGGACCTATGACTCGAAGGTTTCGGATACCCTGAAGCACGGGCAGTTCCTCCCTTATAACAACATTGAGGCGGGACGTTTTGCTTCTGTGAACAGACAGAATCTTTTTTCGGTGGCTGCAGAAAGCCTGCCGGACAGTGATCCAAGAAAGTATGAGAATCTGTATCTGGTCAATGATCCTGCCGCTGCAGACCTTTATTTCGGTGTGGAACTGGAAGCCAGCTTTACCCAGACACCGGATGGACTGGATGACTGGGGGCACGATATTATTTTCGAATTCACCGGTGACGATGATTTCTGGCTGTACGTAGACGGTGAACTGGTAATCGATCTGGGAGGTATCCACAGCGCCCTGCCGGGTTCTGTCAACTTTCGAACCGGTGATGTGTATGTGAACGGAAAACATACGACATTGCTGGATATCTTCCGGGAGAATTATAAAACACGAAATTCGATTGCGGATGATAATGACGAGGGATTGATCAATCATCTGAAAGAGTACTTTGACTACGATGAAACGACAGGAGAGTTCAGCAGGATATTCAAGAATTATTCCACCCACAAAATGAATATCTTCTATATGGAGCGAGGCGGCGGTGCATCGAATCTTCATATGCGTTTTAATCTGGCATCCGTTAAGCCGGGCACGGTGGAACTGAGTAAAGAGCTGGCGGGCATTGATGAATCTGAGTCACCTCTGGCGGAGTTTTACTATCAGATCAAGTATAAAAAGAAGAATGATCCTACAGAATACTTGCTGAAAAATTCAGGAGGCTCAAGCCAGGAAGATTATGTATTTTATAAGAAAACGACTAATCCGGTAACGTTTAATGCATCCAGGAGGATTGGCGGTGTAAATTATCAAAATGTTTTTATTCTGAAACCGGGCCAGACAGCGGTGATCAATTTTCCGGCATCAATCAATGAAGAAATAGAATCCTATTCAATTGTAGAGTGCGGCGTGAATACGGAGGTCTACAACCGTGTTGCGGTAAACGGAGAAGAATTGACAGGGACGGCGGTAAGCGGAACCTCAGACAGAAAAGATTATGACATCGAGTATAAATCTACCGGGGATCGTTCGCGAGTAAACTATGTTAATACTGTTAATCGTGAGGCGATGAGGACATTGACCTTCAGCAAGAAGCTCTTTGATGCTGATGGAACAACGCCTATTCCGAATTCACAGGATGGCACTACTTTTGATTTCCGTTTGTATTTGAGTGCGGAGTCGGATACAGTGCTTTCCGGTGCTGATATGCATACCTATCACGTAAGGGACGAAAACGGGAACTATTGCAGCTGGGATGCGGCAAATCAAAAATTTACGAAGATTGGAGATGGTATAACAGAGTATACACAGCTTACGTCAGAGCAGAAAGTGGCTGCCAGCTTCAGTACTTCCATGAACGGCGCAATTTCCAGAATACCGGTAGACTATACCGTGGAAGTGCGTGAGATTCTGGCTGGAACGAAGTTCAAGGTACAGGAACGCCCGGCGGAGATCCCGGACGGCTATTCCTTCCAGAAATATGTATATTATGATAATTATGATCCGGATGAAAGTGATGGCCGGACCGCGACAGAAACCTATTCCGGAGAAGACTCTGATGCTGTTGCCGATGCGGGCGCGCCTGACGGCAATGACCATGACGGTACAGTCTATAACGTGATTGCCACTGGGAAAGATCCACATGTTGATGTCTGCAACCTTAAAGGATACGGACTTCGTGTGAACAAGGTCTGGACGGATGCGGACTATATGGAGAATCGGGAAACCACGTATTTTGCAGTATATACTCCGAATTCAAGCGGCAGCGGGAACGAACATGGCCATGGTCAGGGATTATGGAAGATGGTTCCGGGATCGCTTCGGGCTTTGCCTTACGGTACAACGACATTGTACTGGTACTGGCTGAGGCTTCCGGTGGGTGACGTGTCATTTGATGATTATGTGATCCGAGAGGTTGAGATAAAACACGGAACACCTGCAGTTGATGCAGATGGTGTGGTTACGAATGCGGATGATTTAAATTTAAAGTGGGTTGGAGAAGGCGACCTGCTGACTCTTAATGGCACACAGAAGGGTGAAACAACAGAGGATACCTTCAGCTATACTGTCCAGTATACGCAGGGCACAATCTCTTCGGAGTCCAATGTCCGTGTGGATACAGTGACCAATACCCGGCCCGGTATTATCCTGAAAAAGCAGACATGGAACGGGAATCCGCTGGCGGGAGCAACATTTTCCCTTTCAGAGGAAGGCAGTGACACCCCAATCGGAACGTTTACATCCGATTCTGAAGGATATATTACGACTGCTTTCCTCAGCGAAAACAAAAACTATACGCTGACGGAAACTGTCGCTCCACAGGGTTATCACGGTCTGGAAACGCCTGCGATCATAAAAGTTACCGGCAGCACAGTAACTGTAAGCGGACCGGATAGTGCATATTACTCCCTGACTCAGGCAAGCGGAACTGGACCTGCATCGCTGATCATTAAAAACCGTCCATTCATATTCCAGGCAATAAAGCAGGATGGTGACACGGAGATTAAACTGTCAGATGTTCATTTTGAACTGCATAAGCAGGTGACAGTTGGCGGTGTAACCGCCTTCGATGAGGCAGTGATGACCGGATATGAGGATCTGGTTACAGATCCGGAAGGTATGATTCCGCTCATTGACAATACGCTTCCCGCCGGAACCTATCAGCTGCGGGAGAAAGCACCGCTGAGCGGTTATCAGACTTTGCCCGGATATGTTGAGTTTACTGTCAGCAAAGCAGGGGCAATCAGTCTGCTGCCGTCGATGAGTTCAGCAGAATGGGTCTCTCTGGATTCAGAGGTTTCTACAGGAGCTGATGAAACACTCGTCTATACATTGATTGTCAGGAATTATATGGATATTTCAGTGACAGTCAGAAAAGTGGATGAAAACGAAAGAGATCTTTTGGGATCAAAGTTCCGGTTATGGAAATATGAGACAAGCTGGGCAGTTGTAAGTGAGTACAGTGAAATTGATCTGACATCAGTGAATCAGAAAACCCTTGAAAAATTGTCAGCGGGAAGATACTATCTTGAAGAAATACAGGCTCCGGATGAATATGTGATCCTGGAAAAATACACTTATTTTAATATCGCCCCGGATGGGACGGTCTCGTTGACAGACGCAGCCGGTACAGGATCCAACAGTAATGAAAATGCAAGCATTTCCGATACAGGTAACATCATTACTGCAAAGAATACTTCCGGTAATGCACTTCCCGTAACAGGTGGTCCGGGTACCGGCCTGCACTACATCCTCGGCGGTTTATTGTCCGTTTTAGGAGCTGTACTGCTTTTACTCAGGAAGAGAAGAGTGCTGTAAAATCTGATGTAGACCTGATAATGTCATACCATACCCTTCCTGCAAAAGTGTCAGGAGGTGAAGGAAATTGTGGCTGGCTCTATGGACATATGCAGAGTCAGCCATATTTCGGCTATGAAATGTTTTAGAATTAAAACGTTTGGTTGTATTCGCAAACAGGATTTGCTATTCTCTTATTAGGAAGGAGGACTGTACCTATGACTGCGCCGGATATTTCTTTCAAGCCATTGTGGAGGCTTTTGATTGACCGCGGTCTTTCAAAGCGTGATTTGCAGAAACAGGCGGAAATATCCCGATCGACATTGTGGAAGATGGGCAGAGATGAGTATGTTTCGCTGGATGTGATCACGAAAATTTGCAAGACCCTGGATTGTAATGTAGATCAGATAATGGAAATAATCTGATAGAAATCAGTCATTGTCAGAGAAGAGAGAAAAATAGAAATCAGTCATTGTCAGAGGAGAAAGAAAATGTCAAAGAATAAAAGACCTCCGGTCTCGAAGGCACGACCTTCCCGTGAAATAATGTGGAGCGATAAAAAAAGGATCTGGTGCGGGCTTCCCTGGACATTTACCAGATACAGTGTGAGTCCGGACCGTCTCTATATAAAGAGAGGCTTAATAACGATCCATGAGGATGAGGTCCGGCTTTACCGGATCCGTGATATCAGTCTCCGTCAGGGTTTCTTTCAGAGACTGTTCGGATTGGGCACGATCAATATCAGCTCATCGGATTCCAGCATGGGGAATTTTCAGCTTAAAAATATCAAGAAAAGTCATGATGTGAAGGAGATGCTCTCGGATGCGGTCGAGACCGAGCGCGAGCGGAAGCGCGTGTCGATGCGTGAGTTCGTCGGCTATGGAGAGATGCACGACACGGACGACATTGATTTCGACAATTTTGATGATCGATGACCGCCTGAGAGTGTATTTGTATTTGCTAATTTCGTTTCCAGTACGTATAATCAGAATAGGTGCACAGAGATTACAGTGAGGTGTTAATTATGGTTACAATAGCTAATATCTCACTTTTTCTTTGACTGTCAAAAAATAGATAACATACTTGTAATTGAGCACCCAGTGCGGAAAGGCGGTCTCTATGGTAAATAATGATCAGAATGTAATCAGCTTGAAGCATCGTGTAGTCCGGGCTGTCTGCCGGGCGGCGTGGGAAGGTGAAATCGGGTACGAGGAGCGTGAAAAGATCGTCATGGAGGTCGCGCCGGGACCGAAGCCCAATTATCGCTGCTGTGTCTATAAGGAGCGGGCAATCGTTCGGGAGCGTATTCATCTGGCGATGAATGAGAACGCGGATATCAATAATCCGACGAAGAACGTTGTTCAGGTCATCAACGCCGCGTGCGACGAATGTCCGATCGCGACATTTTCCGTAACCGATAACTGCCGTTTCTGCCTTGGCCGTCCGTGCATCAGCTCCTGCCGGTTTGACGCGATCACTCCCGGTGAGCTGCGTATGCACATTAATTCGACTAAATGCAAAGAGTGCGGAAAGTGCGCGGAGGCATGTCCGTATGGCGCGATCGTCCACCTGGAGCGTCCGTGCAAGAAAGTATGTCCTGTGAATGCGATCTCTTATGATGAGTACGGATTCTGCAAGATTGACGAGGAAAAATGTATCCACTGCGGACACTGCATTCACAGCTGCCCGTTCGGCGCGATCAGCGATAAGGTCACGCTTGTTCCGATCATCCGCGCGATCCAGGCAGGAAAGAAAGTGATCGCAATGTGTGCTCCTGCGGCGGAAGGCCAGTTCGGGCCGGGCATCGGCATGGCTTCCGTGAAAGCTGCTCTGAAGAAAGTCGGGTTTGCGGATATGGTCGAAGTCGGTCTCGGCGGCGACATGACGGCTGTCTATGAGGCGAAGGAGTGGATCGAGGCCAAGAAAGAAGGCAGGAAGATGACGACGTCCTGCTGCCCGGCCTTTATCAGTATGATCCGTCATCAGTTCCCGAAGATCTATGAGAACAATAAGTCATCGACAGTCTCTCCGATGGTCGCAGTCTCTCGCTATTTGAAGGTGATGAATCCGGACTGCATAACAGTGTTCGTCGGACCGTGCGTGGCCAAGAAGGGAGAAACACTGAACGAGTTCATCGCGGATCGTCCGGATTATGCGATCACCTTTGACGAGATGCTCGATCTCTTCGAATCGAAGAATATCGAGATTGAAGCAGTCAATGAAGATTATCAGGAGTCCTCGACCTGGGGCAAGAAGTTTGCCGGATCCGGCGGTGTCGCGGCGGCTGTCCTCGAGGTCATTGAGGAGATGGGAGAAGATGTTTCGGATATCAAGCTTCTTCCATGTGCGGGCGGAGCGGAATGCCGTAAGGCTCTGATGCTCCTGAACAGCGGAAGGCTTCCGGAAGACTTTGTCGAAGGCATGATGTGTCCGGGCGGATGCGTCGGCGGACCGTCCAGGCTGGGAGCTGAGAAAGAAATCACGAAGGCGAGGGCCG
This sequence comes from uncultured Eubacteriales bacterium, assembly GCA_900314565.1. Taxonomy (GTDB): domain Bacteria; phylum Bacillota; class Clostridia; order Lachnospirales; family Lachnospiraceae; genus Chordicoccus. Next base: position 15,238 of record OMVU01000025.1, read on the forward strand.
GACTGCTTGCAAAGGCGGACCGCAGAAAGATCCTCGAGAATCTGGAGAATTATCCGATGGACAAGTTCTCGATGTATCGGGATGGCCATATGGACTGAGAACCCGGGGGATTCCCAAAAAAGGCCCTGAATTTTCAGTCAAAAATTCAGGAAACCATTTCATACACTGGCGGTAAGATCAAGAGAAGATTATAAGACGGAGACAGTCGCTTTCGCGGGCGGCTGTCTCTTTTTTAGTTGACATATACCCCGGATGGGTATATTATTATCTCGGCAAGATACCCCAGGGGGGTAATATTTCCTGCAAGAAAGAGACTGTTTACCCCTGACGGTGCCTGTATGTATTAAGCCCGGCCGACGGGAGCTGCAGAAATGTCGCGAAAACTGCAGAAGCAGTAATGGATGCGAAGGCCGGAAACGCAGTAATACGACATTTATGAGGATGGGTATGGAAAGCGAAGTAATAAAGAACGAAAGAATGGATGAGGCGGGGAAGGATATCGGCCTTTCTGAAGAGAGTGGCGATTCGTGCTGCTGCAGAAAAAAGATCCGGAGTGAAAAAGAGCAGAAAGATCTTTTGAACCGCCTGAACCGGATAGAAGGGCAGATCCGCGGCATCAAGGGAATGCTGGAAAAGGATGCCTACTGCATCGATATCCTGAATCAGGTGTCGGCAGCCAACAGCGCGCTGAACAGCTTCACGAAGGTCCTTCTTGCGGAGCATATAAAAAGCTGCGTTGCGGAGGATGTGAAGGCGGGGAACGAGGAGAAGCTGGACGAGCTTGTGCGAACTCTTCAGAAGCTCATGAAGTAGGACGTTTTCTGTCTGCCCTGCATGCTGTGTGGAATAAGCTGCAGGAATGCCGCAACAGTGAGCAGCTGAAAGCTGCGAATCTGTCGGCAAGGCTCATTGCGAACAGCAACATAGCGCGCAGCGCGACATGAGCATGGAGCGCAAGCGGAATGCGAACAGAACCGCTAAGATAAATCGGGATCTTGTGAATTCTCGTGTTACAGAATAGGCGCTTGCGAAATTCTGTGCGAAATGGAATTGTTTGGGCACGGAAGCCGTTTGAATGTTCAAACAATTTCCATGAAGCACAGACTTTCGCAATTGCCCGGTGTTACAGAACGGGAAAAGGAGAATCATCAATGGATCAATATACAGTTACGGGAATGAGCTGCGCCGCCTGCCAGGCCCGCGTTGAGAAAGCCGTGTCGAAGGTGCCCGGCGTCTCGGCGTGTTCGGTGAGCCTTCTCACGAACTCGATGGGCGTGGAGGGAAGTGCCGCACCGGCGGATATCATCAAGGCAGTGACAGATGCAGGTTACGGCGCACAGGCGAAGGGAGCCGAGAAGACTTCCGGCGGTCTCTCAGCAAAACTTGCCGCGGAGGAGGACGCCCTGAAGGACCGGGCGACACCGGTTCTTAAGAAACGTCTCATCGCATCTCTGGGATTTCTCGCGGTGCTCATGTATTTCTCGATGGGGCATATGATGCTGGGGCTTCCGCTCCCTTCATTTTTCGAAGGGAATCACGTGGCGATGGGGCTTCTGCAGCTCCTTCTTGCTGGAATTGTCATGGTCATTAACCAGAAATTCTTTATCAGCGGTTTTAAGAGCCTCGCCCACGGTGCTCCGAATATGGACACGCTGATTGCGCTGGGCTCGTCAGCGGCTTTCATTTACTCGACAGCCATGCTCTTTGTCATGACGCGGTCGCAGGTCGACGGAGATTCTCAGGCGGTCATGAACTGCATGAAGGAGTTCTATTTCGAATCCGCCGCGATGATCCTCACGCTCATCACGGTCGGGAAAATGCTGGAAGCCTACTCCAAAGGGAAGACGACGAACGCGCTCAAAAGCCTCATGAAACTTGCCCCGAAGACGGCCAACGTGATCCGGGACGGGAAAGAAGTGACGGTTGACATCGATGACGTTCGGAGGGACGACATTTTCGTCGTGCGCCCGGGTGAAAATATACCGGTCGACGGTGTGGTCGTAGAAGGGACAAGCGCAGTCAATGAGGCTGCGCTGACCGGCGAGAGCCTGCCCGTGGACAAGTCCGTCGGGGACGAAGTTTCTTCGGCGACGCTCAATCAGTCCGGCTTCTTAAAGTGCAGGGCGACCCGGGTCGGAGAAGATACGTCTCTGGCTCAGATCATTCAGATGGTCAGCGACGCGGCTGCAACGAAAGCACCGGTCGCCAGACTTGCGGATACGATCTCCGGTTACTTTGTTCCTGCGGTCATTGCGATCGCTGTCGTGACAACGGTGATCTGGCTGCTTGTCGGGCAGACAGTCGGCTTTGCGCTTGCCCGCGGTATCTGCGTGCTTGTCGTCAGCTGCCCCTGTGCACTGGGGCTTGCGACCCCGGTCGCGATCATGGTCGGAAACGGCGTCGGAGCGAAGAACGGTATTCTGTTCAAAAATGCCGGTGCGCTGCAGGAGACCGGAAATATTCAGATCGCTGCCCTGGATAAGACCGGAACTATTACGAGCGGTGAGCCGCGCGTGACAGATGTTTTTGCTGCGGACCGGGTCCTTTTCAAAGGTTCCTCCGCCCCGGCATCCGGGGAAGAAGGTCTTTCGGATCGGAACAGGGCTGATTTGCTGAATGGAGAACGGTTGGCTTCTTCAGAGGAGGAACTTCTGAGAGCAGCCTGCTCGCTCGAGGCAAAGAGCGAGCATCCTCTCGCAAAAGCTGTCCTTGCGTATGGCAGGGACAGACAGATTTCCGCGGAGGAGGTCACAGGATTTTCTGCTCTGCCGGGGAACGGCCTGCAGGCCGAACTGGGAAATAAGAAACTGATCGGCGGGAGCCTGAAGTTCATTTCACGGAAGGTGAAGGTGCCGGAAACGGTCAGGAAGAAAGCGGAAGAGTACGCGGAATCCGGAAAGACGCCGCTGCTTTTCGCGGCTGACGGAGTGCTGCTCGGCATCATCGCGGTCGCGGACACCATCAAAGCGGACAGCGCGGAAGCGATCCGTGAGCTCCGGAACATGGGAATTCATGTGGTCATGCTGACCGGAGATAATGCGAAGACTGCGGAGGCGATCGGCAGAGAGGCCGGCGTTTGCGAGGTCATCGCAGGTGTCCTCCCGGATGGTAAGGAGAGCGTGATCCGGGAGCTTCAGCAGTTCGGTAAAGTCGCGATGATCGGTGACGGCATCAATGATGCGCCGGCACTTACCCGCGCGGACATCGGCATCGCGATCGGTGCGGGTACGGATGTTGCGATCGACGCCGCGGATGTCGTCCTCATGAAGAGCTCACTTCGCGACGCGGCAGGAGCGGTCCGGATCAGCCGGGCGACCTACAGAAATATCCTGGAAAATCTCTTCTGGGCGCTCATATACAACACGCTCCTCATTCCTCTGGCGGCAGGTGCCTGGGCTCCCCTTTTCGGGCTTACGATGGATCCGATGTTCGGAGCGCTCGCGATGAGCCTGTCCAGTTTCTGTGTAGTATCCAATGCGCTTCGGCTGAACCTGCTGAAGGTCCACGACGCGTCAAAAGATAAAAAACTTAAAAATGCAGTGCAGCCCGGTGAGGACGGTGCCCTGCTGGAAAAAACGGATTCGTCTTCGGACGGGAAAGGAAATGAGATGACAAAGACAATTACGATCGAGGGAATGATGTGCCCGCATTGTGAGGCGACGGTAAAGAAAGCGCTTATGGCTCTGCCGGAGGTCGAGGATGCTCAGGTCAGCCATGAGGCTGGAACTGCAGTCGTCACGCTGAATGCCGATGCGGAGGACGCAGTGCTTGCGAAGGCTGTTGAGGATAAGGACTATAAGGTCCTGGGAATTGTCTGAAAGACAGGCAGGAAGCTGTAAGGCCGTAAAGGCTGTCTTTCGAAGGGATCTTATTCCGGGAGTCGTCTGAGGTCCGGATATGCGAAAAGACCGTCTTTCGGAGGAATCTTATGCCGGGAGATGACTGAGGTCCGGATATGAAGAATGAAAGGCTGTGAGAGAGTCGGAGAGCAAGTTTCTTCGTCTGCTTTTACAGCCTTTTTTCGCCTTTTAAGACGCAGAAATCCTCTGATGTGAATTTATGATGAATCGCACAGTGATTCTGTTTTTCGGTTTTTTTGCCCGAAAAATGCGGTTTTCGAAGCCTGCTGCCGACTTCTTCGAGCGGCTTCGAATGTGTCATGAGCAATGTGGTACTTTCGCGCAAAAGCATTTTTACAGCAAAAAAACAGGCTGTAGAAAGTGCACAATTATCGACAGGAACCTTGATGAAAATCACGAAAGTTAAAAAAAGAATTAAAAGAATTTGCAAAAAAATTGTCAGTAAATTATAGTTAAACAAAGTGCTTTGATGATTCGATTCATCTGTGGAAATTTCAAACAGTGCCGGGAGGGAAAAATGATCGATCAGAACTGGGAACCGAAGTTTATTGAGCGCCTGAAGGTCCATTATGACGAGATGAAATGGCTGTACAGTGAACTCTACAACAATGATCAGCAGGCATTCGATTATTTTGTGACAATGCTGCACAACTACTATGCAGACAGAGACCCGCTTCTTCGGGAGTGGGATGACGCAAGAACGCTTGTACCGGACTGGTACAAGGGAAATGATATGCTTGGCATGATCATTTACGCGAATTGCTTCGCCGGAAACCTGAAGGGAGTTCATGCGCATCTGGATTATATCAAGGAGTGCGGCGCGAACTTTATCCATCTGATGCCGCTCCTTGAGAGCCCGAAGGACCGCAGCGACGGCGGTTATGCGGTCTCTGATTTCAGAAAAGTCCAGCCGGAACTCGGCACGATGGAAGATCTGTATGAGCTTTCGAAGGACTGCCATGCGAAGGGACTCAGCGTCTGCCTTGATTTCGTCATGAATCACACGAGTGAGGATCACGAGTGGGCAAAACGCGCCCGCGCCGGAGAGAAGGAGTATCAGGACAGATATTTCTTCTATGATGACTGGACGATCCCCAATGAATTTGAGAAGACAGTTCCGCAGGTCTTCCCGACGACTGCTCCCGGAAACTTTACCTGGTGCGAGTCGGTCGGAAAGCCGGTCATGACGATGTTCTATCCGTATCAGTGGGATCTCAATTACCGCAATCCTGTCGTGTTCAATGATATGACGGCGAACATGCTGAACCTCTGCAATAACGGTGTCGACATTATCCGTCTGGATGCTGTTCCATATATCTGGAAGCAGCTCGGCACGGATAACCGCAATCTGCCGCAGGTCCATACGCTCGTCAGGCTGATGCGCATGGCAGCGGAAGTCGTCTGCCCGGGCACGCTCCTTCTCGGCGAGGTCGTTATGGAGCCCTCCAAGCTGGCTCCTTATTTCGGAACCGTAGACAAGCCGGAATGCCATATGCTCTATAACGCGACGACGATGTGCACGACCTGGAATACAGTCGCGACCAAGGATGTCAGACTTCTGAGAAAGACTCTGGATGACGTATTCGCGCTTCCGAAGCAGTTCGTTTTCCTGAATTATCTGCGCTGCCATGACGATATCGGCTGGGGCCTTGACTTTAATTTCCTGAAGCAGTTCGGGATCGAGGAAGTTCCGCACAAGAAATATATCAATGATTATCTGAAGGGGGCTTACTGGGGAAGCAATTCCCGCGGCGAGCTCTACAATGACGATCCGCGCCTCGGCGATGCGCGTCTGTGCGGCACGACTGCCTCTCTCTGCGGGATTGAGGCGGCTGAGTACGAGCAGAATGAGTGGAAGCTCGGGGAAGCCATCAAGCTTGACGTGATGCTGCATGCATTCCTGCTCACGCAGACCGGTATCCCGGTTCTCTACAGCGGCGATGAGATCGGCCAGAAGAACGATTATTCCTATCACAATGACCCGATCAAGTGCGAGGACAGCCGTTACCTGCACAGAGGAAACTTCAACTGGGACGAGGCAGCGCTCCGCACAGATCCGAATACGAGGCAGGGAAAACTGTTCAACGCGCTTCGGAAGATCGAGGAGATCCGCGCGGAGTATGAGCTCTTCGATACAGATGCGGATGCATGGACGCTCGATACATACAATGACAACATCCTCTGCATCGGAAGATACTACAAGGGACAGAAGCTTCTCGGTCTCTTCAATTTCGGAGACACTGATCAGACCGCATGGATCAATGAGGAAGAAGATTACATTGACCTTATGACCGGAAAACGCCGCGAGGCGCGTGCTGTCGGGGTTCCTGCCCATGATTTTGCGTGGCTTTTCTATGACTTCAATCCGAAGCCTGTGAAGACGGATGTACAGGAGGCTGCTCCTGTTCCGGAGAAGACCGAAGAGCCGGCGGAAGCTCCTGCTCCTGCGAAGGCAGAAGAAGTGAAGGCTGAGGCTCCGGAAGCTCCTGCGGAGGAAAAGGCAGCTGTAAAGGAGGAGAAGCCTGCAAAGAAGACGACCCGGAAGAAGACAGTGAAAGCTGCGGAAGCAGCTGAGGAGAAGCCTGCAAAGAAGACAGCGAGAAAGAAAACTGCAAAAGCCGCTGAAGCAGCAGCTGAGGAGAAGCCTGCGAAGAAGACGGCAGGAAAGAAGACAGCAAAAGCTGCGGAAGCAGCGGCTGAGCCTGCAAAGAAAACGACCAAAAGAACTTCAAAAAAAGCAGCTGAGAAGAAGGGGAATAGCGAAGCATGAGCAAAAAGCTGATCTTTCTTGATATAGACGGGACTCTGACAGTTGCGGGCTCCAATGAACCGCCGGCCAGCGCCCTCATAGCGATCAAAAAAACGCAGGCGCTGGGAAATATGGTCTTTCTCTGCACCGGCAGGAATTACGCAATGCTGAGCCCGCTTCTTAAATTCGGTTTTGACGGTATGGTCGCTACAGCCGGAGGCTATCTGACAGTCGGAGACGAGGTGATCTATGACAAGCCGATGACACCGGAGCAGACAAAGACTGCGCTCGAGACGCTTCATGCGGGAGGTGTCTTCTGCACGATCGAGGCGAAGGATGCTACTTATGGGGATGAGGATCTGGGGAGCTTCCTTTCAGGTCAGGGAGAGGGAAATTCTGAAATTGAAAGATGGAGAAAAGCACTCTCCTCCAGCCTGAATATCCGACCGATGAGTGAGTATGACGGACGTCCGGTCTATAAAGTCGTCATCATGTGCCTTGAGGACAGTCAGCTTGACCGTGCGAGAGCAGCACTTGAAGATCAGTTCCAGTTCGTCATTCAGGAGGTCAGCGCGCACAGCTGCCTGAACGGGGAACTGATCAACCGGGATTTTGACAAGGGACGGGGGATTCTCCGGATCTGTGAAAAACTGGGTGTTCCGGTGGAAGATACATTCGGGTTCGGCGACAGCATGAATGACCTTGAGATGATCGAGACAGTAGGAACCTCTGTGTGCATGGAGAACGGAGCCGAAGCGCTGAAGAAGATCAGTGATTACGTATGCCCGTCTGTGGAGAATGACGGACTTGCGGAGGCTTTCCGCCATTTCGGTCTCGTGTGATCTGTGACGCAGCCCGGCAGGAACGTCTGAAAGTACAGGCAGAAGTCCGGACGAGGTACAGAAGGAATCTTCGTCCGTAAGAAATGCAGCCTGCGTAAAGAGCATTGTATGGAATGGTTTTCAAAGACCTCGGATATGAAAAATGTGCTTTTGTGCAGGTTTTATGGGAGCTTTGTGAATAGTTTATTATGTGAATGTAAACTATTTATAAATTAAAACTTGTAAAGCACTTAATTATTAGGTATAATTACTATACTTGCTCGCATAAGTTCATCTGCCAGGGGTGTATTGCTTCGGCAGACGGACAAAAGCGGGAAGTGTGTATAGTGCTGCAACTGTTAAGTTTCCAGAATAAGGGAGGAAAAATTATGGCACTGGATTACAGAAAGTGCGCGCAGGAAATCGCTGATAATATCGGCGGTGGCTCTAATGTTGCCTCTGCGGCGCATTGCGCTACCAGACTTCGCCTCGTTATCTCCGATAACAGCAAGGTCAACAAGGAAGCGCTTGAGAATGTCGACGGCGTTAAGGGTATGTTCGAGTCCAATGGACAGCTGCAGCTGATCATCGGAACCGGTACAGTCAACAAAGTCTATGACGAGTTCCTTGATATCACAGGTGTATCCGCCGCTTCCAAGGAAGAGGCAAAGGCAGCCGCAGCTGCGAAGCAGCCGTGGTACATCCGTCTTCTGAAACCGATCGGCGATGTTTTCGTTCCGATCCTTCCTGCTATCGTTGCTTCCGGTCTTATGATGGGTCTTGTCGAAGCGCTGGCTAAGATCCCGGGTCTCGGATTCGGCGGTACCGACTGGTTCAGCTTCCTCGATACAGTAGCCAATACAGCGTTTGCTTTCCTTCCTGTCATCGTTGCTATTTCTGCGGCGCGTGTTTTCGGCGGAAACATTTTCCTTGGCGCAGTTATCGGTCTTCTCATGATCCATGGCGCATTCCTCAACGGATGGAATGTTGGTAGCGCAGAAAATGTCTCGAAATTCTTTGGCCTCACAAGCCCGGAAATGGTTAGCTGGGTCGTGAAAGAGTTTGGCGAGAAAGCTGCCGCCGCAGCTCCGCAGCTCTATGACTGGGCTACGAATCCTGCAAATGTAACCATAGCGTCACTGGGCGGAATACCGAAGTGGCACCTTTTCGGACCAATCCTGGCAATTAACCGTGTAGGCTATCAGGGCCATGTTATCCCGGTCATGCTGGCGGTCCTTTTCATGAGCAAGCTGGAGAGCTGGCTGCATAAGCATGTTCCGGAGATGATCGACCTCTTCGTAACACCGCTTACGACAGTCCTTGTAACAGCCCTTGTTACACTTACCATTATCGGACCTATCTTCTCAACACTTGAGACGCTCGTTCTCAACGGAGCAGAGAAGCTGGTCGCTAACCCGTTCGGTTCTATGATCATGGGTGCTCTTTATCCGTGTACAGTCGTCATGGGTCTGCACCATATGTACAACGTTATCGAAGCCGGCATGCTTGCTTCCAAGGGTCTGAATACCTGGATGCCGATCGCTTCGGCAGCGAACTTTGCACAGTTCGGCGCCTGCCTTGCAGTCGGTCTCAGATCCAAGAATAATAAGACAAAGGCAGTTGCGATTCCGTCTTCCATGTCCGCAGCTCTCGGTATCACAGAGCCGGCTATCTTCGGTGTTAACATGCGCTTCTTCAAGCCGTTCGTCGCAGGTATGATCGGCGGCGCTGCAGGCGCTCTTGTGGCTGCATTTATGGGCATCGGTGCTTCCGCTTACGGTGTTACCGGTATCCCGGGTTACCTGACCATCAACAACGCACTCCTTTACACGATCGTTCTTGCAATCTCCGGCGGTCTGGCATTTATCATTACCAATGTGATCTTCAAGGAAGAAGAGCCGAAGAAGAAAGCAGCTCCGGCAGCTCCGGCAGTCGACATGGCTTCCCAGCCGGTCGTTATTGAAGTCGGCGCTGACAAGATCGTCTCCCCGGCAGTCGGAACGCTTGTAAAGCAGGATGATATCCCGGATGCAACATTTGCATCGGGTGTCCTCGGCGCAGGTCTCGGAATTGCTCCGACAAAGGGCATTGTTGTCGCTCCGTGTGACGGCACGATCTCCACAGTTGCTGAGTCCAAGCATGCGATCGGTATTTCCACAGATACCGGCCTTGAGCTTCTCATCCATGTCGGCGTTGATACCGTCAAGATGAACGGCGACGGATTCTCACCGGCAGTTGCTGAAGGCGATACTGTCAAGAAGGGTGACCTGCTCCTGAACTTCGATATCGACAAGATCAAGAAGGCGGGTTATTCGGATACGGTCGTATTCCTTCTCACAAATTCTGATGACTTCAACGAAGTGAAGGTCAACGCATAATTAAAAAGAGACGGCTGTTTTTGCAGCGAAGTGAAATTTTGGCCCGGGTCCGTAAGGATCCGGGCTTTTTACCATCTTAAAAGAAGGTCCTGAAGCTTCCTCGATCCGAAGCGCTGTTTTTGGCATGACTGTTGATCCATGCATGGTAATAACTGCCTTTCTGCGGGAAGGACGCCTTGCCCCGGGTTGTATTTGCTTCCCCATCTGTGTTATACTGACAAAGGGGAAATAATTATAACAGGGGAGTTATAACATATGAAAAAGATTGTGGCGCTGCTTCTGACAGCGGCTGTTCTTATGTCTTTTTACGGATGCAGGGGAGGAAGGGAAGATATGACCGGTGATGATTCGTCGGTCGAATCCGGAGCGAGAAGCGAAGAAAAGGCAGCTCTGGATGAGGTCAGAAAATCTGACCTAGCATGTCCCGATAAGACCGTCGCTCTGACGGAGGAGGCTGCGAGGCTCTGGCTGTTGGCAGGCGGAAAGCTCTACGCAGTCTGTGACAGTGAAAATGAAATATCCGGTCTTTCCGGAAACGAGAAAAAACTCGGTAAAAGCGGTGTCGTTAATGCGGAGGAAGTCCTGAAGCTTTCGCCGGATCATGTGCTTCTGGATGACTCCCTTCCGAATGCGAAGGAGCTTAAGGAAGCCTTGTCAAATGCCGGAATCAGGTGCGAGGACACCACGATCACTTCATTTGACGACTATTTTTCCACGATAAAGAACTTCTGTATGATGACGAAAAATGCAGAAGCTTATGAAAAAGCTGCTCTGAATGTACGGGGCAGACGGACTGCGATCATGCGGAATGCTGCTAACGAGATGCCTGATCTGAAGCTCTCTCTCGGTAAGAAAAAATCGAAGGAGTCCGGGGCCTCCGGTACAGCAGACGGGAAAGAGTCCGGGACGGAGAGATCCGACAACGTTACATTTGAGCTGATCAGGGTCAGTGCGGATGGAGCGGCGATCGCATCAAATAATGACTGGGTCTGCAGCATGCTGGAGGATCTGGGACTGGTCAATCTCTGTGCGGAAGAGGAACCGGTCGCTGTGACCTGGAAGAATGCGGAGAAGAGCAGGACGACGGCTTCTCATGCCGCCGAATCCGGAACTGCGGAATCCTCCAATACGGAATCCGGTTTATCCGGAGAAGAGAGCGCGCCCTCTGAGGCGCAGAATACCGGCACAGAATCCGGGGCGAACGGGGAGCAGGTCTCCTCTGCGAATGACCGCGAGGCTTTTGCGAAAGAGATCGGGAAGAACCCGGATTTCATTTTCGTGATCTACTGCGAAAGTGAAAAACAATATAGGAAGGAGTTTGAAGAGCTGACAGACTCGATCAGGGGATGGAACAGTCTTAAGGCTGTAAAGTCCAATCATATGATCACGCTGCCCAAAGAATCGTTCTGTACGCTCCCGAATGATGCATGGGATCTTCCCATGGAGTACCTGTATCAGTCGATTTTCCTTATGGGATAATTTATTCTTCATCGCGCAATACTCGTGATTTTAATCGTGAAATATGCGTTACTTTTGATGCGGGCCGCCAGAGGTTTTTTGATCTCTGGCGGTTCTCATATTCATTATCACAGATCAACGCTATAGAAAATGAACGGAGGAATAATGAAATCTGCTGCTATTTTTGATATGGATGGGCTCATGTTCGATACGGAAAGAATATACAGAGATAACTGGATGCTTTATGCGCCGCGATTCGGGTATAAAGCCGATCCTGAGTTCCCAAAAGCTGTCTGCGGGACGAGCGGGCAGCATATGCTCGATGTCATAGAATCTTATTATCCGGGAATCGACGCGATGGGCTTCAAGCTCGCTGTGCGTTCTGCCGTGGAGGCTGCGATCGAGAAGTCTGTCCCGCTGATGCCGGGGATTCGCGAGATCCTGCAGATGTTTTCGGAGAGGGGAGTACCCTGTGCGGTAGCTTCGAGCAGCCGAGCTGCGAAAATAGAACACTGTCTTTTAAAGAGCGGTCTTGCGGAGTTCTTTGCGGTATCGGTCTCGGGGGAAGCAGTCGAGCACGGGAAGCCGGCCCCGGACATTTTTCTTTGCGCAGCCGAAAAGCTGGGCTTTCCGCCGGAGAACTGTTATGTATTCGAGGATGGCCTGAACGGGGTTCATGCCGGAATAGCGGCAGGCTGTGCGACGATCATGGTCCCGGACCTCCTCGAACCGGATGCGCTCGCCCTTGAGAAATGTGCCGGGATCTATTCGAGTCTCGATGAGGCGAAGGACGCGATCCTCCGGGGAGAGGTTTGAGACGCAAAAAAACGAAACGGTAAGCTTCACAAAACCTGCAAATTGTGGACACAATTCCTTCATAAAAAGAACCAAGAATAGAATCATTCAAACAAGGATTCTACCAGGAGGTTTCATTATGAAGGACAATCAGAAGAAAAACAGAAAATCATTTGCGGTAAAGGCCGGATGTACAGCTGGACTTGCGGCAGTGTTCGGGTTCGTGGCATCCGGAGTGTTCATTTCCACGACGACACTCGCCACGAACGTGCAGAACGCAAAGATACAGACCGCTGTGGTCGCGGAAGCGGAAAACGCTTCGGATCAGAACGGGATCGTAACGACCGATGTGAATATTGGGTCGACTGCTGAGGCCAATGAAGCCACTGAGCAGGAGACAGGAAAGGCCCTCACGGTACAGGAAGTTGCGGCGAATGTAATGCCTGCCATGGTCGCGATCACGAATACAACGGTCGAAGAAGTCAATGATTATTTCGGAGGCTTCGGAGGATTTGGTCTCTTTGGAGGCTATGGCCACGGCTCATCGGACGGATCGAATACGGTCGAGTCGGTCAGCGCCGGCTCAGGTGAGATCATAGGGGAGACGGACGATCAGCTCATCATTGCGACAAATCAGCATGTTATCGCGGATTCGACGACACTTTCAGTAGCCTTCGTCGATGAAAGCGCTGCACCGGCATATGTCCTCGGTGAGGATGCATCGACAGATCTGGCAGTGATCGCAGTCAATAAGTCGGATCTCTCTGAGGGCACGCTTCAGGCGATCCGTGTGGTCGCGATCGGAAGCTCGGATGATCTTGTCGTAGGCGAGTCGGTCGTCGCGATCGGAAACGCGCTTGGATACGGACAGTCCGTTTCAGCGGGCATTGTGAGTGCGGTGAACAGGGTCCTTGCAGATGAGAACGGGAACAAGGAAGGGACCAATAATGGCATGCTCCAGACTGACGCGGCCATTAATCCCGGCAATTCCGGCGGAGCGCTCCTCAACATGAAGGGTGAACTCATCGGGATCAATTCCGCGAAGTATGCGGATACGGATGTTGAGGGCATGGGGTATGCGATCCCGATCAGTGACGCGCTCCCGATCCTGCAGAGTCTTCAGAACGGAGAGTCCGTAAGCGGAAGCGACTCTGCCACAGGCACTGTCCGGCTCGGCATCAAATGCGCGACGGTGACGGCTTCCAACGCAGGATATTATAACCTTCCGCAGGGCGTGTATGTCAGCGAGGTCGAGAACGGTACTGCTGCATATAACGGAGGTGTAAAGGCAGGCGATATTATTACTGCGATCGGAGATACCCCGGTCAGCACTGTGGAGGAGCTTTCACAGGCGCTCTCAGGCTACAGCGAGGGCGACAGCGCGGTTCTGAAAATAAGCCGTGAGCAGTCAGGCTCCTATGTTGAGGGAGAGCTGACAGTGACTTTCGGCAATGGTCTGAATATGTAAGCTGTAAAGTCTATAAATACCAGGCTCCTGCGAAACTCTGTGCGAAATGGAATTGTTTGAACAATTCATACAATTTCCATGAAGCACAGACTTTCGCAATTGCCTGTCTATATATACAGCAGAAAGGAGGTTCCGGGAAGCCGCCGGCGTGAAAACGCTGACGGCTTCTTTTATGGACCTTTCTGAGCTTTTACATGAAGCAGAGAGACCCTCGTTCCTGCAGGCGGAGTACATTGTATCCTTCCCGTCTCAATGGGGAGGATGAGCATGGATTCGATCCGGTCTTATTGCCCTTTTGGGGCAGCGGGTGTAAAATGAACAGATAATAAGGGGACAGGCGTCAGGGGAAACGCTTATGAGCTGGTACGGAGGTGGAAATGACACAGCCACAGATGCTTTTAATATATAATTCACGTGCGGGAAAGGGGAGCTTTCTCACGAAACTGCCGGAAGTGATCGATATGTTCGTCAAGGGCGGATACCGGGTGGAAGTCTATCCGACACAGGCAGCAGGAGATGCAGTTGAGAAAGTATCAAAGATCCCGGGATATGTGAGCCTTATTGTCGCGGCAGGCGGAGACGGAACGATTGACGAGGTCGTGACAGGCCTTCTGAGGAGCGGACGGGACGTGCCTGTCGGATATATACCGGTCGGGTCGACCAATGATTATGCGGCCAGTCTCAAACTGTCCTTTAATGTGCTCGAGGCAGTCGGAGATGTTCTGGGCGGCGAGCCCCAGGCTGTCGATATGGGCGAATTTAACAACGGGATTTTTGTCTACGTAGCCGCATTCGGGGCGTTTACGGATGTCTCGTACGCTACAAATCAGGATATGAAAAATCTGTTCGGCCATATCGCATATATCATGGAAGGCGTCCGCCGTATGGCCGATATCAAGTCCTACGATCTCAGAGTGGAGGTCGACGGGGAGCTGCACGAGGGGTCTTATATATATGGTATGGTGACGAACTCGGTATCCGTCGGCGGGTTCAAGGGAATCACAGGGAAAAATGTTCTTTTGGACGACGGTGTATTTGAAGTGCTTCTGATCCACACGCCAAAGAATATTCTGGAACTTCAGGAGATCGTGACGGTCCTCCTTTCGGGGTCTATGGACAGTCCGCTGATCGAGTTTTACCGGACGGAACGGGTACGGTTATGGTCGAAGGAAGAAATAACGTGGACGCTGGACGGGGAATATGGGGGAGCGCATACCTATGTGGATATCCGTAACCGGCACCAGTGCGTCCGGATCATAATGGATGGAGATAAGTCTGATGTGCTGGGAGGCTGGAGAAAGCTGGAGAACAAATCGGCCGGGGAAGGGCAGACTTCACAATGACGGCCGCGGCAGCTGCTTTTTCCTGCAGGCGTCAGGGACGCCGGATCATTCTTGAAAATGCGTAAAAGAAGTATCTGTTCTTATGCGATTTCCCGGGTTTCTTTTTCGGGAAACAGCGGCATATTATTGTACAGACCGATATATTTTATTCTTCATCGCGCAATACTCGTGATTTTAATCATGAGATACGCGCGCAAAGTGAAATCTGGCTTCATCGTGAGTACAATTTCGCGATGAAGAATAAAAGCCTCCGGCGGATCGCAGACGTGCGCAATGGAAGGCGCTTACGCGCCGCGCACGTCGCGGCAAGAACGCCGAGGCGTTCTTCTTTAAAAAAGCATGATTCCCTTCTTTTATTTTTTGCAATTTTACTATATAATAAAGCAAAGCGCGAGGTTTGATGGGAAAACCCGCCAAATTAAAAGGAGGTCTATGAAATGTTAGTATCTGCAAAGGAAATGGTCGCAAAAGCTTATGCCGGACATTATGCAATCGGCGCATTTAACCTTAATAACCTTGAGTGGACAAAATCTGTTCTGAAAGCAGCTCAGGAGTCCAATTCTCCGGTCATCGTTCAGGTTTCCGAGGGCGCCGGCAAGTACATGGCAGGCTTCAAGACCGTCAAGGACATCGTCTGCGATGTTATTGAGAGCCAGGGCATCACAGTTCCGGTAGCTCTTCACCTTGATCATGGTACATACGAAGGCTGCAAGAAGTGCATCGACGCAGGGTTCTCATCCATCATGTTCGACGGCTCCGCTCTTCCGTTCGAAGAGAACGTAGAGAAGACAAAAGAACTCGTTGCGATCTGCAATGAGAAGGGCATGTCCATCGAAGCAGAAGTCGGCGCGATCGGCGGCGAGGAAGACGGTGTAGTAGGCGGCGGCGAGTGCGCAGATCCGGAAGAGTGCAAGAAGATCGCTGACCTCGGCATTTCCATGCTGGCAGCAGGCATCGGCAACATCCACGGCGTATATCCGGCGAACTGGCCGGGACTTCGTTTCGACGTTCTTGAGGCTATCAAGGCTTCTGTCGGCGCTATGCCGCTCGTTCTCCATGGCGGATCCGGCATCCCGGATGCTATGGTACAGCAGGCGATCAACCTTGGCGTTTCCAAGGTCAATGTCAACACAGAGTGCCAGATCGCTTTCGCAAAGGCTACACGTGAGTACATCGAAGCCGGCAAGGATCAGCAGGGCAAGGGCTTCGACCCGAGAAAGCTTCTCGCTCCGGGCGCAGCTGCAATCGTAGACATGGTCAAGTATAAGATCGAAGTTTTCGGCTCCAAGGACAAAGCCTGAAACCGACCGTCTTGACACGGAAAAAACAATCAGTTAAAGTAAGTGTTCTAAACAGTACGTTGAGTGTACTGTGAGCGGTACCTTTTCAATGTATTGTAATTAAAGATGAATAGAGCGGCCGCCAGGGCGGCCGGCTCCGATCAAGGAATCCGGGGGGAGCAGATGCTTTCTCCGGATTCGTCAAGAATACAGCATTACAGCAAGGAGCTTCATGAGCGATTCATTTAAGAACATAACAGAGATTTTCGGCGAGGATGTTTTCAACGACACTGCGATGCGGGAACGGCTTCCGAAAAAGGTATACCAGTCCCTGCGCCGTGCGATCGAGGAGGGCTCCGAGCTGAGCTTCGAGACCGCCGATGTCATTGCACATGAGATGAAAGAGTGGGCGATCGAGAGGGGAGCGACCCATTATACACACTGGTTCCAGCCGCTGACAGGAGCTACGGCTGAGAAGCACGATTCCTTCATCAGCGCTCCGCTTCCGAGCGGAAAGGTCCTGATGAGCCTTTCCGGAAAGGAACTGATCAAGGGAGAACCGGACGCGTCTTCGTTTCCGTCGGGCGGCCTGAGGGCTACCTTTGAGGCGCGCGGTTATACGATCTGGGATTGTACATCGCCTGCATTTGTCCGCCATGATGAGGGCGGGGCAACTCTCTGCATTCCTACCGCTTTTTGCTCCTATACAGGGGAGGCTCTTGATCAGAAGACACCGCTGCTTCGGTCAATGGAAGCGTTGAACAGGCAGGCAGTCAGACTTCTCCGGCTGTTCGGGGATGACAGGACGATGCGCGTAACACCGTCCGTCGGCGCCGAGCAGGAGTATTTTATTATTGACCGTGAAAAATATCTGAAGAGAATGGATCTGGTCTTCACCGGCCGCACGCTGTTCGGAGCGATGCCGCCGAAGGGGCAGGAGCTGGATGATCATTATTTCGGAACGCTCCGTCCGAGGATCGCGTCCTATATGAAAGATGTCAACGAGGAGCTCTGGAGACTCGGAGTTCCCGCGAAGACACAGCATAACGAGGTGGCGCCTGCTCAGCATGAGCTGGCTCCGATCTTTGAAAAAGCCAACGTCGCTGTCGATCATAATCAGATCGTCATGCAGACCCTGAAGAGGGTCGCAACCCGGCACGGGCTCAGATGTCTTCTCCATGAAAAGCCATTTGCGCGCGTGAACGGATCCGGTAAGCACGATAACTGGTCTCTGACGACCGATCTGGGCGTCAATCTGTTGGATCCCGGAAGGACTCCGCATGAGAATATTCAGTTCCTGCTTATCATATGCTGTATATTAAAAGCCGTCGACGAACACGCGGATCTGCTCAGAGAATCCGCGGCCGATGTGGGAAATGAAGTTCGTCTTGGCGGAAATGAAGCGCCGCCCGTCATTATTTCCGTCTTTCTCGGAACACAGCTTGGGGATGTACTTAATCAGCTAATCTCGACCGGATCGGCTACCAGCTCGATCGGAGGAGGAAAGCTTAAGACAGGTGTGTCTTATATGACGGATGTCAGCCGTGACGCGACCGACAGGAACAGGACGTCCCCGTTTGCGTTCACAGGCAATAAATTTGAATTTCGCATGGTCGGCAGCCGGGATTCCATCGCAGGCGCGAACACCGTCCTGAACACGATCGTAGCAGACGCGTTCAAGGAAGCGTGTGACAGACTGGAATCTTCAGATAATTTAGATGCTGCCGTTCATGATCTTATTAAAGAATATGCTACCAGGCACAGCCGTATTGTATTTAACGGAAACGGATATTCGGAGGAATGGGTCCGCGAGGCGGAAAGGCGGGGCCTTCCGAATATCACGAATATGGTCGACGCGATTCCGGCCATAACCACCGAGAAGTCCGTGGAGCTCTTCGGGAAGTTCAATGTCTTTTCCCGCGTTGAGCTTGAGTCGAGAGCGGAAGTCAAGTATGAGACTTACTCAAAAGCGATCAATATTGAAGCAAGAACGATGCTTCACATGGCGAAGCGGGAGCTCATACCGGCTATGATCCGCTATTCAGGGGAGCTTGCGAAGACAATAGCCGGAGTGAGAGGATGCGGTTTTGACACAGATGTATCGGAAGGACTGTTATCTGATCTCCTGAAGCTCATTAAAGAAGCGCAGAGCGCATGCGCAGTTCTTGAGATCGAGACAGACGCCTGTGAGGCGGAGCCTTTCGGCAGAACACAGGCGGTCGCATTCAGGGACCGTGTCGTTCCGGCGATGGAGGCGCTCAGAAGGCCTGTTGACAGCGCAGAGCAGATCGTTGACAGCTCGTTCTGGCCGATCCCGACCTACTCGGATCTCCTGTTCGAGGTCTAAGTTGTTAACAAATTGTTAAAAACTAAAAATAAGACTTCACAAAATTGTAAAAATGTTGTATAGTATTGGGGTTATTTAAGGTTCTTTCCCTGAATATCCCTGAATAATCTTAAAAGTGAGGGAAAGATATGATTTCCAATCTGGTATTGCAGGATACAATTAATGGGATTAAAAATATCAGCCGCTGCGAACTTACGATTGTAGATCTCGATGGGAAAGTCGTAGCCTCAACGGAGGACGAGAATACCATCGACCGAAATGATATCGTCATTTTTGCGCAGTCGCAGGCAGATTCACAGGAAATCAGAGGCAGTATGTACTTCAAAGTCTACGATGACTACCAGGTCGAGTATGTCGTCATCGTGACGGGCGGAGAAGATATGTCCATGATCGGCAAGCTGGCAGCCTTCCAGATCCAGAATTTGGTCGTTGCCTATAAGGAGCATTTTGATAAGGACAATTTTGTCAAGAATCTGCTCCTTGACAACCTGCTCCTCGTGGATGTATATAATCGGGCGATGAAGCTTCATATTGCCACCAATGTAAGGCGTGTCGTCTATATTCTCGAATCAGAGCAGAGTAAAGATTACAGCACGCTTGAAGCCGTTAAAAATCTGTTCTCAAAATCAAAGAATGATTTCATTACTGCGGTCGATGAGAACAGTATTATTATCATCAAGGAACTTAAGGATGAGGACGGGCCGGAGGAGCTTCACGCGATCGCCGAGTCCATCATCCAGACGCTCTCGAAGGGTGCGGAAGATTATGATTCCGTGCATGTCGCCTACGGGAACGCCGTAGCGGAGATCCGGGAAGTCTCGCACTCCTACAAGGAGGCCCGTATGGCCCTGGATGTCGGAAAAATCTTCTTTGGCGAGCAGAACATCATTGCGTACAGCCAGCTTGGAATCGGCCGCCTGATCTATCAGCTTCCGATCCCACTCTGCAAGATGTTCATCAAGGAGATCTTTACGGACAAATCCCCGGATGATTTTGACGATGAGACCCTTGTCACGATCAACAAGTTCTTTGAGAACAGTCTGAATGTATCGGAGACATCCCGTCAGCTGTACATTCACAGAAACACACTCGTATACCGTCTGGACAAGCTTCAGAAGAGCACGGGACTTGATCTCCGCGTGTTCGACGACGCGATCACCTTTAAGATCGCACTTATGGTCGTCCGGTATATGAAATATATGGAGACGCTTGAGTATTAAGTGTAAAATGCCGAGGAACTGCCGGCTGAAGGTTCCGATTGCGCTGCGTCTCCCCCACGAGAAAGAGGAGGATAGGTATGATCGATCTGGACCGCGTGAGCAAGTCTTACGAAAAAGGTCAGCCGGCAATTGATAAGATTTCTCTCCATGTGGACAGGGGCGAATTCGTATTCGTCGTCGGAGAGAGTGGTTCCGGGAAGTCGACGCTCATTAAGCTGCTGCTCAAGGAGCTTGAGCCGTCGGAAGGCGTTATCACAGTCAATGGTCATGTTCTGAATACAATGAATAGAAGGGCCATTCCGAAATACCGGCGTGAAGTCGGAGTCGTCTTCCAGGATTTCCGACTGCTCGGCGACCGCAATGTATATGAAAATGTAGCGTTTGCCCAGCATGTTATTGAGGAACCGGGCCGTAAGATCAGAAAGAGAGTTCCGGAGACTCTGGAGCTTGTCGATCTGGCCGGAAAGTATAAGTCCCTTCCGAGACAGCTGTCCGGCGGTGAACAGCAGAGAGTAGCGGTCGCGCGCGCGATCGTCAACCAGCCGGAGATCCTTCTGGCAGATGAGCCGACCGGTAACCTTGACCCGAAGAACTCATATGAAATCATGAAGCTGCTCGAGGATATCAACGCACGCGGAACGACAGTCCTTGTCGTTACGCACAATAAAGAGCTCGTTGATATGTTCCAGAAGCGCGTTATCACGATGCGCCGCGGCAGGATCGCCCGCGATGTTGAGGAAGGAGGTTATCATGAAGCCTAATTCCTTCTTCTACACTGTCCGGCAGGGATTTAAGAATATCTGGAGGAACCGTCTCTTTTCGGTCGCTTCGATTGCGACGATGACGGCCTGTATTCTGATATTCGGAGTATTTTTCTCGATCCTCATGAATGTCACGCACATGATCCGCACGCTTGAGGAGGAAGTCGGTGTGACGGCGCTCTTTGATGAGGGGCTGGAAGAAGCCCGCATGAAAGAGATTGGGGCAGAGATCAAAAAGATCGATCACGTTACGGAAGTGACGTTCACATCCGCAGAGGAAGCCTGGAAAAATTTCCAGGAAGAGTACTTTGACGGAAATCCCGAATATGCCGAGAGCTTTGCGGCGGACAATCCTCTGGCCAATTCCGCCAGTTATACGGTCCAGGTCGATGCGATCGAAAATCAGGATGCGGTCGTGGCAGCAATCGAGAAGCTTGACGGTATCCGTCAGGTCAACCAGTCCGCAGCCGCAACACAGACACTGATCGGTTTTAACAGACTGTTCACGTATGTGTCGGTAGTAATCATCGCCGTTCTTCTCGTCGTTGCGGTGTTCCTGATCGCGAACACAGTCAACGTAGGCATCTCCGTCCGAAGAGAGGAGATTGCGATCATGAAGCTGATCGGGGCGACGGACGCCTTTGTAAGGGCACCGTTCATCGTCGAGGGAATTCTGCTCGGTCTGATCGGAGCTGCGATTCCGCTGCTGCTTCTCTTCTTCTCCTATGACCGCCTGATCGGTTATCTGCTGGCGAAGTTCGAGATCCTCGGTTCGATTTCCAAATCTCTTCCGAGTGTCTATTCGATTTTTGCAAGCTTACTTCCGGTCGGTCTGGTGCTGGGAATCGGAATCGGTCTGGTCGGCTCGCTGATCACGGTGAGAAGACATCTGGATGTCTGATGATCGGCTGATCGCTCAGTATCCGGAATCGGAACTGGCAGCATATCCTGCCCGGGAGTCCGGCAGGGTTAATTGAACAGTAAGCGTTATAAGACGGATCTTCAGGGATCCGTCTTATTTTGTTGCCCATACTGAGGGGATTGCGAAGCACGGCTCTTTATGGAAATTGTTTGAATTATTCACACGATTTCATTTTGAGCAGCGTTTCGCAATCGTCTGGTTGCCCATACTATGAGAAAGGAATATACTGATACTGTATACACAATGAGATGAAATGAGGTTTTAATTTGGAATTTAGATTACACTCTGAATATGCGCCGACCGGAGACCAGCCGGAGGCAATTGACACGCTTGTCCGGGGATTTCAGGAAGGAAATCAGGCACAGACGCTTCTTGGCGTCACGGGCTCCGGCAAGACCTTTACGATGGCCAATATCATTTCCAGACTCAACAAACCGACCCTGATCATCGCACATAATAAGACGCTGGCAGCCCAGCTCTACAGTGAGTTCAAAGAATTTTTCCCTGAGAATGCAGTCGAGTATTTTGTCTCCTATTACGACTATTATCAGCCGGAAGCGTATGTGCCCTCCTCGGACACCTATATTGCGAAGGATTCGGCAGTCAATGATGAGATCGATAAACTTCGGCTCTCGGCACTGTCCTCGCTGTCAGAGAGGAGGGATGTCATCATAGTGGCGTCCGTATCCTGTATTTACGGTATCGGCGCGCCGGAAGACTTCGCGAACATGATGACATCCGTGCGCCCGGGCATGCAGAAGGACCGTGACGATCTGATCCGTGAGCTCATCGATATGCAGTACGAGCGGAATGAGATGGATTTCCACCGCGGGACTTTTCGTGTGAAGGGCGATACGCTCGAGATCATTCCCGCGGACAACAATGAATTCGCGGTCCGCATCGAATTTTTCGGTGATGAGGTCGAACGTGTGACCCAGGTCGATACGCTGACCGGAGAGGTCAGGGCGGAGCTCAGCTATCAGGCGATCTACCCGGCTTCCTTCTATGTCGTTCCTCCGGAAAAGATGCGCGCCGCCTGCGATGCCATCGAGGCTGAGATGCGGGACCGGGTAGCCTGGTTCAAAGAAAATGACAAGCTCCTGGAAGCGCAGCGGATCGGCGAGCGCACCGAGTTCGATATCGAGATGATGAAGGAGACCGGCTTCTGCTCGGGCATCGAGAACTATTCGAGACATCTCACGGGCAGGGTGGAAGGCCAGCCGCCGTATACGCTGATTGACTATTTTAAGGATGATTTTCTGATCATCGTGGACGAGTCGCATATGACTGTTCCTCAGATTGGCGGAATGTTCAACGGAGACAGGAGCAGGAAGATGACGCTCGTGGATTACGGCTTCCGCCTGCCCAGCGCCCTGGATAACCGTCCGCTGAACTTCAGTGAGTTCGAGGAGCGGATCGATCAGATTCTTTTTGTCTCCGCGACCCCCGGTAAATACGAGGAAGAGCATGAGATCCTTCGCGCGGAGCAGATCATCCGCCCGACCGGGCTTCTGGATCCGGACGTTGTCGTGCGGCCGGTCGAAGGCCAGATCGATGACCTTGTGGGAGAGGTCAACAGGGAGATCGAAAAACACGGAAAGGTCATGATTACGACGCTGACAAAGAGGATGGCGGAGGATCTGACGGACTACATGAAGGATCTCGGGATTCGCGTGCGCTATCTTCACTCGGATATCGACACTCTTGAGAGAACGGAGATCATCAGGGACATGCGACTGGATGTTTTCGATGTCCTGGTCGGCATCAACCTGCTCCGGGAAGGTCTCGACATTCCGGAGATCACGCTCGTCGCTATACTGGATGCCGACAAAGAAGGATTCCTGCGGTCCGAGACGTCGCTGATCCAGACGATCGGAAGGGCTTCGCGAAACTCCGAAGGACATGTCATCATGTACGCGGATGTGATGACGGATTCGATGCGCAGGGCGATCACAGAGACAAAACGAAGGCGGAATCTGCAGGAACAGTACAATGAAGCGCACGGGATCACGCCGACGACGATTCAGAAGGCGGTGCGGGACCTCATTTCGATCTCGAAGGAAGTGGCAAAGACCGAGCGGAAGTTCGACAAGGATCCGGAGGATATGAGCCGTGCAGAGCTTCTGGAGCTGATCGAAAAGGTCGAGAAGCAGATGCGGGCCGCGGCTGCGGAGCTGAATTTCGAGATGGCTGCGGAGCTTCGTGATAAGATGATCGAACTGAAACAGAACCTCGATGATGCGACGGATGCCGAGCACAGGATCCGGAAAGCGAACCGTGAAAAGAAGGATGCGCCGGGACCGGTGAGAAGTAAGCGAACCTATAATAAGGCCGGGCGGCGGAACCGGGGCGGAAAGGTCTGATGAAATATGAGCGGAAATATGTGTGATACCTGCGTCAATTACGTTTATGACGAGGACGATGAGTCCTGGGTCTGCTGCGTTGACATGGACGAGGATGATTATGTGAGAATGCTGACATCTCCGAAGCCGATCTGCGTATTCTACAGGAACGATGACGAGTATGCCGTCGTGCGGCACCAGATGTAACTGTCGGATAAGGATGGGTGAACGGGCAGGCAGCGAAGCGGATCCTGATTATGTATTCAGAGAGGAGGAGAGAAAATGGGAGCAAAGAAAGCAGGGAAGAAAAAGAAAATAGTGCTGCGTGTGATCTTAGGGATCCTGATTGCACTGATCCTGATCGTCGGAATTTATTTTCTGTATGTATTCAAGACCTATCACAGAATAGAGGATCAGCAGGATCTCGAGGTCACAAAAGGCAGTACGACGGAAGCCTGTGCGGTCGGGAAGGAGTATAATGTCATTTCCTATAATATAGGGTTCGGCGCATACACACCGGATTTCTCGTTCTTTATGGACGGGGGAAAGTCGTCCTGGGCGAAGAGCAAGGAGAGCGTGAATGAGACCGTCACCGGCGCTGCGGAGCTCGTCCGGAGCCTGGATCCGGAGATCGTGATGTTCCAGGAGATCGACACGGACGGGACGAGAAGCTATCATGTCGATCAGAAGAAGCTCATCGACGGGATCCTTCCCGAGTATACGAATGTCTTCGCTGTGAATTATGACTCTCCGTTCCTCATGTATCCTCTGACACAGCCGCACGGGAAGAACCATGCCGGAATCGGTACCTATACGAAGTTTGATATTACATCGGCTCTTCGCCGGAGCCTCCCGATTTCGGAGAGTCTGAGCAAGCTGGTCGATCTTGACCGCTGCTACTCCGTTTCCCGGATCCCGGTGGAGAACGGGAAGGAGCTCGTCGTCATCAACGTGCATCTGTCCGCTTACGGTAACTCCGATGCGATCCGGGAAGGGCAGAAGAACATGCTGAAGGAGGAGATGGCTGCGGAGATCGCTGCAGGCAATTACCTGATCGTCGGCGGAGATTTCAACCATGATCTTACTGCGCCGGATGATCAGACGGATGTCGCAGGCTGGGCTTACCCGTATCCGCGCTCTTATCTGCCGGAGGGTGTGCATTTTTGCCTGGATGCACTGTCGCAGGAGGAGCTTTCGGCGCTCAAGCCGACCTGCCGGAATGCAAATGAGCCCTACGATCCGGCCACGAGCGAGCAGTTCGTGATTGACGGAATCATCATTTCCGACAATATCGAGCAGATCAGCTACCACACCGTGGAAAATGAATACCTGTACTCCGATCATAATCCGGTCGAACTGGTCTTCCGCCTGAAATGAGTTTGAGAGAGGCCCGGAACAGTAAAATTTGAGCAGGGATACTTCACGGGACGATCCGGTTGTATTATAATGAGTGGGAAGTTTTTGCTCTTTCTTTTCAGAGCGAATGACATTTCTATGTGAAACGGAGGTTTCTTATGCAGCTTTATATGATTTTACTGCCTGTTATTCTGTTCGTACTTATTTTGCTTCTGTCGTGCATCAAGGTTGTGCCGCAGGCCAATGCCTACGTCATTGAGTTCCTGGGAAGCTATAAGTCTACCTGGGAGCACGGCCTTCATCTTAAGATCCCGTTCGTCGAGCGGATCGCGGGAAAGATCTCTCTGAAGGAGCAGGTCTGTGACTTCGCTCCGTCGAATGTTATCACCAAGGACAATGTTTCGATGAAGATCGACACGGTCGTTTATTTCAAGATCTTTGACCCGAGGCTCTATACGTACGGCGTAGACCGCCCGATCAGCGCGCTTGAGAATCTGAACGCGACCACCCTTCGTAATATCATCGGCGGTATGGAGCTTGACCAGACACTGACAAGCCGTGATATCATCAACTCTCAGATGCAGCAGATCCTGGATATCGCAACGGATGCCTGGGGAATCAAGGTCACCCGTGTTGAGCTGAAGAACATCATTCCTCCTGCCGAGATCCAGAACGCGATGGAAAAGCAGATGAAGGCGGAGCGCGAGAAGAGACAGACGATCCTTGAAGCGGAAGCCCACAAGGAATCCGTTGTAGCCCGTGCCGAGGGTGACAAGCAGGCCAGAATTCTCGCCGCTGAGGCGGAGAGGGACGCGCAGATCGCCCGTGCACAGGGCCGCGCGCAGTCGATCATGCTCGTGTATCAGGCGGAAGCCGATGGTCTAAAAGCGCTGAAGGAAGCTCAGATTGATGATGCGGTCCTCAAGCTGAAGGGTATTGAAGCGCTGAAGGATGTTTCCGACGGCCGTGCGACGAAGATCTACATGCCGACGGATCTTTCGGGAGTCATCTCCTCGCTGGGTCTTCTCTCGGAAAGTATCGGGATTGGGGATGCAACGCCGATCGACCGTTCTCCGCGTCCGATGCAGGCGCCTGCTGCAGACCCGTGCTGCGATGAGCCGGAGAGAACACCGGAGACTGTCAGGATGAAGAAGGATGAACAGCATCGACAGATGAGCGTACCGGTGCGCAGACCGGAGAACTGAAGCCGGAAAGGAAAGGCTTTTCCATAAGGTGAGTCAGAGGGACTCAGCCCATAAAAGAATTACATACTAAGAAATGAGAGAGCATCATATGCGGAAGACAGGCTTTTCGATGTCATCCGTGTATGGTGCTTTTTTACGGTCTTTGTTTTCGTATATGGTTTTTGTAATTTTTGTGTCCTTTCAAATCTTTTGAGATTTTTGTTGACAAGACTTTAGACAAAGAGTATATTATCACTTAGATGTTAGCACTCCAACATGCTGAGTGCTAACAAACAGAGAAAGAGAGTGATCGCCTTGGAGCTTACAGAGAGAAAACGGAAAATTTTATATGCGATTATCCGGAACTATCTTGAGACCGGTGAACCGGTCGGGTCCAGAACGATCTCCAAGTACACGGATCTGAATCTGAGTTCCGCGACCATCCGGAATGAGATGTCTGACCTGGAGGAGATGGGATATATCATTCAGCCCCATACCTCCGCCGGCAGAATCCCTTCCGACAAGGGCTACAGGCTTTACGTCAATGAACTTGTCGAAGAGAAGACTGCACAGGTCTCTGCGATGAACAGCCTGATGATCGCGAAGACCAACAGGATGGAAGAAATCCTGAAGCAGGTCGTAAGACTGCTCGCGTCCAGAACGAACTACACGACCATGATTTCGGCACCCTCTTACAGGGGGAACAAAGTGAAGTTCATCCAGCTGAGCAGACTCAACGCGCGCCAGCTCCTCAACGTTGTCGTCATAGAGGGCAATGTTGTAAAGAACCACATCCTGGATCTCGATGAGGAGATATCCGAAGAGCAGGTCCTGAAGCTGAATCTCCTTCTCAATACAAGGCTGAACGGCCTTACGCTTGCGGACATCAATCTGGGTCTTATTTCCAATATTAAGGAAGAAGCCGGTTCGCATGTGCAGGTCGTCAACGATGTTCTCGATACGATCGCGGATGTGATCAGAGCCGAGACCGATGAGAACATGGAGATCTACACGAGCGGAGCGAATAACATTTTCCGCTATCCGGAGCTCGCAGATACCGAACGGGCGAGTATGCTGATCAATACGATCGAGGAAAAGAGCATACTTGCGGATTTCATCAAGGATTCGGAACAAAAAGAACAGAGCGGTGAGACCGGGATCAAGGTCTACATCGGCGAGGAAGGTCCTGTGGAATCCATGAAGGACTGCAGCGTCGTCACAGCGACTTATGAGCTGGGAGACGGGCTTCAGGGTACAATTGGTATTATCGGGCCTAAGCGTATGGATTACGAGAAGGTCATGAATAATTTAAAATCATTCAAGGTGTCGCTGGGCCAGCTCTTCAGGGACAACAGAGTGGTGGATCAGGAAGACACTGAGAATGGGAAAGCGAGGGAACCTTAAGGTTTGAGCACGGAAGAAAAGATGGCTTCGGAAGAGACTTTTGATGAAAATGAAAAGATGAATGCCGGAGAAACAAAGACAGAACCGGCGGCAGACGGCGCCGGTACCGAAGAAGCTCCGGAGGAAAATACGGTATCTGAAGAGACTCCTGAAGAAAAAGCGGCCTCAGAGGGATCTGAGGAAATAGACGCGGATCCCGGAGAGACGGCCGGGCAGGAAGCTTCGGAGGAAGAACAGGCAGAAGACAGAGAGCCGGAAGAGGAATCAGACAAAGTGGGTTTGTTTGGCGGCAAAAAGTTAAAAAAAGAACTTGAGAAGAAAGCAGAACAGATCAGCGAATTAACTGACCGCAATATGAGGCTCATGGCGGAATTCGACAATTACAGGAAGCGCACCGAGAAGGAAAAAGCCGCAATGTACGGCATGGGTGCGAAGGATGTCGTCGAGAAGATCCTGCCGGTCATAGATAATTTTGAGAGAGGCTTTTCTCTGGTCGCGGAGGAGGATATGGAAGACCCCTTCACACAGGGAATGGAAAAGATCTACAAGCAGTTCCTTACCGTACTTGAAGGCCTTGGCGTAACGCCGATCGAGGCGGTGGGAAAGGAATTTGATCCGAATTATCACAATGCGGTGATGCATGTGGATGATGAGAATTACGGTGAGAATATCGTTGTGGAGGAATTCCAGAAAGGATACCTTTACAAGGATTCTGTCGTCAGACATTCCATGGTAAAGGTCGCCAACTGAGAAAGCTTCTTAAGGATAGATCCGCTTAAGAACAAAGCCTTCTCAGTGAGATAAAGTGAGTTGAGCGGGGAACCGCTTTACTATAAATAAGAAATACAGATGTTTTTGTATAATAGATGCAGGAGGAAATGATTATGGCAACACAGGAAAAGATTATCGGTATCGATCTCGGTACTACGAACAGCTGCGTAGCAGTTATGGAAGGCGGC
Organism: uncultured Eubacteriales bacterium; assembly: GCA_900314565.1. Lineage (GTDB taxonomy): Bacteria > Bacillota > Clostridia > Lachnospirales > Lachnospiraceae > Chordicoccus. The sequence goes on from OMVU01000025.1 coordinate 43,885, forward strand.
CAGCCGGTCGTTATCGCGAATGCGGAAGGCGCCAGAACTACACCGTCTGTCGTCGCAGTGACAAAGACAGGTGAGAGACTTGTCGGCGAACCGGCAAAGCGCCAGGCTGTAACGAACGCTGATAATACGATCGCTTCCATCAAGAGAAAGATGGGTACGAACGAAAAAGTCACAATGGGCGGAAAGAGCTATACACCGCAGGAGATTTCCGCGATGGTCCTTCAGAAACTGAAGGCAGACGCCGAGAATTATCTCGGTCAGAAGATCACACAGGCAGTCATCACTGTACCGGCTTACTTCAACGATGCGCAGAGACAGGCTACAAAGGATGCCGGCAAGATCGCTGGACTTGAAGTAAAGCGTATCATCAACGAGCCGACAGCGGCAGCACTTGCGTATGGTCTTGACAATGAAAAAGAGCAGAAGATCATGGTCTATGACCTTGGCGGCGGCACATTTGATGTCTCCATCATTGAGATCGGCGACGGCGTCATCGAAGTTCTCGCTGTAAACGGCGATTCCAGACTCGGCGGAGATGATTTCGACAACGCGATCACGAACTACATGCTTCAGGATTTCAAGGCAAAGGAAGGCGTCGACCTCTCGAATGACAGAATGGCCCTTCAGAGACTGAAGGAAGCTGCCGAGAAGGCGAAGAAAGAACTTTCTTCTTCCACAACGACGAATATCAACCTTCCGTTCATTACCGCAACAGCGGATGGCCCGAAGCATTTTGACATGGATCTCACAAGAGCCAAGTTCGATGAGCTGACAAGATCACTCGTCGAGAGAACTGCAGGTCCGGTCCAGCACGCACTGCAGGATGCAGGCCTCACAGCTTCCGATATCACGAAGGTCCTTCTGGTCGGCGGTTCCACACGTATCCCGGCTGTTCAGGATAAGGTCCGTGCCCTTACAGGCAAGGAGCCCAGCAAGTCCCTGAATCCGGATGAATGCGTTGCGGTCGGTGCTTCCATCCAGGGCGGCAAGCTCTCGGGCGACAGCGGCGCAGGCGATATCCTTCTTCTGGACGTCACTCCGCTTTCCCTGTCCATCGAGACAGAGGGCGGTATTGCGACACGCCTGATCGAGAGAAATACGACGATCCCGTTCAAGAAGAGCCAGGTATTCTCCACGGCTGCCGATAATCAGACAGCGGTCGATATCAATATTCTTCAGGGCGAGAGACAGTTCGCAGCGGACAACAAGTCCCTCGGACAGTTCAGACTGGATGGTATCCCGCCTGCAAGACGCGGTGTTCCGCAGATCGAGGTTACATTCGACATCGATGCGAACGGTATCGTGAACGTATCCGCAAAGGATCTCGGAACCGGCAAGGAGCAGCACATCACGATCACAGCTTCCTCCAATATGTCCGATGCTGAAATCGACAGGGCTGTCAAGGAAGCAGCGGCTTTTGAGGCGGAGGACCGCAAGCGCAAGGAAGGCGTCGATGCGAAGAATGAAGCTGAATCTGCAGTCTTCCAGGTAGAAAATACACTGAAGGAAGTCGGAGACAAGATCGATGCCAATGAGAAGGCATCCGTTGAGGCGGATCTTGCCGATCTGAAGGCACTCGTTGAGAAGCATAAGAACAATAACAACCTGAGCGATGCGGATGTCGCGGATCTGAAGAACGGCAAAGAGAAGCTCATGAACGGCGCGCAGAAGCTCTTCACAAAGATGTATGAGCAGATGCAGCAGCAGGCAGGACCTCAGGCGGGACCGCAGGGCGGCCAGAGCTATACGACAAACGGCGGCGGAGATGACGATGTAGTCGATGCGGATTACACCGAGGTATAAATAAGTAAATCACAACGGCTCCCGCTTTTTGCGGAGTGGGAGCCGGTTTTTTCATGTCCGCACTGCGGAAGCAAATCTGAAAGGGATTTTCCAAATGGCAGAGAAAAGAGATTACTACGAGGTACTCGGTGTAGAGAAGAACGCCACTGATGACGACCTGAAGAAAGCATACAGAAAGCTCGCAAAAAAGTATCACCCGGATGTCAACCCGAGCGAAGAGGCTGCGGAGAAGTTCAAGGAGGCATCGGAGGCCTATTCGATCCTGTCTGACCCTCAGAAGAGGCAGCAATACGACCAGTTCGGGCACGCTGCGTTCAGCGGCGCCGGCGGTGCGGGCTATGGCGGTTTCGATTTTAACAGCTCGGGGATGGGTGACATTTTCGGAGATATCTTCGGGGATCTCTTCGGAGGAGGCAGGACTTCTTCCAGGAGGTCGAATCCGAATGCACCGATGCGTGGCGCGAATGTTCGGACAAGCGTCAGCATCAGCTTTGAGGAAGCGGTCTTCGGGTGCACGAAGCAGATCGAGATCAATTTCCGGGAGGAATGTCCGACCTGCAAGGGCACCGGAGCGAAGGCCGGCACATCTCCGGAGACCTGTTCGCGATGCCACGGCACAGGGCGTGTCGTCACGACGCAGCAGTCTATCTTCGGCATGATGCAGACGGAAACAGTCTGCCCTGAGTGCCGGGGAGGCGGGCGGATTATCCGCGAGAAGTGCCCGGACTGCAACGGAACAGGGTACAGGACGAAGAAGCAGAAGATCGACGTCCAGATCCCGGCAGGTATTGACAACGGAATCGCAGTGCGCGTCAAGGATAAGGGCGAGCCCGGCGTGAACGGCGGCCCGAGAGGAGATCTTCTTGTCGAAGTCCGTGTATCGCGTCATCCGATCTTCCAGCGGGATGACATGGATCTGTACTCGACGGCGGCTGTCTCTTTTACCAAGGCGGCACTGGGCGGTAAGATCCGCATTAAGACGATCGATGGAGATGTCGAATATGAAGTCAAGGCCGGGACACAGACGGATACGAAGATCCGCCTGAGAGGCAAGGGCGTTCCGTCTGTAAGGAATTCCAAGCGAAGGGGCGATCACTATGTGACGCTCGTCGTGCAGGTCCCGACGAAGCTTACAAGAGAGCAGAAGAAGGCACTGAAGAGTTACGCGGAGGCGATGGGAGAGTCCTGACGCCTGCGTGTCCGGAACCCAATGTTCATGTTCTCATAAACATTGCAGCTTAAGAAATCGACAGGCTTTTGCGAAACTCTGTGTGAAATGGAATTGTTCATGCAATTTCCATGAAGCACAGACTTTCGCAACTGCCTGTAAGAGACTGAGAAGGAAAGGCGTATGGGTCATACTGTTGACCGCATACGCCTTTCAGTGTAGTATAATCGGCAATGACGGGAGGCCCGCGGAAAAGGCATCATGCAGTCTGATCTGAAAAACGGGAAGTCCATGGAGGAGAATCATTATGGAATGGATGAAATATACGATCACAACAACGGAGGAGGCCTGTGACCTGGTGTGTTCCATGCTGAACGATCTCGGCATTACGAGCCTCGAGATCGAGGACAAGGCACCGGTCAGCCCGGAAGAGAACGGCGGATACTTCGGGGATGTCGTCCCCGACCCGGTCTTTGATGACCACAAGGCCCGCGTGACTTTTTACACGGAAGTCCCGGAGATAGATAGCGAAGAAGCGGCAGACCGCGAGGAGGAGCTGCTTCGGAGCGTCGGACAGGGGCTTATGGATATTTCCCGCTTCGCAGACATCGGTGACGGCCTGATCGAGATCGACAAGACAGCCGAGGAAGACTGGGTGAATAACTGGAAACAGTACTTCCATCAGTTCACTGTGGATGATATCCGCATTATTCCGTCCTGGGAGGAAGTACCCGCCGAAGGAAATGAAGAGCTGGTCCTGCGCATCGACCCCGGAACCGCGTTCGGGACAGGCAAGCATGAGTCGACACAGCTTGCGATCAGAGGAATCCGGAAATATATTGAGCCCGGTATGCGTGTCCTTGATATCGGTACCGGCAGCGGAATCCTTGGCATCGTCGCTTTAAAGAGCGGCGCGTCGAAGGTCTTCGGAACGGATCTTGACATCAATGTGCTCGAAGCGATCGAGGAGAATCTCGCGAAAAATGGGATCGACCCTGCTGATTTCAGATACGTGATCGGGGATATCGTGACGGAGCAGTGGGTCAGGGAGGAGGCCGGAAGCGGCTATGACCTTGTATGCGCGAACATTATCGCTGAGATCCTTGCGGATATCACACCGCATGTACCGGCATGCCTTAAGAAAGGCGGATATTATATCACGTCCGGCATTCTGATCACGCATGCGCAGATCGTGCGGGATGCGATCAGCAAAGCCGGGCTGACGGTCGTCGAGGAGATGGAGCAGGGCGAGTGGGAGAGCATCGTTGCAAGAAAAGACTTTGCCTGAGCGAGCGGTAAAATAACATATGACCGGGAAAGATCTTGACTGAGCGTGCGGGCAAAGAGGCATATGACCGGGAAAGATCTTGACTGAGCGTGCGGGCAAAGAAGCATATGACCGGGAAAGACTTTGCTTAAGTGAGCGGGCAGACATGCCCTTGAAAGAGGAGAAGATCTATATGTACAGATTTTTTATTGAGGCGGGTCAGGTCTGTGATTATGTGCTGCATATCACGGACGAGGACGTTAATCACATCCGCAATGTACTTCGCATGCGGCCGGGTGAACAGATCGAGGCGGTCGATGAGGACCGCACCGTATACCTCTGCCGGATCTCAGAGATCCTTCCGGATGAGATCCTTGCAGACGTCCTTGAGACTGAGGAGGCAGATACTGAGCTTCAAAATGAGATCACGCTCTACATGGGCCTGCCCAAGGGGGATAAGATGGAGCTCATCATTCAGAAGGCTGTCGAGCTTGGCGTGAGCCGGATCGTTCCCGTCTCAATGAAGCGCAGCATTGTGAAGCTTGACGCGAAAAAGGCGAAGGCGAGGATTGCGCGCTGGCAGGCGATTGCACAGGCCGCGGCAAAGCAGTCGAAGCGCAGCATCATTCCGGAAGTCGGTGAGATCCTGACATGGAGCGGTGCTCTCGAGGAGGCGAAAGCTCTTGATGTGCTCATCCTTCCTTACGAGAATGCGCTGGATATCCGCTATACGAAGGACGTCATCCGGGAGATTCGGCCGGGTCAGTCCGTCGGCGTCTTTATCGGGCCTGAGGGAGGGTTCGACCGGCGGGAAGTGGAGACCGCAGAGGAGACCGGCGCAAAGCTCCTGACTATGGGGAAGCGGATCCTCAGGACAGAGACGGCCGCCATCTCCATGCTCTCGATCCTTATGTATGAGCTGGAAGGCTGATTCCGGGAGAATTTGACTTAAATCAGGCTGATATTATGAGAAGCTGGCTTACAGCAGACTGATTTCTTGAAAAAGTCGACTTACAAAGGCTGAATCCATGAAAATTTGGTGGTTGTCATTTAAAACGAAATGAGCTAATATAATGCCTAATACGCAGGAAAACGGTTGTAAGGATCTGACCAGTAAAGGAGAATGTTATGGCATATTTTTTCAGTGAACCATCTCGTACGTTCGGAGAATATCTTCTTGTCCCGGGTTACTCGTCTTCTGAATGCATCCCCTCTGCAGTGAGTCTCAGGACACCTCTTGTCAAATACAGGAAAGGGCAGGAAGAGTGCCCTCTTCTTATGAATATTCCCATGGTCTCCGCGATCATGCAGGCTGTGTCCGGTGAAAAGCTGGCGATCGCTCTGGCGAAGCAGGGCGGCGTGTCTTTCATTTACGGATCACAGAGTGTGCAGGACGAAGCGGACATGGTCCGGAGAGTCAAGTCCTACAAGGCAGGTTTTGTGACCAGCGATTCCAATCTGCCCCCGACCGCGACGCTCGGCGATGTGCTGAATCTGAAGGCGCAGACAGGCCATTCAACGATCGCGATCACTGAGGACGGATCAGCGCACGGAAAGCTTCTCGGAATTGTCGCATCCCGCGATTACAGGATTTCCCGCATGACGACAGACCTGTGCGTCACGGAGTTCATGACGCCTTTTGAAAAGCTCGTCACAGCGCAGGCGAATACGACGCTGCATGACTGCAACGATCTTATCTGGGAAAATAAGATCAATTCACTCCCGCTGGTGGACGATAACGGGAATCTGGTCTATATGGTCTTCCGCAAGGATTATGACAGCCACAAGGCGAACGCCAACGAGCTGCTTGACGGGAATAAGAGCTATGTCGTCGGCGCCGGTATCAATACCAGAGATTATGCGGAGCGTGTGCCTGCCCTCGTCGAGGCCGGTGCGGACGTTCTCTGTATCGATTCCTCGGAGGGATTCTCCGAGTGGCAGAGCAGAACGATCAAATGGATCCGCGACAAGTACGGCGATACGGTCAAGGTCGGTGCGGGAAATGTCGTCGACCGGGAAGGCTTTATGTTCCTTGCAAAGGCCGGAGCTGATTTTGTAAAGATCGGTATCGGCGGAGGATCCATATGCATTACGCGTGAGACGAAGGGCATCGGCAGAGGCCAGGCGACAGCTGTGATCGAGGTCGCGAAGGCCCGCGATGAGTATTTCCAGTCGACCGGCATTTACATTCCGATCTGCTCGGACGGCGGTATCGTGCATGATTATCACATCACACTTGCGCTTGCCATGGGTGCTGATTTCGTGATGCTCGGCAGATATTTTGCACGTTTCGATGAGAGTCCGACCGCACGTCTGCGCATCAACGGCAGCTACGTGAAGGAGTACTGGGGCGAGGGATCGAACCGCGCGCGCAACTGGCAGCGTTATGACCTCGGCGGAGCGCAGAAGCTCACGTTCGAGGAGGGCGTTGACAGTTATGTCCCGTATGCGGGAGCCCTCTCAGACGGCGTCCAGACGACGCTCTACAAGGTCCGCTCGACCATGTGTAACTGCGGTGCACTCTCGATTCCGGAGCTGCAGCAGAAGGCCAGACTGACAGTCGTCTCCTCGACGTCGATCGTGGAAGGCGGAAGTCATGATGTTATTTTGAAGAATAATCGTACAGAGGGCTGAAACTGAGCACTGTACTCACGATGAAGCCGGATTTCACTTTGTGCGCGTATCTCACGATCAACATCACGAGTATTGCGCGATAAAGAATAAAAAGCGGCCATGCCGGAGTGATTAAGCTCCGGCATGGCCGTTTTTTGAACTTATGACAGAGAATTCCTGCGATCTTGATCTTTGACAGAGAATTCCTGTGATCCTGATCTCTGACAGAGAATTCCTGTGATTCTGATCTCTGACGCAGAATTCCTGTGATCCTGATCTTTGACGCAGAATTCTCGTGATCAGGGCAGTGAGATGAATGCGCAAAGTGAAATTTTAATTATAATCGACCTGCATGAGCGTCAGCCCGCAGGCCGGCGCTGTCGGTCCTGCCATCTTCCGATCCCTCGCCTCAAGCAGCGCGCCCATTGAGAAAGGATCCCGCCGGCCTTCGCCGACCTCAATCAGGGTGCCGACCAGAATACGGACCATATACTGAAGAAAACCCTCCCCGATAAATTCAAAATCGATCTCATCCTCCGTCTCACGGATGTGGATCGCATAAAGCTTTCGGACGGTGGACTTGCGCATCTTCGGGTTCCCGCAGAAGCTCTTGAAATCGTGTTCGCCGCGCAGCTGGATCGTGGCCACCTTCATGGCAGCAGTGTCGAGTGTTCCCCGGTACTCGTATATGTATTTTCTCTCGAATACATGGCGGGATTTATCTTTTCCGATCCGGTAGAGATATATTTTCCTGGTCGCGTTGAAGCGGCTGTGAAAGCGCGGCGCGGCTTCGGTCACAGAGAGGACTCCGATATCGTCCGGGAGATATTCATTGATATAATCCCGTATCTCATCCGGTGTCTTATCTGTCTCGATCCGGAACTGGGCGACCTGGCCCTTCGCGTGAACGCCGGCGTCCGTGCGGCCGGCTCCATGGACATCCACAGGCTCACCGGTCATGATGCCGAGGATGTTTTCAAGCTTCTGCTGGATGGTGTTGTCTGTGTCGCCCTGTTTCTGCCAGCCGTTATAGCGGGTGCCGTCGTACTGGACGAGCATTTTATAATTATTCATGACCTTTGCTCTGCCTCTCTGAAAAACTTCTGTTTAACACGCCGTGAGCAAGAAATCCCCTTCCTCTACAGGTGGTGGGATGAATTGCGATAAACACGGCGTTTCTTGACGTTTGTATTTCGTAGTATTA
>OMVU01000010.1 GCA_900314565.1 uncultured Eubacteriales bacterium
GGGAAAATCTGCAGTTTTGCAGTCAATGTCTGCTGCATGGGATACGTCCTTTTTTTGATTATATTATAGCACATATGTTCGGGAATTGACGAACGAATTTTACATCAGCAGAACAAAAAGGCGCATTCCTCTCATGACTCAAGTCACGAGCATCCTGCGCTAGTTGGTGAAACAACCCCGGGCCATCTGGTCCTGGTTCCCTGTCACTCTGCTTACTGCAGTTTTCTGCTGTGTGCTGTGGGGCAGCGCCTCACCCGCCATTAAAATTGCATATGAACTCTTTCGGATCGGTCCGGATGATACCGCCTCACGCATTATGCTGGCCGGTGCCCGCTTTATGATCGCAGGATGTATGACGATTTTGTTCGGATCGATCCTGGCAGGAAAAATCCTGCTTCCGAAGAAAGGATCCTGGAAGAATGTGGCAATCCTGTCCCTGTTCCAGACGGTCGGGCAGTACTACTTTTTCTTTATGGCACTTGCCCACACGTCGGGAGTGCGCGGCTCGATCATCAACGCTTCGGGGAATTTTATCGCGATCCTGTTCGCCGTGTTCATTTTCCGCTTTGAGAAGATGACTCTGAAGAAGCTTTTGGGCTGCCTTATCGGGTTTGCCGGGGTCGTGCTCATCATGGGAGGCTTCCGGACCCTGCTGTCCGGCGGTTCCGTGACCCTCGCCGGTGAAGGGCGATGCTCGCGGCGGACTTCTTCTATGCGGGTTCGGGCTGCCTGATCAAGATCTTTTCAAGGGATGAGAATCCGGTGACGCTCAGCGGCTATCAGTTCCTGATCGGAGGGATCGAGCTCCTGGGAATCGGAGTTATTATGGGCGGAAATCTTACCTTCTACAGCACAGGATGCGTCCTGAATCTGGTATATATGGGCTTTATCTCTGCAGGGGCCTACACGCTCTGGGGCGTGCTTCTCAAGTACAATCCGGTGAGCAGGGTCTCGATCCTCGGCTTCATCAATCCCGTGATGGGAGTGCTGCTTTCAGCCCTGTTCCTGGGAGAGGGCAGGGAGGCCTTCTCAGTGACGGGACTCTTTGCGCTGCTGTTGGTCAGTGCCGGAATCATTATAGTGAATTTGTCTCAGGAAAAACCGGGTGGAGAGAAGCAGCCGGCAGATCAGAAGTGCTGACGTGCTGCGCTCCTGGTGAGAAATTACGAATATTTGCCGGGAAGACCGGAAAATGAGAAGCCCTGCTGCCTGTTGTCCAGGCGGCGGGGCTTCTCACTTACAGCGCCTTTTTGGGGCAGTTCTTCACGCACTCCATACAGAGGATGCATTCGGTCCCGTTTTTTCTTTTCCGTGAATTGTCTGTCACGTCAACGTCCATGGGGCACACCCTCTTGCATTTCCCGCAGTTTATGCATTTGTCCTTATCGCATTGAATCCGGATCCTTGCGTAATAACTCATCGGTTTCAGGAACACGGTCACCGGACAGATGTATTTGCAGAAAGCCCGGTTGTCTTTAAAGAGGATGGCGAGTGCGATGCCGAGGCCGTAGTAGGCTATATTTCCGATAATGAAAGCCCGGATCATGATCTGTTCGATATTTCCGACATGGGCGAGGAACAGCGACGCCACGAAGATCAGCGATGCCGCGAACATGATATACCGGATCCAGCCGATCTTTTTGCGCGGCTTTTGGGGGACTGTGTAGGGCAGGAAGTCGAGCACCATGGCTGTCCAGCAGGCATATCCGCACCAGCCCCGCCCAAAGAGCAGCGGGCCGAAGATCTTGGCGACCGCATAGTGGATGGTCGCGGCTTCGAATACCCCGGTGAAGAGATAATACCAGAATCCTTCGATCTGCATATTCTCGCGGCAGATGAGTCCGAGATAGACAAGCACGTAGAGACCGACCAGGAGCTGGACGATACGCCGGGCGTATTTGTATTCTCTTATGAAGAGGACCATACCGAGAGATATGGAAAGCCCGATATAGCTGAAGTTGAACAGATAGAAGAGATTGTCTTTTGTGAGCCAGAGGGTCACTGCGACGGCCTCAAAAACAATCAGAATAATAAGCGGGTATAAATACTTCTTGGTCAGTTTCATTGTCACCTCTGTAAACGAGAACAAAATCATCTGGAGTGTGATCATGAAAAGGGGCTGGAATCAGATCAGGGAGCAGGATTCTCCGGCTGGTATTTTGCCGCGATGTGGAACCAGGCACCATCGTCATTTTCAGACATTATGATACGATGATTCGCCGCGTGGTTATGCCGTAACAGCGCACTGAAGAGATCCAGACTTTCATCCGGGAGTTCCCACAGAGAAAGCCCCATTCTGAAGATGCGAAGGCTCATATGCTTTTCGTTCGGCATGGATATTACCGTGCTCATTCCGGCCAGATAAGGTCTTCCGTCAGATATTTCCAGGCTGCGTTTAATGATTCTCCGGACATTGATCAGGACTTTCAGGTTATGGTCATTTTCATGATTATTCCGATCCCGCCCATGCATGGTCAGGATTAACATATGCGATGAGATTTCGGCGGTTCCGTAATAGTAGTAACAGTAGCTCTCCTCAATGCGCGTCAGTTTTCTTCTGTATGTCTTATATTCGTTAAAAGAATTGGAATCTTTTTCAAAGACCTTGCATAAATCAACGTCGTGCAGGCCGTCCGATTTCGGGATTCCTATGACCAGTTTTGCACTGACGCGTTCGCCTTCCGTGAACAGACGAAGCCGTCCGAAATGTATTTCCTCGGGGATGTGGGCGGAATAGTAATAAACATTGTAGGTGTTGCAGAACAGCTTCAGGAAATCAATGTTTGTATTGCTGATGATCCGCATCTCTCCTGTGATGTCTTTATCAATCAAATCAGCTGGTTTGGAGAGAGAAGGTAAAAACTTCTCCGTATAACGCTGGTAGAGAGGAATCAGACTTCTTTTTGCAATGAGGTGATCAGGTTCATTTTTCCAGCGCCTGTAGCTTGTATAGGTGATTCCGAGATCTTTATAAGCTGCTTCTGATGAATACGTATCCAGACCTTTCATATGCTTATCTTCTTTGATAAGCTCCACCATCTTCTCAATATTTGCACAGAGTATCATATTGTTTTTCTGCACTTCTTTTTTGGATGCATTCTGTTCCTGAGCCGCCATGGAATTTCCCTCTGACAATGTTAGACAAGGTATGTTGTTGTGCGAACATTGTAAAACAAAAGTGCGATGTCTGGTAGACGTATGTTATTTGAGAAAACGATAACCGGTATGATATGATTTATATAACATAAAATGTACGATTCTCTTTTTATTGTATATTTCCACAGATGGGAAGTCAATTCGATTGGTCGCACGAAAAAGATATTGCTGCAGATAAAGTCGTTCTTTATTGCATCTAAAGGGAGACTTTATTGACAATTTCGAGGGGATTGTGCAATCTATGTGCATAAACTTTTAATGAGAGGAGGTGAATCAGACTGAACCTGGAGACAGATGCCGGAAGTAAACCTTAATGCTTCAATTCATTTTGATGCAGTACTCACAGAAAGGAGATGGATATGGAAGTTAAGTTAATACCAGCCAAATGTCCGGAATGTGGAGCGATGCTCAGATTTGAGGAGGACAGGGTACAGGCTTTCTGCTCTTACTGCGGTGCAAAGATTCTCATTCGTAATGAGAATGAATTTACCTTCCGCTACATCGACGAGGCTGATCTGAGAAGGGCAGAGTCGGATGAAAATGTAAGGCTCAAACAGATCGAGCTCTCGGAGAAGGAGAAGGAAGAGGCGAAGGAGGCCGATAAAGAGCGGGTCACGCAGATGCAGTTCCTGCTTGTTCTGGGCGCTTCAAATATCCTGGTATTTGGGAGTCTGAATGAAATCATCAGTGACGGCGACAATCCCGTGTTTGGAGGAATGACTTTTCTCGGGATACTCGCAATTGTGTGGGCTGTGTACATAGGCTTAAATCTTTCAAGCGTGTCGAATATGCTCTGCAGACTGCTTGAGGAGGATCGCGACAGTGATGAAGACGGGCTGGAGGAACTCGCCTGGCTCTCAAATGAGCTGATCGATATCCCTGATAATCTCGGGAATTTTAAAACAAAATCTTATAAGGCTGTCGAAGCGTTATTCGAGAGTGCAGGGTTCACGAACGTCCGATGCATTTCTCTGAATGACCTGCGAATCGGTCTTATCAATAAACCCGGGACGGTGGAATCCATCAGTATAAACGGGAAAGATCTTGATACTGATAAAAGTCATCCCAGGGATGCCTCCGTGGTCATTCTGTACCACAGCGTGGCATAGCCCGCAGCCGTCAGACTCTTTTTAAGCATCGTCAGGAGATCATGCGGGGCGCGAATAGCCCGGTAAGATTTTTACTCCGCGGTCTTTCAGGGAATTCCTGAAATCACTCCTGCGGGAAAGCAGGAACGGTGAGTCGTTCCTGACATAGGATACAGGTATACACGTTTTTTTACTGTGAAAGTCCAGAAAACGCCGACTGAAAGGAGGCGGAGGCTGGTACCTTTCACGTATACGCAGTGCACTTAGCGAATGCAAGCCACAGGCGCAGCATGAGGTTAGTGCACCACCGTTTAGAAAGTAGAGGCCCAGCAAAAAATATGGAGCGGTACGAGCCCGAACCTGACGTATGTCAGGATATATTGACATCTCTGGCAGATGGACGATCCTGCAGCTCATTGTTGCAAATTTCGTATGGATCCTTTAGGAGGGTTCAGAGGAATAAGCAGCATGGCTGCAGGATTTTTTATCGAATGCCTTTGTGCGGCTTCCGAACGTACAGACTGCAGATCTGAATTCCATTTAAAAAAGCGCTTCCCCGGAAAAAGGAGGCGCTCATGTTTGGCTTATCCGGAAGGAAAGACAGTTCAGGACAGGAGATACCGAAGGTAGAGACAGGCAGTTTCCGTTCTCGGCGAATTGGCGATGATTCCCATGTACAGATCTCCGTCAAAACCGGCTCTCAGGAAAATGGGGAAGGAGGATACATTGATCGCGTTTCGGACGGTCTCAGTCCTGATCTCGGTCTCCTGAGCCTCCCCGAGGGCTACTTCAAGGGAGTTATCAGAGAGGATTACTTCATTTTCTGAAAGATAGGGGGCGAGCTCCTTCCCGGGACCATTCTCTGCCGTGAAAGAAGAGAGGTCCAGGAGGTAGCCCTTTTCGGAGAAGAAGTCGTAGGACTCCCTGTTCATCATTACCAGGTCGATCTTCCCGGCGTTGATCGCAGCCATGATCTTGAGGCCGGAGGCGTATGCATACTCGTGATTCTCTGCCGCCGGGTCGGAGGAGATATAGAGCTCTTTGTATAGCTGCACGTCGTTCCTGCGGGTCGGGAGATCCGCATATGCAAGGAAGTTCTCCGTCATGTCGGTCTCCAGGGAGGAGCCGATGGCGGTGTTGGTGAGAGCGACGTAGAGGACCGTCTCTTTTTTTACGGCAAAACGGATGACCGAGCCGGCAAGAATGGCAAGCGCGATCAGGACCAGCACAAAATGGATCGTGTAGTAAGAGAAAAAGTAAGATATTTTCTGACTGAGCCCCATTTCCCTGAGGCTCTTTTTTAATGCGATTCGCTCGTTATCCATGCAGCTTTGTCATTCCTCTTTTTCAGATTCTTTTTCCGGGTCGTAGGAGCAGGCTGTGAGTACGTTGTTCAGGAGGTACGCACTCAGCATAGCGCTAAGGCCCTCGCCGAAGATGATGAGCGGCGTGAAGAAACGCACGATGATAAAGAACATTGCGAAATGAACGGCGAATACCATGATCGTCGCAAAGAGATAATGCGTTCCGATCAGGAAGGCGTTTTTAAGCATGGCCCTGTTGGTATTCTGTACAGCGGCTGTCAGCGGAAAGATATAGATGAGGACAATCGCATACAGGATGGACGCCGCGATCAGGAGAGCGAGAAGCAGTGTCCAGAGGACAGCCATGGGAACCGCCGAGGACGACCGGAGATGGTAGAGAACATATCCGTCCACCCCCAGAAGGACGCCTATGGGCAGCAGGATGAGCCAGAGCTGCGTTGCCTGCCGGAAATTCTCGCGGAAAGAGCGGAAGAACATCGGGATGACATACTGCTCCTCGCCGCGAATGATCTTGATACAGACATAATAGAGGGCGGTAGTCGACGCTCCGATTGTTATGACCGGCAGAGAGCAGATAAGCCATAGAAGATTCAGCAGGCAGCACTGGCAGAGCGCCAGAATGAGCTGGCTGAATTTGCTTTCGTATGAGAAAAATTTCATATATCAGTCTCCTTCGGTACTTGATTCTCTCTGGATGAGCTCGGCTGCCGTATAAATGGTGCGGAAGTCGAGACCGGGTTCATTGATCCTCGACATGATCAGGTAGACGGCAGACAGAGCCATGACCTGTGTGTGGATATGCACGGTTGTTATTCTCGGAATACTGTGCCGTGACTCGGGCGAATCATCAAATCCGCAGATCCTGATATCACCGGGTACTTCCTTTCCCATCGCGGTCAGGATGCGGATCGCGTCCAGCGCCAAGAAATCGTTGGCACAAATAAAGACCTCCGGCAGTCTGTCCATAGATCTGAAGATGAGAGAAAGTTCTTCCATGCCGTGTTCACGGATGATGAAACTGTCTTCTGCCGGAATGCCGGCCATCAGCAAGGCGGTGCGAAAAGCTCTGTAGCGCTCATAGAAGGACTGGCAGTGCTCGTAATCGCCGATCCATCCGAAGCTTCTTTTTCCCTGCCGAATCATGTAGTTCATAAACTGCGTGATCCCGGTCGTGTTGTCCATGTAGAGCTGGTCAGACAGAAGGGGAGATCCATCGATCTGCGCAGGACCGTCGACAAAGAGAATCGGGAGATCGAGGGCACACAGCATGTCTGCATACGATTTGTCAAATACTTCAAAGCAGATGATACCGCTGCTGCGGTCGGGGGAAAAAGTGATCGGAAGGCGGCCCGCCCTGAGATCCTCCTCTGTAATGCGGTGGATATTCAGGGAATATCCCAGCTGAGCGATTTCCCTCTGAAACTTATCCAGCATCAGGGAAGCAAAATGGGAAGGCGCAAGAAACTTTGCGGAGAGGAGAGAGAACTCGCCCTTAAAAGAGGGGGCTGCATGCTGGGACTCTGCAGTCCTGAATGTTGGATTGTCAGAAAAAGCACTCACGTAGGAGAACTGTTTGTATCCCATTTCAACGGCTTTCTGCAGAATTTTTTCTCTGGTAGATTCCGCAAGGCCGCCTGAGTTGTTGATTGCCTTGGACACGGTATTTCTTGAAATACCCAGAGCATCCGCGATATCCTGAATAGTTGCCTTTTTTTTCATTTCTTTGTTTTCCTTTGTGCATTTGGAAAGTGTTGCGCTAACTGAATTATAGTACGAATTCGAAGATATGGCAAGAGAGGAAAATGCAAATGCAATGCGAGAAGGATGTAAAAGCACATTTAAATGTGCATATAACATATACTAAATATTGACATATGCACACGCATCGGGTATCATAATCCCGGAAACAATGAACCGTTGCGTGCAAATGCACATTTCATAGGACAGCATGGCAGCTTTGAAGGTGCAAATACACAAACGTAAGTGATGCAGAAACAAGGAGGAATGTCTATGGTGAAGAGTTGAAAAAGAAGTAAGTATTGGCATGTTTAGTTTTCTCGAATGAAAGGAGGTTTTTCAATGAAAAGTGCAAAAGCACCTGCCAAAGCAGAAAAAGGATCCGGCAGCGCTCTTCACAACTCGCTTGTCTATATCAGACAGCACTGGCAGCTCTACGTGATCTTTATGCTTCCGGCTTTTCTGCTGACCATCATCTTTCGGTACATTCCGATGGGAGGCATTGCAATCGCATTCACTGAATACAACCCGATCCGAGGCATACTCGGAAGTGAATGGATCGGATTTGCAAACTTTAAGAGATTCCTTTCCTCGCCTGACTTCCTCAGATACCTGGTCAATACTCTGAAGCTGAGTATTTTCGGACTGCTCTGGGGATTCCCGGCTCCTATCTTTCTGGCATTCCTGCTGAACCGCATCATGAGCACCAGTATCAAGCAGAAAATTCAGCTGGTCCTCTATATGCCTAATTTCATTTCGGTCATCGTCCTCTGCGGTATCGTCCGCATCCTGCTGTCACCGACCGGTATGATCAATTCTCTTCTTGGAACGAGCACGAACTTCATGACGATGCCCTCCGCATTCCGGACGATCTATATTGCTTCCGGTATCTGGCAGGGCGCAGGCTGGGCATCCATCATTTACACGGCAGCCCTCTCTAACGCCAGCAAGGAGCTCAAGGAGGCAGCGGTCATTGACGGTGCCAACATTATCCAGCAGATCAAGGCGGTCGAGTGGCCGGCGATCAAGGACACTGTCCTGATCCAGTTCATCATGTCTGTCGGCAACATCATGTCGGTCGGCTTTGAGAAGGCTTACGCACTGCAGACCGACCTGAACCTCAACACGTCCGAGATCATCTCGACATATGTCTATAAGAAGGGTCTTCTGGACGGCGATTACGGGTTCTCTACAGCTGTCGGTCTCTTCAACACGGTCATCAATGTAGTTCTTCTCGTCTCCATGAATGCTCTGGTCAAGAGGATGAACGAAGGCAAGGGAATTTAAGGAGGGCTCTGTTATGAAGACCAAGAAAAAAAGTGAATTTGCCAGACATTCTCTCGGTGATAAGTCGATCCTGATCGCCGGATACATCCTGCTCGGGCTGTTCGTCGTCGCGATCATTCTCCCGGTGATCTATATCATTCTGGCGTCCTTCATCGATCCGGTGACGCTCCAGAACAGCGGCATTACATTTGACTTCAGTAAATGGACGCTGACCGCCTATGAGCGCGTCATGTCGAATGCTCAGATCTGGGTCGGCTTCAAAAATGCAGTGATCTACTCGATCCTGTTCACGATCCTTTCTGTCGTGGTGACGCTTCTTGCGGCTTATCCCATGTCAAGACCGGACTTTCGCGGCCGCGGTTTCTTCAACATAATCTTTGTCATTACGATGTTCTTTGGCGGCGGTCTGATCCCGACCTACCTGCTCATCAGTGACCTCGGCATGCTGGACACGATCTGGGCGATTCTTCTCCCGGGTGCTTTCAGCGTCTGGAATATGATCATTGCGAGAACCTACTACATGGGTATCCCGGCCGACCTGCAGGAAGCTGCGGAGGTGGACGGCGCGACGGAGCTGACCTATTTCTTCAGGATCCTGCTTCCCGTCTGTACGCCGATCATCGCTACGATCGCCATGTGGCAGTTCGTCGGAATGTGGAACAGCTATTTCGATGCCATGATCTACCTGAACAGCGCATCCAAGCAGCCGCTGCAGCTGGTGCTCAGATCGATCCTGATCCAGAACCAGCCGGAACCGGGCATGGTCTCCGATATGCAGAGCACGGCTCAGAGAGCTCAGCTCGCGGAACTGTTAAAGTATGCCACCATCATTATCTCCAGCCTTCCGCTCATGGTCATGTACCCGTTCTTCCAGAGATACTTCGACAGCGGGATCATGGCAGGCGCGGTCAAGGGCTGATGGCCTGATAAAAACAGTAATTTGGCAGACATATTAAAGAAAAGGAGTGTAAGAATGAAGAAAAGAAGTATGTTCCATAAGATTACGGCGCTTGCTCTTACTGCCGGCATGGCAGTGACAATGCTCGCAGGCTGCGGCGGCTCCGGTTCGGGTGCTCCGGCAGGCGGATCCGGCGGCGAGATCGAGACCTATACGTTCCCGCTGGCTGAGAAGGCTGAGCTCTCCGGACTCACAAGCTTCCCGGCAGGCACGGAATCTGAGCCTAATAACCGCACTATCTTCAAGAGACTTGAGGAGCAGACGAACGTTCATATCAACTGGCGCACGATTCAGAGCGACCAGTGGGGCGAGAAGATCGCTCTCGAGATGTCCAATGTCAAGACCCTTCCGGACTTCGTGTTCCAGGCCGGATTCAATGACACTGATCTTCTGAAGTACGGCAAGCAGGGCGTCATCATCAACCTTGAGGATTATATTGACACATGCATGCCGAATCTCCAGGCTGTCTTTGAGCAGGCTCCGGAGTACCGTGCAATGTGCACTGACGAGAACGGCCATATCTGGGCTCTCCCGTGGATCGAGCAGCTCGGCCATGAAAAGACTGCGATCCAGACCGTAGGCGACATGAGCTTCATCAACAAGAGATGGCTTGACTTCCTCGGCCTTGAGATGCCGACGACAGTCGATGAGTTTGAGCAGGTTCTTCTTGCATTCAAGGAGAATGCAGACAAGCTCAAGGCGGAATTCGGCATCGATGGGGATATCATCCCGATGTCCTGCATCATGAACGACGGCGACCAGGATCCCGCGATCCTGATCAACGGATTCGGCGAGGGCTACGGCGATCCGGACCGCGGCCGCCATATCGCTGTCACCGATGACAAGCAGGTCATCTGCTCTGCAACACAGGAAGGCTTCAAGAAGGGTCTCGAATGGCTGCACAAGCTCTATGCGGAAGGCCTGATCGATCCGGAAGCATTCACACAGGAATGGTCCACTTATGTTGCCAAGGGTAAAGCCGGCCGCTACGGCGTCTGCTTCTCCTGGGACGTTGCAAACATTGCTCAGGTCAGCATGGATGAGCTGATCGCAGGCGAAGGCTGGGTGCCGCTTCCGGCTCTTAAGGCTGACGTCAAGAACATCACTCCGCAGAACGGGTCCTTCACTTCCGGTTTTGACCGCGGCCGCTGCGTAGTTACGGCTGCTGCAAAGAACCCGGCGCTTGTATGCGCATGGCTTGATCAGATGTACATCCCGATCCAGTCTCCGCAGAACAACTGGGGCACATACGGCGAGGATGATGAATTCGATATCTTCGAGATGAGTGAAAATGCAAACGGTGAGCCGATGCTGAAGCATGCATGGCTTGGCGATGCCTCCCCGGTCGAAGTCCGCGAGGCTGAGAGCGTAAACGGACCTCTGGCTATCCTCGACAGCTACTATGATGTCTATGTCACCTGCCCGGACGATGCGCAGTATCGTCTTGACTGGATCAAGGATATTTACACACCGGATATGAACGGCAAATATGTCTTCCCGAACGTCCTGATGAGCACGGAAGACACAAAGACGATCTCCAACCTTCAGGCTGATATCACGACACGCATCAACACTGCAAAATCCGACTGGGTCATGAACGGCTTCACGGATGCAGACTGGGATCAGCTGCAGGCCGACCTTCAGGCTTACAAGCTGGATGAATATCTTTCCATTTTCCAGAAGTATCTTGATAACTACTACAAGGATTGATCACTGCAGCTTCCGCTGCAGGGATGATCAGTGAAACCCCTCAGTGTTCCCGCCCTTCGCAGGAAGGGCGGGAATCTTCCTTTTATAAAGAAGGCATATTTTGCAGCCGCGAATGCCATGAGGTATTCGCGGCCGCAAAAGAGTCATTCGAGGACATCAAGTCAGAATTCAGAACTTCATTTTGTGAGGAGTAATATATGTCCGATCATTCTCTTAAAGCAGCCCGGGATTTTGAGCAGAAATATTTGCCGTTTTCATATGCGGAACAGCCCAAATTTCACGTGACAGGGGGAATTGGCTGGCTCAACGATCCGAACGGATTTGCTCCGTACAAGGGTGAGTATCATTTATTTTTCCAGTATTACCCCTATGACGTAAGATGGGGGCCAATGCACTGGGGACATGTCAAAACAAAAGATTTTATAAAATGGGAGCGTCTGCCCGCCGCGCTGGCACCCGATATGGAATATGACAGCGGCGGATGTTTTTCCGGCAGCGCGGTCGAGATGCCAGACGGGCGCCACCTGCTCATGTACACCGGCGTCAGAAATGTGAGAGGTGAGAACGGACGCATCGAGAGCTTTCAGACGCAGTGCGTCGCAGTGGGCGACGGCATCGATTATGAGAAATATGAGGGAAACCCGGTCATCGGCGCGGACATGCTGCCGGAAGGCGGCAGCTGTAAGGACTTCCGGGATCCGAAAATCTGGCGCGAGGGAGATAAGTACTTTTCGGTCATAGTCAATGAAGGACCGGATAAGAGCGGAAATGTCCTTCTCTATGAGAGTCAGGATGGATATCAGTGGAAATTCGTGAGCATCCTTGCCGAGTGCGCCAACCGGTACGGAAAGATGTGGGAGTGCCCGGACTTCTTTCCGCTGGACGGCCGGCATGTTCTTCTTGTGAGTCCGATCGAGATGTCGGCGCAGGGACTTGAATTTCACCCGGGGAATGCTACTGTCTGCATGATGGGGAAATTTGACAGGAAGACGAACCGCCTGATGAGAGAAGTCGTCCATGCAATCGATTACGGTCTTGATTTTTATGCACCGCAGACATTACAGGCGGAGGACGGACGCAGGATCATGATCGCCTGGATGCAGAACTGGGAGACGTCGGCCTGCAGGCTTCACGATCTCGGATTCATGGGGCAGATGACGGTCCCGAGAGAGCTGTCTATTAAAAATGGGCGGCTGTACCAGCTGCCGGTGAGGGAGCTTGAGCGGTACCGGGTAAGCAAAGTCGAATATGAGAATATTCTGGTCAGCGGAGAACTGAGCCTCAGCGGAATCAACGGGAGATATCTCGACATGGAAGTTTCGATCCGGCCGGTGGACGTTGGCAGTATCTATAAATGGTTCCGCATCTATGTTGCGAAGGACGGTGAGCACTACACTCTGATCCGTTTTCGCCCGGATGTGGGTACTGTGAAAGTGGACCGCACTCACAGCGGATTTCCGCATGATATTGTAAATATCCGGGAGATCCCGGTGAACGCAGTCAACGGGGTAATCAAATTCAGGGTGGTGATGGATCGCTACAGTCTGGAGCTCTTTGTTAATGACGGTGAGCAGGCGGCTTCCTTTGTCATCTATACACCGATTGAGGCGGGGGCGATCAGCTTCGCGTCGGACGGAAATCTCATCGCGGATATCGTCAAATACGAACTGGACACAGAGATCGACAGATAGTAAAGAATTCAGTCACATGAATAATAAGGAGTGCGACTATGCATAAAAGACAGAGCTTTCTGCTGGCGGCCTGCCTGCTGCTCCTCACGTCCTGCGGAGGACCGGCAAAACTGGCAGATGAACCCTATGAGGCTGTCCCTTACAACCTGTATCCGGCCCCGGAGAATGCTTATGTCGGGGACACCATGCCTTATGTGACGGAAGATGGCACGCTTGAACTCTACTACTTATATGATACGGACCATAACGGTCAGGGATATCATCCGATCTGGAAGTATTCTACGGAGAATCTTTATGAGTATCAGGATCACGGGCAGGTCCTGGAATATGGTCTCATGTCGGATCCCGATCCGGCAATAGGAACAGGATCGGTCCTGCAGGGCAGGGATGGGCTCTACCATCTCTTTTATACCGGCCACAACGATACCGGCAACAGCGGGCGGGGAAAAGAATGCGTCATGCATGCCGTGAGTACGGATCGTGAGAACTGGAGCAAGATCCCGGAAGATACGTTCTTCAGTCCGGAGAACTATTCCAAGGATGATTTTCGTGATCCGGAGGTATTCTGGGTCGAAGAAGAGCAGTGCTATTGGATGCTGATCGCAGCCCGGGAGAATACCCAGGGAGGCGTTGTCGCCAGGTATACGTCCAAAGACCTGAAGACATGGGAGTTCGAGGGGCCGATCTTCGCGCCGCATGCGCAGTATATGCTGGAGTGTCCGGATCTTTTTCGGATGGGAGATACCTGGTATCTCACATACAGCTGGGACTGCGTGACGTATTATGCGATGGGAGATTCCATGAACGGACCGTTCATGACGCCCGAGGACAATGTGCTGGACGGGACGGGTTTTATATTCTATGCGGCCAAGACAGCGGAACTGGAAGGAACGCGCTATCTGTGCGGGTGGCTCGGCCGTGCAGGCCTGTCGGAGGACTCGGGCATCTATCAGTGGGCCGGCAATGTCCTGAATCATCAGCTTGTTCAAAAGGAGGATGGGACTCTTGGGGTCACGGCACCCGGGACATTTTCCGAATATTTTACCGGCGAGAAGCCGTTCGCGGCCGTGAAGAAGGCGGGGAATGTGTCCGTCAAAAAGAACACGGTCAGCCTCAAAGCGGCGGAGGATGCCTATGCGCTGGCGGATATGGGGACCCGGGCTCCGACAATGATGCTGGAATGCGATCTTACAATCGATTCGGACGGCTGTGCCGGGTTTGCCTTCGGAGGAAGCGAAGACGACGAGACTTACACGGCGCTGTGCCTGGATGCCGGGAAGGGGTTATTGCATTACGAGGGTTATGAGATCACGGATCTTGCGCAGTTCGAACCGGCTGCCTGGACAAAGTTCGACTTTTCGGAAGAATCCGTTCATCATATAAAGCTCGTATGCGAGAATGAGATCGTAATTCTGTACATCGATGACACAAAGGCACTCAGCTCAAGGATCCGGCATTCGACCGGCGGAGCCCACATCGGCCTGTTCGCCGAGACGGGAAGCGCTGAATTTGGCGGAATCACGGTGAAGATCCCGGAATAGGGAAGGGAAATGCTGAATGAAAAGACAGCACCCTGAAGAGAGTTCTGCAATAATGGAAAAATCCGACTTCGGTCGGATTTTTTTATTTCCGGATTAAAGGCAGATTCAGGTCCTACACGAGGCCGTACCGATGAAAGGTCAAAAATTGATAAGGCGGAAACCTGAAATGGTGCAGTGGAAAAGACTTCTGATGGAAGGGGATTTTACTTATGATATAATAAAGCGGAAAGATTGAAATCCTGCAGGGAGGAGCTGAAATGCCATTTAAGATAGTTCGTAATGACATCACGAAGATGACCACAGAGGCCATTGTCAATACGGCAAATTGTATGCCGGCAGTCGGACACGGCTGTGATACTGCAGTCTACAAGGCGGCAGGCTATGAGGAGCTTCTTGCCTGGCGCAGGAAATATGTCGGTTCGGCGAAAGTGGGAGAAGCTTTCATCACTCCGGGATTTCGGCTTCCTGCAAAATATATTATTCATACTGTCAGTCCGCGGTTCATCGACGGGAAACATGGAGAGGAAGAGCTTCTGCGGTCCTGCTATCGAAGGAGTCTTGCATTGGCAGCAGGATATGGGATACGGTCCATTGCATTTCCATTGATCGCGACCGGCAGCTTCGGATATCCGAAAGAGGAGGGAATGCGGATCGCAGTCGATGAGATCCATGCTTTTCTGCTCAGATCGGATATGCAGATTTTTCTGGTGGTATTCGATGAGAATGCGACCCGTATGGGAAGAAGTCTCTATCCGGATCTCGAAGCGTATATTGATCGTAACTATGTGCAGGAAAGGCGAGCGGAAGAATACGGAACCTCTGGCTATTTGCGAGCGGAGGGGAGAGAAGCCCGGCCTCAGGGGTATTCCGTAAGCCTTAAGGCATCGAAACGGAAAGACACCTGGGAGCAGAATGCAATGCCCGAGCTTCGGCGTCCGGAGCCGGAGGATTTGGAGGAGGCGTATTTCGGGGCATCAAATCCGAAAGAAGCAGTCCACGAGCAAGCGAATCTTGAGGAAGCAAAACCGAAGGAATCGATCCTCGCAGAGGAGCCCTTTGCAGAAGAGGATGATGCGATTCTTGAGCTGGAGCGCAGGCTCGCTGAACGATTGGAGCATATGTCCGACACATTTCCTGAGTATCTCCTCTATCTGATCCAGAAAAACGGCCTGGAAAATGCCGATGTTTACAAGAGAGCGATCGTCGACAAGAAGGTATTCTCCAAGATAAGGAATAATCCGGATTATCATCCCAAAAAGATGACGGCGCTGTGCCTGTGTATCGGCGCGAAACTGAATATTGATGAATCCAGGGATCTGCTCGCCAGGGCAGGATATGCTCTTTCGCCCTGTGACAAGACAGACATTATTTTTTCCTATTTCATAGAAAATGGGATCTATGACATGATCGAGCTGGATATTCAGCTGGAAGAGCACGGACTGCCATGTATCATATCCTGATGTCCTGATATGCTCCGGTGATTGTGAAGCTTCACGAGGAAAGAAGTTGAGTGTTGATTACTGCGGCCATCCCATGAGAGCAGGATATTTTTTAAGTGCCTGCCTTTTCAAAGGTCGTCCGGCGGGCGACCTCTTTTAAAAGACAGCCTGTTATACTGAACTCACAAAAGAGCAGATGAGCTGCAGAAGCAGCAGAAAGTGAGGTCAGTTATGAGAAAGGGATTAACAGAGCTGGTATTTATTCTTGACCGCAGCGGTTCGATGTCCGGATTGGAAGCGGATACGATCGGTGGATTCAATGGGCTTCTCACGAAGCAGAAAAAAGAAGAAGGCGAGGCATATGTCTCGGTCGTGCTCTTCGATGATCGGACGGAGGTCCTCTATGACAGAGTCGACATTCGCAAAGTGGAGCCGATGAACGATAAGCAGTACTATGTGCGGGGGTGCACCGCACTTCTGGATGCAGTCGGCGGCGCGATCCATCACATCGGGAACGTCCATAAGTACGCCCGAGAGGAGGACGTTCCGGAGAAGACGCTTTTCATCATCACGACGGACGGCATGGAAAATGCCAGCCGTGCTTACAGCTATGAGAAGGTCCGCAGGATGATCGAGAGGCAGAAGGAGAAGTATCATTGGGAATTTCTGTTCCTCGGTGCAAATATTGACGCTGTTTCGGTAGCCGGAAAGTTTGGGATCAGGGCAGACCGCGCTGTCACGTATGAGCATGATGAGGTGGGAACGCGCCTGAATTATGAGGTGATGTCCAATGCTGTAAGCTTCGCCAGAAGAGCGCCGTCCGCAGCGGCGATGGAGAGCGCGCTGGATGAGGATGCGCTTCTTGAGCCGATCCGGGAGGATTATAAGAGACGGCATCGTAAGTAAAGGCCGATTTATCGGCCGAATTGTGATTATGAGGTTCGCGAAGCGGTTTTCATGAGATGGAAGGACATTCTCAGCATGAACTGGGTATCGGGATCGTTCAGCATGAGCCCGCTGATCTCCTCGGCCTTTCGCAGACGGTAGATGACACTGTTTCTATGAAGAAAGAGTGCCTCTGCCGTCTTTTTTATACTGCAGCTGTTCAGGATATATTCATAAATGGTCGGGAGCAGCTTGCTCTTATATTTCTCATCGTAGTCTTTCAGGAGCAGGACTGCAGGGTGAATATATCTGGTCAGATCCTCCGTCTCTGAAAAGTGCCGGAGCATGATGGAAAGGCTGTACTCTTCAAACGGAAATACATGCCTCTCCGAGTCGATCTCTTTCCCGGTCGTGAGTGCGTCCTGCGCCTCGCTGAGGGCCTCGCGGAGAAACTCGATCTTATGGAAGGGATTGCTGATCCCGACATTGACACTGTACCCGGCCGGGAATAAGGCAAGCAGATCTCCGACTTTCTCCGCATCATTCGTGCTGCAGACAACTATGGTGGCTTTTCGGTAGGTAATTACGTGGCAGTCGGGCAGTTCCCTGTGAAAAGCCTCCCGCAGCAGCCTCCCTTTGATGGGGACTGACTCGGAATCTTCAGGCCTGAAATACAGGAGCTTCATGTTCTCCTGAAATTTCATATTTCGGTAGGCTTCCGGCAGATTCTCGAGCGGTGTGCCGATGAGAAGATTGTACAGGAAGCCCTGATAATCGCTCGTACGATAGAGCAGCTCCGGCGAAAAGTTGAGCAGCGTGTACCCGGTGACGGAGCTAAGGATGCGCAGCATCTCCGCATGCTCTGTCCGGTATGTGTGATCGCCTTCTATGAGCAAAAGGGAACCTATCCAGGCATCTCTGCAGTAGACTTTGCACGCAAGCTTGCGATATGGAGAGGCAGAGCATGTTACCTCGAAGGGTGTGGTGCCGGGATCGGCCATCTGTACGGATTTCAGTTTTCTGACTTCTGTTATGAAGTCGTAGTCGCAGTAGCCTTTTTTGATATTATCCGTCCACAGTTCGTCTGTCACGGGAATCCTGGTCGAATGGCTGAGGATCCGGAAATCCCTGTCGATCAGGATCAGGGAAGCATTGAATGTCTGTGACGCCAGATCGATCAGCGTGTCGACACTTTTCACCTTGTCTGCTGTCTCTATGAGATAGTGAAGATAGTCATTCCCGGTCCGCTCAGACATGAAGTCCTGAATTCGATTGAAGACGGTAGCGAAATATCTGGACGGAATGACGGCGAGATCGACGGAGTGTCCTGCCGGATCCGGGTGGATGATGTTCAGCGTGACCGAAGCCGGATGATCGGGTACGACAGATTCTGACAGATCTGTTCTATCAGATGCAAGAATATAGTGTTCGGGACACGGATCGGGTTGGCTATCGTAACCAAAATACAGTGTGCTGCCCTCCTCGGATTCCGGACGATTTGCCCAGAGCCTGACTTTGGAAATGTCCGTCCCGGAGGAGGCAGACAAAATCTGAACGGGAGCGAGTCGGCTTATTTCATTTACAATATCCTGAAAAGTCAAGTCTTATCTTTCCTTTCTGATTTTATATCCCGCGTTATTGATAAATTCAGAGAATATCTTCGTATTTTAGAAAAACTTCTTTATGGTTTCTAGGATAGTGCACGGTGCACAAAATGTCAATTCTGATTCATATATCGTGTCCATAGTGCATTGACTGTATCTGATATACAATAAAAGAAGAGTATTTTGTTCGTAAAAGGTGATATCAGAGAGCACGGAGAGCTGCATACATCTGCGGATCTGCAGGACTCCGGGGTGCGGATATCACAACGGGTAACTGCGAAACTGTGCATGGGGTGGAACTGTTCGTGCAATTTCCATAGAGCACAACGTTTCGCAAGCGCCTGGGGTATCACAATGTTAAAGGAGGGCACACAATGTATGAGAAGCTTTTTGAGAAGGGTCGGATCGGGAACGTTGAGCTGAAGAATCGTCTCGTTATGACCCCGATGGGAACGAATCTTGCAGAACTCGACGGTACGGTCGGTCCTGCGATGCTTGCTTATTTCGAGGCGAGGGCAAAGGGCGGATGCGGACTGATCATGCCTGAGATCTGTAAAGTCAATGAGAAGACCGGCGTCGGTATGTTCCGCCAGATCGCCGCGACCAGCGACCGCCATATTCCGTCTCTGGCCCGTCTCGCATCAACTGTCCATAAGTATGGCAGCAAAATTTTTATTCAGCTGCATCATCCCGGCCGTGAGGGCGTTTCCTCTCTGATCGGCGGACAGCCCTGCGTCTCCGCGTCGGACCGCATGTGCAACGTTTCCAAACAGGAGACACGTCCGATGACACTGGATGAGATTCATGAGCTGGTAGAGCAGTTCGGTGATGCCGCGCTCCGCTGCAAGAAGGCCGGCATCGACGGCGTGGAGCTCCACTGCGCACACGGATATCTGCTGCAGCAGTTCTTATCCCCGTATACCAACAAGAGGACCGATGAGTACGGCGGAAGCTTCGAGAACCGTATGAGGCTGGTCCTTGAGATCATCGCAGACATCCGCAAGAAGTGCGGCAAGGATTACGTGCTCGGATGTCGTGTATCCGTCGACGAGTTCCTGAACACGATCGGCGTGACGGAAGATTACATCCATATCGAGGATGGTATCCGGATCGTCAAGACGATGGAAGCGGCGGGAATCGATTTCGTCGATGTCAGCTGCGCACTGTATGAGACTGGCCTTATGGCGATCGAGCCGATCTCCTTCCCGCAGGGCTGGAGAAAGGACTTCGTCAAGGCTGTCCGCGACAATGTGAATATCCCGGTCATCGGCGTTTCCGCGATCCGTGAGCCGGCTGTTGCAGAAGCTTTTCTGGAAGGCGGAGTCGTCGATTTCGTCGGCATGGGCAGGACATGGCTCGCCGATCCGGAGTGGGGCATTAAGGTACAGCAGGGCAGGGAGAGCGAGCTGAAGAAGTGCATCAACTGCCTGAGATGCTTTGAGACGCTGATGAGCCTGAATGCGCAGGGACTCCCGCTTGAGTGTGCCGTCAATCCTCTTACCTGCAACGAGAAGCGCTATGGTGATCTTGAACCGGATACACGGGGACATAAAGTCGTTGTTGTCGGCGGCGGCCCGGGGGGCATGATGGCGGCCGAGACGCTTGCAAAGAGAGGTATCAGGACGACCCTGATCGACCGTCAGGAATCTCTTGGAGGTACAGTCAATCTTGCAAAGCTGCCTCCGCTCAAAGAGAGGATGGAATGGATCGCGGATTATTACAGAGACAGCTTCGCTAAACTTGGTGTCGAGGTCATTCTCGGAAAAGAAGCGACCGCTGAGGAAGTCGCTGCTATGGAACCGGATGCAGTCATTCTCGCGACCGGATCGAAATCCATCATTCCGAGCAGTATTCCGGGCGTGAACGGCGCAAATGTTTACACGATCGAGGAAGTCCTGACAGGAAAGAAGGATCTGAGCGGCAAGTCCGTCGCGATGATCGGTGCCGGACTGACAGGCCTTGAGACCGGAGAATTCCTCGGGGCGAAGGGCTGCAAGGTGACCTTTGTCGACATGCTGAAGGCTGCCGGAACCAATGCATATAAGAATAACGTTCTGGATATCATGACGAGACTCCGGAAAATGGATATCGCCTGGGCGCTCGGCCATGCCCTGAAGGAGATCACTGCGGACGGCGTGATCGTCGAAAATGTAGACACGAAGGAAGCGAAGAAGATCGAAGCGGAAGCGGTAGTTCTTTCTCTCGGATATCGTCCGGATCAGAGTCTTAAGGCTGCTTTGGAGGAGAAGGGAATTCCTGTCAAGCTGGTCGGTTCTGCCATCAGGGACGGAGTGATCGCACCTGCAACGAGGACCGGTTATGAGACTGCGGCAGCCCTCTTTACGGCACCGAAGCCGAGCTTTGTACTCCCCGAAGATGAGGTGAAAAATTTTGCGAAGATCTCTGATATGCGCGGACAGGAAGGCGTCTATCTTGCATTCCTGACACGTCCGGAGGTGATCCGTGAGCTTCTGCCCGAGCCTCTCGAGCCGTTTGCGGTCCCGGTCGTAACGCTTTCTGCATGCCATATCAAGGATCCGACATTTGCAGATAATTACTATGAGACAATTCTCGGAATTTACTGTACATACAAGGGCCAGCTCGGCATGTATCCGATCAGCCTGCTCCTTGGCGGACAGGGCGCGGAGATGGCGACCCAGCTCGGACGCGACAATTCGGCGATCCCGAAGAAGCTGGATGCGGAGTTTGTCATCAGAAAGAACGGAACAAAGGTCGAGGTCGGCGTCGTGAGAAGAGGCGCGCAGATCGTTAAGGTCGAGATGGAGCTGGGCAGCTACAATCATCCGCTGACACACGTTCTGTTCCAGGCACCGGCTCCGGGCAAAAAGACAGCGGGAAGCGGATATTACTTCCACTTTGACCGTCTGCCGGATGAGAACGGCGTATGGAGGTTCACAAATACCTGCCTGATCAGAAATATCGTAAATTACACATATGATGCGTGGACACCGGGCTACATCACAAAGCTTGAGATCAATTCCAGCAAGGATGATCCGTGGGGATGCATCCCTGTCGAGACGATCGTCGGCGGTGCGTATGCAGAGAATAACCTGCTGATCACAGCGCTCCAGAAGCTGGAGGATGTGGATGCGGAGAAGCTCATGCCGAAGATCCTGCCGGCATGGTATGACAAGACGACCTTCATGGAGACGGGACGTAAGTAATACCATACTGAACTGTCTGTATGAATTAATGTGATGGCAATCGGGATTCAGGTCTCGCAAGTAAGACCTGAATCCCGGAGCCCTATCAGTTGATAACATTTGATATTCCAGTAATATACAGACGCTTGCGAAACTCTGTGCGAAATGGAATTGTTTGAACAATTCAAACAATCTGCACAAGCCTTAGAAGTTCCTGGCGCGGAAGCCGTTTGAATGTTCATACAATTCCCGTGAAGCACAGACTTTCGCAATTACCTGGTTATTAGCATAAACTGCAAGGAGGATCACTATGAAAGAATTCAAAGGGAAAACAGCGTTAATTACCGGTGCAGCTTATGGCTTTGGTAAGGAATTCGTCAAGCAGGCTGCCAAGCGCGGTATGAAGATCGTCGCGGTCGATATCATGGGAGAGGAACTCGCCAAGCTCGAAGCGATCGTGAAAGAAAACGGCGCGGAAGATATTACACTCATCACGGCCGACGTGGGTATTTATGAGGAGACGGAGAAGGTCGTTAAAACAGCACTGGAGAAATACGGCACGATCGATATCCTCATGAACAATGCGGGCGTTGCCGTTCCGGGCAATGGCTATAACCTGCCGCTTCGTGACTGGGAATGGATCGTCCAGACCAACTTTATGTCCCATGTTTATTTTATGAGACAGGTCATTCCGATCATGCTGAAGCAGGGCACACATTGCAACATTATGAATACCTGCTCTGTTGCCGGCGTGATCAACTGGATCGGAATGGTTCCCTACTATGCGACCAAGCATGCCGCAGTGGCTCTTTCCGAGAGCATCAACTATGAACTGCAGGCGATAGGGGCGGATATTGCGATGGGCGTATTCTGCCCGGGTTATGTGCAGACCAACCTTGACCACAGTGAGTGGTATCGTCCGGAGCGCTTCAAAGATGACTCCGACCCGTATTATCAGAGCGAGGAATTCAAGAAGGGACAGGCAGAAGCGAAGCATGTGATCGAGACAGGCCTGCCGATCGAAGGACATGCAGAGCAGGTGTGGGAGGCGATCGAGGAGGATCGTTTCTACGTGCTGCCACATGAGAAATACGATGGATTCCTTAAGCTGCAGACAGCAGAGAAGCTTCAGAGAAAGAGCCCGAATCTGAAAGAGGTAATGGCACTTTTGAAGGGCGGCGGAAATTAAGCTGCAAATCTCACATGGAACGAAACAGGGGCACCGGGAAATATCCGGTGCCTTTTCTCGTGGCAGTAGAAAGTGCCTGCGGGACTGTGGTATGCTTATTAGGACACTTCGGTCATAACTGAATTCGTTTTGCTGTGCTTATGAGGGAACTGAAATGATGAAGATCGAAGAACTGCTTGCTTATTTTGACGAAGGAAGATCTTTCGGTGACGACCCTGCAATCATTTTGGCAATGCGCGCGTATATTCAGGAAAACAGGCGTCTGCTGTTTGAAATGAACAACGTTTGGCATGAAGACCCGAATGAGATTACGGAGTTGTTTGCAAGAATTACCGCAAAGCCGGTCGGCAAAGGCGTGAGAATTGAAACGCCGTTTTATACCGATTTTGGAAAAAACATTACCGTGGGGAACGATGTCTTTATTAACGCCGGCTGCAAGTTCCAGGATCAGGGAGGCATCGTGATCGGTGACGGAACGTTCATCGGCCATAATACTGTGCTGGCCACATTGGATCATGATATCGATCCCGACAGGAGACATATTCTCTACCCGGCTCCGATCCATATAGGCAGCAAAGTCTGGATAGGCGCAGGTGTTATCGTCACAAAAGGGGTGACGATCGGCGATAATTCCATCATCGCTGCCGGCGCAGTAGTGACGCATGACGTACCATCCAATGTCATTGCAGCAGGCGTGCCGGCAAAAGTTTTAAGAGATATATAAATCTCATGTAATAAAACTGTAAGGCGGAATATGAATAAGACCTTTATCGTAAAAAATAAAATGGATTTGCAGAATCAGCGGCTGTGCAGAATTCTGTGAAAAAAGAGGATGTTGTAAGAGGGCTATGATGGATGCAAGGGAATATCTGGAAATATTGCATATCGCAGAACGCTTAAAGGATACGACAAGACACTGTACTACGACAAGGGGACGGATCGAGAGCGTCGCCGAACATAGCTGGCGGATTTCGCTCATGGCATATTTGCTGAAATATGAGTTTCAGGATGCAGACATCGATAAGGTCATACGCATGTGTCTGATTCATGACCTGGGTGAATGCTTTACCGGGGACATTCCCACATTTATCAAGACAGACAAAGACAGAGATAAGGAGGATTCGCTGCTGGATCAGTGGGTGGGATCATTGCCCCCCGAAGTATCTTCCGACATGCGCGCTTTGTTTGAGGAAATGAATGCGCAGCAGACGAAAGAGGCAAAGCTCTATAAAGCGCTTGATAAGCTGGAAGCCCTGATCCAGCATAACGAGTCGCCAATAGATACGTGGTCAGAAAATGAATATGAACTGAACAAAAGATATGCATTTGACGCAGTGGAGTTCTCTGACTGGCTTTCTGATCTGCGGCGGGAAATACTTGCGGATACGCTTGAGAAGATAGAGAAAGAAGGGAAACGGTAAGCACAGTTAAGGTAAGCACAGAGTTCCTGAACCTGCGTCGAAGGGGAAAGCGAAGCATAGGACAAAAATATTCATGTCGATGATGCCTGAACTCTACGCTGCGTAGGTGGTGTATTACATCCGATGGTTTTACAATCTGTACATGGAGGTGACAAAAATGAACCAATATGTTACAGGAACAGTGATAAGGGAACTGAGAGAGAAGAATAACATGACCCAGCTTCAGCTGGCTGAGAAGCTCGGAGTAAGTGATAAGACCGTCTCGAAATGGGAGACAGCGAAGGGATATCCGGATATCACCTTGCTGGAGCCGATCGCCGGGGCGCTGCGCGTCTCGGTCGCTGAACTGCTTTCAGGAAGAGCAATCGATAATCTGAATGTCTCGTCGAATATGCTCCGTTCAAAATTTTATGTATGTCCTGTATGCGGGAATGTGATCCACAGCATGGGCGAATCAGTCATTCATTGCCATGGAATACTGCTTTCGCCGCTTTTGGCGGAGTCTTCGGATGAAAAGCACATGATCTTCATCGAGCGGATCGAAGATGAGTATTATGTCAGAATAGATCACAGCATGACAAAGAAGCATTACATCTCCTTTATAGCAGCGGTGTCTTCTGACGATATACAGCTGATCAAACTGTATCCCGAGCAGGGGGCAGAGGCAAGGTTCCGGATCAGGGGAGTCAGAAGGATCTGTTTTTACTGCAATCGCGACGGACTGTTCAGCATAAATGTCGTCAAGGGAATCGACGACAGAGAGAGCGGGTACGACAATTACAGGGAACGAAAGGAATTGGAAGAGACAGCAAAAAAGCTGTTCGGATAAAAAAGAAGTGTTGGCCGAAGGCGCTGTGCGGCATTCGTGACTGACATCTATAAAGGATACATAATGAAATTATGCGAACCTCCATACCGGGAGAAAGAATACTGTACCCGGTATGGGGGTTTTTTATTAAAGTCAGTCTTTAGTTCACATAAAGTGATTCTTCGTTGCTTAATCTGCCTTCTTCGCTATAATACAATCCAATAACATTCAGAAAGGGGGATTAATGAATATGAAAACCGGTAACGAAATGACACTGTCTTTTGACTGGGATGTGAAGGGCATACAGTTCTCAGAAGACCGTATGTTCACAAGAATCAGGACGATCGCTAAGCGCGATGGCCTGAAAGAGACTTACCGTGCTCTTTATTATGCAAGAAAAGCTCACAGCGGTCAATATCGTAAAAAACAGAAATATTCTTCTGAGGTGCTCGACTATTTTGTCCACCCTCTGCAGATGACCTGTCATCTGCAGAGCATGCAGATCGAAGAGGATGAAATGCTTGCCGTCAGTCTTCTGCACGATGTCTGTGAAGACTGCGATGTCGATCCTGACGAACTCCCTTTTTCAGAAACTGTCAGACATTCCGTAAAACTTCTGACAAAGGAAAAAGACCCGGCCCTCACGAAGGAAGAGCAGAACGTGCTTTATTACGACGGAATCAGCCACGATCGGATCGCCGCCATTGTCAAGCTCGTCGATCGCTGCAACAACGTATCGACGATGGCGGAGACGTTCTCGAATGTAAAACTTGATGAATACATCGTTGAGACTGAGACATTTGTGATGCCGCTTCTCAAAGAAGTAAAAGAAACCTGGCCTGAATATACAGACCTGACGTTTCTTGTGAAATATCAGCTGATCGCAGTTCTGGAATGCATCAAGGTAATGCTGCTGTCGGCTCAGCAGTGATTCCTCATTCAGAAACAGGATGCAGTTCTTCCCTGTCCGTGCTTGGGACAGGGAAGACGGACATCTGTCGCAGAATTTCCCGGAACCCCGGCTCTGCCATGAGTTACAGAACCGTGTCAGAGATGAAAGCTTCCGGCGGATTGTAAGTACCCGTTTTGCATGAAAACAGGAGAGCAGGATAGATAAAGACACACCGATTCAATCAGAACAAGGATATAGTTGTACATTGGACTGTAAAAAATGAATATTTTCTTGACAATTTCTGTGAATCCAATATAATATTAATCCTATTTACAGAGAGGGGGTACTGTATGCATTTGGTAATTGGTTCAGTAATTTCTACATGGCGAACGACCGCAGGTCTTACACAGGAGCAGCTTGCAGAGAAGCTGTCTGTCTCAGCACAGGCTGTTTCCAACTGGGAAAATGGGAAAAATCAGCCCAGTGTTGAAAAGCTTTATCAGCTTGCAGAGGTTCTGGAGATTCCCTTCAGTACCCTTATAGGAGAAAGCACGGATCCGCTTTCCTTTGATTGGGAACTGAAGGAAAGAGGGGATTCGCTGGAAAAAATGTTTACAAGGATCAAGACGATCGCTCAGCACGATGGACTGGAAGAGACTTACCGTGCTCTCTATTATGCAAGAGATGCGCACAGCGGTCAGCGTCGCAGAAAGCAGAAATTTACCTGTGTGGAACCAGATTTTTTTATTCATCCGCTGGAAATGACCTGTCATTTACTGAGCATGCAGATCGAGGAGGATGCGATTCTTGCAGTCAGTCTGCTGCACGACGTCTGTAATAAAACGGGGGTCGATCCTGATGAGCTTCCTTTTTCCAAAACTGTCAGGCATTCTGTGATGCTTCTGACAAAATACAAAGATCCGGCCCTGACCAAAGAAGAACAGAATATTCAGTACTTTGACGGAATCAGTCAGGATCGGATTGCCGCTGTCGTCAAACTTGTCGAACGCTGCAACAATGTATCAACGATGATCCAGGTCTTTTCAAGAGAAAGACTTTCCGAATACATCGTTGAGACAGAGACATTTGTGCTGCCGCTGCTCAAAGAAGTGAGACGGACCTGGCCCGAATATGGCAACCTGACGCATCTTGTCAAAATTCAGATGGTCCCGATGCTTGAAACCGCCAAGCTTCTTCTGCTGATGTCAGGTCGGCATACTCCTGCACCTGCAGGAGTTCCGGAGACTTAACTGAAGATATGAGACGGGTCGGAATACAAAGGCCGGGGAAAGTTTGCCGGAGTTTACGCCGGCGGATGTAAGATGGAGGGCAGTATCGAGTCCGTATTTTGGTGTTTTAAAGATCCTCATGCAGGTTTGGAGCTTTCTGCTGCAAAGAGCGGCAGAGAAGGGGGACAGCGCGACAGCGCGACAATGAGCATGGAGCGCAAGCGGAATGCGAATAGCACCGCTAAGATAAACAGGAATTTTTAGAAGCGAAGTAAAAAAATGCTTCTTCATCGAGATGTTTGTCGGCTGACTTCCGGAATTATCAGTAAATAATTATTCAGTCGCCAGGAGAGGAGCTGAAATGCCATTTAAAATAGTTCGCAATGACATCACAAAGATGACTACAGAAGCCATTGTAAATACAGCAAATGAAAAGCCGACCGTCGGGACCGGCTGTGATTTTGCTGTCTATAACGCCGCCGGCTATGATGAGCTTCTTTCCTGGCGTAAGAAGTATATTGGCACGCTGGAAGAAGGAGAAGCCTTTATTTCTCCGGGATTCCGGCTTCCGGCAAAATATATTATTCACACTGTCAGTCCTCTCTACATCGATGGGGAGCATGGGGAGGAGGAACTCCTCAGGTCATGTTATCGAAAAAGCCTTGCGTTGGCAGCGGGATACGGGATACGTTCCATCGCGTTCCCGCTGATCTCGACCGGTGGGTTCGGGTATCCCAAAGAAGAAGGAATGCGAATTGCGGTCGATGAGATTCATGCTTTTCTTCTCAAATCGGATATGCAGATCTTTCTGGTAGTATTTGATGAGAGAGCGACCCGGATGGGAAGAAGTCTGTATCCGGATCTGGAAGCGTATATTGATCGTAATTATGTGCAGGAAAAGCGGACAGAGGAATACGGAGACGCTTTTTTTGCTGCACATGAGGCCAGAGAAGGAGCTTCGCCTGAAGTGCCTTTTGCTTCACGTGAAGCCGGAGAAGGAGCTTTTCCCGAAGTGCCTTTTGCCGCACGTGAAGCCAGAGAAGAAGCTTCTCGAAAGCCGTATTATGATGCATATGGAGGCGAAAATGATGCTTCGAACCAGATAAATATTGGGGGACTTGCTGCTTCGGGAAAAAAACGTGAGAAACGCGAGAATCGACGGAAGCCGGGTCTCTTTGAACGCCTGAAAGCAGCAAGACGGAAAGACGCAGGGAAGGGGGAAGTTTTATCATCGCCTTCGGCTGCGGGACCGGCGGATGAAAAAGAATTTTTACCTCTGCCGTCAGCGGTAAGACCTCCGTATTCAGAAGAAACGTATCCGGAAGCGTCGTATTTAGAAGCGTGCCCGGGAGCGTCGTATTTAGACGATGCGGATTACGAAGCGCCGGACTTCGACGAAGCGGATTCCGAAGCGCCGTATGGGACGATTTCAGGAGAAACGGCTCTGGAAGATGACGATGCCATTCTTGAGCTGGAACGCAGGCTCGCAGAGCGGATGGCGCATATGTCCGATACATTTCCTGAGTATCTGCTGTATCTGATCCGGAAAAACGGTCTGGATAATGCCGATGTTTACAAGAGAGCCATTGTTGACAAGAAGGTGTTCTCCAAGATAAAGAACAATCCTGATTATCATCCCAAAAAGCTGACGGCACTTTGTCTGTGCGTCGGCGCGAAGCTGAATATTGATGAGACAAGGGATCTGCTTGCCAGGGCCGGATATGCCCTTTCACCTTGTGACAAGACGGATATTATCTTCTCGTATTTCATAGAACATAGGATATACGATATGATCGAGCTGGATATTCAGCTGGAAGAACATGGGCTGCCCTGCATCATAGCCTGATGCAGTAATATCGCAGGCTGTCAGCTTCGCAAGAAACGCAGGTTCCGCAGCAGAGATGGAGTGTATGTTTGACGAGGACAAGCTCCTTCGGCCGATCCGGGAGGACTATAAGAGGAGGCACCGTAAATGAAAAACAATATCAGAAATCTGAAAACTGATGACAACGGATGGTTCACGACCGGACAGTTCGATTCCGAGAGTTTTCTTCCGGGAGAAATGAACATTATGATCTTTACCGATGACGGCGCAAGCATTGAAGATGCGGACAGATGTATTGAGCATTTTAACAGCCTTGCAGGAAAGTCCGGCGTTCTTGATGCAGTTGAAAAAGGTCTGGAAAAGTTCTTCTTATACATGTACGATGAATGGGATGAGATGGGGATTTTCGGGAAGATCGTGGAGTCCTTGAAGCCTGTCATGCAAGAATACAGGAAAGGGGCAGGGCTGACTTCGTTTTTATCGAATCCGAGCCTGATCGTATATCCTCAGAAGAGCGGGGAAGTGGGATATGGTATCCAATGTGACTGCCCCTGGGAACCGGAACATCAATGCCTTATTCTGATAAGAGAGGATAAGTGCGTTTATGTAGGGGCCTTTGAGATGATTGATCCATGGAGTGATGAAGAAGAACTTCGATGTGTCTGGGAGGATTGAGCAAGTTGGAACGGCAGAAATCTTCATTATCCGGATTTCCTTTAAAAAGAGTGGCTGTCGCATTAAAGCGAGCCTGTACTGCATATACCGGACATCTTTTATAGATGAACGCTTTATGCAGTGCGGGCACCGCCTGATGCGACAGCCACTTTATCATTTGTTGGATTATCTGTCAGAAAGATAAAGAGTCAAACATTATCAGACCCAAATCAGATCAGGCTGCTCAGATCCACGTATTCATACCCGAGAGCATCGGCCACATTCTTATAGGTGATCTTGCCGTCGTATGTATTTACGCCCGATGCAATGGCCGGATTTTCACACGCCTTCTCAAGACCTTTCCCCGCAATCTCAAGCCCGTATTTCAGGGTGGCGTTGGTCAGAGCAATTGTGCTTGTGCGCGGAACAGCGCCGGGCATGTTTCCGACACAGTAATGAACTACGCCCTCTTCGATAAAAACAGGATCGTCATGCGTCGTCACATGACTGCTTTCGCCGCAGCCGCCCTGGTCAATAGCGACATCAACAAAGACAGCTCCGTCCCTCATCTCAGGCAGATACTTTTTCTTGAAGAGTTTTGGCGTTGAACCACCGGGGATCAGTACAGAGCCGATGACGAGATCCGCATCTTTAACCACTCGCGCAATATTTGATTCACTGCTGACCAGCGTCTGAATACGTGCGCCGAAAAGATTGTCCAGCTCAGCCAGCCGTTTGAGATTGACGTCAACGATCGTCACGTTCGCACCCATGCCGACAGCGATCTTGCAGGCGTTCATACCGACGGTACCGCCGCCGAGAATGACTACGTTCGCCTTGGGTGTACCGGGAACACCGGCCAGCAGAATGCCTTCCCCGCCGAAGCGTTTCTCGAGATATTTTGCCCCCTCCTGAATGGAAAGGCGGCCGGCAATCTGGCTCATCGGAACAAGGCAGGGGAGGGATCCGTCCTTCTCCTGCATCGTCTCATAGGCTACCCCCTTGACCTTGCCGGCGAGAAGAGCGTCGGTCTGCTCTTTATCTGCCGCCAGATGCAGATAGGTATACAGGATCAGGCCATCATGGAACAGCGGATATTCTTCCGGGAGCGGTTCCTTGACCTTTACCATCATATCCGAAAGATCCCATACGTCAGCCGCGCTGTCAATAATCGTCGCACCGGCTTCCACATACTCCGTATCCGCAAATCCGGAGCCGATGCCTGCTCCCTTTTCCATATACACCTGATGTCCGGCAGCAACATAAGCTCTGACGTTGTCCGGCGTAAGCCCTACTCTGAATTCATTATTCTTGATTTCTTTGACACATCCGATCTTCATTCTTAATCCTCCTAAGCTGAACTTTTACTTAACTTGAATCATTCATCGACCAGTCGGTGAATGCAGTAAACCCACGTCGTTACGGTGTTTTCAACTACATGCAGTATTCACCTGCAGAGTGAAGATTTTGAAATGCTTTGACCTGCCTGTTTTCGCGTAGCTTAAAATGCAGAAAAGATTTCAGTCATGTTAAATTAAGGTGTCGAAAAATTACAAATATTATGAAGAGATCCTCCATATTTATTGTAAATGACACTCCTTTCAGTTTCAATAAGCAGTTCGAAGTTAACTTCGATGGCAGCGAAATTTTTCCGATGGCATCCTTTTTCTCCTTCCTTCCCCCTTATCGCATTGATGGATGCAGGTTCTTTTTTGTTTGGTGGAAAATAAAGAGGAAGTATGGTAGGGTGGAAGTATACAGTATCACCTCCGGCGGATCGCAGCCGCAGACAGGAAGGTACTTCGCACGTAAGCGCTGTGCGGCAGGAACGCTGAGACGTTTTTGAAATGGGGAGCATAAAAAGCTGCCTCAGAGGAATAGAAAATGGCAATGCACAGTAACTGGAACCCATGGCATGGCTGCATAAAGTGCAGCGAAGGCTGCCAAAACTGCTACGTATATTACCTTGACAGGATGAGAGGCAGGAGCGGTGCTGATATTTATAAGACGAAGACCGGATTCAGGTATCCGCTGTCCAAAGACAGGACAGGCAGATACAAGATACAGAGCGGTGAAATGATCAGCGTCTGCATGACTTCGGATTTTTTCCTGCAGGAAGCTGACGAGTGGCGTAAAGAGGCGTGGGAGATCATGCGCAGGAGAAGCGATGTGATCTTCCTGCTGCTGACCAAGAGACCCGAGAGGATTCATGAATGCCTGCCCCCGGGTTGGGGAAACGGCTGGGATAACCTTTTTCTTAACGTGACCTGTGAAAATCAGGACAGAGCGGATGAGAGAATTCCGTTGCTGCTCAAACTGCCGTTCAAACACAAAGGTCTGCACTGCGCACCGCTCCTCGGGCCGTTAAGAATCGGGAAGTATCTGGACAGCGGACAGATCGAACAGGTCGCCTGCGGCGGGGAAAATTACGGAGGGAGCAGACCCTGTGATTTTGAATGGGTGCAGGATCTTCAGAATGAGTGTGCATCCAGGAATATAACATTCTGTTTCATGGAGACAGGCACAGTCTTCATCAAAGACGGCAGGGAATACAGGATCAGAAGCAAACAGCAGCAGAACCTACAGGCATATAAATCCGGGATGACTTTTCAGGGCAGACCGATGAGATTTGAACTGAAAGACAGTTTTGGGCGTCTGATTCCGGAGGAGGATCTGTATGTGCCCCGCTATGCAAAAAAATGTGAAGAGTGCTCATTCAGGATCCTTTGCAACGGCTGCAGTAACTGCGGCGGCTGCGAAGGATATGCAGATGTTTAACTCTTCAATTGATCATGAAGGGTAGATGATCACCTGAAGGAGAAAGATCGGTTCCGGAATCCGCATATCATCCGGTGCTGCGAGGACTTTAAGACTGTAAGGAGTGATCGGATGCATTTTATTGACGCAAAAGGAATACTGACCGGCAGCGGCGGCCGGTACGGAATGAACATCTATCGCGGATGCAGTCATGGCTGCATTTATTGTGACAGCAGAAGCCGGTGCTACAAGTTTACACATCCGTTCGAGGATATCGAGGTGAAGCGGAATGCGCCGGAGCTCCTGGAGAAGGCCCTGAGATCAAAGAGACAAAAGTGCGTGATCGGGACCGGCTCAATGTCGGACCCGTATATGCACTGTGAGGAGGAACTGCGGCTGACACGAAGGTGCCTTGAGATCATCCTGAAATACGGGTTCGGTGCTGCGATCCAGACAAAATCAGACCGCATTCTTCAGGACATCGATCTGCTGGATGAGATCAACCAATCTGCGAAATGCGTGGTGCAGATGACGCTTACGACCTATGACGATGCCTTATGCGGAATACTGGAGCCGAATGTCTGCAATACAAAACGCCGGATTGCGGTGCTGGAAGAACTGCAGAAACGGGAGATCCCGACGGTCGTATGGATGACACCGATTTTGCCGTTCATCAACGATACAGAGGAAAACATAACATCCATACTGAACGAGTGCGTACGTGTCGGTGTGAAAGGTGTGATTGATTTCGGTATGGGGCTGACGCTCAGGGAAGGCGATCGGGAGTACTATTATGCGGCGCTTGATAAGCATTTTCCGGGGATGACGGAACGATACATTAAGCGGTATGGAAATGCGTATGAACTGCCGAGCCCGAAAGCCGGGGAACTGACCAGGGTCTTCCAACGGATCTGCAGGGAAAATGGTCTTCTGTCAAGCCCGGAGGATTGTTTTACGTATATAAATTACCTTCCGGATAAATATACACAGATGAGCATATTTGATCTGTCCTGACCGACTTAAGTCTTTGGCGGTTTGCAGCTTCGCTATGTGGAATGTGCGTTGCACCCTGCCTGGTGCAGCAAGAATACCGAAGCATTCATGATATCAGATGTTGGAGCATTATTTGTGTAATTGCGATCAGAAAATAATGAGAGAGTATGAGATGAAAGAGACGAAGAAACTTGCAGTTATTTTTCCGGGCATAGGGTATACGGCGGACAAGCCGCTTCTGTATTATGCCAGAAGGATCGCCGCGGAGCAGGGCTATGAGATCATGACGATACCCTATTCCGGATTCCCGAAAAAGATCAGAGGAGACCGGAAGCGGATGGAAGAATCGTTCCGCATAGCGCTGGACCAGTCAGAACAGCATCTTGCGGAAGTGGACCTGTGTGCATACGATGATATCTTATTCATCGGCAAAAGCATCGGTACGATCGCAGCGGCGAAGATCGCTTCAGACAGCCCGGCAAAAGAGAAGATACGATTGATCCTCTTCACGCCTCTTAAAGAGACGTTCGCATATTCATTTGGAAAAGCGATTGCTTTTACGGGTACAGATGATCCGTGGGTCGGAAAAGAGAAGAGCCCGGTGCCGGGGATATGCGACGAAAAAGGGATTCCATGTACAATTGTTCCGAATGCAAATCATTCTCTGGAAAGCAAAGAAAGTTTTGCTGATATGAAGGAGCTTTACAGAGTCATGGAAGAAACCGATCAATTCATCAGGGAGAAGAGATGAATCTGCTTCTATAGTTCAATATTATTGGGTACAGGTAATTTGAAAAGCAGGCCAGGTCACGGAGCACTCTAAGGGTGTGTTCCCCGACCTGTCCGGCTTTTTTTGCGTTTTTTCTGTTCTTGCACAACGCCATTCCCGGTTGTATAATCCAAATAAAAGATAGCTGATACTAACTATCAAAAGACAGTGAACTGTTCCAGAACAGACAATACAGACAGCAGGCAGGATTGACATATGTTTCTTGAAGTAGAGAATCTGATAAAGTATTACGGAGAAGTCGAGAACCGCATGCAGGTCCTCAAAGGAATCAGTACAGGCGTAGAAAAGGGCGAGATGTGTGTCATTCAGGGACCGAGCGGCAGCGGGAAATCAACATTTCTTAACTGCATAGGAGGACTGGAAATCCCTGACGGAGGATCCATCAATGTGGATGGTACGCAGATCGTTGGAATGAAACCAGGCAGACTTTCCGACTACAGAAGGGACAAACTCGGGTTTATTTTCCAGTTCTACAACCTTGTGCCGGATCTGACTGTCCGTGAAAATATTGAGGTCTGTGAGTTTTTGTCTCCTAACCCGCTGGATGCAGCTGAGCTGATGGAAACGCTCGGAATCGCCGGAATCGGAGACAAGTTTCCGGCACAGCTCTCCGGCGGCCAGCAGCAGAGAGTCGCAATCGCGAGGGCACTGATCAAGAATCCTGTGCTTCTTCTGTGTGATGAGCCGACCGGCGCTCTGGACTCCAGGACATCCAGAAGCATTCTGATCCTTCTGGAGACGATCAACCGAAAATACGGTACGACCATGATGATCGTGACGCACAACAATGCGATCCGCAGGATGGTGGACAGGGTCATCATCATAAAAGACGGGGAGATCAGCGAGAGCAGCAGGAATGCCACGCGTGTTCCTGCAGCAGAATTAACAGATTTATGATTCTTTTTCGGGGCAGGAAACCTCACTGACATTGGCTGAACAAATGGTCATAAATTGACTGACAGAAATAAGCGGAAGCAAAAGAAATGCAAAAAGTACTGAGAAAACGAGTGCTGCGAAATCTGAGAAGACATATGGGAAGATACTTTGCCCTGTGCCTGCTTGTGATCCTCGGGGTATTTATCGTTGTGAGCCTTCTCGGGGCAGCACAGAACATCATAGACGGGACAGCGGAATTTGCACAGAAGAACAGAATAGAGGACGGAGAGTGGGAAACTTTTATTCCGCTCAGACAGGAGCAGCTGCAAGAACTGGACGGCAAAGGCATAGAAGTGGAAGAGCAGTTTTATCTGGATTTTTCTCAAGGCAGAGAACCGGTCGGAGACGCTGCGGCAGGTGATGATCCTTCGAAAGGCGATGGCTCCGCAGCAGGCGATAGCTCCGTAGCAGGCGATGGTTCCGGGCAGTCTGTGAATCCTCCTGCAACCATACGTCTCTTCAGGGACAGAAAGTCTGTCAATCTGGTGGAACTGGATGACGGCAGAAAGGCCGAAGCGGACGATGAGATCGTTCTCGAAAAGCGTTTTATGGAGGTTCATGGGCTGCAGATCGGAGATTCATTGGAGATCGGAGGCAGGGAATTCACGATCACAGGGATCGGTACGACAGCGGACTATGAGAGCCC
This sequence comes from uncultured Eubacteriales bacterium, assembly GCA_900314565.1. Classification (GTDB taxonomy): domain Bacteria; phylum Bacillota; class Clostridia; order Lachnospirales; family Lachnospiraceae; genus Chordicoccus. The sequence continues at coordinate 35,726 of OMVU01000010.1, forward strand.
TTTCAAAAAGATGGCGGACAGCACTGTGGACAGCGCGCAGTTCGGGACCGGTTTTGTGACACCGCAGGCCTATCAGTCCATGAAGGATGCCGGGACAGCGCTTGAATCGGAGAAGTATATTTATGCCTACCGGATCACGGATGGCTCACTCACGGACGATGACGTTCGCGAGGCCGTTGAAGCCTTTCCGTTCGACTGGAAGAAGGCGGAAGATCCTTACTTCAAGGCTTATGTAAAGCAGCGGCTCGGCGATGCGCAGGTGATCCTTGATTTCCTCGGCAGCCCGCTCATGGAGGGGGATAAGGATGCTCAGAAGCTTCGTGAACAGATGGAGCCTGATATTCACAATCTGCAGATGTTCGTGCCGCGAGGCGATAACATGCGGATCGGCGGGGCCTCGGCAGATGTCAGGATCAACAAGTATGTGAGCCTGGTCGCGGGTGTGATCATACTGGCTTTGTTCTCCTACGTCATCGCTGTCTTTACGATCCATGAGATCGATGCGGAGAGCAGCGTGATCGGAGCACTTTACTCGCTGGGTGTGAACAGCGGGGATCTGCTGCGGCATTATATGCTCCTGCCTGCAGTTGTGACAGCGCTGGGCGGTGTGATCGGAACGATTCTCGCCTATTCGCCGATCGGCGTGGCCTATCAGATGATGGACACTTATCTCTACTATTCCGTTCCGGCGATTTCGCTGAAGGCGTACGCATATACCCTTATCTACGGGCTGATCCTTCCGCCTGTGATCGCAATCATTGTCAACAGTCTTGTCATTCGCAAAAAGCTTTCCTGCACAGCTCTCTTCCTGCTGCGCGGAGGCCGCAAAGAGGCGTCCGGCAAGCGTCTGCGCCTGGGAAAGATGGGTTTTATCAGCCGATTCCGGATCCGCCGGCTGCTGCGTGAGATGCGCGCTGCTATTACGATGGCGGCAGGATTGTATGTTTCACTGACTCTGGTATTCATGGCAGTGGACTGCTACGTTATGTGCCGCCATGTAGAGGTGGATAATCTTGCGGATACTCATTATGAATACATGTATATGTACAAATATCCGGATTCCGAAGTGCCGGAGGGAGGTATACCTGCATTTGCCAAAACATTGAACAAAGAGCGTTTCGGCTATAACCTGGAAGTGACGCTTCTGGGGACGGATACGGAGAATCCGTATTTTGACGCAGAAGTCCCGGAGGGACGGAAAGAGGTCGCCATTTCCTCCGCAATGGCGCAGAAATACGGTATCAAAGAGGGGGAGACGATGGTACTGGAGGACCGGGAGTCGGAGCAGTACTACGCCTTCCGTGTGAACAGCATTGTGCAGTATTCACCGAGCTTTATGGTGTTCATGGACATTGATGAGATGCGTGAAATGTTCGGCGAGGATGATGACTATTATAATGTTGTATTTTCCGATCATGAACTGTCTGTAGACTCCGGGAAGCTGCTTTCAGTGATCACAAGAGCGCAGATCGAGCAGGCTGGACACGTATTTGTGAATCTGATGGCGTCTATGGTTTATACGATGACCGCGGCATCCGCTTTTATTTTCTTCGTTGTGCTGTACCTTATGATGGGCGTCATGGTGGACAGAGCGTCCTATGATATCTCGCTGATGAAGATCTTCGGGTACAGGCGTGGAGAGATCCGGAAACTGTATCTGAACGGGAATACGTACTTTGTGGCGCTGGGCTCTTTGATCGCGATTCCGCTTGCCAAGAGAACGATTGATGCAATGTATCCGTATTTCATTTCCAATGTGGCGTGCGGGATGGACCTGTCTATGTCTCCTCTTGTCTATGTCGGGCTGTTCGTAATCATCATGGTCATGTATTTTGTGATCAATGCGCTTCTTGTACGCAGGATCGACAGAGTGACGCCGGCGGAGGTGCTTAAGAACAGAGAGTGACGGATTCAGGGACAACGCTGCCAAGCGGATCGAGGCTTTCCAATCAGGTCAGTAAGAGAAGAATAAACCTCCACCGCACATAGCAGACGCCGCTTTCAGGCATCTGCCATGTGCAGTGGAGGCTTTTGCATGTTATGGAAGAACCTTAATTAAGCTGTTTGCTTTACTGCTTTGCTCTCAGCTCCTCGTTCGCCTTTTCGACATTAAGCCGTGTGAGGATCAGCGTGATCAGCAGATTGAAGCACATCGGCATCCAGAGATACATGATATGGAGCATGTTGATGCAGGACGCACTCTGGACAGCTGCCCCGCCTACATAGCCGGAGAAAGCCAGGAGCCAGCCTGCCAGCGCCGTACCGATTCCGCCGCCGAGCTTCGTTCCGAGAGATGTGCAGGAGTACATGGTGCCGTCCACCCGCTTGCCGTGTGTGAGGTAAGTGTACTCGGAACATGTCGCGATCAGAGCGTTCATATCGCCCTGAAGCGGGCTCATTCCGATGGCCGCGATGGCTGTACAGGCGAGCATCAGCGGGACGGAGCCGAGGTAACCGGCAACGACGACACCAAGTCTGCCGAGGGTGCCGATCGTATAGCCGGTAAGATTCAGACGGTACATTCCGCCCCATTTTGCGACAAGGGTCGGAGTGAACAGAAGACCGACGATCATCGGAATGTTGATAGCCCAGGAGAAGACGCCGAGAAGGTTAGCGTTCTTCAGTACGTAGGTCATATAGTAAATGCCCATGTTGAGCGTCGCCGAATAAATCTGCATCAGGATATAGGAAGCGCAGATCATCAGGTAATATTTATTCTGAATAAGGAGTTTGAAAGCGTCAATCAGGTTGTACTTTTCTTCTTCAGCCGGAGCTTCTATTTTGACTTCGTCATCCATCAGCTCCTCCGGCGTCAGTTCCCTGACCGAAAATACAGAGAGAGAGTTCGTTATAATGCCCACGATGGAGTAAATGATCGCAACGGTACGCCATGCAGCGGCTCCGCCTCCGAAATAGGCGACCAGACCGACAGTGATCGTCTGGATCAGCATACTGGTGCCGAAAGCGAACATAAAGCGGATGGAGCCCATCTGTACGCGCTCGTGATTATTTTTTGTGATGAGCGCCGTCAGAGCGGAATACGCGATGTTGTTGGCTGTGTAGAAGCCTGCGTTAAGAAGCGTGTAGGCGATAAAGAACCATGCATACTGAGCTGTCGGAGTGAGATCCGCAGGTATGCAGAAAATGGCGATGAGGCAGAGCGCGCAGCCGAAGTAGCCATAGAACATCCAGGGACGTGCTTTTCCCATCTTTGTCTGGGTCTTGTCGATCAGAGAACCGAAGAAAATATCGCTCACACCGTCAAAGAGCTTTGACACTGCGATCAGCGTTCCGACGACTCCGGCGTTCATCCCGACCGTGTCGGTCAGGAAAATCATGACGAAGGCGGAGAGCAGGGCGTAGACAACGTTTCCTGCAATATCTCCGGATCCGTATCCTACCTTGTTATACCATTTCAAATAAGTCTTTTCTTTCATAAAACCTTCTCCCAAAAACAGTTTTGATGTTTGACTTAATGACCTCGGATGACTGGTTTGCAGCCGCTCATGCCTGGCAGGCATGAGCGGGCAGAATATGTCTCCCGGTTTCAATATGTTTCAGGCTTAATAAGGAACGAGAAATGGAAGGAATCTTCGCGGACCTGATATTTCTCTGAGAGATCCGGTCCGCAGCTTTTTGAGCCTATTCCTGCCATCTTATGGTCTATGCAAAGGACGGTGTCGTCGCATGGCATAAGTTCATAGTTGTGCCGCTTTGTCTCAAGCTCTTCCTGCGTATAGACCGAAGCGTTGAAAGAGAACGTATTCTCGTCTCCGGATGCCAGAGTAAGCGCAAGTCCGCTTCCCTCAATACGAAGATAATCACAGTCTGCGTGGCTGCCGTTTTCCTGAGGCCGGATATAGTCCTCGTGAAGGTCTTCGACGGAAGAACGGAAAAGTCCGTGGCGGCCGCTTCTCCTCTTGTCTATGTAACTCTCGTGCGGACCGATGCCATAGTAGGTGACGTCACGCATAGTTGAATCGAGGAACATTCTCAGCCCGATTCTTGGAAGCGTCAGGTAATTCCGCTCTTTTTCTGCGTTCATATCCATTCGGATCGTCCCGTCAGGATAGATACTGCATGTTGTCTGAATTCTCAGGACCGGCTGGTTGGAGATGGCGGTTGCGGACTGCCGGATATGAAGGACGGCAGTATCGCCGCATATTTCATGCGTTACCTCGTAAGCCCGCGCAGTGGTGTGATCAAGGCGTTCTAATTTCCAGACATCCAGAAGCGGCACGTCGTTGTCGGTCGGAGCCCGCCAGAGATTGAAATCTACGGGCTGTTTCAGCATTTCCCGGCCCTCCCGTTTAAGAGAAGTGAACAGTCCGGAAAGCGTATCCAGTGTATATGCAAACCCCTTGCCTTCAATAATTACATCTGTGCCGTTTTCGGTCACCACCGGAAGAAGATCCGACGGAGTCTTATCGATGCTTTCTTTGCCGTATTTCGTTCCGGAACACTCGTACGGGAACGCGGAGACAGCCAGCCGGCACCGTTCGTCCGAAGTACGGATCCTGATCTCGTCAAAGCCAAGCTCATTGCCTGCCGGTATTCCCGGAAGCGGCTTTGCCAGGGTATATGTAATGAGCAGGAAGCAGCGGCCTTTTCCGGGAACTGCCAGAGGGAGCGGAACCTCGGATCGGCCGTGGGGCGGTATTGAGGGAAGGAGAAAATCGCCTTGCGAAAGCTCCTCACCGTCCGAAGTCAGGGAATAATGAACGTTCACGCTGTCTGACGGATCCAGAAAATCCAGATAGTTACTTATCGTTAAAACGCCGCATTCCGGATCGTAGGAAGAGCGGAACGGACGGTGGACATTTTTGAATTCCAGAAGGCCTGTATGCGGACGGCGGTCAGGATAGACGAGACCGTCAAGGCAGAAATTACCGTCGTGCTGAAGCTCCCCGAAATCTCCGCCGTACCCGTACATGGTCTTTCCGTTCCCGGCAGATCCCTGATCGATCGCGTGGTCGCACCATTCCCAGACGAATCCTCCGCACAGACGGGGATATTTCTCGATCAGCTCCCTGTACTCCTGCAGATCGCCCGGGCTGTTTCCCATGGAATGGCAGTACTCTACGAGGAGGAGCGGTTTTTCCGGATCGGAGTCCAGATAATCCGTAACATCTTCGAAGGGCGGGTACATTCTGCCGAAAAGATCGATATTGGATACGTCATATTCACGGTCATGTGCAGCGTAAAAGGCACTCTCATAGGTCGTCAGTCTGGTCGGATCAATTTCTTTTGTCCATCGGAGGGCTTCCTCAAAGGTGCAGCCGTAACCGCATTCATTACCCATGGACCAGACGAGGACAGAGGGACGGTTGCGGTTCCTTATGACCATGGAACGTATCCTGTCCAATGTTGGCTCGATGAAGTCCGGATTGTCCGCAATTCTTACATGAGCCATACGCATCCGTTCAGAGTAATCGTCCTCATTGAAGGAGAGCGGACCGGTACCATGGCTTTCGTTGTCAGCCTCGTCGATCACGTAGAGGCCGAGTTCATCACACAATTGGTAGAACCAGGGAACATTCGGGTAATGACTTGCCCGGACCGCATTAAAGTTATGCTCCTTGATCATATGCAGGTCCTGTTCGACCCGGGCTCTTGTCTGGATAAAACCTGTGACCGGATCCGATTCATGCCGGTTGACGCCCCGGAATTTAATCGGAGCATTGTTGAGATACAGGACGCCGTCTTTGATACAGACGTGGCGGAAGCCTATGCGCTCGGTGATAGTTTCCCCCTCTGCCTTCATGATGAGGGTGTACAGGTATGGCGTCTCAGCGTTCCAAAGAATCGGATTTTTTATGGGAATGTGAATTTCCGAGACTTCATTCAGGGATATATCCAGGATGATCTGACGGCTCCCGGAAGGATCGTGTCCTTCCGCGGCAAAGCGTTCTTCAGACAGGGTCTTTTCTGCTGCGAAGCTTTTTTCGAACCTGTTTTTTTCTTCTGCAAAGCCTTCTTCAGTACAGATCATATCTTTTGAGGTACATTTTGCGGCTCTGTTTTCTTCCTCCGGCGGCAGGAGCTGGAGGCGGACCGGGACCGGTGCGCCGTGCCAGGTGAATTTAATGTTCAGGTCGGCAGACTTCAAATTCTTTGCGAGGTCAGTCCTGATAACATAATCTTCTATAAATGAATCAGGTCTGCCAAGGAGGTAGACATCCCGGATGATTCCGGACATACGGAACTTGTCCTGATCTTCCAGATACGAACCGTCGCACCACTTGAGAACCAGGACAGCCAGAAGATTCTCTCCTTCGGTCAGAAGATCGGTCACATCAAATTCGGAAATGTGGTGCGTGATCTGACTGTAGCCGACGTATGTCCCGTTCAGCCAGACATAGAAGCAGGAATCAACTCCCTCAAAATACAGAAATTCGCGCGGCGCATCCGGATTCCTGTGCCATTCAAATTTATGAATATACGCTCCGCAGGGATTCTTCTGGGGAACATATGGCGGATCAAATGGGAAAGGATATCTGATATTTGTATATTGATGCTCGTCATATCCTTTCATCTGCCAGCAGAAGGGAACGACTTCCTCCTTCCAAGTACTGTCGGGGTGAAAGCTGGGCAGATAAAATTCCTCATTTAGTTCGTGGATGCTTTGGAAGTAGCGGAAGTTCCAGGCACAGCCGCTCAGCATATGCAGCCGGTCGGACTTTTCTCTCTGCGTGACCGGATTCGGTGCGCGGGGAGGGGCGGATGTGGGGATGAAGTAGCTGTGGTACGGCATGGTGTTCTGATGCAGTACAGACAGATCTTCATACAATCTTGGTACTGGCAAGGCGGCATCCTCCTTTCTGATGCGGATGCGGCAGCGGACATCTCCTGCCGGGACATGGTTTGGTATTGAAATGTGTCTGTGCCGGCCGCTTCGGCGGCAGGCACAGTTCCCTAATCTGATGATATCGGTCTGAAGATCTAAAGCATATGAACAAAGTAATTCATTTTCTGCACAAAAGACCTATACAGTAGTAAATGCCGACGGAATTCGATAAACTGATAATGATATTGGAAGTACAATCTGGAGAAAATGATAAACGGAGGGAAAGACAACCGAGAAGACCGAGAAGATCAGAGGGAAAGTCGACCATGAAGACCAGAGAGAAAGACAGCCAATAGGACCAGAGAAAAAGACAGCCGAGAGGAAAAGAAAACCTGGAGAAAAGGACAACTGGAAAAATGACGACCGAGAGGAAACAGGATGATATGTATATCAATAAGGGATATCTGTTTAATTCAAGAATTCCTTTTAAGGAAAATAAAAAGGCGCTCAGGGTCCTGAGCGCAGGTACCTATCAGCTATTCACCCGACCCCGTCTTCCGACATGGCGTCCGAAGGGCCGTATTGACTGGCAGCTCATTTATATCGCTGCCGGTGAAGGGCATTTTATTCTGGATGGGCATGAGGTGACCGTGCCTGCCGGAAATATGGTGCTCTACCCGCCCAAAAAAGAGCAGCACTATTATTTTCTGGGCAAAGACCTTTCACAGTACTGGTTCGTGCATTTTACCGGAAGGTCTGTGAAGAGCATACTCAGGCACTATGAGATTCCACTCGGCGACTATATTATTCATACAGGGATTTCTTATCAGTATGAGGACCTTTTTAAAAAGATGCGGGATGAGCTGCAGGAATGTGAGTTCTGTTATGAGGAAAGTCTCACATATATCCTGCGTGAACTGTTTATTGTCATGAATCGACGAATGAATCAGAACCTGCCGAAAGCGTCCGGGTTTGTCAGATCGGAAATGGACTATGCGCGGAGTTATTTCAAGGAACACTACAATGAGGACATCAGCATCGAACAGTATTCGATGACAAGAAATATGAGCATGAGCTGGTTCGGCGCATGTTTCCGGGAATACTTTGGTACGTCTCCCATGAAGTATATTCTGAATCTGCGGATCTACAATGCGCAGATCCTCCTGGAGACCACAGAGGACTCGGTTGCGGAGATCGCCCGGAGAGTAGGGTATGAGAATCCGATGTATTTCAGCAGAGTGTTCCGAAAGGCAAAGGGGCTTTCGCCCATGAAATACAGAAAAGTATTTCGTGAGAAGCTCCTGCAGGAGGGGCAGGACGGGAGCCTTCCTGAAAAGGATTGAAGAATAAGTCAAGGGTCTGCACCTGCGTTCACGAACCGGGCTGCAGACCCTTCGATGCTTTTATGAAAGGATCATGATAAAACGCATAGAGAAGCTGCGCCGCCATCACGATCCAGATCAGCGGTTCACACATAATGACTGCGTTATATCCGAACCGCGGAATGAGTGCGATCGTGAAAAATATTTTTCCCGCCAGCTCGATCACGCTGGAAATGATCGGGATGATCCTGGATCCCATGCTCTGCAGGGAATTTCTTAAGATCTGAATTTCCAGGAGCGGCACGAAAAAGAAGGTGCAAAAACGCAGGTAAACGGAGCCGTTCCGCAGAATGATCGGATTATCAGATCCCGAGATGAGCGCGATCAATGATTTCGCAAAGAAAAACATGGAAATGATCATTACTGCCGTCGTGACGATGCAGAATATGTGGCTCTTCCGGATCGCCTCAAGGATCCTCTCCCGGTTATTGGCTCCTCTGTTCTGAGAAACAAAGTTCGCGACTGCGGTCGACATTGATATGCTGAGGGTCAGAAGTACGAAAAAAATCTTTCGTGCCGCCACATGCCCGGCAATAACGACTGCGCCCAGACTGTTGATGCCGATCTGGAGGATAATGGACCCGATATTGACGATCGATCCCATGCTCGCCATCGCGATGCCCTGGGAGGCCAGCTCTTTATAAAGGCCGCTGTCGTACTCAAAGTGTTCTTTTCCGGGAATGACCAGATGCACCCGGCGCAGAATGTAAAGAATACACAGAGTCGCTGCGATCCCCTGTGCAGTCACAGTCGCGATTGCGGTGCCGACGACTCCCATATGGAAAACACGGATCATCACGATGTCCAGACCGATGTTCATGAGCGATGAGGTAATCAGGAAGATCAGAGGCATCACAGAATTTCCGATTGCACGGAGAACTCCGGAGCACAGATTGTAAATGAACATGATTATGATGAATAAACAGATCACCCGGATATAGGCACAGGCATCGTCGAGGACTTCACGGGGAGTATTGAGCAGAATTAAAAAATGTCTCATCCCGAAGTAGGTCAGCAGAGTCAATGCAATGCTGACAGCACTTCCGATAATAATGGCGCCTGCCACAGCCTGTTTAAGCCTGTCCGGATTATTCTTTCCGAATTCCCGTCCGACAACGAAGGACAGTCCTACACCCAGATTCTGTGAGAAAAATACAAGGAATTCAAAAATAGAAGAGACCGACCCGACGGCTGCAAGCGCATTTTCCCCGAGATAGTTGCCGACCAGGGCGGTATCGGCTACGTTATAAAACTGCTGAAAAATATTTGATATAAAGACGGGCACCATGAAGATAAAGATGTTCCTCATGATCGGCCCGTGCAGCAGATCCACAGAGCCTGCCGGACTTTGCTTTTTATCCATAAGTATTTTTGGGACTGTACAGTATGCCCGTTTCCTTTCTTCTGTTCCGGTCGTATCAGGTCATTCCGAAACGCTGTCCTTTTCGGAATCGTTCACCTTTTTTCTGATCAGTGTGATCCTATCGACGTCATATTTGCAACATCAATATAAAGCCTTTACATCGGGACTGTCAACGGGCACAGAAACCGTCAGTTAAGTAAGAAGGAGAAGCAGAACGAAGGCATCATGCTGACAATCTGACAGATCCGGTGCTATAATCCTGTCATGAGGATTATGTGACGTGGAGAGAATTAAAATGGTCGTGAAAGAAATCATTAAAACGAAATACGGAAACATTGCGGTTTATAAAAAAGGAGCCGGGAAAAAAAATGTCCTGCTGCTGCACGGCGCAGGCTGTGACAGCACAATGCTGTCCTGGAGAGAAGTGTTCAATGCTTTTTCGGATGACTATACGGTGTACGCATTTGATTTTCTGGGCTATGGGGACAGTGACAGGGCAGATGAACTTGCAGGCAGTACATACTTTAAAACACATATTGCGTGTGTCAGGTATGTTGCTGATCATTTTCACCTTACTGATTTTGCCCTGGCCGGGTTATCGATGGGGGGAGCTGTTGCGATCGGCTTTGCCCTGACATGGCCGGAGAAGGTAAAGGTACTGATCCCGGTCGATACCTGGGGAGTGTCGGAGAAAATGCCGTTTCATCGTTTCAGCTATTGGTATGTGAAACATACTGATCTGACGCTTGCGCAATACAGATGGTGCGCAAAATACAGATGGATCGCAAAATGGTCAATATCCTATGCTTTGATCGGAAATAAAAAGCTGATCACAGATTCTTTGATTGACGAGGTGATGAAATCCTGTGAAGGAGATATGGCCGGGAAGTCGATGCTCAACTTTCAGCGAAGCGCAGCGGGGAAGTACCGGTCAAGACCGTACTATCTGAAAAAACTCAGGAATTTAAAGATGCCGGTCGTCTATATCATCGGAGAAAAGGATCCGCTTGTCCCGCTGAGTGATATTTTAAGAGCCGCGCAGGAAAATCCGAACAGCAGGGTGGAGGTATTCAGGGGGTGCAAACATTGGTCAGTCAAAGAACAGCCAAAGCGATTCTGCGAAATTGTTGATTCTGTTTTAATCTCTGACGCAGAAAGCGTGAGACAACTTACTCATGACTGAGTCCCGAGTATCCCGTTTTCAACTGAAGAAGAACTCCCGGTCGTCGGTAATGAAACCGATGACCGGGAGTTCTTCTGTGTATTGAAACGGTCAATAAGTATTAAATATTTTCATTTAAATAATTGAACTGTTTTACTGCCTGTGCTATATTAATCTTTATCTTATTTATTTAATGCTTTAAAGCTTTAACGCAGCGATATGCGCTCGGCATTTACAGTCCTGTATCTATTTTGTCTGCTTTGAAACCTGATTTCCGGAAGGGGAAGGTGTTTTTCACCCGCGGCAGGAACGCCGAGGCCTACTTGAAGATATGATGGGGTATTTCATGGAAACATCCGATTATCTGGAGAAAATTCTCGGGATTCTTTCCGGGTCTTTTGACATTTACCGTCCAGTTACCATAAACAGCAAAGAGTATCCGGCCTATGCATACTATTTTTCCCTGAGCGAAAAGTTCCTTGTGACTCAGAAGGTCAATCTCTGGAGCGCCAGGGTGTACGAGCATATCCTCTTCATGCAGGCTGAAAAATGCTCTGAAGAAACGCTTGCTGACGCCCGGGCTCTGATTGAAACCTACATGGAAGAGACATACGTCAGGAAAGGAGAAAAATATCCCGAAAAAGATCACATGGTATCCTATGTCACCGTTTGTATTCTTTCGGAATCTTCTCCTGCTGCAAAGATAAAGGAAGCTGTCAGCAGATACCGATTCAACAGGAATTACCTCTTTACCTTCAGAGGCAGATCCGAAGGGCGTATCATCTGCGTGGATCTTGAAGCGGAGACCGTTCACGGCAACCGCTCGGCCAGGCAGGTGTTCAATATATACAGCAGGGGCTTTCACGCCAAAAGCTCCTGACCAAGGAGGGAGATTATGAATATCTTAGTAGTACTTTTAGTCAGCCTTGTGATCCTTGCCTGCGGCTATCTGTTCTACGGCCGATGGCTCGCGCGGCAGTGGGGTGTAGATCCGTCAAAAAAGACACCTTCCCACGAGCTCGAGGACGGAATGGATTATGTTCCGGCGAAAGCGCCTGTGCTCATGGGACATCATTTCTCATCCATTGCAGGTGCCGGACCGATCAACGGCCCGATCCAGGCAGCTATTTTCGGATGGGTGCCGGTGCTCCTCTGGGTAGTGGTCGGCGGAGTTTTCTTCGGCGGTGTCCATGACTTCGGAGCTCTGTTCGCATCGATTCGCAATCGGGGCCAGTCGATCGGTGAGGTCATCCGTGATACGATGGGACAGAAGGCCAAGCGGCTGTTTCTGACTTTTGCATGGCTGACGCTGCTTCTCGTCGTTGCGGCATTTGCGTCCATCGTTGCGTCCACATTTGGAAATACTAACGCGGCAGGCGTTGCACTCGAAGGCGCCAATCTCGATGCGAACTTATCCACTGCCGTCATTTCCGTACTGTTCATTCTGCTTGCCATCGTGTTCGGTATCCTCGTGTACAGAAATAATCTGAATGTCGGTATCGCTTCAGTGATCGGATGCGTCGGCATCATGCTGATCGTCCTCATCGGACTCAACTGGCATCCGCTTTCTCTGAGCTACAATGTCTGGATGTACGTTCTCGGAGTCTATATTCTGATCGCGTCGGTCACACCGGTATGGATCCTGCTGCAGCCCCGTGATTATCTGAGCTCGTTCCTGCTCTATTTTATGATCATCGTAGCTGTCATCTCAGTCATCGGCGCTGCTCTGACAGGTACAGGAGCAACGGCCATGCCGGCATTTACCGGCATCAAGGCAACAGGAAACGGCCTCTTTACCAGCGGAACGGTCTTCCCGGCCCTGTTTGTTACGATCGCATGCGGCGCCATCTCTGGTTTCCACTCACTGGTATCCTCCGGCACCACTGCAAAGCAGATCGATAACGAAAAAGATGCCATGCCAATCGGATACGGAGCCATGCTCATCGAGTGTATCGTTGCCGTTCTGGCTCTTTGCGCGGTCGCTTACATCTGGAATGACGTCAATGTTCCGGCAGAAGAGCTGAAGCTCGGAAGCCCGACGATCGTCTTCGCGACAGGATTGTCCCGCATGCTCGGTTCCTTCACAAATCCTGCTGTTCAGGGGGTAATTTATCAGATGCTCGTTCTTGCAGTCTCCGTATTCTGCCTGACTTCACTGGATACCGCTACCAGGCTTGCCCGCTACATGTTCCAGGAGTTCTGGCTCAATGAAGGCGAGACACCGAGGGATGCGACGGGAATCAGAGGAATTCTTGCCAATCCGTATGTCTCAACGGCCATCACGGTTGTTCTCGGCGTTGCTCTCGGTCTGACCGGGTACTCTAAGATCTGGCCGCTGTTCGGCGCTGCCAACCAGCTTCTTGCAGCGCTTGGTCTTCTTGCTGTCTGCGCATGGCTCGGTTCTATCGGGCGCAATAACAAGATGTTCTTTATCCCGATGGTATTCATGCTGATCGTCACGCTTACATCTCTCGTTCAGACGATTATTGCCAAACTGGCGGTGCGGGATATGTGGAGCATGATTCAGGCCGGTCTTGCCGTTGTACTGATCGTTCTTGCGATCGATCTTGCTGTTACTGCTTTCAGGACTTTGAGCAGACAGTGAAGTGGAGATAATTGTCAGAGCGTCCTTACTGCTGAAAAATGAAAACCTGTCACTTATCGGAGCCGGGTAAAACCGGCTCTTTTTTTATGTCCAAAGAGAGGCAGTCATTTGCAGACGAAGTTTTTCATGCCCGGAGAGAGGCAGTCATTTGCAGACAAAGTTTTTTCATTCTCGAAGGGAAGTTCCGGCGGCAGACGAAGAAGTTTACGGATCAAAATCATCTGCTTTTGACAGGAAAGCAATCTTGACAAATATGCATTTTTATATATAATTAGGATTATATAACATAGATTATAAAAAGGAGAGTACGATGCCTCCGAAAGTGAAAATCACAAAAGAAATGATAGAAAATGCCTCTTTTGAAGTGATCAGGGAGCGCGGACATGAGAACCTGAGCGCCAGAACGATCGCGGAGTACCTGAAATGCTCCACACAGCCGGTGCTGTACAGTTTCAGGACAGTTGATGAGATCAGGGAAGCTGCCTATGGGATAGCGGACAGGTATCATACAGAGTTCATCATGCCGAAGGAAACGGACGAGATTCCGATCCTTGCGCTGGGACTGAATTATGTGCGGTTCGGTCAGGAAGAAAAGAATCTGTTCCGTTTCCTTTTCCAGACGGATAAGTTCGGCGGAAAGGATGTGGCAGCCCTCATGTCTGATCCTGAGCTTTCCGGGATCATGGAGATCATGGCAGGAGGCTTAGGGGTGGATATAGAACAGGCAAGAGAGATGTTCCTGACATTCTTTTGTGTGGCGCACGGTATGGCAAGCCTGCTGGCCAATAATTCCATGGTATATGATGAGGAGCAGTGTAAGAAGATGCTGGAGAATGTCTTCTTCGGGATGATTGCTGCCCGGAAAGGAACATGATATGCGTAAACTGTATGAAGAAAAAGAAGTAATGTTCGCGGTGCTTTGGATTGTTCTCTATTGCGTGATCGTAGGAACGGCCAGAGGGAACTTTGGTGATGAGAGTGTCCATATGCTGCTGGCGCTGCTTGTTTTTGCGGCAGCAATCACCGTATTTGTAAAGTCGAACCATTTGGAAGAAAAATACGGACTCGCAGGATGGCCGAAGGATATGAAGAAGTACCTCTTCTTTATTCCGATGTGGATCCTCGCTACGGGAAATATCTGGGGTGGATTTGCCCTTTCATGCAGAGGTACTGCTCTGATCTTTTCAGTTTCTTCCATGATCCTTGTAGGGTATGTTGAAGAAATGATCTTCAGGGGATTCCTCTTACGCGCGATGCTTGCCGGGAATACATCGGCTGCAGCCATCATAGTCTCTGCCCTGACATTTGGAGTTGGCCATATCATCAATCTTTTTACCGGTCATGGAAGCTTTGAGACAATTATGCAGATCCTATTTGCTGTCAGCCTGGGATTCCTCTTTACAATGGTATGTTACAGGAGCGGCAGCATTATTCCGTGTATCATCGCCCATTCTGTGATCGATGTATTATCAAGGTTCGCAGCAGATAATGAATTGGCTGACTGGATCTATGTCGGAACGACGATCGTAGTGTCGATTATCTATTGTATCTATCTGAGCAGACTCGGTCCACCGAAAGAAGAGGGAAGAGCGCTGTCCGGAACTGAAGCTTGAAAGAAAAGGGAAACGAGAATTCTGCGTAGAAGATTAAAAATTACGAGCCCTTCACTATCATGTGGAGGGCTTTTTCTTGTTTGTGATATAATGGAAAAAGGTATGATATAATTGATAGATAGTGTGAAATAAAATCTGAAAACAGCTGTCCGGAGCATAACAGATCCAATCTCGGAAAAGCAGACGCAAAAGGAAAGACCCGAAAGGAAACAGGAGAAATTTATGAAAAAAGCAAAGGTCATACTGGACAGGGATTATATCATCGGGAGGATCGATCCCCGCCTCTACGGTTCCTTTATAGAACATTTGGGACGGGCGGTGTACGGAGGCATCTACGAGCCCGGGCATCCTATGGCTGACGAACAGGGATTTCGCCGGGATGTGCTGGAGATGGTACGACGTCTCGGCGTCTCGGTAGTACGTTATCCGGGAGGAAACTTTGTCTCCGGTTTCAACTGGGAGGACAGCGTCGGACCTGATCGCCCGAGCCGGCTGGATCTGGCCTGGTTCACCACCGAATCCAATGCGGTCGGTCTGCATGAGTTTGCAGACTGGGCGGGAAAGGCCGATACAGAGATCATGTACGCCATCAATCTGGGTACCCGCGGACCGGAGAATGCCCGTGACATCGTGGAGTATGCCAATCACCCCGGAGGAAGCAAGTTCAGCGACATGCGGATCGCGAACGGTGCGAAGGATCCGCTGAATATCAGGCTCTGGTGCCTGGGCAATGAGATGGACGGTCCCTGGCAGATGGGTCACAAGACTGCCTGTGAGTACGGGAGAATTGCGAATGAATCCGCCAAGATGATGAAATGGGTGGATCCGACCATTGAGCTGGTCGCCTGCGGTTCGTCGAATTCCGAGATGCCCACTTTTGGCAGCTGGGAGCTGACCATGCTGGATGAATGCTACGAGAACATCGATTACGTGTCCCTGCACCGCTACTATGGAAATACGACCAACGATACCCCCGGCTTCCTCGCAAGGAGCATGGATCTGAATGATTTCATTCGCACCGTCATTGCAATCTGCGATGCGGTAAAAGGAAAGAAACATTCCAAAAAGCAGATCAACCTGTCTTTTGACGAGTGGAATGTGTGGTATCATTCGAATGAGCAGGATAAGGAAATCTGGAAGCGTGAAAAGTGGGGACCTGCGCTGCCTCTTTTGGAGGATGTCTACAATTTCGAGGACGCGCTGCTCACCGGAAGCATTCTGATCACATTCCTGCAAAATGCTGACCGCGTAAAGATTGCCTGTCTGGCACAGCTGGTGAATGTGATCGCGCCCATCATGACCCGCAATGGGGGAGGATGCTGGGCTCAGACCATTTACTGGCCTTTCCTGCATGCATCAAAATACGGACGCGGAACATCTCTTTTGGCACTTGTGGATTCCCCTGTTTACAGCTGTGCTGATTACGACGACGTACCGCTCATCAATGCAGCCGCCACACGTGGCGACGATGGATCTGTGACCGTGTTCTGCGTCAATCGGGATCTTACAGAGGACTTTGTGCTGGATATCGATCTGCGGGCTTTCGGCGATTTGACTCTGCAGGAACACATACTGCTGCATCACGACGATGTCAAGGCTGTCAACACCGAGGAAAATCCTGAAAATGTTGTGCCCGGACCGGGTCCCGGCGGGATCACAGAGAACGGCAGGGCTCAGATCCGGGTGCCTGCCCTCAGCTGGAATGTGCTGAGATTCAGGCACGATAAAGAATAAGAAGAATAAGTGTTTTTCAGGCTCTTGCGAAACTCTGTGTGAAATGGGATTGTGTGAACAATTCAAACAATCTGCACAAGCCTTAGAACTTCTACATGAACGAGAGATGTGGAATGAGCAAAAACCGTTCTGTCTGAGCGAAGCGAGTTAACGTTTTTTGCGAATGCTTTTCCACATCTTGAGTGAATGTTAGAAGTTCTTGGGACTTTCGCAATTGCCTGATAAGTGTTTTTCAGCGAAAGGAGGAGCGGCACATGTCAATCGGAACAGCGGGAAGCCTGATCATGGATACCGCGTCTCTGTTCTTTATGACAGGTATCCTGAATTATACAGAACTGTATCGGAAGCGGGGCAGGCTGGACGACCGGCTGTATTTTTCCATGGTCATTGTAAATATTATTATGACGCTGGCCGATGCCCTCGCATATTTTCTCGAGAGGAGACAGATGTCCCTGGTGCGGGAGACGATCATGGCATCAAACATGGTCTTCTTTGCTTCGTTCGCCTATTTCGGATACCTGCTCATGCTGTACCTTGATTATCGTGTCTACCGGGACAAAGGACGGCTTCGAAAGCTGAGGATCCCTGCTTTCATACCTTTTTTACTGCTTTTCGTACTGCTTCTTATTAACCTGAAGACCGGATGGCTTTATACAATCGCAGACGATGCGACCTATCAGATCGGCCCCCTGAACAACCTGATCTTCGTTCCGGCAGCAATGTATTTTGCTGCGGCAGAGATGCTGTCGTTTAAGATCAATTTCAGGCTTGGTGCACTCGGTGCGCTCATCGTTATTTCCAGAATTTTCTGGGGATTTATATCCCGGGATATTTCATCTACTTCGCTCACCTATACGCTGTTTCTAGTGTGCATCCATCTTCACGCAATGAACGCCCCGATGATAGAAGGAATGACCAGGGAAAAAGAGACCGTGGAGGGAACGATATGACCATTATCGGAGAATCGATTGTTTCCTGTTATGCCGACATGACTTCGTTTCTGGTCATGCTTCTGCTGCTCATTCTGGCTGAGCGGCTCCATAAGCGGCAAAATGAATCGATGAAGATATTATTCCATCTGAGCCAGTGTATTACTTTAGTCTGTGTTTTCAGTTTCATTTGCCACGCAGCCTATAAACAGACCGCACCTGCATGGCATACGATCGTATTTATCTGCCAGACTCTGCGGATCTATTTATGCTTCTGGATCCTTATCAACTGGATCGCCTATGTCGTCAGCAAGCTTTTCGGTCCGGAGAAACGCAGGCCGCGGGTTTTTTTACTCGTTTTCGCACCGTTCATGATCTACACGGTGCTGCTGGCCGTGAACCTGTTCACCGGTATCGTCTTTACTTATAACGCGGACAATCAGTTCGAGGCCGGGGTCCTGTATACCATCATGGTGGTGACAGAGCTCATCTACTTCATTGGTACGGCGGTCATCTGCCGGTATTATGACCGGAAATCTTCCAAAATTCGCTTTCTGAATATAACTCCGGTGATTATTTCTGTCGTACTGGCGTACAGTGTTTCACTCTTCACACCGTATCAGATCGACGTACTCGGCTTTGTGACCGGCGTAACACTGCTGTATTTTTCCATGGCCAGCGAGTTCCGCTTTGTAGACGAGGAATCCGGGCTGTACAACAGGGGATATCTGGCCTATCTGTTCGACCTTGCGATGGCAGGCAAGAACAATTTACGCAGTGCTCTGATCATAGATGCGGAGGGGAGTCTGCCCCCTGTCTTTAAGATCCTGGAGGAGGCACTGTATTCGAGCGGCGATGTGATCCGGGCTGATAAGTGGCGTTTCCTGCTTTTCTCCCGAACGGACAGCATAGCGACACTGCAGTATCTGGCCTCGCTCGTGTCGGAAGGGGTCGAACGGCATAATGCGGAGCATCCGGAGGACCAGGTCAGGATCACGGTCCACAGCAGGATGCAGACAACAGAGGAAAACTCATTTGAGTTCCTTCGGGGAGTAATGAATGACCGGGAGACCGGAAACGAGATGCGGGATATCGTATCCATGATCTCGGAGCTTGACAGGCTGGATGAGGAGCTCAAGCTTGCTGCAGATATCCAGCTCAGTATACTTCCGATGGTCTTTCCGCCATTTCCTGAGCGGACGGAGTTCGATCTCTATGCATCCATGACGCCTGCTAAGGAGGTGGGAGGGGACTTTTATGATTTCTTCCTGATCGACAGCGACCATCTGGCACTGGTGATCGCGGATGTTTCCGGAAAGGGAATTCCGGCTGCGCTGTTCATGATGGTCTCCAAGACGATGATCAAGAATCAGCTGATGAGCGGATGCGATCCGTCGACAGCGCTGGAACGGGTCAATGCCCAGCTCTCCGAGAGGAATTCCTCGATGATGTTCGTCACGGTCTGGCTGGCAGTCATCGAGATTTCGACCGGCCGTGGCCGGGCCTGCAATGCAGGACACGAAAATCCGATGTTCTGTCCGGCAGGCGGGGAGTTTGAAGTACTTAAATACAAGCACAACGTGGCGCTCGGAATCAGTAAAAAGGCAAAGTATACGATGCGGGAATTTGAGCTTCATCCCGGAGACTGTATTTTCGTCTATACGGACGGGGCGCCGGAAGCAACGAACAATGATACGGAAATGTTCGGCGAAAAGCGGCTTGTGAGTACGCTCGGCCGGAACAGGGATGCGCAGCCGAAGGAGATCATTTTGCACGTAGCGGATGCAGTCAGAGAATTTGCGGACGGAGCACCGCAGTTCGATGATCTCACGATGCTGTGCGTGAAGTATTTTGGAAAATGAAAAAATGACAATACTGCGAGGCGTTCTTGAACATGTCTCCGATTAAGTATGGTCTATATCCCTTTTATATGTTAAAATTTATTTAAAAATAATTATGTGTAGACGGGCTTGGAGCAGGGTCCAAAGACCCTGCTCTTTTTGGATTCTGAGGGAATCACGAAAAATGCCTGTCTGCAGAAAACTGCCAAAGGAGTTTATATTTTGATACCGATTACAGATTTACAGTTTATCATTAACGCTTTCAACGACAGTCAGATTCAGTTCGACCCGAACGTCAGAACATATACTGTGACAGTTCCCACGGACTGCTTCGGAGCTCTTTTGAAACTGAACTTCGCGCCGGAGTTCTATATCAGCATAAGGGCTGACCGTGACGCCGGCCGTTTTGGATTTGAAACGCTTGATCCGAACATGGGCGACTATATAGCCGGGTCTGAGATTCCCTATTATGAGTATTACGGCGGTTATATCATCCGACTTGACAAGAGGGAGTCCTGCTTTGCGCATGACCTTGACGTGACAGTGACCATTGACGCGGGAAGTACCGAACACGGGACGGACCGCTATGAGATACATATTCACAGAGATTCGGGGAAAAAACTCCGGGAACTCTTCCGCGAAGAGTCTTTCTTCGACGAAGAGTTCGAGATCTCAATGCCCTACAAGCTCTATGTTCCGGGGAAATATGACCGCAGAAAGAAGTATCCCATGGTCATATGCCTTCACGGGACCGGTGAAGTAATGGAGCCGCTGGATGCCGTGCTGATGAAAACACAGATGGCTTCTGTTTTTGCGGAGGATTCCGAGGCAGGCCATAACGAGTGCCTGGTGCTGGTTCCCAAATGCAATGTCCGCTACGATGAGGATGACAACTGGACGACGCTGAACCAGTTCGTTAAGCAGAGAACGGATTCTCCTTTCTGGCCGATGCCTCACCTGACGGTAGTCTGGCGTCTGATCGGGAAGCTCATGAACGAATATAAGATCGATGACAGGCGGCTTTATCTCACGGGAATCTCCTCCGGTGCTTTCGGCGCATATGTGCTGGCTATGGAGCATCCGGACGCCTTTGCGGCACTGGTCCCCGTCAGCGGAGCAGCGAATCCTGCCCGGATCGGTGCATTGAAGCATACCCCGCTCTGGATCTTCCACGCTGCAGATGATCCGGTCATTGTTCCGTCTTACACACTGGATCCCACGCTGGCTGCTCTGGATGGGGCCGGCATCAGGTATCGTGTGACCCGATATCCTGAGAAGCTGATCTTCTGGCAGTCGGCTCATTTCTGCTGGGAGAGAGTCTATAAAGAAAAAGAGATGCGGGACTGGATGTTCTCACAGCGGATCGGCGGAATTAAGCAGGTCAAAAAGAAACTCGGTATCCCTGCCGGTGACAGGAAGCAGGGGCAGGGCATCAATGAAGATGTGCGCAATATTGCCGATCAGGCAATCGGTGCAGCGGAGATCGATGCACTCTGATATGATCAGTATCCGGACTGAACGTCCGGTATGAACAGATAACTGCCTCCCCGGCTCGAAAGTTCAATGCAAAGCGATGAAAGAGCAAAGGTTCGCAAGTCTCTGTTCGATATATAAGAAAAAAAGGAGGAATAACATGGAGAAAAAGCTTTATCCACTGGATGTGGGTCAGATGCTGCAGTATCTGCCCATCCGGAAGACCGGCACTCAGCGCTGCTGCAACATCAGTGTCTTTTCCGGTCTGCAGACAGAGATCGATTTTGATCTTCTGAAGAGATGTATTCAGGATGAGTACAGGCGCTATGAGTGCCTTCGGCTTCGATTCACTGCCCCGGATGAAGACGGGAATGTACAGCAGTACATTGCGGAACGCGATGACCGGGATATCCCGTTCCTGGATCTCTCCGATCGCACCATGAGGGAAGCCGACGCTTTTCTGCAGGAAAAGACCTATGAAGAGTTCAGTGAGCCGGAGATTCCCATGGTGGAGATCACGATGGTAAAGATGCCGGAAGGCTACAATGGAATGTACATCCACATCGATCACCGTCTTGTCGATTCCTCCGGTCTTATCGTGATGGTCAACGACATTATGGAGCTTTACTGCCATTACAGATTCGGGTCTGAATATCCGAAGCCGCTCGCTTCCTTCGAAGAAGTCCTGATCAGCGATCTGAAAAAGAGCCAGAACGAAAAGCGCAAGGCGAAAGACGAGAAATTCTGGCGCGAGTATCTGACGCAGAATGGTGAACCGATTTATTCCGATATCACGGGCTTCCGCGTTCTGCAGGAAAGCCGGAAAAATCATGGGGACAAATCCCTTCGTGCAGCGGATGTAGAGACGAAAGACCGGTCAGTGGGTGTGGCGGATTTCCATCTGGAGCCTGAAGCGACACGGAAACTGATGGAGTTCTGCATGATGCACGGCGTTTCCATGACCAACCTGATCCTCCTCACGATGCGGACGTATCTTTCCAAGGCGAACGGCGGACAGGAGGATATCACGCTGCGGAATTTCGTTTCCCGCCGCTCCACACAGGCGGAGTGGACCTGCGGCGGAAGCCGTGTGCTTTCCTTCCCGCTGCGCACGATCATCAGTCCGGATACGGAATTCCTGGATGCTCTGTATGAACTTCAGAATGTACAGAACAAGATCTACCTCCACTGCAACTACGACCCGGTAGCGGTGGACAATATGCTGAAGGAGCTTTACGGCGCGCCGGATGATACAGAGTATATCTCTATGTCCCTGACTTACCAGCCCATGCCTGTCCGTATGCAGAATGAGCATCTGGCCGGAATTAAGACGCGTTCCGTATGGTATCCTAACGGCGCTGCCACGAAAAAGATTTATCTGACTGTCACCCACAGCTCGAATGATTTGGGTCTTATTTTTGATTATCATTATCAGAAGGCTGTCCTGTCCTATGACGACATTCAGAAACTGTATTATTACATGATGAAGATGATGTTCCGCGGTGTGGAAGAACCGGATGTCACGATCGGGGAACTGATCAGCACTGTGTAATGGATATAGAGAACGTAAATGAAAAATGAGCCCTGTGATCGCAGAGCGTTCACAGACACACAGCAAAAATGGAGGTTACAGCATGGATAAGAAACAGGAGTTTTTGGAAGTTGTTGCAAAGTACTGTGATAAGGATGCGTCGGAGATCACTGAGGATATGCGTTTCCGCGAGGATCTTGGCTTTAATTCCCTGAGTTTCATGACGTACCTGGGCGATCTGGAGGATACCTTTGACGTCGAGCTGGATGAGGAAGAAGCGATCCGCATCACGACGATCGGCGAAGCACTGGAGTACATGAATACTCTTTTTGAAGAATAAATCGGATAAACAGAAGCGAACTGTATCTTTACAGGTAATTGCGACACTGTGCGCGTTCAGTGAATTGTTCATTTAGTTCACCTTCGCGCTGAGTTTCGCAAGCGCCTATGTATCTTTATCATATAAGGAGAAATAAGAATGGACGATGGACATATTCTTGCGAAGCTGTTGGAAAATACGGTCGCTAAATACCCCGACTATCCGGCGGTGCGCTGGATCGTAAAAAAACAGACTCCGGAGAAGCTGTACCGGGAGCTGAACGAGGACAGGAACAAGATCGCCGGAGCCCTTCTGAAGAATGGTTTTGAAGGAAAACAGGTCGCGCTGATCGGCACAAGCTCTTATGAGTGGATCGCCTCCTATCTGGGAATCGTCAGCACCAGGATCACGGCTGTTCCGCTTGACCCCCTGCTTCCGCCTCCGGAACTCTGTGATCTGCTCAACCGCTCGGATTCCGAAGCTCTCTTTATTGCTCCGAAGCTGGCATCGATGATCGATACTATAAAAGAGAACTGCCCGGCGGTACGGCTTTTTGTGATCCTTGACGGGAACCCGTCACCGGAGGACGCTTCGATCGTCTCTTTTGCGGAATTTACTGCCGAAGAAGACGGTTCTGCGGTACCGGAAGATAAGCGCCCGCTGTCTGATGACGTCTGCACCATTATTTTTACATCCGGAACGACCGGGAAGAGTAAAGGAGTCATGCTGACCCAGAGGAATCTCTATGACGACGTGACCAATGTTATCGTCACCTTTGAACCTGGGACAACGATGCTCTCCGTGCTGCCGGTCCACCACGCCTACTGCCTGGTCATGGACTGGCTCAAGGGATTTTCTCTCGGAGCGACTCTGTATATCAATGACTCCCTGCTTCACATGGTCAGGAACATCGGCAAAGTGAAGCCTCAGGTCCTCCTGATGGTGCCCCTTATGATCGAGACCATCGGCAAGAGGCTTGCAGCCATTGAGTCTGATCTTCCCAAGCCGGAGATCGGAAAGCAGCTGATGGGAGAGAACCTGCAGTACATTTTCTCCGGCGGTGCGCATCTGGATCCTGCCTATATCACTCTGTTCGAGGAGTACGGCATCAAGGTGTGTGAAGGATACGGGATGAGTGAGTGCTCGCCTACGATCAGCACCAACGGACAGACCGGCAACAGGCCCGGTTCTGTCGGAAAAGTACTCGCAAATATGGAGGTCCGTTTTGTAGACGGCGAGATCCAGGTAAAGGGTTCCAATGTCATGAAGGGCTATTATCAGATGCCCAAGGAGACCGAGGAAGCTTTCTCTGACGGCTGGCTCCGTACGGGCGACCTGGGACGTATGGATGAAGACGGCTACCTTTATATCACCGGCCGTCTCAAGAATCTGATTATCTTAAGCAACGGGGAAAATGTTTCTCCGGAGGAAATCGAGAACTTTATGCTGACCCACGACCTGGTCGGGGAAATCGTTATCAGCGGTGAGGAGAACGGTCTCGGGGCACGGGTCTACCCGGATCCCGACGTCGTGGAGGCCAAAGGACTTACTCCCGAGGAAGTAACGGCACAGCTTCAGGGGCTTCTGGATGACTACAACAAGACACAGCCCCTATATCGTTCTATCACCACCCTGAAAGTCCGCAGGTTCCCGTTCGTAAAGAATGCTACGAAGAAAATTGTCCGCGCCAAGATGGATGTGGATGAGGCTCCCGAAGAATAAGACAGCTCATATGGCTCATACAGAAACTTCCCGCTCCATTTCGGTGCGGGAAGTTTTTTGCGGGAATTTCATGGTAAGCCTCGCTCGTCGGACCGGCGCGGGATTCAGGTCAGCAAAAGATGCATAATAACAGACCGGACCCATGAGCATTTTCGTGTGTCTGAAAAGTCTTCCGGCGGGATGTCCGGTGCCCTATCAGCTTCCCGGAGATTGAAAGTTCTGCACAATTTTGATACAGTTAAATTACATTAAAAGTCTCTGATGCGCAGTCTGTATCCCACATAATAAGAAAAGGCTCACTTTGCACATTCATCTCATGTTTGAAATCACCGGAATTCCGCATCGGAGATAAAATTGACAGGAGTCCTGCGTCTGAGTTTTCATGCACTGTATCGATATCTGATACGGTGCGACGTACCGATATCTATGTCAGCATGAATGGAGAGTGATTTTTTATGTGGATCGTTGGATTTTCCATGTTTGTCTTAGGACTTGTTTTTGTTATAGTTGCTCCGATCAACAGGAGAAAGAATGCCCGCTGTTCCGCGCAGACAGAGGGGGTTCTGAGGGATATTTTGGGGAAAAGAAGCTCCAGAAGCAGCGCGGGCCATATGTACATTTACTCCTACATTGTGAACGGAATCGAATATCAGACAAAATCAACGATCTGCAGTCCGCAGATAAGGAAAGTCGGGGACAGCTGTACTATCTGGTATAATCCGAAAAAGCCGGAAGATGCTCAGCCGTTCCGTTATGAATCCGCGAAGGTCTACAATATTATTCTTATCCTCGGAATCGTAATGGTCCTGCTGGGAATCGTTCTGACTGTGGCAGGCGCCGCACTGTAAAGCCTGTCAGGGAGTATTTGGCTTGCATATGGTAAACAGCGGAGGTGGGAATGGAAGTTTGGGACGCCTATAACAGACAATTTGAAAGGATCGAGGGTGTATCTTTGGTCCGAGGAGAGACAATCCCGGACGGAGTTTATCATCTTGTCAGCGACGTGATCGTCAGGCACATCGACGGTGAATATCTTCTTATGCAGCGGGACAGCAGAAAACATTTCGGCGGAATGTGGGAAGCAACTGCGGGCGGTTCTGCCATGCAGGGAGAAGATGCCGTAAGCTGTGCCATCAGGGAACTGCGTGAGGAGACAGGCATAGTATCCGATGTACTGATCAAGGTCGGACAGGTGATCAGTGATGAGAACCACAGCATTTACGTGGAATTCCTCTGTATCACAGACTGCAGAAAGGACGGCATCACATTTCAGGAGGGAGAGACCTCCGCTTACAGATGGGTCACGAGAGATGAGCTGGTATCCATGAAGAAGGACGTGCTGGTGACAGAACGGATGCAGTGCTTTATTGAAGAATTAAAAACCGTATGATGGTGCAAAATATGCCCCGGCAGTCAGTACAGACACTGAAGGCCGGCTGCAATGACCTCAGAGGTGAAATGGAAACGGAGCAGCTATGGTTGTTATGACATTGGAGGGCATCGGGATTTCGTTTGGAGATGCCCCGATTTTGCAGGACGTGACGCAGGGAATCGATGAATATGACAGGATTGGCGTGATCGGAATAAACGGGACGGGAAAGTCGACGCTTCTGGCGATCGCTGCCGGTGCGCTCGAGGCGGACACAGGGCAGATCATACGGAGAAGCGGACTCAAGGTCGCCTATCTGCCGCAGAATCCGGTGTTCGATCCGGAGCGGAGCGTGCTGGAGAATGTGGTACAGAATATAGAGCAGGACCGGGAGTTCTGGAATGTGCAGGGAGAAGCGGCCGCGATGCTGCAGAAACTTGGCATTGAGGACCCGAATTCAATGCCTGGAACACTTTCCGGCGGTCAGAGGAAAAGAGCTGCGCTGGCGGCGGCTCTGCTTACGCCGAGCAATGTTCTCATTCTGGATGAGCCGACCAACCATCTGGACCACGAGATGATCGAGTGGCTTCAAAATCAGCTGGCGGGCTACCGGGGCGCACTGGTGATGGTCACGCACGACCGGTATTTTTTGGATGAGGTAACAACAACGATCTGGGAGATCGACCGGGCCAGGGTCTACAGTTATCCCGGAAACTATGAAAAGTACCTGCAGACAAAGCAGGAGCGGATGGATTACGCCCTTGCCGCAGAGAGGAAGATGGCTGCGCTCTACAAGAAGGATCTGGCGTGGATGATGCGGGGCGCACGGGCGAGGTCGACTAAGCAGAAGGCGCATATTCAGCGGTTCGAAGCGCTGCGGGACCGGGAGAAGATCGTCGAGGAACGGAATGTGATCATCGAGTCGATTCCGTCGAGAATGGGCAATAAGACGATCGAAGCGCGAATGCTGGGCAAAAGCTATGGCGGGAAGCGCCTGTTCCACGATTTTTCCTATACTTTTCTGAAGAATGACCGGATCGGGATCATCGGATCGAACGGATGCGGAAAGTCTACGCTGATTAAAATATTGACGGGGATGCTCGAGCCGGATGAAGGGTCCGTGGAGCGGGGACAGACGATTGTGACAGGATACTTCGGCCAGGAATATGAGGACCTGCCGGGCACGGACACAGTGCTCGATGTTGTCCGGGGCATGGGGGAGTATGTCCGTACGGGTGACGGGCTGATCACAGCCTCTGCCATGTGTGAGAGGTTCCTGTTCGTGAAGAGCAAACAATATACGCAGGTGGCGAAGCTGTCCGGAGGAGAGAAGCGTCGGTTACACCTGCTTCGAGTGCTTATGGGTGCGCCGAACGTTCTTGTACTGGATGAGCCGACGAATGATCTCGATATTCAGACGCTGCAGATCCTGGAGGATTATCTGGATCATTTCTCGGGGATCGTGATCGTGGTATCACATGACCGGTATTTTCTGGACAGGGTCGTGAACCGGATCTTCAGCTTCGAGGGAGACGGGCTGCTGCATCAGAGCGAGGGCGGGTACGAGGAGTACCTGGCTCATAAAGAGGCGATGAACGGAGAGGATGGCCCGGGAAGTGATGAGATTCCGGGGACGGCCGGAACTGCGAGGATGGGAGGAGCTCCTAAGTCAAGAGGAACAGTAAATCCGGCCGGTACTGCAGGTGCGTCGGGTTCTTCCGGAATAACAGACGCTTCCGGCAGGAAGTCAGGAAACAGAGTGCCCGCGCCCCGCAGGAAGCTGACATTCACTGAACAGCGGGAATATGCCACGCTCGAGGGAATCATAGATGAGCTGACGGAAAAGTCAGAGAAGCTGGCGGAGGAGATGCTGCAGGTGTCGACAGATTACGTTAAGCTCCAGGAACTTGCTGAGGAAAAACAAAGGACGGATGCGGAGCTGGATGAGAAGATCGAGCGCTTTCTCGAGCTGCAGGAACTTGTGGAGAGTTTCGGAGGGAAGTAAGGTTGGCAAGCTCCCGATGAGCATTTGCTGACCCGTCAGTGCATGGTTCATGTTCTTTTTCGATGCGAAAAGATTCCTGAGATGAAGCAGGAAGGAGAATTTTATGTCAGATGTTTTTTTGATGGTCATAGGGGTGATTTTAGTTGCAGGTCTGATTGTTGTGGGCTCATTTGTCTTTTTTATCCGGGGGCACATAAAAACCCGTAAAGAAGAATTATCGATCTCTGAACTCCTGAAGAGAGCAGGAATCGAGGGAGAATACAGGGAATGGGACAGACTCGGTCAATTTGAACTGACCATGAAAGGCCGCCTGGAGCAGATGCAGGTAGGCCTTGATACCTACGGCGAAAATCTGATTTCCGGACAGTACAGCTGGACAAAGTTTGAATCCGCCTCCACGGAAATACGTCTGGAGTATTTTGTGACTGACCTCATGCCTCAGAGATATTACTGCGGAAGAGTGACCATCATGTATCCCAGAACAGATCCTGCCATGACCCTGCTTCTGATCCGAAAACAGTTCACGAAAGGGACCATCATGAAAGACCAGCGCTCTTCGGAACTGGTGATCACGAACGGACTGACTAAATTTACATATGATAAGGACGAAATCCATATTGACCCTGAATGGGATTCGAAATGGATAACGTATACCGATAACATTGAAAAAAGTTCGCAGATGTTCGCTTTCGGTTCGGTATACCGTAAAAAGCTCATGGCTTCACAGCTGGATTTCATTCTCTGGACAGAAAAGAAGATTATTTTCGGCTCACAAAATGGTTTCTACTTTGAGAGAAGGAATAGAATAAACTATCCGCAGGATATCAGCGACAGCCTTGTCAGGATAAGAGAAGACTTAGATGAAGTCTTAATGTACTGCCCCTGAGCAGTCTGCCCAAAAGATACCTGAAAATATATGAAAGGGAGGAGAAATATGAACCGAAATGATTCTGTTTATCGTACCTATGTCGATATCCTGGAGCGTGAACTGATCTGCGCGATGGGGTGCACGGAACCGATCGCTCTGGCCTACTGTGCCGCCACTGCGCGCGCTGTGCTTGGAACGCTCCCGGAGAAAATCACCGTGGAAGCAAGCGGCAATATCATAAAGAACGTCAAAAGCGTTGTCGTGCCCAACACAGGCGGAAGACGGGGCATCGCGGCAGCTGCCGGGATCGGAGTGCTCGGCGGCGATGAAAACGCCAAACTGGAAGTCATTTCGCGTATCAGCGAGGAGACGAAGGAGCGTCTGGGAACCTATCTCGAAAAGACGCCGATCGAAATCATGCCGCTGGAGTCGGATCACATACTTGATATGATCGTCACTGTATTTAGCGGTGCAACCTATGCGAAGGTCCGTATTGCCGATGAGCATACGCAGATCGTCCTCATTGAAAAAGACGGAGAGGTGCTTCAGGAAAAGGATCCGGAGCCGGATACAGGCGAGGTGGATATCCCGGATTATTCCTTACTTACGGTGCATGATATCTATGACTTTGCGTGTACGTGCGATCTGGAAGATGTCCGGGAAATCCTCGACCGCCAGATCGAATGCAATACTGCGATCGCGGAGGATGGGCTGAAAAATGATTACGGCGCCAATATCGGGAAAGTGCTCCTGAAAACAGGCAATGATCTGAAGACCCGCGCCAAAGCGTATGCTGCAGCCGGTTCGGATGCACGGATGAACGGCTGCGAACTGCCGGTGGTCATCTGTTCGGGCAGCGGAAACCAGGGACTGACCGTTTCTCTTCCGGTGATCGTTTATGCGGAAGCTCTGAATGCGGACAAAGAGAAGCTGTACCGGGCATTGCTCCTCAGCAATCTGATCACGCTGCATGCAAAGACCGGAATCGGCAGGCTTTCCGCATACTGCGGTGCTGTTACCGCAGGGGCGGGAGCAGGCTGCGGGATCGCGTATCTGCTCGGAGGGGATGAGCGGGATATCGCCCATACCATCGTCAATACGCTTGCGATCACATCGGGGATCGTCTGCGATGGCGCAAAATCCTCCTGTGCAGCAAAGATCGCGACTGCCGTGGAGACCGGCATTTTCGGCTATGAAATGTTCAAATACGGGCAGCAGTTCTATGCCGGCGACGGTCTGGTCGAAAAAGGCGTAGAGAATTCCATCAATAATTTCGCGAAGCTTGCAAGAGAAGGGATGCGTGAAACGGACCACGAGATCATTCTTATGATGACAGAGAAAAAATGAGATCGAGACCGGCTGCGATCAGCCGGAGGCCGTCATCTCTGATGCGGGCCAGTATCCCATATTATAGGAAATTTCCACAATGCACAGTCATCCAACGAAGCAGGAACGCCTCGGCGTTCCTGCTTCTGTTTCATCTGAATATTACATGAGGAGCAGTCGTCATATGACGGCTGTTCTTTTTATAGGAGAAGGTGTTTCGCACCCTGCGCGGTGCGGCAAGAACGCCGGGGCGTTCTTGAATTTCGACGGCGAAAGCCCTGCAATCAGAAGTCCCGCAGTCCCGAGTAAACGTATTTGAAAGTACTTTGCACTGTCTGTTGCATTTCCTTCACAGAAATGTGCAAAGGATGCAAGAGATATTCCTCAATGTAAAAGTACCGAAAAGAACGGAAGTCCGGAAAACTGTAATATTAATAAAGAACTAAGGAAACAGGAAACAGCACGTCCCAGATCTTTTCGTGATGTGCAGTGGCGGGAAAGCAGCCTGTTGATCTGTATTCATTTCAATGTGCTTTCGTCAGATAAATCAATGAATCATCTTTATCGGTTCGAAAAATTATCTGAATTTCTTTTTTGATACGCTTTTATAAAAAATCCCAGAATGACTCGGCGTACTCACCGCGACGTGGGCAGCACCGGGGTCTTCCGTTGCACATGTCTGTGATCTGCCGGAACACAGATACAGCGGTATTTGAATTTGCTGCCGGACCGCATGCTGCGCAGGCTTCAGCGCGGTCTTTGACGGAATAAGTTCTGTTCGATTCAACAGCAGAGTGTGTCTGCTTTGAAATAAACGACTGCGGCGGGTACAGTCACCGCTTCAGCCACATTACGAAAAAAGGAGAACGTTATGGCTTACAAAATCATGGGCGTCACAGCTGGACGCAAAAACAGCAACAGCGAAATCCTGCTGAAGGAAGCTTTAATGGCCTGCGAGGAGCTTGGGGCTGAGGTACGCATGATCAACCTCAAGGACTTCCACATCGAACCCTGCACCGGATGTACATCCTGCACCCGCGGCATGGCTCAGGGAAAGAACACGGGCTGCGTGCTCGACAAGAAAGATGACAAGAAAAAGATCATGGACGTGCTGCTGAATCAGGACGCTGTCATTTACTCCGCTCCCACGTATGATCTGATGCCGAATGCTGAGTATCTGGCTTTTGCACAGAGAAGTCTCGCATTTGAAACATCCTTCCTGGAGACCATCGGCGCCATTGAGCACCGTGACCGTGTCGCCGGACTGATCGCTGTCGGCGGATCCACAAGAGCCTGGCAGTCCATCGCGCTTGAGTGCATGCAGGCCACCATGTTCACCACTGACTTCAAGGTCGTCGACATGATCCTCGGCACACGTATCCCCGGCAGAGCTCAGTGCCTGCTCAACGACGAGCTGGTCGCCCGCGCACACAAGATGGGCGAGAACATCATGAAGGCAGTTGCCACACCGCCCGAAGAGCGCACCTGGCTCGGCGAAGAAGATATGGGCTGGTGCCCGAACTGCCACTCCAACGCCCTGGTACTTGGCGAGATGCAGTGGGACGGCATCTACTATCCCGTCGAATGTCAGGTCTGCGGCTGCGGCGGAACTCTGGAAAAGACAGAGGATGGCAAGTGGAAATTCGTCATCCAGGAGAACGGCCACTACAAAGACCGCACCACCGTCATCGGCCGCGCCCGTCATCTGGAAGAGATCGGTCAGACCGAGGGCGGATTCTATGCCAATCCCGAATTCCAGAAGATCGTTGCCGAAAAGATCGGTAAATACAAGGCAAAACAGTTCCCGGGTCTGGAATAAGGAGGCAGCATCATGAAGCCGATGAGCACCAAATGTAAGGTCCTAAACACCCTCATTATGAACATCCCCATGGCGCTGTTCATCTCTCTGGCCGCACAGCTTCTTGCGATTGCAGCCGGTGAGGCTCCGGGTTTCAGCTTCCAGCTTTTAGGTATCAATTTCTGTCTTGCTTATGTTATCTCGTTTTTTGTCGGGATGTGTACACCTGCCGTTCTTTGGGGCCTGGGCTTTGCCAGAGCCTTCAAGGCCGAGCCGGGCTCTCTGAAATTCGGCCTTCTGGTCAACGTGATCGTGAACCTTGTTTACGTCGTGGTAAACTGTCTGATCCTTACCTGGTTCAACGTATGCCTGCTCGGCCATGCGCCGTTCTGGCCTGCTTACCCGATTTCTGTTCTGAAAATGTTCATTCCGATCTACATCGTAGGCTACATCGTATCCTTCCTCTGGAACCAGCCTGCCGATAAGATCGCAAGAAAAATATGCAACGAAGAATAAATAATTCACGGAGGTACAATCATTTATGAAGCAAATGCAAGCTGATGTCATTGTAGTTGCTGCCGGCCTGTCCGGTCTGGCTGCCTGCATCTCCGCCGCGGAAAACGGCGCGTCCGTACTCTGCTTCGAGAAGTCAAACACCACCGGCGGCGCCGCCAACATGGGCATGGGTCCCCTGGGTGTCGGTTCCCGTATTCAGAGAGAGCACATGGTCTCTCTGACCCCCGGTGAAGCTTTCCGCAAGCACATGTATTTCACGCATTACCGCGTGGATGCACGAATGGTCCGCGATTATTACTTTAAGTCCGGTGAGACCATTGACTGGCTCATGGACATGGGCGTCGAATTTGTCGGCGTGCAGCGCGCATTTTCTGCCCCTGAGGCAACTCGGGCCTACTCTGACGGTGAGTTCACCTGGCACGTCTGCAAGCCTGAGGGCGGCGGAATCCCCGGCCCGAGAGCTGCGACGGCAATGACCAAGAAGATGACCGAGCGCGCCCGTGAGCTTGGCGTAGACTTCCAGCTCCAGACACCGGTCAGCAAGATCCTGATGGAAGACGGCAAGGCAGTCGGCGTCCTGGCTAAGGATAAGGACGGAGAGGAGATCGAGGCAAGAGCCAACGCGATCATCGTTGCCACAGGCGGCTTTGGAGATAATCCTCAGATGATCAAGGAACAGACAGGTTACGAGTTCGGCAAGACCATCTTTAACTTCGCTATCCCCGGAATGAAGGGCGAAGGCATCAGAATGTGCTGGGAAGTCGGCGCAGGCCATGAGCCGTGCACGATGGAGCTGATGTATCAGCTGCCCGACAACATGAACCACTTCATCCTCGACGGCGCGTTCCGTCAGCCCTGCCTGTGGGTGAACCGTAACGGCGAGCGTTTCATGCCCGAAGATCAGATCGGCAACACCACCTTCACAGGCAATGCCATCACTGTACAGCCCGGCTCCATCTGCTACTCCATTTTCGACAGTAAGCTGCTGAAAAAGTACAAGAAGCATGGCCCGGACATTGTCTCCCATGTACATCCGCACGATCTGTATGACCACTTTGATGAGCAGTGGAACCGTGACCTTGCCGACGGCTATGAGCCTGTGACCCAGGCTGACACCATCGAAGAACTTGCCGAGAAGGCCGGCATCGATGTGGAAGGTCTTGTCAGACAGATCGAGGAGTACAACGACATGTGCTATGCCGGCTACGACGAGATCTTCGAGAAAGACCGCCGTTACATGCAGCCAATCGAGAAGGCTCCTTTCTACTGCCTGCGGCAGAACGTCGGCGCTTACGGCTCCCTCGGCGGTGTCAAGATCAATCATAAGACGCAGGTAATGACGCAGGAAGCCAAGGTCATCCCCGGCCTTTACTGTGTCGGTACCGACGCCTGCAACATCTTTGGCGACAGCTATCCGTTCATCCTCTCCGGAAACACGATGGGCTTCTGCATCAACTCCGGCCGTATCGCCGGTGAGAACGCCGCCATGGAAGGACAGGAAGACTTTTTCTGAAACATGACAAATTCGCGTACCGGTGATCCTGTCACCGGTACGCTATAACTGGAATATGAGGAGAAGCCAATGAAATTTTATATCAACGACCGGGAGGTCGAAGCCCGCGAGGGTCAGAGCATCCTGGACGCCGCGCTGGAGGCCGGGATCTTTATCCCGCACCTTTGCAGCCATCCCGATCTTGAAGCCAAGGGCGGCTGCCGTCTTTGTGTCGTTGAGATCGAGGGAAAGGACAAACCGCTGCCTGCCTGTACGACCATGCCGAGTGAGGGCATGAGAGTCAGCGTCAACGGACCTCAGGCCGACAAGGTGCGCAGAATGTCTATGGAACTGATCCTGGCAACACATCCGGCTGACTGCACCGGCTGCCCCAAGTACGGAAAGTGCGAGCTTCAGTCCATGTATCAGTACATGGGCGTGAGCCCGGAGCGCTGGCGCAAAAAATCGCGCAGTGTGGCCAACGACGATTCCAACCCGCTCATTCAGCATCTGTTCACACGCTGCATCCGCTGCGGACGCTGTATCCGGGCATGTCAGGATCTGCGAGGCGTAAAGGTTCTCGATTACATTAAGACAGATGCGGGCATCCGTGCAGGCATTCCCGACGGCAAGACGCTGAAGGAAGCCGGCTGCCGCTTCTGCGGAGCGTGTATCGAGGTATGTCCCACCGGCTCGATCGTGGATCAGGTGAAGATCATGAAGGAGGACCGCAAGGAGGCCGACAATATCGTTCCCTGCCGCGCCACTTGCCCGGCCAACATCGATATTCCGAGATTCATCCGCCATATCAAGAACGGCGAATACGAAAAGGCCTCCGCGGTCATCCGCGAGCGTATGCCGTTCCCCGAGATCCTTGGCAGTGTCTGTACTCACCCCTGCGAAACCGAGTGCAAACATAAGGAGCTGGGCTCCTCCATCTCGATCTGCAAGCTCAAGAGAGCTGCCGGTGTCAATGATACAGGTGAGTGGAAGCAGAGAGTACGAAAGGATCCGGCTACCGGCAAAAAGGCCGCAGTCATCGGCGGAGGTCCTGCAGGTCTGACTGCAGCCTACTATCTGGCGCACAAGGGCCATCAGGTCACTGTATTCGAGAAGCTGCCGAAGCTCGGCGGCCAGTGCCGTTACGGCATACCGGTCTACCGCATGCCTGACGATGTGCTCGACAAAGAGTTTGAGATCATAGAAGAGGCCGGCGTCGAGGTCAGGACCAATACTGCTGCCCCTGCTCCCGCAGAGCTGCTGCAGTCCGGCTATGACGCGGTGCTTGTCAGCGTAGGCACGCATCTCGGTACCAAGCTGCCGATCCCCGGCAATGACCTGAAGAATGTGTATGTAAATGCTGCATTCCTGCGTGCCGCGAGAATGGGTGATCCGATGCCGGTAGGCGAGAACGTCATGGTGCTCGGCGGCGGCTCGGTCGCGTATGACTGTGCGAGAACTGCACTGCGTCTTGGCGCGAAGAACGTCCATATTGCATGTCTGGAGAACGAACAGCAGATGACTGCCTCCAAAGACGAAATCGAAGAAGGCGCAGAAGAGGGCATCATCCTGCACGCTGCACACTCCTTCCTGAAAATCACCGGTGAGGAGCAGGCTGAAGGCGTTGAGCTGCAGAAGGTCGAGCGTTTCTATTTCGATGAGAACCGCCGCGCGGTCATTGACCTTGTACCCGGCAGTAATGAGATCATTCCTGCGCAGACCGTCATTTTCGCGGTCGGCCAGAAGCCTGAGGACACTGCAGAAATGGGTCTTGAGCTCACGCACGGGCCCTATGTCAAGGCTGACGCTTCACTGCACACCAGCATGGACGGCGTATTTGCCGCGGGCGATGTAGTCACCGGTACCAAGACTGTCATCGAGGCGGTCGCGGCCGGCCGGCTGGCTGCCGAACAGATGGATTTATATCTGGGCGGAGACGGCGATATCAGCGAAGTGCTGCTCGATCCCGAGACGGCGGATCCGTACATCGGCCATATCGATGGCTTCGGCGATCTGCCGAGAGTCGAGCCTGTACTCGCCGACGCATGTGCCAGAGCAAAGAACTTTGATCCTGTGGAGCCCGCTTTCACCTGTGAACAGGCCGGCTGTGAAGCCGCACGCTGTCTGCAGTGTGACCTGCGTCTCCAGCTCACAAGACCTAAGCTCTGGAACGAATATTAAGGAGGTGCTGCGATATGACGATGTTGGAGCGTGTGAAAAATCTCACAGAAAAAGAGTGTATCGTAGACGTCCTGCGCAAAGAGCTTGCGGACAACAAGTGCAAGAACTGTGGAAAGTGCACCTTCGGGTATGAGGGCGCAACGCAGCTGGAAATGGTAATGAATGACCTGGCTGAGAAAAAGGCCCGTCCCGGCGATCTTGAGCTTCTTAACGACCTGTGCTCCGTCATGAAAGATCAGTCAATGTGTGAAGACGGCGAAGATATCGCTCTGGCATTTTTGGAAGCCATGAATCGTTACGGTAAAGATCTGCAGGATCATGCTGCCCGCAAGAGCTGCCGTGCCGGTGTGTGCAAGCGCTTTATGACCTATCACATCATAGCCGGCGACTGCATCGGGTGCGGCGACTGTATCGACGCATGTCCCGAGGATGCGATTCTCGGCAGAAAGAAGTTTGTGCATGTCATTAATCAGGCTGAGTGTATTCAGTGCGGTGCCTGCAAGGACGCCTGTGACGAGGATGCGATTGTGCTCGCCGGTGCTGTGAAGCCGCGCTGTCCGCAGAGGCCCATCCCCTGCAGAAGAAAATAAATACCAACTATTGTCCGCCGGCGTTTCGGCGCCGGCGCGGCATTCCGTAGTTTAAAGCAGGCAATTGCGAAAGTCTGTGCTTCATACAAATTCATTTCGCACAGAGTTTCGCAAGCGCCTAAGGTAGTTTAAAGAACGGAAAGGAAGCATTTATGGGAAAAATCGGAAAACTCAATCGCAGCGTTTCCATCATTGGCGTGGGCTGCACGCCGTTCATGTATACCGTTGATAACGAAGAGACCAACGGTCTGACCGAGGGAGAGCTGTTCGGTTATGCTGCACTCAAGGCCATGGAGGATGCAGGTGTAAGCCCTCAGGATGTGGATTTCTACTTCCACGGTGAGGCCAGCCCTCTCAATGGCTCCAATTACCTTACCCCCAACATTCAGATCGGCAACTGGTTCGGTATGAAGGGCAAGGGTTCCATCCACCACTCTGAAGCCTGCTGTACAGGTTATCTTGCAATCGACCAGGCAGTCAACGCCGTGGCATCCGGCAAGTTTGACTGCGTTCTGACCGGCTGCGTGGAGTTTGGCGACTCCGTTCCCGCACCCTTTGGCCCGAATGACACGGTCGAGACACCAAAGCATCCGTACAAGCGCGAAAAGATGACGATGGATCGTTTCCTGGCCACCACCATGTGGCTGTATGACCGCTGCTACGCTCGTTCCATGATGGCTCCGATGGAGCTGATCTACGACGACGCAGCTGAGGACTATGTCCGCACAAGAGGTATCACTGCTCAGCAGATGGACGACACCCTCAACTGGATGGCCATCAACAACCGCCGCAATGCTGCCAAAAATCCTCTTGCCATCGAGCGGCGCGAGTTCGAGGACATTGCAAAAGAGAAGGGCTTCCCGGACGTGATGTCCTACATGCGCTCCCCCTACAACCCCAGAATGGGAGACTTCCTTCGTATGGAAGGTGTGGAGCGTAAATGTGACGGCGCTGCCGCCGCGATTGTCTGCGCTACCGACATGATTCCGCAGATCGCGAAGAATCTCAAGCATAAACCGATCGAAGTACTGGGCGTGGGCAACGCAGCCTGCGAAGCCACCACACCGCACTTTGAGATCCGCGCTACCGAGGAGGCAATCCGCCAGGTCTATGAGAACACAGGCGTCAAGCCCGAGGAACTGGACATTTTCTTTGCCAACGACTTCATCATCACCTCCCACCTGATCTCTGCCGAGATAGCGGGCTATCTGCCCTGGGGAGAGGGTTGGAAGTACATCTGTGAAGGCCGCACTGCCTACGACGGAGACAAGCCCATCAACACCAACGGCGGCAGGACTTCGTTCGGCCATGCGCATGCTGCTTCAGGTCTTGCAGATATCTACGAGTGCTGCATGCAGATGCGCGGTGAATGCGGTGAGCGTCAGGTAAAGAAGCTGCCGAAGACCGCTATGCTTCGCGGCTACGGCGGCGCGCAGAATATTGCGGCTATCCTGCTCAGGACTATTGATTGAAGGGAGGTACCGACATGATCAAATTGGAAAAGGTCGTAGAGAAATTCTATGAAGGTCTTGAGGAGGGCAAGTTCCTTGGTCGGAAGTGCCCGGTCTGCGGCAACGTGGAGTTCCCTCCGGTCTATGCCTGCAACAAGTGCGGCAGCTATGAGACCGAGTGGGTCGAGTGCAGCGGCAAGGGTGTCATGAAATCCATCGTCATGCCCGCAGCGCTGTCCTCCAAGCCGGAATACTCCGCTATGGGTCCGTATGCCTACGGTGAAGTAGAGCTCGAGGAAGGTGCCTGCTTCAACGCAGTCGTCAAGGGCATCAACAAGAGAAAACGCAAGGAACTTATGAACAAATTGCCGGTCCCCGTACATGCGGAGACATTCCAGCGCAACGGATATAAGACCGTTGTATTCGTGCTGGACGAAGAGAAGTGATTTCATTTTCTGCATTCATTCACAGATAAGCGGTGAACTCAGCGCGAAAGAAAATTGAATTCATAAAAGTGCTCGTTTCACAAACGCCTGATGAATTCACAGGCGTTTCGCAATAACCTGATTCATTCACAGGCAATTGCGAAAGTCTGAGCTCCATGGAAATTGTATGAACATTCAAACGGCTTCCGCGCCAAGAACTTCTAACATTCACTCAAGATGTGGAAAAGAGGCTTGTGCAGATTGTTTGAATTGTTCACACAATTCCATTTCGCTCAGAGTTTCGCAAGAGCCTGGATTCATTCAAATTGAAAGGAGATTTTTACTATGGATCGCAAAGAATTGGAACAGCAGGTCATTGAACTGGTCGCCATGGCCTATGGTAAGGACGCAGCAGATGTGAATCTGGACACAAGTTTTGCTGACGATCTCGGCGGAGCTTCCATTCAGATGGTCGGTCTCGTTTCCGAGATCGAGAACGAGCTGGACGTAATGGTACAGCTTCAGGTCGCAGCTGCCTGCAAGACAGTCGCAGAATTGGTTGACAAGGTAGAAGAGCAGCTGTAATCCGTTCATCCTGACTTTTTTTCAGTGCGGAAGCCTCCCGCACCCGGTCTCGCGGGCGAGACCTGAATAGGGCGCGGGGCAGCGTTTTCACTGACGTTCCTATCAGTATGAACACAAGAATGAGAGGACAAAGCATGAACGTACTCGAACAAATCTACGCTAAGGCAAAGGAAAACCCGCAGAAGGTTGCCTTTCCGGAGGCGGAAAACGAAAAAATGATGGCTGCCGCCTATCAGGCGGGCAAGGATGGATATATCCTGCCCATTCTTGTGGGTGACAAAGAGAAGATCCTCGCACTGGCTGCCGAGCGTGGCTATGACGCGGAAGTGTTCACCGTTGTGGATATCCACGAAGAAGAATACCTGAACGAACTGGTGGGCAAGTACATCGCTCTGCCGGACAGCCGCCTGAAGGAAAAGGCACTGCGCCGCCGTATGCAGGATCCCCTGTACTACGCTATGGTCATGCAGGCTGTGGAGGAGGCTGACGTCACATTTGCCGGCATCGACAACACCACCGGTGACGTTCTCCTGGCCGGTCAGTACATCATCGGCCTGCAGGAAGGGCTGTCTACAGTGTCGTCCATCGGCCTGTGTGACATCCCGGGATTTGAGGGAAGTGAAGGCAGCCTGCTTGCGATCGGTGACAGCGCGGTCTGCACAAATCCCACCGCAAGTCAGCTCGCCGATATCGCCATCGCTGCCTGCAACACTGTACAGTCCCTGCTGGATTGGGAGCCCCGATGCGCCATGGTCTGCTATTCCACCCTTGGCTCCGGACAGGGCGAGCTGATCGATAAGGTGGTTGAGGCAGTCAGGATCGCACAGGAAAAGCGTCCGGATCTTGCCATTGACGGCGAGTTCCAGTTCGATGCTGCCATTTCCCCCGCTGTAGCTGCAAAGAAGGTCAAACGGGAGAGCAAAGTCGCCGGCCGTGCCAACGTGGTCATCTGGCCGGATCTGAATGTAGGCAATGTCGGAGTCAAGCTGATCCAGCAGTTCGGGCATGCCGATGCCTACGGTCCTATGCTGCAGGGATTCAGGAAAGTAGTCTGCGACTGCTCCCGTGGAGCACCTGTTTCGGAAATCGTGGGCAATATCGTGATCAGTGCAGTCCGGGCAGCCGGCATGAAAAAGTAAACCGAAAAATCAGGCAACAAAACAGGCCATGGAGCCGCTCCACGGCCTGTTTTCTAATTAACAAAGGCGCTTGCGAAACCCTGTGCGAAATGGAATTGTGTGAACAATTCAAACAATCTGCACAAGCCTTAGAACTTCTTCATGAACGAAAGATGTGGAATGAATGTTAGAAGTTCTTGGCGCGGAAGCCGTTTGAATGTTCATACAATTTCCATGGAGCACAGATTTTCGCAATTGCCTGTTTCTAATTAACAGCAAAAAAAGGAGATACCAGATGAAACAATATCGCGTTCTGACCATCAACCCTGGCTCCACTTCCACCAAAATTGCCCTGTTTGAAGGCGAGAACTGCCTGTTCTCCAGGAACGTCGCGCACGACGCCCAGGAGCTTGCAAAATTCAAGACTATTCCTGACCAGCTTCCTTACCGCGAGAAGACTATTCTGGATCTGCTTGCGCAGGAGAACGTGGATCTGTCCACGGTAGACGTATTTGTCGGCCGCGGCGGCGGCCTGCTGGCCATGGAAGGCGGTACATACGCCGTGACAGAGCTGCTTCTGGAGCACGCCCGCACCTGTGCAAACGGGGTCATCCATCCGGCTGCGTTGGGCTCTCAGCTGGCAAATGCCTTTGCCGAGCGCTATGGAAAGCAGGCGATGGTCGTCAATCCTCCGGATACGGATGAGATGCAGGAGATCGCCCGCGTGACCGGTATCAAGGGTGTCAACCGCATGATCCATCTGCATGCCCTGAATCTGAAGGAGACCGCTATCCGTCACAGCAAGGAAGTGCTGGGCAAAAAGTACGAAGAATGCAATTATGTAGTCTGCCACATAGGGGGCGGTGTTTCGGTCTCGGCTCACAGAAAGGGCAGAATGATCGACGGCTATGACAACGTCGGCGGCGAGGGTCCGATGGCACCGACCCGCTGCGGAGCAATCGGCGTAGCCGAGCTCCTGAACTACATAGAGAAGAATAACCTGGAGCTCAGGGATGTGCGGAAGCTCCTGACTTCCTCCGGCGGTTTTGTGAGCCATGTAGGCATTTCCGATGCCATTGAGATCACCCGACGCGCTGCTGCAGGTGACCGCCACGCAGAGATGATCTGGAAGGCCATGATCTATCAGCTTGCCAAGGGCATCGGTGCCATGGCGGCGGTGCTGGAGGGTAAAGTGGACGGCATCCTCCTTGGCGGCGGTATGGTTCACAACAAAGAACTTGTACAGTCTTTGAAGGACTACTGCGGATGGATCGCTCCGGTAACTGCCTACCCCGGTGAGTTCGAGATGGAAGCGATGGCCGCCGGAGCGAACCGTGTACTGAACGGCGAAGAAGAACTCAAGACCTATACCGGAAAGCTGGTATGGGAAAAATTTGACTGGGAGTAAACTATGGACGCGAAGGAAAAAAGACGGCTGAAATGGACGCTGGCTCTGGGAATTGCCCTGCTGCCACCCATCTGGGCGGTGCTCTCCGGCGCGGCAGGCATCACTACCGGAGCAGTTGCACTGATCTGTGCGGGCGTTTATGTGGCGAACGGGAACAAGTCAAAAGACGCAGTTAGGATCAGCATCGGTTTCCTGCTGGGGGATCTCTGGGCAATGACTGCGGTCTTCATTATGGAAAAACTGCAGTGGAACCCCAATGTGGAGCTCTATCTGACACTGTTCGTCATGGGCGGACTGGCTGTGCTCATCGGTGAGACGCTTCCAAAGATCATTTATACCCCATCCTGGCTCTGTGGCTGGGCGATCGGCCTGACCATTCTGGGACCGCTTGCGGTAAAGGACTTCGGCACGCTGCCTGTACAGATTGCTGTAGCAATGTTAGCAGGTGTCTTTTACGTCGGCGTCGGTGTGGACGCTTTCCAGAAATGGCTCCTCAGGCTGCTGAAAGGGAAGGGGTGATCCTATGGATCAGAGCTTACAGAAAAAACTTACTTCGAAACGCTGGCTGATTCTGATCGCCAGCTGCCTGATCAACCTCTGCATCGGCTCGGTCTACGCATGGAGCGTTTTTGCAAAGCCGGAGGCTGCCTGGCTGAGCAGCTTCGGACGCGAACTGACCGCCGGCGATCTGGCCATAGTCTTTACCGTAGCCAACTCTGTCGGTCCGATCACTCTGATTTCCGGCGGTTTTATCAATGATAAGCTGGGCCCTAAATGGGTCATCTTTTCCGGCGGACTGCTTTTCGGCGCAGGCATGATCCTCTCCGGGTTTGCCACAGCGCTGTGGCAGCTGGTGATTTTCTATGGTTTGTTCTGCGGTCTGGGCATTGGTCTGGTCTATGGCTGTACCATCAGCAACTCAGTGAAGTTCTTCCCGGATAAAAGAGGACTCATCGGCGGCATTGCCACCGCCTCCTACGGTATCAGCTCCGTGCTGATCCCGCCGGTTGCAAACGCGCTCATCAGCGGAAGAGGCGTCAAAATGGCCTTCATCATCCTGGGAATTGCCTTCCTGGCGATTATCTGTCTGGGATCATTTCTGATTGAAAAATGTCCTGCCGGATTCGTCCCTGTGGGCTATAGTCCGATCGCTGTCGGCGGGAAAACCGGCTCGTCAAATGAAAAGAACTGGAAACAGATGCTGGCAGATCCCGTATTCTATGTGATGATCCTGATGCTTACCTGCGGGGCAGTATTCGGTATGATGACGATCTCTCAGGCATCCCCGATCGCGGAGAATATGATCGGCATGTCGGTGGGCGCTGCCACGGCAGCGGTCTCCATCCTGGCGCTTTTCAACGCAGCAGGCCGTGTGCTGGCAGGCTGGATCTCCGACCGGATCGGTCGGATCAACACACTGTTCACCATGCTGATCCTGGCAGTGATCGGTCTGGGGCTGCTTTATATCTCCGGGACAGGCAGTGTTGCCACGTTTTATATCGGCATCTCAGTGGTGGGC
Organism: uncultured Eubacteriales bacterium; assembly: GCA_900314565.1. Taxonomy (GTDB): domain Bacteria; phylum Bacillota; class Clostridia; order Lachnospirales; family Lachnospiraceae; genus Chordicoccus. The sequence goes on from OMVU01000010.1 coordinate 78,838, forward strand.
CTGTGCTTTGGCGCTTTTATGGGAGTATTCCCGGGCTTTACAGCAGACCAGTTCGGACAGATGAATAATTCTGTCAACTACGGCATTATGTTCATCGGATTTGCGCTGGCCGGTTATGTCGGCCCTACCATTATGAATACGGTATATCGCTCGACGGGTGACTATCATCCGGCTTTCCTGATCGCAATGGGACTGGCCGGGGTGGGTATTGTCCTGTCTGTGATTTACCGCAAGCTGTCCAGGCGCTGAGTGCCGGACATCTGATCCTCCTTTCTATCCCCGGAACCGGCTGCGGCTGATTCCGGGGATTCGTTGATTCGGGGGTATTTTTTGATGAATCGATTAATCCGATTCATATGGTTGTTTGTGATCGCCTGCCATTAAGGAACATATCAACATTATACGCTGTCAGCGCAGTATAATAGGGGCTGTCGCACTAAAGCGAGTCCGTACTATATATAACAGACATCATTTATAGATGAATGCTTTATGTAGTGCGGGCACCGCCTGAAGCGACAGCCCCATATTGTTCGATTCTCTGCTGAAAAAATATCCCTTTGCCCGTGTCGGATTATTTATTCATCTTTTCCAACATCTCTTTTTCCATCTCTTCAACCTTCTTTTTGTCTTCATCGCTTAAGTACTTGTAAATTTCTTTAGCTCTGCTGACTACTATTCCGCCTGTGACGGCTTCGAGGTTTTCAAGACTCATCTCATGCATTTTTCTGTCCTCCTGATTATTCTGTATTTCTTACGATTCCGGATGGCGGCGACGCACTTCATGTGCCATTAGTCTGCTCAGGAATCGTATTACACTGCCCGTAAGGCATTTTCTTCATTTTCTTTTCGGGTTTTTCACCGTTAACACTTATATATACGTATGAGCCGGCAAGAGGGACAGCATGAAAAAGCCGGCACTGAAAATACGATTATAGAAGAGCAGTTCACCTTCAGATGGAGGTATTTGTTTCGTTTGTGGTATAATAGGGCAGAATAAAGATAGGCAGCTTAAAAGAAAGAGATCATTCTTTTATCCGTATCGAAATGCCGGGAAAGGAACGACAATGATCGAACCAAAATCGATGATCCATTATGAGAATACGGTACCCGGCATATTCGTTCGCCGGGTAAACCGTTTTGTCGCCGAAGTCCTGACCGATGGGAAAACAGAGAAGGTGCACACAAAAAATATCGGCCGCCTGAAGGAACTGCTGGTGCCATATGCGAGGGTCACACTTCAGAAAGTTTCGGATCCGCATCGGAAAACAGCATTTGATCTGATCTCCGTATATGAACCCGGGCTGCAATGGGTCAATATTGACAGCCTCGCACCGAATGAACTGATGAAGCAGCAGCTCATGAGCATGAAGTATGATGTGGTAAGACCCGAATATACATACGGCGGTTCCAGATTCGATTTTTATATGGAGGACCGGGGAGAGAAATACCTGACGGAAGTAAAGGGATGTACACTGGCAGCGGATCCGGTACTGGGGATCGGTCTTTTTCCGGATGCCCCGACACAGCGCGGCGTGAAACATTTGGAAGAGCTGACCATCGCGGCGAAAAATGGATATCATTGCCAAATCGCGTTTATCATACAGATGAACGGAATCCACAGAGTTTTACCGAACGATGACATACAGCCGGAGTTCGGGCACGCCCTGGTCTGCGCTGCGAATGCAGGCGTGCAGGTCGTATATTACAGATGTCATGTGGAAGCCGACAGCATTAAAATAACAGGCGTTGAAAAAGAAAGATAAAAAGATGAAGGAGAAAATCATATGAACAATATAGAACGACGAGACCGACAGATCCTGTATATTTCCGATGACGCAGTATTCGAAGAGCAGAAGAAGTGCCGGGCAATCCTGCAGAAGCTGAATTTCATGGATCGGGCAGATTTTGAAGGCATATCCACAGTGGTGAAAGAACTGTTCGGTACGTCAGACGGAGCTTTCGTGAACCCGCCTTTCTTCTGCGATTACGGCAGTCACATTCACGTCGGAAAGAATTTCTTTGCGAACTATAACTGCACCATCATCGACGTGGCTCCCGTGGTGATCGGAGATAATTGCCAGATGGCCCCCAATGTAGCGATCTATACAGCCGGTCATCCTGTGCATCCTGCCACAAGAAACACAGCTTATGAATACGGTATCGGTGTGACCATCGGTCATAACGTATGGATCGGCGGCAATTCGGTGATCCTGCCGGGTGTGCACATCGGCGATAACACAGTGATCGGTGCAGGCAGCGTGGTGACAAAGGATATTCCCGCCTGGTGCGTTGCAGCCGGCAATCCCTGCAAGATCATTCGCAAGATAACCGAAGCAGACCGTGAAACCTGGTTTCACAATGTACCTGTAGATCAGGAAGCGCTCAAGCATATGCGGCAGATGTGGGCAGACAGCAGTGATCCGATCAGGTATCCGGATGCATTGGAAGAATGAAGAGACGGTCATGATATGGTAATGCAGGCTTTTCTGTGAGGTGATGGTTCTTTGAACGGTGAAATATCTTTTCGTCATAATGTAATTAGCATACAGTCGCTTGATACGTTCATTCATATCAGAGGGGGATTCAACCAAGGCAGGAAAGATGTGTATTTTGTAAGAGCGATCGGTGAATGCCCGGATTTCCTGAAGGTTTTTGAGAGTCTCGACGGTAAGCTAATCGAGGCGGAAAAATCAAATCGGATCAGGTATTTACGGATAAAAGGTCTGCCGAATTCCGTAGAAAAGCAGGCCTCGGAATATTATGTTTCGGCATATGCCGAATGGAAGCAGGGAAAGCCGATCATAACGGGAAAACGATCTGAAAACAAAAACTTTGTGAGTGTACTGGATAAAGCTACAAGGGAAACCATCGAAAAATATAAGATCGTTCGCCCGGGCTTATCGGAATCAATAATCAGAAATTTTGTGATCAAGCTTTGGTACTGGACAGATCTTTTTCCGGGGGATGTGATCAGGGAGTGGTCTGAACGGCTGACTGTTAAAATCGTTTCCGACAATATCGTAAAACCTCAGGAATACCTGTTTTTTTATTTTGCTACCTTGCTGGGCTTCGATGTTTTATTATTCAATAACCGGGCAGATATCGAGATGAATGAGAAGGTCCGAAATCTGTCAAGTGAACTTATTCTGGGAAGTTTCGGTACAGCTGAGCTTCCGGAGCACGGAAAGAACACGGTATGTACTCAAGAAAATAAGGAAGAGAGTTCGCGGAGACATATAGATCCGGGAGACCGGAGAAACGAGTTCGCCAAAATTAAAAAGAACGAAAAGAACGAGTTTCCCAAAAAACAGGGAGACAAGAGAATCGATCTTCCTAAGCAGCAGAGAGAGTCTGCAATAGAATCGCCCCAGAAAAGCGCGGTCAGTTCTACAGCAATGAACAACAGCGGGAATCGCGTGATTCCTGCAGTAAGAAGCGGTCGGCCGGCTGCACAAGGCAGCTTTCCTGCAGCAAACAACAGAGACAGGGTCGGCCGTTCGCAGGGTACTATCATGCAGGAAAAGACTTTTGAAGAACTGGCACAGCTGGCCTCCTCTATCGTGATGATCGCTGTCCTTGACGGGAACGGAGAACCGACAGCAACCGGATCAGGGATCATGATCGGCAAAAAAGGATTTATTTTGACTAATTTCCATGTTGTTAAGCGCGGAGTCATTTTTGCCGTAAGAATTGAAGACGATGAGAAAGTATACGTTACAAGCGAAGTCATAAAATATAATCCGCAGCTGGATCTGGCTGTACTGCGGATCGACAGAGAATTAAACCCTTTGCCTGTCTATGACGGCAGAAAAAAACTCGTCAGAGGGCAGCGGGTCGTTGCGATCGGCAGTCCTCTCGGACTGTTCAATTCTGTTTCAGATGGAATCATATCCGGCTTCAGGAAAATTAAAGATGTCGATATGATTCAGTTCACAGCCCCCATATCGAGCGGAAGCTCCGGCGGAGCCGTTTTAAATATGTACGGTGAGATCATCGGAATCAGTACCGCCGGAGTTGACAGCGGACAGAACATTAACCTTGCGGTAGACTACAGCAATATTCGATTTTTTGCACAGGGATTTTTCGGACAGAACTAAGTACGGGTCCATGTATCCTTTCAGGAGGTACAAAAGATGATACGGGTCGCAATCACAGAGAAATACGGCGGAAGCGCCATGATGAAGATCGACGGAGGTTGGTTCCAGGTGCGCCTGCTCCTTCCTGCAGAAATACAGTTCACGTATAAATAACGACCGTTTACTGTCTTTGAACGAAAGCGCAAAGGAAGAATGGTATATTTACTGTAACATAAGCAGCATACATACCTTCGCTGCACCACCATATCTTTGAGCCGGTGGGTGCGTTCATGCTAAAAGAACGCTACAGCAGCGAGAAAGAATCCATAAGGCTCCATGACGTCACGCATCTGTCGCTCGGGAAGGGCGGAATCTGTGTCTGGATTTCGGAAGTCACAGAGTGGGGCGCGTTTCACTGGCTCTTTCCTATTCGGGAAGCCATCCGGATGCGCCGGCGCTGTTAAAACTCAAGTAAAAATTGCAATAAGTGTATCCGTTTTTGCAACATCTGCAGTCACATATAGAAGTGATCACTGTATTCCGCTATGATCAGAACAGGTCATGGAGGAATAGTTTATGAGAAAGATCATCGTTATTTTATTTCTGATACTGACAGTATCAGTATCTGTGAATGGATTTGTAACCGCATTTTCTGCAGACAGAGAAGCAGTCATTTCGGATTCCATCGCTGAGTTCTGTGCAGGGACGAAATGTGACGAGGTGAGTGTTGCGGTCGTGTGGGGAGATAAAACAGAAATCTACGGAAATGCTTAAGGTCTCTATCAGATCGGCTCGATGACAAAGGCATTTACCGGGCTGGCAATCATGAAAATGAAAAGCGACGGTCTGCTTTCTGAGAATGACAAAGTGTCAGAATTCCTGCCGGGCTTTACGGCCTGCTTTGAAAATGAATTCTGTGAGATCACGATCGGTTATGAATACCGATTTCTTAAAGGAAATAAGACAAATCAGGAACAGTCATCTCGAGGCGGTCATGGATAATGGCGAAAAGCTGATCGTTTCACGGAAATATCTCCCGGATATAAAGAAGATTTTTAAGAGGAAACCGCTATGAAAAGGATCTTTAGAGATACATGTATTCTGGCTGCGCTGATGATCCTCAGCGTGTTTTCAGTATCGATCATTTGGGTCGGAATGACTGATGAGATAAGACTTGTGATCCGGCTGTTTAGTCTGTCGTTCATCATAGCGCTTGTGAACTATTTTCTGGATGAGTATACTTCTCTCCCGATTCTGGGATGTTATGCGGTAAAATATATAACTGCAACGGGGATAGTGATGCTGTTCGGTTTTATCGCAGGCTGGTTCTATAAGAGCAATTTCTGGATGGCGTTCATCTATGTGGGAATTGTTCTGGTGCTGGCTTATTTTGTTGACGTCATAAAGACAAAGAAAGATATTGAGTTCATAAATTCGAGGATCAGGAATAAAAAGTAACGCGCAAAGGGAAAGATACTTCGCACCCTGCGCGGTGCGGCAGGAACGCCGAGACATTCCTGATGTGAAGAGAAAATCCATATGCGAATATTACTTGTAGCAATCAATGCAAAATATATACACTCGTGCCCGGCCGTCTATTCACTGCGGGGCAGCTGCCGGCATCCTGAAGCGGTCGAGATCGCGGAGTACACGATCAACGACCGCTACCAGGACATTCTGGGAGGAATCCTCGAGCGGGAAGCCGACCTCATCGGTTTTTCGACATACATCTGGAACACGCAGTTCGTGCAGGATCTTATCCGGGATATCAGGCGGGTGAAACGGGAAAGCGTCATACTGTTCGCAGGCGGTCCCGAGGCGTCTTACTCGCCGGAGAGGTTTCTTTCGAGCTGTGATTTCGTGATCTGCGGCGAGGGAGAGCGCCCATTCCGAATGATAACGGAGCGGGCGGTATCTGCAACCGATCCGGATTCTCTTATAGAGCAGGAGAAACTTTATTTGCTTAAAGAGGAACAGGCAGCAGGAACGGATGAAACTGATCCTGAAAATGCTGCTTCGGGAAAGAGCTCGACGACTGATCTTTACTCAGAACAACAGGTCTGTGGGGAAGAGCACTTCAGCGAAGGATACCGGCGGCAATCCTTCCTGCGATGGATCAGGACAAATGTCCCCGGCGCCGCCTTTCACGACGGCGACGTACTCAGAACGAACCCTGCAATTCCGGAAACGAATGCCGACATCGATGCCATCCCGTTCCTCTATGACGACCTGACCCTGTTCGACAACCGCATCATATACTACGAGTCGAGCCGCGGCTGTCCGTTCAGCTGCACGTACTGCCTAAGTTCGATCGATAAACGTGTACGCTTTCGAAAGATGGAAACGGTCCTCAGGGAGCTTCAGTTCTTTATCGACCGCGAGGCCCCGCTGGTCAAATTCATCGACCGAACTTTCAACTGCAGCCATGAAAGGACGATGATGATCTGGAGATATCTTCGCGACCACGATATCGGAAAGACATCTTTTCATTTCGAAATCGGTGCGGATCTTCTGAATGAGGAGGAGCTTGCGCTGCTTGAGTCGCTCCGGCCCGGACTGGTGCAGCTCGAGATCGGAATTCAGTCGACGAATCCTAAGACGCTTACGGCCATCCGGCGGACGATGGATCTGCAGAAGCTCTGCGCCAATATCGAAAGGTTACGGAGTGCTCAGAATATCAATCTCCATGTAGATCTGATCGCGGGCCTGCCGTATGAAGGATTGGAAAGCTTTGAGAAGTCTTTCAATGATGTTTATACGCTTCATGCGGATCAGCTGCAGCTCGGATTTCTCAAGGTACTTGGCGGAACAGAGATGCATGAGATGGCTGAGGAGTATGATATCCGGTATTCCGGCAGACCGCCCTATGAGGTGCTCTCGACGAAATGGCTTTCCTGCAAGGATCTGGATCTGCTGAGACGGATCTGTGACGTGCTGGAATATTATTATAATTCAGGACAGTTCACCCATACTCTGGCGTATCTCGAGAGATACTGGGAGAGTGCATTTGACTTTTATCGGAAGCTCGAGGACTTCTTTCGCAGATTCGGATATGACCGGGAACGGCCGGCGGCCGCCAGAAGATATGAGGTCCTCAAAGAGTTCGTGAGGGAGAGCGGGATCTGCAGCGAGTATCCTGTTTTTGAAGAATATCTGCGGCTGGACAGGAATCTTCACATTCATAAAAGCCGTCGCCGCAGCGTGACTGATATTTATGATTTCGGTGAGGGGAAGATCCGGATCACGATCGACTACGAACAGCAGAGGTATGATATGACCCCGGTCTCATGACTGTCCTGTTTCTTCAGGAACGCCGAGGCATTACTGAATACCGTTAAATGAACAGAAGGTAAGTTTTACTGTTTTATAGTAAAATATTGGACATGAAAATGAAATGTATCGGTTCGATCAGAATTACTGTGGAGGAATGCGGAGCACATGGCTGAAAACAAGAATAAATTATTTCGCGAAAAAAATTTGGAGCAGATCGAGTCCCCGGAATCGCTGAACGATTATCTGCAGGTGACATCTCCCGGGATCTGGATCATATTGGCGACGATCGTAGTCTTTCTTGCAGGAGCCTGCATATGGGGAACTTTCGGACATATTGATTCTGCTGTGAAAGCAGCGGTCATTGCTGATGGAGAAGGAACAGTATGTCTCGTGCCGGAGAAGGCTCTTGAAAGTGCAGTGAAGGACCGTACTGTCAAGATTGATAAAGTGGAATACGAGCTCGCTCCGGAAACTCTTGAGCCGATGATCATATCGGAAGACACCAATATCTACTGGATCCTTGCAGGGAATCTGAAGATCGGAGATATTGTCTATCAGGTTCCGGTATCTGAAAAGCTTGATGAGGGAGTATACAGCGGTACTATTGTCACAGAGAGGCTTTCTCCCATGTCTCTGCTTCTGAACTGACGGAGGGTGTAATGCATATGGTTCTTAGATGCGGCATCTCCATGAACGGTGATGCCTGCGGAATCGCTGCTTTTAAGCATTTCGATCAGGAGGACGGCTATGAGCAATAAGAAAAAAATACGGCAGCCTGTAGAAAAAGGTGTGGTCAAAGTGCCGGTCGTCATGCAGCTGGAAGTGCTGGAATGCGGAGCTGCTTCGCTGACGATGATCATGCATTATTATCATAAGTGGATCCCGCTCGAACAGGCCCGTGTTGACTGCGGCGTATCCCGTGATGGTTCGACGGCAAAAAATCTCATTATGGCAGCGCGCAGCTATGGCATGAAAGCTTCCGCCTGGAGGCTGGAACCGGAAGCGCTGCTGGAAGAAGGCCCTTTTCCCTGCATCATACATTGGGGATTTAACCATTTTGTTGTCCTGTGCGGATTCAAGGGGAAGAAGGCGGTCATCAATGACCCGGCTAAAGGACGGGTCACTGTACCATGGGAAGAATTTGATAAGAATTTTACCGGTATCTGTATCACAGTAGAGCCAGATGAGGGATTTGAGCCATCCGGAAAACGGAAATCCCCCTTCTCATATGCCAGAGAGCGGCTGAAGGGAACGTCTGCGGCGGTGGCATTTGTTATTTTGACGACCACGATCTCCTCATTGATGGGCATTATGAGTCCGGTATTCAGCCGAATTTTCCTGGACCGTCTTCTGACCGGGCAGAATCCCGACTGGCTTGTACCGTTCATTGCGGCCATGAGTGTATTTGCCCTGGTCAATATCATAGTATTATGGATCTCAGCGATCTACAGCGTCCGTATACAGGGAAAATTGGCCGCGATAGGGAGCTCCACTTATCTGTGGAAGGTCCTGCGGCTCCCGATACAGTTTTTTGATCAGCGGCTCCCGGCGGATATTTCTGACCGGCAGGCCACAAACGCATCGATAGCAGGGACACTTGTGAATACATTTGCGCCTCTTTTGCTGAATGCTGCCATGATGGTCTTTTATCTCGTCGTAATGCTTCGCTACAGTGTTCTGCTTACAGCAATCGGGATAGGCGCGATCCTGATCAATTTGGGGGTCTCCGCTGTTATATCGAACAGGCGTATCAACATATCCCGCGTGCAGCTGCGTGATTCAGCAAAACTTTCATCGACCACGGCGTCCGGCATCCATATGATCGAGACAATTAAGTCAAGCGGTGCCGAGAACGGGTATTTCGGAAGGTGGGCAGGATATCAGGCAAGTGTAAATAAGCAGGATGTTCGATATGCCAAACTCAATACATTTCTGGGCTCGGTGCCGACACTTATTTCACAGATTGCCAATGTCGTAGTCTTATGCATAGGCGTCGGTCTGGTCCTCAGGGGAAAGTTCTCGGTCGGTATGGTCATGGCCTTTCAGGGGTTCTTAAGTTCCTTTATGGCTCCGGCGACTTCACTGATCTCAGCAGGACAGTCCATTCAGGAAATGACGACGCAGATGGAACGTATTGAGGACGTCATGAGTTACCCGACAGACCCGATTTTCGAGGCGAAGGAGAAAAAGGCAGAGTATCAGAAGCTTTCGGGCAATATAGAGATCAGGAATGTTACATTTGGATATTCAAAATTGGGGGATCCGCTCATTCGGGATTTCAGCATGACGGTAAAGCCGGGGCAGAAGGTGGCATTTGTCGGCAGATCCGGATGCGGAAAATCCACACTTGCAAAGCTGCTCAGCGGTCTGTGCCAGGCCTGGAGCGGAGAGATCCTCTACGATGGAATACCGATTTCGGAAATAGACAGGAACGTATTTACCGGCTCGGTAGCGATCGTCAATCAGGAGATTACGCTGTTTGCCGATACGGTTTCCGCTAATATCAAGATGTGGGATGATTCCATCGAAGATTTCGAAATGATCCTTGCAGCCCGTGATGCCGGAATTCACGATGATATCGTACAGCGTGACAACGGTTACAGACACAGGATGCTTGAAGGAGGAAAGGACTTCTCCGGCGGACAGAGACAGAGACTGGAGATTGCACACGGTCTTACGCAGGATCCGACGATCTGCATTCTGGACGAAGCTACTTCCGCGCTGGATGCCAAGACAGAGTATGAAGTCGTCAAGTCGATCAGCGACCGAGGAATTACCTGCATCATAATAGCGCACAGACTGTCCACGATTCGTGACTGTGATGAGATCATTGTACTGGACAGGGGTGTCGTTGTTGAGCGCGGAACACATGAGGAACTGTATGCGCTTGGCGGAGCCTATACAAGTCTGGTCACAAACGAGTAATGCTCCGTTATGCAGTAAAAGAATACTAGTCTGTGATTATTTTGATTATAAACAGAGGGGTGCCCTATGGGCTGGTTCGATGAACAGATAGAATATAGAAAAAAGAGAGAACGGCAGCTCCTTTCAGATTCGTTTGAGAATATAGCCCGTTCGATCACCGGCGGTCAGATCGGCAGTATCTTTGATGAAAATTCTGACGTAAGCGGTGCGATCGCACAGCTCCTGAAATACTTTCATATTCAGGAAAAGGACGTACCGCCGAAGATAAAAACATTGGAAGACAGGCTGAATTTCCTCCTTTCTTCCTCCGGAATCATGTTCAGAGAAGTGATCCTGGAAAAAGGCTGGCATAAGGATGCCATGGGTGTCATGATCACAACGACCCGGGACGACGGGTCTGTCGTTACTGTGATGCCGGGTCCGTTTGGAGGATATGTCTTCAGTGATCCGCATACCGGGAAAAAGGTTCCTGTTACGGCAAAAGTCGAGGCTATGCTCGGCAATGAAGCATATTGCTTTTATAAACCGCTTCCGGAAAGAAAGCTTACCATGAAGGACCTGCTTCGGTATATGGCGGGCACTCTGAACGGGTGGGATTTAGCTTCGTTCGGACTGGCCTCGCTCGCAATCACGCTGACGGGCATGCTGATGCCGAAGCTCAACCGTATTCTGATGGGCGATGTAGTCGGATACGGCAATGATCAGCTGCTCTATGCCGTGATCGGTTTTATGCTGTTCGCGACGGTCGGAAATATTATGCTGACGATCGTCAGGCAGCTTCTCCTTTCCAGAATCAACACCAAACTGAATATCAACACGCAGGCAGCGTCCATGATGCGTGTCCTGTCGCTTCCGGCGGACTTTTTCAAAAAATACACATCCGGTGAGCTTAATGAGTATCTGAAATATATGAATACTCTGTGCACCCAGCTTGTGAATACTGTACTGTCGACCGCTGTGACAAGTGTTTTTTCGCTGGTCTATCTGACGCAGATTTTTACGTACGCAAGAAGTCTCGTCGTACCGTCACTGATCGTTACGATCTCGACTGTCCTGATCAGTATGACAGCCAGTGTCATGCATGTCTCCATCAACAGGGCTGCAATGAAGCTTGCCGCGGAAGAGAAGGGACTTACGCTCTCTGTGATAAGCGGGATCCAGAAGATCAGGCTTTCGGGCGCAGAGAACCGTGTCTTTGCAAAATGGACGGAAATTTATGCGCAGGAAGCGGCGCTTACCTATAATAAGCCGGCGTTCATCAAACTGAATTCGGTCATTACCACGGCAATTTCTCTCATCGGGACGATCTTCATGTATTATGTGGCTGTGAAGAACCATGTTTCCGTGGCGGATTACTACGCCTTTAATTCTGCGTATGCCTATATATCCAGCGCATTTTCCGCTTTGGCGGCCATAGCGCTTACCGTTGCGACGATCAAGCCAAGTCTGGATATCATCATGCCGCTCATGGAAGCAGTCCCGGAGCAGCAGAATGACAAAGAAACTGTGACCAACATTTCCGGAGCGATCGAACTGTCTCACCTGTCCTTCCGCTATTCACCGGAAGGGCCGATGATCATAGACGATCTGAGCCTTACCATTCCGGCAAGACAGTATGTTGCAGTCGTAGGCCGTACCGGATGCGGAAAGTCCACGCTTATGCGTCTTCTTCTCGGATTTGAGAAGCCGACCAAAGGTGCGATCTTTTATGACAGGAAAGATACAAGGCACCTGGATATGAGGTCGGTCAGAAGACTGATCGGAACGGTCATGCAGGATGGCACGCTTTTTGGCGGCAGTATATTCGAGAATATTACGATCTCGGCGCCTACGCTGACTTTGGATGATGCGTGGAAGGCTGCTGAGCTGGCCGGCATAGCGGATTCCATCAGGGAGATGCCTATGGGAATGCATACTGTTCTGCAGGACGGCGGAGGAGGAATATCCGGCGGGCAGCGGCAGAGGCTGATGATTGCCAGAGCAATCGCTCCGAAACCGAAGCTTCTTCTGCTCGATGAGGCTACATCCGCTCTCGATAATATTACACAGAAGCAGGTATCAGAGGCGTTGGACAGAATGAGATGCACGAGGATCGTTATCGCGCACAGGCTTTCCACGATTCGTCACTGTGACAGGATCCTTGTGCTCGATCAGGGAAAGATCGTTGAGGATGGAACGTATGAACAGCTGATGGAAAAGAAGGGATTCTTTGCCGAACTGGTGGAGAGACAGCAGGTGGGGGCGAAGTAAATACCTGCCGTACCCAATATGAATGCTTATGTGTTCATATGTGCCAGCGGGTCTACAGAGTTATGCAGACAAAGGTCACGGAACTGGATGAGGAAGAGGCTTCGAAGATGGCGATGGATTTCTGAATAAAGGCACCGACAGGAATTCAGTTTCTGAGTCGAAAACAGGAGCTCATCACCTAAGGGTGGTGGGCTCTTTTTTATGGCTTAAGGAAATGAGGTGTGATAGTATGAAGATGAATATCGTGTCAGGAGGAGTGATCATGTTCTATTATGTTTGGCCGATTGTTCTGGTTGTGCTGTCAAATACGATGTATCAGATCTGCACCAAATCCGTTCCGAGCGACATGAATCCGTTCGCTTCACTGTCGGTCACCTATCTGGTCGGGGCATTGGCAAGTCTGGTCTTATATTTCGTACTTGGATCTGCCGGGAATCTTATCAGAGAATACGGAAAACTGAACTGGGCTCCGTTTGTTCTCGGTATTGTGATTGTCGGTCTGGAGGTCGGTTGGATTTATGCGTATAAGTCAGGCTGGCAGGTAAGCACGGGATTTATCGTTCAGAGTGCATTTCTTGCCGCAGCACTCCTGCTCGTTGGCTATGTACTTTACCACGAGTCTTTGTCATGGAATAAGATTGTCGGGGTGATGATTTGCCTGATCGGACTTGGCTTTATCAATTACACATAACCGGAGCAGCTTTTTTTCGTGAAAAATACAGATAAGTATAATCACCGAGGTGTTTCTGATTATATACTGCAGGTGTCAACTTACTCATGACTAAAAGTCACGAGTATCCCGTGCTAATTTGATGAAAGGATTGAAAACAATGATATATGAAAAGAGTTGCGGCGCAGTAATATTTACTGAAGCTGACGGGGTCCGGCTTTATCTAATCGAGCTGATGAAGAAAGGACACTGCTCCATCTGTAAAGGACATGTAGAGAAGAATGAAACTGAACATCAGACGGCTGAACGGGAAATTCTGGAGGAGACGGGTCTGTCAGTGAAGTTCATAAACGGATTCCGGGAAAGTATAGAGTACAGCCCTTATGAAGGCTGCATAAAAACCGTGATTTTCTTTCTGGCGGGAACAGACAGTATGGATGTGACAGCGCAGGAGGAAGAAGTTAAAGAAATCAAATGGCTTCCCTTTCCGGAAGCAATGGAAGATTTGACATTTGATTCCGACAGGGAGACGTTACGAAAAGCGGAAGAATTCCTGAGAAAAATTGATCTCTGACGCAGAATTCTCATGGTGTAATCAGGGGCAGCTATGCTGAAAAACGTTAACTGTATTGGTATTTTTATACGCATTCGGTATCGGATTCGTTTCGAAATGGTATCATACTGTTGGCTTGACTTGACATGCTGAGCTCCTATGCTATAATTCATATAAAGTATATAGGGAATATCGGGAATTGGAACCGAGATGTATCATCGATGTAATCAGCAGGCAGAATTCCGGCTGAATGAACTGTATCTGCTCCGGGAATAAAACTATGATCGTAAAAAAGAACTGTTATGATGGAGGGGATAAGATGGATAAAATGAAATCGCTCCTGATCAAGGATACTACACGGGAGGAGAGAGAGCGCATCGTTCGGAGGGCCCTATGGGATTCCTGCGGCACGGAATGTGAGTTTTGTTCCGGCTGCGACAACCGCGGCGGCGGGCGGATCGAGACCATTTACCAGCCGTATATAGATGGGGAGAAGGAAATCCGTGAGATTAATGCGGAATTTCGGGCTCCATTTGTCCGATAAGGCGATGAACTGCTGTGGAATGTACAGGCGGGCAGGAAACAGGTAAGCGCCTTTTTATCATGTATGTCAGTGAGAGAGGACGGATATCTGTCCTCTTTTTTATTGTGCTTTATCAAAGACAGAAAGTGCCGTATAGTATGATTTAGATGGATTTTGTAAAGCACAGCAACATGCTGGAAATCGGTTTCGAATGCGCGTGAGATTTTTTTGGAGGTGATGCAAATGAAGTGCCCTTTCTGTGGAAGTGAACGTATTGCAACTGATATTGCCTGGGGAAAAACGGCTGAGACCGGCAATGTGGGCCTGAAATATAAGACAGGGGGATTTTTGGGTGCTGTCGGAGTAGTTCAGGTTTATCTCAGTGGGGAAGACCCCCGCTTTCTATAAGCGGGGGATAGGTCAATATCCTGCTTGTCTCAGTGGCGGGTTTCAATCCCCCACTGAGATAAACGCCTCAGCTACACAATGCTCCACTGGAGCATTGTTACGCATGCTTAAGCACGGCGGATCGCAGCCGCGCAATTAGGAAGGTGCTTCGCACCTCGCGCGGCGCGGCAAGAACGCCGAGGCGTTCTTGATATGATCTGGAAGAAGGGGAAAATTATGAATATAGAAATCAGTAATAACAATCATTCGGAAGAACAGAAACAGAATACCGGCTTTTGCGGTGGCTGCCGCAGCAACTGCCCGCTCACCAATCCGAACTGTCCTACGGGAATGGAACGGGCAGGCTGGAGTTCGGAGGAGATAGAAAGAGCGATGATCGAGCGGGCTGTTCCCATCAATAAGGGAATGGCACACCGGTAATTTCGAGGAGAACCTTCCGGCGGACTTGCAGGCAGGAAAGCCTGCGCTTCGATGTAGGAGAGTACCGACAGAAATGGATGAAATGAATAACAGCGGGAAAAAAATATCATTTGCAATGAGACTGAAGAGCAAAGCTGTAAAGCTCGGCCGGGTCTTCCGGGAGTATCCCCTGACTCTGGGCTGTATCGTGATCATAGCCGCGATCGGTGCTGTAATTGTCGATTGTAACTTTGACACAGAATGGTGCGAAAGAAGCATATTGTTTCTTGCTGCCTTTTCCGCGCAGACCCTCTTTCTGGAAGAATATTTTAAATATAAGCGAACCATCCGGATTGCAGGCTATATGATCGCAATTCCTGTTGCTGCGCTTTTGACGTATCTGTTCTGGTTCGAAGGAGAATTCTTTCCGGGGATGGATATCGTGAAAGCCAGGGAAGTATTCCGGGATCTTTATATATCTTATTTTGCCTGCCTGGGTCTGGCTTCCCTGTATCACATGTACCGCCGCCTGAAAGATCCCTTTGAAGCCTACTGTCTGAAGACATTCTTCGGCCTTTTACGGACCAGTGTGGTATACGGTCTGTTTGCCGCAGGCCTTGCCATGATCATTTTTATCTTCGACATCCTGATTTTTCATACCCACAGCTTTATCGAAAGAGTGGAAATCTTCCTTGCGGGCGGTATCTACGTTCCCGCGATGCTCCTTGTGCTGTCCGGGAAGAAGGGCGGGGTCGGCAGGTTTTCCAAAGCCTGTGTGCTGTATGTGCTGGAACCCATGCTGATCCTGGCTATGGCTATCATTTACGTGTATATCGTGAAGATCTTTGTTACAAATGATATTCCGTCCAATTCTGTCTTCGCCATCATCACAAGTCTCTTTGCAGCGGGAATGGTG
>OMVU01000050.1 GCA_900314565.1 uncultured Eubacteriales bacterium
TTATAAACCGGCTTGGTAAAATCACTGCTCTTGTACATACACAGAAACCGCCTTACTTTCAAAGTACACATTTACACATATATAATAGCACAAATGTTCACCCATGTAAATAATAAATGGTATATAATAGTATATTTCTACACTACTATATACCGTTCTATGTTACTGTAAAATAACCCCTCTGCAAATGTATGTTCAAATCTGCCTTTTATATCGACAGCTCCCTTTGATATTTCTGATAAATGCATGATACCATATACGCTATGATTCAAAAACAGATGTATTGCCGCTGTATATAACGATTATATATTTTCCAATATTCTATTTATGAATGTATAACCATTCATTTTTGAAGGCATGTATTGAAATGAGCGCTCCCCACTGATAAGATTCTGTATAAAGATATGAGAGTCCTCCATTTTGTGCCTGAGAGGACACCGGCTATAACGTTTTCATTAACGAACCGATCCAGGCAGCGAATCCGATTGCGAGTGTCTGCTTTTCCGGTCACGTTTTTTATGGAAGGAATCAAAATGAGCGGCAAAAGAAAGAACAGTTCTGTCATACAGGATATCCACGATCCGAACTACTCCTATACCCGCCTCGTCAAGAAGAGACTTATAGAATGGAAAAAGTCCTTTGAGGACCAATTGGGCGGCATCGAATTGAACTACGCTGCGATCGCGAGGACACTTGAGCAGCAATTCGGTATCTATGTCTCCGCCGCGCTGATTGGAAAAATGTTCGTTCAGGACGACGACCGCGAGGTCCGCCTGGATGTACTGACGGCCCTCGCGCAGCTGTTCAACATTCCCATTTGGGAGATCTGCGAGCATCCGTCGGATCCGTCATCCAACGTATCCGTCGGCAGCCTGATCAGGTGGAAAAATAAAGGGCAGCGAGACCGGCAGCCGATCACCAATAAATTTTATGAAGGAGATTATTACTGTTATTATTTCCTTCCTAATCATGCGGATGACGATATTCGCCCTGTGGACGAGATGCCTATAAAAGAAGCGACGATGTCGATCAGGATAGACAGCGGAAGGACGCGTCTCACCTTCAGACAGACGAAATCCGATAAGGGATTTTACGGAAACTCCCTCGAGCCCTATGTACTCACCGGTGATCTGTACCGTTTTGAGCAAAGCGATATCGCCTACAGCTTTATATCCAATGAAGACGGGCGGCGTTTCATGGCTTTGATGTTCAGCTATCTGGAAGTTGCCACCGATATCAGATACTATATGACGATGGGAATGATGACGCTCTCCTATAACCAGACGCACGTCCCGCTCTTCCAGAAAATGGCGGTCTTCAGAGAGCGGCAGAACTTAAAGGATGCGGCTCAGGCTGCTGTGCTCCGCGGAATTCTGTCGCTGAATTCTTCTCCGATCATTCTGGATTCGGAGACCTGCAAAAAATTGATCAGGGAGGATCCTGTCCTTGAAAATGCGTTCTCCCCGGACAAAGCCCTCCTGAAGGACTGTATGATTTTTTCGGAGGCCGCGATCAGGAGCAGTTTATTTATGATATCCGATAAATATGATAAGACGGAACTGCTTCTGAAAGTAAGACGCAGCAGCCTGCTGCCCGCTCATGAAATTGTATCTGAAGAGGATTTTTTCGCAAGATTCATACGGGAATATCAGATCCGGCAGATGCAGGGATCCAAAGAGGAACACGCTCCTGTGAATGACACGGCAAATGAAAACACATACTCCCTCTGAACGGGTACCTCATATCGAATTTGCGCGGCTGCGATTCGCCGTGTCTAAGCATGCGTAACAATGCTCCAGTGGAGCATTGAGCAGATGAGGCTTTTATTCTTCATCGCGAGATTGTACTCACGATGAAGGCGAGTTTCACTTTGCGTGCGTATCTCATGTCTGAAGACACGAGTATTACGCAATGAAGAATAAAAAAGGCGAGGTGCGTTAACCGCACCTCGTCACACGAATGAAATCAATATTTGATCTGCTCCGCCACAAGCCTGCCTTCCGCATCCTTCGTCACACCTATGACAAGATCCAGCGCGTCGCATCTCGTCGACATCACAAAATCGGCCTTCGGATAGATATGCTGCCTCTCGTGATCGAAGAAATGCTCTCCCCCGTTCGCCTTCAGCTCATCGGCAAGTGCATGGATGGTGAGGGTCGACGGCTCTTCATTTCCCGTACGGTGGAACACCTCCAGATAATCGTCCTCGTAGAGCGTCTCCGCAATCGTCTGCTCAAGGACCAGACTTTTTATGTACTCTGCACAGAGAATATCCTCGTTCGCCCGCCGTACGCCGGAGTTTCCCATGGCGCAGAGGCTTACCACTTCCGGATTTTTGCTGCGGATATAATTCGCGACCGCAGCAGCGTTGACAAGGCTTCCCGTGATGATCTCATCGGCTCCTGCCGCATTCACGATTCCCTGGGTACCTGCGCTCGTTGAATGAATAATTGTTTTTCCGGTAAAGTCCATACCTGCGACACTGCTTGGAGAATTGCCGAAATCGCAGCCCTCGACCATTGCGCCGCCCCGCTCGCCGAAAAGCAGCCAGTCCGGATGCGAGCGCTTCATTTCGAAGGCCTCCTCCATCTCACCGATCGGGTAGATCCGCTCCGCCCCCTGGCTTATGAGATATGCTTCAAGAGAAAATGCGCGGAACACGTCGATCACGACCGTCAGGCCTTCCGCCTGTTTTGCGCCGTCTATAAGTTCAAGTACTTTTATGTCCATGAATATTCCTTTCATCGTACGGACCTCTCCGGTCCGTGGATATTTCCTTCTTCATACGGACCTCTCCGGTCCATGGATATTCCTCTCTTCATACGGACTTCTTTGATCCGTTGTGAAGCGACATAAAGTGTACATCATAAAATATAATTTTCCAAGCACATTTTCCCGATACATACTATTTAGACATATCTTCTCTTCATTTTATCTGCAGCCGGCGGGAGATTGTCCCTGACTTTTCTATATCAGGTGGGAAAGCCCCTCTCTTTTTTCCGTATCAGGCAGGAGATCCTCTTACTTTTCTGCATCAGAAGACTAAGCCTCTCACTTTTTCTGCACCGAGGGCAGAACCTCTCCAGCTGTGTCTCAGATCATCTTCTCAAACTCCCGAAGCTTCTCCTTCGCCTCCGGTGTCAGATACTTCGGAACCTCGATCTCCACCGTGACGAACAGATCCCCTCTCACTTCCGGTTTCCGCATATTGGGCATTCCTTTCCCGCGCAGACGGATCTTCGAGCCGGCCTGAGTATATTCTTTAATTTTGCAGTTCACAGAGCCCTGCAAAGTCCGTACGACCGCTGTTCCGCCAAGGACCGCAGTCGCATACGGGATCCGCACAGTCGTATAGAGATCAGATCCCTTTCGCTCGAAGCCTTTCTTTTCCGCCACATGGACCAAAATGAAAACATCGCTCCCCTGTGGTCCCTTGCCCGCCAGACGGACTTTTTTGCCCTCCTCGATTCCCGCTGGAATATGCATGTTGAGCTGCGTCTCGCTGCCATCCGGATTCTGCATCCGAATGAGACGGTCACAGCCGGAAAATGCCTCCTCGAGCGAAATCGTGATTTCCGCTGCAGGCTCCGTATCCGCGCGTTTTGATGTGAATCCGCCGGTTCCTGCACTTCCCCGGCCAAAACCGCTGTAGCTGCCGCCCGGACCTGTATGACCTGATCTGTAATTTCCACCGGCTCTGTCCCTGAACACCTGCTCCAGAATATCATCGAGGTCTCCTCCCTCAAAATGAAATTCCTGATAACCGTTTCCATCTCCGGTAAATCCATGCATCCCGGACCACGGTCCATCTCCCGAAGTACCATACGGCCCGGTCCGGCTTCCGCCGCTTCCGGTATACTCATACCGGTGCGTTTCGCCATCATTGTATTCCCTCCAAAAGCCGCCGTCCCCGAAAGGAGACCAGCCGCCGGTACCTGTGCGCTGTCCTGCACCTGCATTCTGAGAGCTCCAGGCCATCGACGGGTCGAGCCCGGCAAAGCCGAACTTGTCATAGACCTTTCTTTTTTCTTTATCGCTCAGGACCTCATACGCTTCCTGAACCTCTTTAAATTTCTCCTCAGCTGCCTTGTTATTTGCGTTGACGTCCGGATGATACTTTTTTGCGAGTTTTCGATACGCGCGCTTGATCCGGGAGTCGTCAGCGGTCTTCGGGACGCCAAGGACTTCATAATAATCTCTCTTTGCGCTCATTTCGCATCACCCCTCGTAGTTTATTTTTCTTATTGTGGACTACTCGGCAATTGAATTACCGAGGATTCCTGCTTATTTTCATCAAGAACGCCTCGGCGTTCTTGCCGCGCCGCGCGAGGTGCGAAGCACCTTCCTAATTGCGCGGCTGCGATCCGCCGGAGGCTTTAATCTCTGACGGCGCATTCATCTCACGATTGAAATCACGAGAATTCTGCGTCAGAGATTAAAAAATGGGGGCTGCTCGCGCAGCCCCCTATATATATGTGGATCCAAAAGCTGCATCCGCAGTTACTTTTCCACTTTACCCCTGCCCGCTTCTTCCGCGGCGGGGTCCGCTATCACATCTTTTCATCCGAGAATATCAATGTACTTCGGAGCTTCCTCCTCTTCTACCTTCGGCTGGACCTTCGGTACATCAAGAACCAGAACGCCGTCTGTGTACTTCGCCTTGATATCCTCCTGCTTTACATCCTCGCCTACATAGAAGCTTCTCTTCGCTGTGCCGTAGAAACGCTCGCGGCGGATGTATCTGCCCTTATCATCCTTCTCGTCCTTGTCCTGCTTCGTGGTAGCGGTCACTGTCAGGTATCCTTCCTTGAGCTCTGCCTGAATGTCTTCCTTCTTAACACCCGGCATAGCGATCGAGACTTCGTAGCCATCCTCATTTTCCTTAATATCTGTCTTCATCAGATCATTGACCGGACGGCCGACTGCGCGTCTTCCAAAGTCCTTGAACGGATCCTCAAAGAAATCATCAAATACGTTTGTTCTGAAAATACTGGGCATCAACATAATTATTACCTCCTATATATCAATGGTATTGTGTGCTTATTTGGAACTCAGGATCCGGCTCTTTTTATCCCGTCTCCTTTGTTCTAGACACAATATAACACCGTTATTGGCACTCGTCAAGAGTGAGTGCTAATAAAATTTGTGAACATTTTGTGAACGTTCTTTTGATCAGGCGTTACATATTATATTTTCCGTAGATTGCCGTTTCCGTCAGAATATGAGAAAATTGCTTTGCAGAACCCGGACCGGCTGCAATCCGCCGGAGACTTTACTCTTGCCAAGGAGGTTCCCTTGTTACTTCGCACACCTGATTTTTACGACCATTTTCTCTGTATCGGAGACAGCTGCAAAGACTGCTGCTGCATCGGCTGGGAACTGGATATAGACGATGACACATTCGAGTATTATAAATCTGTTCCCGGGCCTTTCGGAGACCGTCTGCGAGGATGCATGTCTGCAGCCCGTAAGGTCTCACCGGATGCTCCAGGCGACGACAGTCTCTTCGGAGATGACGGCGGTTCGACGATGTACCGTCTGAAGATCGACGGCCGGTGTCCATTCCTGAACAGCAAAAACCTCTGTGATATCGTTCTGAATCTGGGTCCGCAGGCCCTCTGTCAGATCTGTTCGGAGTATCCGAGGTATTCCTTTGAATTCGACGGTGCGGTCGAGAAGAGCCTGACGATCTCCTGTGAAGAGGCCGGACGGCTGATGTTCCTGTCGGATGTGCCGATCGGGTTCGTGGAGACAGAAGCCGGAGGATGGATGCCTTCGGATGGACCCGAGGCTGATGCATATTCTCCCGAAAATGACCCGGACGAAGAAATCTTCCGGACAATTTCTCTCATACGCAGTGCTTCGATCCGCATTCTGGAGAATCGCCGGATCGATCTCGCAGACCGGATCGGCCATTTTCTCGCCCTCTGCACGGAAGCGCAACGCGCACTCGATCTGGCGGATTCCGATCCCGATCTTCTGCGAATCCGCCTTCCGGAGCTGGTCCGTCTGTACACCGGCTCGGAGCATCCGGAAATCACACCGGAGGCGAGGGATGCTGCGGCAGAAGGCTCCGGTCCCTGTCTGGATGCGGAAGAAATTCTCCCATTCCCGGAGGATTCGGAGCTTTTGGATGCAGTGCGCCGCGGCAGATTCGATTATTTGAAAAAACGTATGGACATTCTTTCCGGCATGGAGATCCTTACTGACCGATGGATACAGGAGATTTCCGAGCTTGACAAGGTGTTCATTTCCGAAGATTCCTATGAGAGCATTCTTTCAGCATGGCTTTCTTCCCCGGACTGCCGAATCCCGGCCTACGAGCACCTGCTCGTGTACTTCGTGTTCCGCTACTTTCCTCTCGCCGCTTACGACGGCAGCATCATTGACAAGGCCAGATTCGCGGTGTTTGGCATGCTGGTAATACGTGATCTGGACGCAGCCCGATTCATGCGGAACGGGGCGCGTTTCGATCTGAATGACCGGATCCGGAATGCAAAGATCTGCTCGAAAGAGGTCGAGCATTCGGACTACAATATTGAGTATCTGTTCGGGGAGATGCTGAAGATAAGCTAAAAACCGTCTAAGCAGGCAGGCTCACAGATACATCGAGGTAACAATAACTATGCAGGATAAAAACGAACAGATGGCGATCAAAATTGCCGGACAGGTCGCACAGAGCGGCGGCCGCACTTTCTATGTGGGCGGGCTCGTCCGCGATCACCTGCTCGGCATAGAGAACAAAGATATAGACATAGAAATTCACGGCGTTCCCGCTGACAGGCTGAAGGAGATCCTCTCCGGTCTCGGCGAGGTCACAGTCATGGGCGCAAGCTTCGGGATCTTCGGGCTCAGGCACTATGAAGTCGACATCGCAATGCCCCGCATGGAAAATGCCACCGGCCGCGGACACAAGGATTTCGAAATCGTGACAGATCCGTTCCTCGGCCCGGAGAAGGCCGCACTCCGCCGCGATTTCACAATGAATGCGCTGATGGAGGACGTCCTGACCGGTGAGATCCTGGATTTCTTCGGCGGGAGGAAAGACCTTGCGGAGGGCGTCATCCGCCATGTCAATGCAGAGACATTCGTGGAGGATCCGCTTCGGGTCCTTCGTGCCGCACAGTTCGCAGCACGATTCGGCTTCCGCATCGCTGACGAGACCATCGCCCTCAGTAAGACGATGGACCTCTCCGCGCTCTCGATGGAGCGTATTACAGGCGAGCTGGACAAAGCACTCATGAAGGCCGAATGCCCGTCCGTCTTTTTCGAGGAGCTCCGCAGGATGGAGCAGCTCCATACATGGTTCCCGGAAATGAAAGACCTCATCGCCGTTCCCCAGCCTCCCTCGCATCATCCGGAGGGGGATGTCTGGAACCATACCATGCTCGTCCTCAATGAGGCCGCAGGTCTCAGGTCGGCGGCCAAAGAGCCCCGCTATTTCATGTATGCTGCTCTGGTCCATGACTTCGGGAAGCCCGTGACGACCGAAGTGATCGACGGAAAGATCCATTCCTATGAACACGAAAAAGAAGGTCTCCCGGTCGTTTCAAAGTTCATTTCCCGGCTGACTTCGGAGACCGCTCTTGCCAAATACGTCCTGAACATGACGGAGCTCCATATGAAGCCGAATATCCTGGCGGCCCAGAATTCCGGCAGAAAATCCTTTATGAAGCTCTTTGACCGGTCCGTCTGCCCGGAAGATCTGCTGCTGCTCGCAAAGGCGGACTATCTCGGCAGAAACCTCACCTGCCGTGATTATCCGGAGGAGGATGTCCTCCGCGAAATGCTCGCCGTCTACAACGATCTCATGTCCCGCCCCTATGTGCAGGGCAGAGATCTGGTGGCAGCCGGAATCGCGCCCGGTCCTCTTTTTAAGGAGGCGCTCGACTACGGGCACAGGCTGCGGCTGGCCGGCGTTCCGAAAGAGCAGGCGCTGCCGCAGGTGCTTGCGCTGATCCGCCGCAGTGCGGGATCATGAATAATCACAGGCCACAGGGATCCTTTCCATAAGAAGAAATGGGAAGAGATGTCCGACTAAATCACCCTGACACTTTGCGATTTGTACTTTTCCATGTATAATTGAAAGAGCAACACAGCACTGTGTAAGTTTTTTTAGAAGGGGGACTGCATCATGGACGATATACCGCGGAATGATTATTCCGGTGCAGATCAGGAAAATGAAAACCCAAAGGCTCTCTCCTCCGATGCCAAGGCATCAGAGAAAAAGCTCATGGACGCCGTGAAAAAGGCTTCCGGAGGGAATGAAGGAAAGTCAGCCGGAAAGACTGCGGCTCCCGCGCAGGGAACGAAAAAGAAGGCTTCGACCGGCAAAAAACCTGCCAAAAAGAAGGCTCCGGAAGGCACCCCGGAAGCCAAAAAGACCGTTTCGGGGACCGCTCAAAAGACCGGAAAGACTGTTTCAGGGGACGTTCAAAAGACCGGGAAGCATACTTCCCGGGATACGACGAAGAGCGCAAAAAGGAAGGCGGCTTCCAACAGTCGGCAGTTTGATTCGGATGACATGGATTTTTTGCTGAACGACGAGGACACTTCTCAGGCCGCAAATGAATCTGCAGCCCGCGCCCGCCGCAGAGCCGCCGCAAAGAGGGCGGAGGAAGAGCGCAGAGAAAAGATCACCCGACTGATTTCGATCGGGCTTCTGGTCATCATAATTATTCTGGCAATCGTGCTCCTCACTAAGATTTTCGGTAAGAAAAAGGACAGCGCGCAGCAAAATACCACAAAGGGAACCGAAACCGCAGCTGTCACCGCTCAGACGGACAGCACAAATGCAGCAGGCACAAGCGGAACGGCGGCCGGGGCAGCAGATACCGCTGCAGATCCTGCCGGGGAAACTTCAGCACAGCCGGAGAGCACAACGGATCTCGGCTACGACCCGAACAATCCTGCCGGTCTTTCCGATGAGGTCCTGGCGGATCCGCGTTCCGTCAACGCGGTGAGTCCATACGTCACAGACTGGAATATGGAGAGCAACGGGACAAAGACGGTTTACCTGACGTTCGACGACGGTCCGTCCTACCTGACGGAACAGTTCCTGGATGTGCTTGATCAGTATGGCGTAAAGGCGACCTTCTTTGTCACGAACCAGTCCCCGGAGTATTCCTACCTGATCGCGGAAGCCTATCAGCGCGGACATACGATCGGGATGCATACGTCCAGTCATTCGTTCGAGATCTATAAATCTGAGGAGGATTACTTCTTCGACCTGCAGGAGATCGCAAATGTCGTCCATGACCAGATTGGCTACGTCCCCTGCTTTATCCGTTTCCCGGGCGGATCGTCCAATACGAGATCCCGGCGTTACTCGGAAGGCATCATGGCGAAGCTGGCCGAGGAAGTGCAGGCGCGCGGTTACCAGTATTATGACTGGAACGGCGAGTGCGGTGACGGCGAGATGCTCAGTGCCGAGGAAGAGGTAGCAATCGCTCTGGACTGCAGCGCGGAAAATATCATTATGCTCTGCCATGACGGTCCTCTGAAGGAGGCAACGCTCGAAGCGCTTCCGGGAATCATCGAGGGATACCAGGCGCGTGGGTATGTGTTCGCACCGATCGACCGGGATACGATGGTCGTGCATCATGAAATTCTGAATTAATATAATAGTCGTTCATCATGAAATTCTGAATTAACATAATGGCCGTTCGGCATGGAATGCTGAATTAATACAATAGGTCGTTCATCATGGAATTCTGGATAATTCTGAATTAATATATGAACAGACATAATGAAAGGGCTGCCGCATCCTATGATATGGCGTTCTCAGACTGCAAGCTTCTTGTTCTTTACGCTTGTCAGTCTGAAAACGGGCATATCAGGATGCGGCAGCCCTTTTCTTATCTTTCTTTACAGACGTTCCTGTGTCGACACTTCCGCGTCAGTGAAAAGTTTCACTTTGCGCATTCATCTCACGATTGAAATCACGAGAATTCTGCGTCAGAGATTAAAATCACAAGAATTCTGCGTCAGAGCTCAAATCATCTTCGCTCTCATCTTTGCGAGCACACGGGCTCTGGTCTCCTTCGCACGGTCGGTAAGCTCAAATCCGCGGGTATCAAGACATGCAGTAAGCATTTCCGAGACCTTCTCATACTCTGACACACAGCCCCCTACAACGGATACAAGCTCCGGGTAAGCTTTCATTTTCTCATCCGGAATCGCGAGGATCAGAGAGAGCGCATGTTTCGAGGCGAGGGCATCGAGTGTTTTTATTTCGTCCAAAGATCCCCCGTCGGACTGCGTTTCTTCTGAGGACACACATTCCGGGGATACTTCTGCTTCATTTCCTTCTTCCGCCGCCGCTTCCCGGAATGTCTCCTGCTTAGCTTTCAAAGCGGCAAGCTTCTCCTCTG
Source organism: uncultured Eubacteriales bacterium (assembly GCA_900314565.1). Lineage (GTDB taxonomy): Bacteria > Bacillota > Clostridia > Lachnospirales > Lachnospiraceae > Chordicoccus. Next base: position 10,374 of record OMVU01000050.1, read on the forward strand.
CGATACCCATGAGTTTCTGCGCACGGACCAGATAGAGTGCATAGACCAGGCGCTCGATCTCAGCCTCGTCCTCACCTGCACAGCGTATGGCATTTTGTCCTGCCGCATAGATTTCACTGCATGCGGGATCCTCGGCGGTGCCTCCCACTGCACGCATTTTTTCAATCCATGCATCCGGATTGCCCGGGTCAAGGGCGAGCGCCTCTTCGATATACGAAAGGGCAAGAGCTGTGTTTCCGGCAGCGACAGCTTCACGGGCAAGCTTTATTTTCTCATATGCTTCCTCATATCTGTTCGTACTCATACTTTGCATCTCCTCTTCTTTAACCTGGAGCTTTTTGTCGACAGCATGCGTTCCTGTGACTGATCGGCATCGATTTCCCCATATGAATATCATAGCACATTTACATGGGTCCTTCCATGTACCTTTTATCGCTCTTTGCACATCTGTAAAAGAGGTATCTGTAAAAGGTTCTTTTAAGAGGGCATCCGTTCCTGTAATTTTCATCATGAGAGAAATGCGCAAAGAGAAACGCTTCTCCTGAAAAAGAAAGGTCTGCCGCTCCCTTAAGTGCGGCAGACCTTTCTTTCTATACCCGTATGAATCTTTCATCTCGCTGACCGTACGCATGCCCTGTTGTGATCCCTGAGATTCCTCCTGTGTGTTCGACCACCGGCATATCTGTCGTATGCTTCTCCCCGGTGATCCTCTGAATCCCTCCTGCGTGTTCGACCACCGGCATATCTGTCGTATGCTTCTCCCCGGTGATCCTTTGAATCCCTCACGCATGTTCGACCATCGGCATATCTGTCATATGCTTCTCCCCAATGGTCCTTCGGATCCCTGCTGCATGCCCGAACATTCGAGCACCTGTGTATCCGTACACATCTCTCCGGTGATTCTTCAGATCACTCCTGAGACATCATATACGTTCCCTTGTAGTAGTAATTGACTTTTCCATTCTCGGACTTCACCTCGAATCCGAGATCAGACATGATCGAATTCGCCTTCTTGAGCGTAATACGCTTTCCCTGATAGACGTATTCGTACTTGTTTCCGCCCTTCCGGGATACGCTGATTCCGGCATCTGCGTAGATTTCATCTGTATACCGCAGCGTAGCGACATTGGCCATTGCACCGCCTGTCACACCAGAAACCATCTCATCGCCAAGTTCCATATCCTTGAAATTATCCAGCATTTGAAAACCTCCGTCTGCTTCTTACAATTCTCTCACACAAGTTACTATCGATATTCTCAAACAGGTCACGCGCGAAATTCAACGCTTCCAAAGGAAGGTGCCCTCCGCGCTGTTCAATACGCTTATCATCGATACATTATTTTATACGAGCGGCCAGCTGCAGGGGCCAATGATTATTCCAATATACCCTGAAGAATTTATTTTCGCAAGTCTGCCTATGCTTTTTATCCGTATTCCGGTCCTTTCGCTTCAGCTTGAACTCCCCTGCAGAGTCTGTCATCATTATACAATAAAGAAGGAGAGCTGACCACGGCTCTCCTTCTTTGTTCTCATTTTTTTTATTCTTCATCGCGCAACACTCGTGATTTTAGTCAATTATTCTTTATCATCATGCCGCCGCTCTCGCATATCGGTTATTCCCGAGTCCGAGAATCATCAGCATGATCGGCTCGATGAATATCAGCCCGAATGTATAGCCGATTCCGTGTCCGAAGCTCTTTGACAGGCTGTGCGCCAGCTTTATCTGGATCGCGATCGTGACCGTGCAGGCTGCTACTGCCGTGATAATAAACAGGAACTCCATAACACCGGAGACCATACCTATCGTTACAAGCGCGCTGCAGGAGCCGGCCAGCAAAGCAGAAGCGATGTATCCCCAGAAGTATCCTGATCCTATCAACTCCCTGAAAAGCAGATAATCGCTGTAGATCGGGATCAGACTTTTCCATCCCGGCATTCCCATCTTTTCAAAAATGAAATACTTACCTATCAGTGAAAGCGCAAAAATAAATACTACAGTCATCATATGCATCGTCATGATCTTTTCCCTCTCTCTCTTATGGAATTACTGTTATCTTCTCACTTGGGTATTTTTTATGCCCTGATACTTTTTTATACGAACGAGCAGCCGAGCAGGTCAGCCGAAATCATGCTAAATTCAAAGCCAAATTCAAAGCCAGTCTCTGCCAACATCAGTCAATTTCAATCAGCATCAATCAATCTCAATCAATCTCAATCACCGGATCAGCCAGATCAAAAGCCATCTCAAGTCATAATAAAGAGTGCCGCCTCGACAGGCCGGATCCTTGTCCGGTCCGCCGGGGCGGCACCCTTTTGGAGAGATATTTGTGAAGAAGTGACTGCCTGTATCAGTCTGTCACTTATATATTATCTGTTTTATTACTCTGCCTGCTCGAATTTATGCAGCAGCTGCGAATCCGTTCTCCTGTCTGTCGATTCTGCAGTTCAGCTCATTCTGTGCAAGCGCCTTGGCGATGATGCCTAAGCCCAGGAGGGAAAGCAGCAGGTAAATGATCCCTGAGTTGCTTGATTTTCCGGAGATGATATCCATTTTCTTACCAAGCTTGTATCCCCAGTACAGGCCGTAGATGCCAAGTGTGCAGATCGTTACGAGAAATGCAAGTCCACCGCTCATTGTCGCCTCTTCCGGAGCCAGACGGTTCGTCTCATTTGTGAGCTTTACGAACCAGTAGATTCCGTAGATGCCAAGTGTTACAAATGTAAGAATGATGCAGCCTGCGATGCTTCTTTTTTTCATTTCCATTGTTTTTTCCTCTCTTTTCTCTCTTTTTTATTATTTGTTTTTGCTTTTTGTTTTCTTGTTTTCTTTCGGGCCTCTCTTTTGCCCTGACACTTATATATACGATGGTCCCCGAGGAGAGGGCTAAAACTTTTTTTCTTAATTTACATGCAGCTTAATCGACCTTCCTTTTCAAAGTAAATTCCAGTTCTTCTGGAATTTACTTCGAAAAACCAAGTCAAGAAGACCTGCTGGAATTTACTCTGAAAAACAATGATTGCGGAACACCTATTCAGCAGTTGTTCATTAAGGATTTAATTGCCAAAGTAAATCAGATACCGCACCCCAGCTTTACTTTGGCAAACGTTCATTTGACATCTGCCTCGAATTTACTTTGGCGAACAGGATTTTGTATGGAATACAACGCAGCAGATCCTGCGATACTTTTGATCCAGTGAGTCACGCAAGGTAAAAAAAGGACATCATTTCGCTTAGATCTGCGAAACGAAGTCCTTGATTTTTCATTTTTTAATTACGCTGCAGCGACAAGTCCGTTCTGTCTGTCAATCGCGTGGTTCAGCTCATCCTGTGCAAGCGCATGGGAGACAATCCCGAAGCCGAACATGGAGATCAGCAGGTAAAGGACGCCTGTGTTGCGCTGACTTCCGGAGATGACGTCGATCTTCCTGCCAAGCTTATATGCCCAGTACAGACCGTAGATACCAAGTGTGCAGATCGTTACAAGGAACGCCAGCCCGCCGCTCATCGTCGCCTCTTCCGGGGCCAGACGGTTGGTCTCATTCGTGAGCTTTACGAACCAGTAGATTCCGTAGATGCCAAATGTTACAAGTGTAAGAATGATGCAGCCTGCAATGCTTCTTTTTTTCATTTCCATTGTTTTTTCCTCTCTATCCTTTTGAATATATTTTTTGCTTCTTCTATTTCTTTTTGATCTTTCCTTCGGGCCTCTCTCTTGCCCTGACACATATATATACGAGGCTCCCTGATGTAGGGCTAAAACTTTTTTAAATTGCCGCGCTGTTCACTGTCACGCTGTTTGGTTGTTCGTATAATTACGCTTATGAGCGAAAGTCAAAAAAAGAACCGCCGCACTTTCGTGCAGCGGTTCTCCCTTCTGAAAATTCAGTGTGTGATTTACAGCCTGTCTGATTACTGCTCCTCATCCTTTTTTCTTCTCTTCAGGAAAAGGAAGATAGCAAACAGCGCTCCGGCTGCCGCCGCAGCCACGACAGGAAGCATCTTTCCTTCCATCGCCGATGCAGATGTGCTGTCAGATCCGTCATCCGGATCGACATCAGCAGAGCCATTGCCCTTGATATCGTCATTCAGACCGCCCTGGCTGCCGTTGGATGTATTCCCTGCCGCCTGATTTCCGGTCTTCTTATCCTTTCCATTCGACCCTTTATCTTTTTTGTCTTTATCTTTACCTTTCGCTTTGCTTCCGTCAGCGCTTGTGCCGGCTTTGTTCTTATTGTCGGCAGTGCCTGCAACGGCTGCGCTCTGACTGTCAGCTGCGCCTGCGCTGGCTGCTGTATCGCGTATGCTCTGGCTTCCGGATGAACTGCCCAAAAGGTTCACTGTGGAGCTGTTTCTGTCTTCTGCATATGCCGCTATTATCCGATCCTCCAGCCACTCAGGTCTCGTTCCTGTATACGAGTAGTAAGATCCGGCGTCAGCCACCCCTGTGTCATTATTCTCATATCTGGTTCTCGTGGCATAAGGATTATAGGTAGTCACCTCAGTCCTCATCCTGTCGTTAAGATCACGATAAACTATGATCGAGCTTCTCATTCCCTGACCGCTTCCGATGCTTGCTTCCGGCCTCTTAACGCCAACATGTGTTACGGTCGGACCCATGATCGGATTCTCATAATATACCTCGGAGATGAGACCGCCTGCCGGATAACTGTCTGCCGCCTGCTGAATATCCCTAAGGTATGCATACTGTTTTCTGTCGGCACCCGTACAGGTAAATCCGTAGGAGCCCTGCGGAGATTTCAGGTTAATGTCAATCCCTTTCCACAATGCAAGGGCAAGTCCTGTCCTGTTCAGGATCGTTGTATCTGTTAAAGCGCCTCCGCTTACAGCCCGGTTCTCGATGTCACGGCATTGCCTTTCAATCCGATCGTACATCGAATACGTATACACTCTGCGCACCTGTTTGACAATGAGCTGACCTGGCTGAGCATCCGGGGTCATCCAGTCTTCAATATAGAGATATCCGTTATCGGCTCTGGCTGCCGGTGTATTCTCCATACCGACCTGCCGCACCCGAGGAGTATTGTCTCCTTCACGGACAATATCCACCACGGCACCTGCCATCTGGCCGACAAATAAAATGCATCCGTCTTCTATCTCAATATCGTTCTTCTCTGCCTGCGGGTCATTGAAATATGACTTTGCTGTTCCCTGTATGTCGCGATTTTCGACATCATCGCCGTCAATCCAGCCATATGTATTCATGGAGATCGCTCTGCCATAAATGTAAGACGAATCTCTGATCGAAATCAGCTCTCTCATAGAGCCTGTATTCTTAGAGTCGCCTCGCGCTTTTCCTCCACCAACACTGTCAACAAGTCCTGACCTCGAAGATGCGATGATCATGCTTGCGCCCCGGCTGCTATGAAGCGGATCTTCCTCAGACTCGGTTTTTGCCGTAATGCTTACATTGGAATATCCTCTCACATAGCTTCCGTCATAAATATTTACATCCGTATTGAATATGAGATAATTACCTGCTTCCACAGAATTCGGAAGAACATTCTTACCATCCATTTCGTAAATGCACAGAGCCACAATTACCATAGCCTCCCGGCTGGATGTAAGATTCACATTTCGACCGGTGATCGTGCTGTGCTTCACATTGACCTGAAGCTCTTCGTCATAACGATTCCTTGCGAAGCTGTTTCCGTTGCTGTTATCCACTCCGCCCGCCAGCCCATTGGCTCTTGCTTCAATACACGTTCTCCTCTTATCTGTGTTAGAGTCATTCTCGCCATATCCATCCTGCACTTTAAGGTTGATCGTTCCGAATGGGGCATAAATCTCTGAATTCTCCCAGGTATTGATCTTCGCTGTCACTTTGATTTCGTTTTCCGCCTGCATATTGGTAAGGGTCTGACCGGCATTCCGTCTTTCAGCAGCAGATGCATAGATCTGATCACTTCTATCCAGTCCGTTCACATCATCACCTGATGCAATGATATTCAGCGTGATATCCCCGTACCATGTCCGCAGCCTTGCCTGCTTCAGGAGATCGATCTGCTCACTGCGTTTCAGTATGTTGCGTGCATCGGAAACAGCGCCCTGTTTGGTTTCCAGGCCACCGTACAGCGCTTCGGCTCCCATATCTGCTGTACCACGGATTACAGCCTGGATATCCATGCGGGCCTCTAAATACGCATTCTGTCCGATCAGGATCTTCTCAGACTGACGTGTATAGTTCTCAGCAGCCAGGCTCTCTTCTTTCCTGAATTGTGTTACGTTTTTCGGCGTTTTTGCAGATGACTCCAGATAGCTGTGCGTATGCAGATAAATGTTTCCCTGTGTTGCCAGAATCGTTGTATTGTCTCCGATCTCTACATCGCAGTAAGCAGCGATTACTGTCGGCAATACGTTCACATATCCGCCCTCTGCCAGATACCCTTTAACAGTTTTCATTCCGGCTTCAGCCCAGTTGTTATTGACAGTTACAAAACTGACACGCGGTCCTTCGAGATATGCGGATTTTCCTACCCAGCTCCTCGTGACGCTCATGAAAGCTGGATCTCCGTCCTTACATCCATCGGCACTTGCCTGATCCAGAGTTCCGATTCCTGCCCGTACAAGTTTGTTCAGTTCGTCCTCATACAGCTTCGCAGAACCAAAGAGCGATTCTGCCTTTGCTGTCGAACTGTCTGTCGATGTAACTGCAATTCCTCCTTCGGCAAACATGTCGACAACAAGCAGGATACTGGATCCGATCGAAGCCTCCGTCCTGTTCCTTGTAAGAGCACTCACCTGCGTGCCCAGATTCTGGGCAGTTTCCACACTCTGAGGAGACACCCTGACGCCGCCAAGTGCTTTCAAAGCAGTCTCTGCAGAAACAATAACGTCCTGCCCGGCATAAATCAGTCCGGGTCCGTAGATATAAGCAAGGTTGACAGCCTTTGCCACTGCATCAGCTTTGTTCGATGCAAATGAAAGAAGACAAGCACCCATGCTTTCCTTTTCGAAAACAGGGTATCCTGTTTCTGCGCAGGCGCCGGAGATTCTTTCAGCATCCGCGCCATCCCTGTAGTAGGGGTATCCGTTGAGGACGGATCTGATCTCGAGTTTCTTCAGATGTGCTGCATAATCAAGCCTTTCAGGATCAAAGTGCGCCCTCTGCTCCACTGCGATCTCCGCAGTCGTATCGGCTGCCATAATGTCGAACGGATCATATCCTCTGCCCTCCGGGTAATCGAAAACAGTCTCCGTAACATATGCATGCGCACCCACATTGCCGTCCGCTATGATATGGACAAGCGGATCATCTTCAGCTAAACGCTTAAGAGACGCTTCCCCCGTCGTCCCGGTATAGGCTCTCGCGGTATTGTGCTTTATTCTCTGTCCATCTTTGTTGACCGCCCCGCTTCCGATCATCGTTGTCTGTGCATCCGACATTGCAATGTAGGAAACAAGGATGTACACCGTTTTCGATGAAATCGTGCCGTTGTACAGCGGCTCCACCACTTCGGCTTTGAATGTTCCCAAAGCTTCTGCATTGATCCGGTTCACCCCGATCATGCCGTAATTATAGATGATCTTCGGAGCATCCATGAACGCTTTCGCGTAGGACTGCGCATAGACCTTGACTTCAGTCGTGTCTGCCGCCTTCACATCGCATCCGTAAAGTTCTGCAAGAGAGCTTCCGCTGAATTTTGCCTCAGCATTGGTCAAATGCCTGACCAGAATCCCCTCCGGATCCTGTGCCGGTGTCACGATCGCGATCGCACCCTTGTCCTCACAGAGGAAACCGGTCGAAGTATATCCGGGATCCGAATTGAACCATGTCTGGATATAAATGTTGTTCGCCGTAACTTTTGTGTAATTCATGTTCGCAAGAACAGATGCATTCTGATGTGCGAATGCAGCACCTGCTCCGATCGTGCCTTTCGTCAGGTTGATCGGACGGATCTCTGCCTTCGCCAGCGAATCCATCGCCGAATAGACCTTCACATTGTTTCCTGCGGTGATCACACCCATCTTACTGCTGCTGTCACCGCCGGTGATCTGTGCAAGATTGTAAAAGTCATTCTTTGCGGCTGCAATGTTCATTGCCCTTTGCTGACCGATTGTCAGTTCGCCGGGATGGACGGTCACGATGATATTGGAAGTCACTCTCCCGGTATCGCCCTCTCCTGAGAGAACGCTGAGGTCTGTCACCTCGATCACCGCATCCTCTGCATGAAGCTCTGCCACGTTCTTTGTACCGATGTATCCGAGCGCCACTGTTCCGCCGAGTCCGGCTCTTTCATTGTCCGCCTGCTCTCCGGTCACTGTCATATCATTTTCAGAAAATGCCTCGATCCTGACAGTCGGAGCCTTAATGTCCGTCTTCGCGACCGACGCGTTATTTCTCGCGTTTTCTATTCCTATGACGACCAGTCCGTTCAGATTATTGCCGTTTCCGTTTGTAAGCAGATATCCCTGGACATCGGTCCTGGCCGACAGCCTGGCCTTGATATTGACTGACTTCGCATTCAGGCTGCCGGTTCCGTTCACGGACTGTGCCTGTGTAACATTACTTACGCTGTTGCTGCCGATATAGGCAAGGTTCACCGGGTCGTTGATTACGATCTCCAGACCCGGATCGAGTGCGCAGTAGTCCGGTTTTGTCGCAGCCATCTTCACATCCGCATCGGATTTCGTCTCCGCGATGACCTGAACGTCTGCCGCTGCCGCATTCACCGTGATCCCACCCGCTATATAAGCATGGGTAGTCGTACGGTTTACAGCTGCCGCCGCACTCACAGCAGTTCTGTCTTCCATTCCGGATTCCGGCACACCCGCTCTCGGCGCCATTCCCGTTGATGTCTCTGCTGTCACTCCCAGAGTCCTTCCGGTCATATTCACTTCCGCTGTGTTCGTGATGCCTGCCTCTGCAGATCCATCGTAGTATTCGAGTGCAAGGATCCTCGTAAGATCCCTGTTGCCTTTTGCCGCCGCGATGGATGTCGCGTGGACGTTGTCAAATGCAAACCCGGCACTGATATTCATCCTGTCCGCGTTTTTGACCGTTGCATGGAGACGCGCTGCCACCCTGGAGCTGACAGATGTATACGCCACATTGTCACGTCCTCCGGGTGCACCCTGTGCGCCCGCAATTGCGAGAGCATAGATCCCGGTCCTGTTCGGCTCCTCCTTTGCTGAAATCCCTTTCCTGGCAGCTGTATGGCTGAGCGAGTCAAGGACTGATGTTCCGCGGAACGTAAGATTTTTTCTTGCGGAAATGCCCGACTGTGCCGCTGCGCTTACTTCGAGCATTCCGCCGCTTGTCAGAGTGCCGTACGCATCCGCATACACATTGCCGTTCATGAGAACAGCTGCCGTACCGGTACCGACGCTTTCTGTCGTTTCGCTTCCGACCGCTCCGGCGATCACATACAGATTGAGCAGATCCTTTGCATTGACTGTGATGTCACTGACCGCCTCTACGACCACATCCGGCTCGATCCGTGCAGATACAGAATCTTCCCATCCGTTATATCGTGTTACTGTTCTTGTGATTTTTCCGTCAATGCTCTCGTACACGGCCTTGTCCGGCTCCGAGGCAGCATCGCCTGCCGGCTGAAGGAGAGATCCGTACTCCCCTGTTCCGTTCGCCATACCGATCGTCTCTCCCACACCTTTGACACCTGCCTCGAGAATCCCTTCGAGATAGAGCAGCGGAAGAGGATCTCCCGTAAAGTCGTTGAACCTGACTCCTGTCCCGCCGTTTGCCAGGATATGCATGAGCACTGTTCCGGGACGGATCGCGCTGCCGCCGGCGTAAATTGCATCATGAGCGTCTTTGGTCAGCAGGCTGCCGATTGCAACAACTGCTGCCGTACCGGCTGTCTCTACAGAACCGTTGGCCCCCAGCATAGCCGTAAGGATATTGACTGTTCTGGCAGAATCCGCCTTTACGGACAGGCTCCATATCTTCATCTGTGTATTTCTTCCTACAGAAGCTTCGACTTTATTGTAGGAGACCGACGCAGCTGCCGAGACACCGCCTTTTGTTTCATTGGTCTTAACGTCCGTTCCGACGACGCCCGTCAGAGTGTATGTGTTATTCGCGGTAACTGTGACAATTCCTGCTTTTTCAGAATTTGCACCGCTGACTGTAACGTTCTCTCCGATCCGGGCAATCGTCTCCGTACCGGTCAGGACGACCATCAGGCTTCCGCCGAGGACTTCCTCAGCACCTTTGCCTGTCGTTCCCTGAACATATGCGTCCACGGTTTCTTTCGAATCCGCTGTCACAGCTACGCTGCCGCCCAGTACCGTGCTTTCATCTGCGATTACGGAGGACGCTCCGTTATACAGATAGACAAGGAGGGCAGCTCCCGTATTGCCGATGGTTTCTGCGTTTCCATAAGTCTTTGAAGCATCCCTGACTATAAGATTGCTGTCAAGTCTGTCCTCGCTCCCTGATGTGACACGGACCACCTGTCCTCCACGGAGGAATCCTGAAGCAAAAGCATCAGCCCTGTTCCTGAAATACAGTGCACCCGATACACCGCAGGCTTCCGCTGCCGGACCGGATCCCGTCACAAAGGAGTGGACGATCGTCTGCTCAAATGCAATGACTTCTACCGCATCTTTCGCGGCTGCCAGGAGTCCTTCATTTTTCGCGCTGACATTCTTCCCGAAGAAGCCATAGAGCACTGTCGGAGCTTCTGTTCTCGCCCCTGCTTTTTTGAGACCGCCGGCGAGGATCAGCGCATCCGTCTCATCTTCAGCTTCTATGTGTACATCTCCCGATGTGCCGGTATCCCCGACCTCACCGGTGAACTCGTCTTTGATCTCCGTTCCCGCAAAGAGCTGCGCCTCTTTTCCGGCTGTCGCCCGCACGGTATTCGCGACATTCACATCCGCGATCGTCCCGTTGACAGAGGCCTCTCCCGATGCGCCTGCGCCTTCGACCGTCAGCATGATATCCTCTTTTGCGCCCGCATAAAGGATGATCCCGGTACGGCTGTCCGTCTTCTTCTTTCCGCTCGCATCCGTCCCGGCCTTCTCCACTGTGATGGCGGGCAGGGATGCCATCGCCTTCAGGTACGCCATCATGTTAACGACCGCGTCCACGGTATTTTTCTCAATGACCGCAGCTGCCGCCCCGCCATTCGAAGCGCTCGGATTTTCATCCACACCGGCCGTGATCATCTTATTCATCGAATCAAGGACAGCTGTCACAGCGATGGACCCGTCCGCGGTCACGCCCGTGGCTGCCGTCGCCTTATAGTTCCAGCTGTTTTCGCTGTTTGCGCCCACGACTGTCCGTACGCTGTTCCCGCTCTTTGCGCCGGCTGCCAGACCGATCAGTCCGCTGCCTTCTGTTCCCCTTACAGGGTCGAGCACAATGAGCATTTTCTCATCGAGGGTGGAGAGCAGCCAGACATTGCCGCCTGCCGTGACAGTAGAACCTTCTCCGAGAAGCGTCTCGACATATCTTGCCGCGTCGAAGAAAACAGCGACCCCCGTCGGGCTGAAGGCGTACCTCTTATCCGTGACCGGATCGGCCGCGATAAGGTAACTCGACGCTTTCGCTTCAAGACGCACATCGCCCTTCGCAGTGATCTCGACCTTTCCGGTCTCGACGACCGTGGAACCTGCCGACCTCATGATGTTCATGACTGCCGCGATCGCACCGGGCAGGGCATCTGTGTTCGCTCCCGGGATGCTGACCATCTGTTCTTTTGTTTCCGCTTTGAGGGATACGTTCCCTTTGCTGCTTGCGATCTTCGAATTCATCCCGGCCTTCGTGAGCACCGACGATCCCGAATAGATATAACTGCTGTTTCCTCCTGTCACTCTCGTTCCGTTCTTCCTGTTAGCGGTCGAGACCAGGGAGTTCTTGGTATTATAAAGTGCTGTTCCGATCTCAGCTTCGAGGGCACCCTCGATCCGGGCCCCCGTTCCGACTTCCGCCAGGACTTTGTCCCTGTCTGTGAGGACGACGATCGAACCGCCGCCCGGAGGGATCGCACCGAACCTATCGGAGCCGCCCGGGAGGACAGCAGCCGACTTGACTGCGTCTTCTACAGCCTTCTGTGTGTAATATCTGCCTGCCGTGAGCCTTGCGTCATCCCCGATCACTGCCTCCGTCACATTCTGAGAAGTCATGAGGACAACGGATGTGCCGGTCTCCTCATGGACCTGACCGGCCACGAAATCACCTGCACCAAGGAGCGTCACAGCCATCGAGACTGTCTCCGCCTGGACGTTGATATCTCTTTCCGCCGTGATGACAGCTTCTTTTCCGATGGAAACGCTGACAAGCAGGGCTTCCCGAAGGATGATCGAAGCGCCCTGCGCCCTGAGGTCCTCGTATCTGGCCGGGAATCCATCGTTGGAGAGCGCTTCCAGAAGATAGTCCGCGCCCCACAGGAACTCCTGCTCGCTGTGTTTCTCTAAAAAGCGGGAAATTTCCGTGGTATCAGCATTGACCTGATAGACTCTTTCCTCATCCACGCCCATGGCAGAGACGGTCACGTATTCCTGGCCGGCCGCAAAAGTATACAGCTCCAGGATGCCTCCGGCCGACTGCTTCATGGCCTGCACGATGATATCGTTACCGGTCACCTGCGCTTTCGCGCCGATCTCTGTCCTGACAATATCCTTCGCGTCCGCGATGATAAAGGCCGGGCCAAATGGTGTCCCTTTTGCCTTCGCCGTGCTCCTGCCCGTGAGGACAGCCGTGACGGTCACATCCCCGCCCTTCTTATCAAGGTCTGCATTGATCACAGTCCCGTCCGCTGCCAGGGCTTTCGTCTCTGACGTGGAACGTACGATCACGAGCGTCCCGAAGATCTGGCCCTTTTCATTGCTCAGGTAGCCGGAAGCCGCATCTGCCTCGAACCTCGTCCTGTCTGTATAAGAGATGTTCCTCTGCTGTTCTGCAGTCAGGCTGACTTCGCCTTTCGACTCGACCCTGGAAGGAGTCGTCCCCTTCGCAATCTCCGCCGCTGCAGTATTCCTGTTCACACTGAGCGCTGCCCCGAAAGCGTTCTGGTATCCGTCACCCTCTGCATAGGCTTCGCCTGCGGTACTCTTTACATACGCAGAGCCCGTCACTTCCGCCCGGATGTCCGTACTGCGGTTCGTCTTGTCCACGGTCCCGCTGACCAGGGCGTACGCATTGTGCGCCGTGACATTCAGCCCGAGCGCCGCTGCCGCGCGGACGGCCGAACCGGGGAGGTCATTCCTGATGATCCCTTCTCCGACAGGGACGTTCGTTCCGGAAGCCGCAAGCTTATTGCTCTCTTCCTGGGCCTCACGGATGTTCTCCTCATCCGTTCCCTCTGATTTCGCATTCTGAGCTGCGAGCACATTGTAAGTCAGCGGGTTGCTGTTTTCAGCATTTCCACCCTCAGGATCTTTAAAGCGGTTGAGCGCCTCATTGATCAGTGCCGCGATCTCATTCTGTCCATTTGTTCCGCGGCCGGAGATCTCTCCTCTTAAGACCGCCTGCGCGTTCCCGATATTCTCCGCAAGTCATCGTCGGAATCCGCCAGGATAAGGACATTGCCGTTCGCCGTCGCGTATCCGCGTATCTCTGCCTTCGCGTCCGACGCCGCGAGATTGACCGCTGCCGTCCCGCCGGAATACGTCTGGCCGTCTGCCCGGAACATACCCGCCAGGGTCCTGACATTACTTTCGAACACGCCCTTTATATAGATGTCGCCCGCCTTCGGGTCGCCCGTTCTTTCGATCCCGCTTCCGTCAGACGTCCCGTCCGCAATGATCTGTGCCCCTTCGTCAGCCAGGGCAATGCTCCTGTTCTCGCCGATCGATACTGCTGCGGACCCGTCTGCCGCTGCTTTTGCAAAATCCTGTCCGTAAGCGGAAGGATCTTTTCCTGCCATGGAATATGTCCCGCGCACGTCTTTATTGTCCGCGAGGATATATACTCTGAGGCCTTCCACGACGCGGCCCTCTCCGACCGTCGCCTTCGTATCCGTCCTTACATCGCTGAGGGCAAAGGATGCTCCCACGCCGATATTCCCCGGCGTTCCCTCTTCGGACGTCCGGACAGGCTTTCCGTCTTCGGAGACACCCGCCGTAGCGATCGTCTCCTCGGTGTGCAAGTCTTCCGCCCTGATGACCATATCCTGTGCAGCCGAGACCTGTGCTGTCCCTGCCTCGATCTCCGCCCTGGATGTCCCGTATACTTCATTGACCGCGATGCTCCCGACAAGGCCGGTCTGTCCGTCCCCGGCACCGGAGACTGCCGTCACCCTGTAAACAGCCGCATCCGCATCCGGGATGCCTGCATGGACCGTAACGGACGTCGCTGTCGCCTTGCCGCTGTCGAGCAGCGCCGCAAAGTCGTAAGCGACTACATTCACCGCCGCTGCGGTACCGGTCCCGTCCTTTACGGAAGAAGCGTCCGCGGAAATGTCCGCGCCGTTCTCCCCGATAGCCTCGACCACAAAATCGCCGCTGGCCACGATCGTGTACCTTCCACTCACTGCTGCATTCGCGTAATTCTTCTCAACATTCTGCGCATAGGCCGCTGCAGCGCCCATGCTGCCCTCAGCGGTCTTTGCCTTCGCCCTTGTCCTTCCGAGCCCCCAGGGGATCGCTCCGCCTGCCGCGGAAGCGATGGAGGCTGCCCCGTCAAGGATCCCTGAGATCCGTTGGTCCGCCTCCCCGTCTTCGCCG
>OMVU01000146.1 GCA_900314565.1 uncultured Eubacteriales bacterium
CTAAACCATCAGTCGATTGTCTGCCTCTCTCCCTCATGATATTTTATGGCGCAGGAGGTGTATACAGTGAAGCAATCTACACTTGGCTCCTGTATCCGCACCCTGCGGATGCAGAACAATCTGACCCAGCTTCAGCTGGCAGAATTGCTTGGCGTTACTGACAAAGCCGTATCTAAGTGGGAGAGAGATCTTTCTTATCCGGACATCGCTTTATTTCCAAAACTTGCAGACATTCTTGGAACAACAGTGGACGGGCTGCTGAGAGAATGCAAAGAGACATGCCAGCCGTCAAAGCTGCTTCAGGCATTTGAGATGTCCCGTGATATCCGGATGCCGCTTCATATTATCCTGGGCTGTGTTGAAATCATCCGAAACAATCACGATGATCCGGAGATGCTGCAGAAGTATCTGGACGGGATCAAGTTCTCCGGTGAATACATGATGTCGATGTTTGACCGGATCCTGAATGAGAAATGCTGCAGCGGAAGCCGGGATGGATGCTGTGAAGGCTATTCGGTTTCTCCAGAGAATATTGAAAAGTACCTGCAGGAAAGGATCACTTCCGGACAGGTACAGGCACAGAGCTTCTCCTTTACTGGCAAGCGGATCTTGGTTGCGGATGATATAGAGATCAACAGAGAGATCGCAGCAGAGATTCTGAAGCAGACTGGCGCAGCTGCAGAGTTTGCCGAGGACGGACAGATCTGCCTGGAGAAGGTGGAGTCTGCTCCGGCAGGATACTACGACCTGATCCTGATGGATGTCATGATGCCGAACATGGACGGTCTTCAGGCCACCCGGAGGATCCGTCAGCTTCCGGATCCGGTAAAAGCCGGGATCCCGATCATTGCTATGACTACGAGCGTGTCCGAAAAGGACCGGATTGCCGCACTGGCTGCCGGGATGGATGCATTTGAAGAGAAACCGATCTTTATCGACAAGCTGTTTGAGACGATCGGCCGGTTCCTGCATCCGGAAGGATGAGGTGCTCAGGAATCAAGAATACTTACGCATACGAAAGGTCTGCCAACGAACATGAGCATCTGTTAGCTGGTAGTCTGATCATAGGAAAAGGATGTCCGCAGGACTGCCAGGTTTCAACAGGGTAGCTCTGCGGACTTTTTACATACCCATATATTGTCTCTGCAAGAAAAGCCAGCCGGTGATTACCGGATGGTGCTTGAAGAAGACATGCAGCGCTATGAGTTTCAGGAAAAACTGTTTCAGACGATCGTGTCAGTTGAAGCGGATGCTCATAACGAAGAAGATCCCATGGCGATCGCTGTTCGTGTCATGAAGGCATGCTGCGATTTTTATGATGCTGACTGGTGCGGCATTCTGATCGCAGACCTGCAGACGCAGGCGTTCATTCCTGAGATCTGGTATGAACCGGGGATTGGTCCAATGCAGGATACATTGTTCAACGACATTGAATTCACGGAGGAATTCGCAACGTGGGCAAAGCATCTGATTGAGCAGAAGCCGCTCATCATCCCGGATGCGGAGAAGATCCGGGAGAGCAATCCGAAAGAGTATGAGGCATATCAGCGCCTGGCGGCCAGATCGATCATGGGTGTTCCGTTTGGCCAGCATCCGTTGGGCTTCATGGTCATTCGCAACATGAAGCAGTATACGGACCGGCCGGAGCCTCTGCAGCTTGCCTGCTTTGTTGCCATGATGATGCTGGAACAGATCCGGCGCACCAGAATGGAAAAGCTGACGAAGATGCATGACGAGGATGACGGCAGGTTCC
Organism: uncultured Eubacteriales bacterium; assembly: GCA_900314565.1. Classification (GTDB taxonomy): domain Bacteria; phylum Bacillota; class Clostridia; order Lachnospirales; family Lachnospiraceae; genus Chordicoccus. The sequence continues at coordinate 1,754 of OMVU01000146.1, forward strand.
GCATCCGCTATAACATTCTTGGGCCGCATAACTTTGTGATCGACGGCAAAGAAATCTATGAGCAGGATCTGCCGCATCCGAACCGGCGTGCATGGATCATCATGCTCTATATGGTTTTACATAAGCGTCCGGTGGATCAGCAGAAGCTGATTGCCGACAACTGGCAGGAAGTTGATACAGCCAGGAATAATATGCGGCAGGCGATTTTCCGGCTGCACAATGACCTGGCAGCGTATCATGACGTGAAGGTGATCGATACCAGAAGCAGGATGATGGATTTCTCCGGTGAAGTGAATGTGACAACAGATGCGGATGAGATGGAGGACCTTTATAACCGCGCAAAGAATCTGCCAGATGGGGATGATAAGCTCATCCTGCTGAAGAAGGCCTTTGATCTGTATCGTGGCAGACTGTTCATTCAGGGGGAGGATGACATCGGGACCTGGCTCTATACATATACGACGCATTACAATCAGGTGTATGTCGATCTGACATCCGCGCTGCTGACGACGCTCGGCCATATCAGGGACTATCGCTGCATTATGGATTACGGACCGAGAGCGCTGGAGATCGAGCCCGGTATTCTCACAGCCTACTATTGGATCATCATAGCGGCAGATGAAACAGGCAACAGTATGGCACGTGAGAAGTTCCTCCAGAAAGCAGCGGAGGATCTGATCGATGAGGAAAACGAGAAGCTGATGAAGCTGCTGGCGCTGCAGAACCATATGAGCTGATTTCCTCATAAAATTGCCGAGTAACGGAAAAGTAACAGGTGGAAAGGATTATTTTTAAGGAACGAGTTCCATCTGGTCTGATGCATCGAATCATCCAGAAACTCATTGCTGAATGCTGCCGTTTCCATTGTGATGGGAGTTTTTCGATTTGTGAATGTTTCCATGACAGCGTTGCTCAGTTCTTCATAGTTGAAAGGATATTTCTCTGAGAGCACATAAATGTCATAGAAGTCCTTATAACGGCTGTTCAGGAAACCGTTTTTGACGATAGCTTCCAGTTTCTCGGCAATGGAAGATTCCAAGGAGTATGCATTCACCTTTGGAGCTTCCATATCCAGAATCACGGGGAATTCCATCTCTACGGCATCCGGATAAACCACATCACCGAATCCGATATCAATCCCGATTGGAATTCTGGTCCGGTCAAGATATGCGACCGCTGAGATATGCAGTCCATGATATTCTTTGAATTCGGTGATATCTTCCGCTGTAATGGAAGCAAGGTCGAAAACAAGAGCGTCATCGGCATCCTGAGCAAAGATATTACGGAAGACATCTTTCATTTCCTCAGCGCTGTTTGAGATGCGTCTGGCCAGCAGGTCAACATCTGTCGTGGCACGCTCATACTTTCTGTCGAAGATGGCATACAGAAAGATGCCGCCTTTCAGAACAAAATGGCTGGCATACGGTGATATCGAGAGCCGATAAATCGTCCGCTCAAGTCCGTAATAGACGAGAGCATCCTGGAACGTGCAGCCGGAGCTGACAGCGAAATTCTTCAGTCTTGCCTTTACGGATTCTGCATTCATGAAACAAGCACCTCCAGATAAGTTCTTACAATAGCTTCGCACCGCAGCATTTTGGCATAGGTGTAGAGTCGGTCGATCTGACGATCCTTCCTTTTCAGGTAGTTGCGCAGTACCTCTGATGTTTCTTCTATGCCGATTTTATTGCGATAGTAGATGATATCAACGACGGTCTTTTCAATGTCAAAGATACGGAATGAATCGCCGCCTTCCATGATCTGTACAACTCCGGTTTCCATACGGGAAGGATCAAAATAGAATATCTTGATTTCCGGCCAGTCAGGAAGAGTACTGACTTTTTTCTTCCGGTCGATCGCAACATCGATAACATCGGGAAGGAAATTAGTAAGCTCATAATAACGGGCGGCACTCATCAGGCAAATCACACCGTCCGGAACATACGCAGCGGCGTTGATAAAATCATTCTCATCGCCTTTATAGGAGAGGTTTTCATATGTGGTCCTATTGATGCGGTGCAGCTGACCGTTTTCTTCCATCTGGCCAATTTTGTAATAGGAATACCCCATGTTCTTCAGTTCACTGGTCGTGTAGTATTTCTGATTTACTTCAAGCGCGATCACATTCATCACCTCCTTGTCCGGAGTATACATTATTCTGAAAACAATTTCAACTAAATTCGGCGGATAAAAATAATAGCAGAAAATAATTAAACTATCGTCTGCATGAATCAGAGCCTGCACTGGTCTTATAAAGGACGGTGACCGGTCGCTTCAGGCGCTAAAATTCAGCTTTCACTGACCCTAAAATTGAAGCCATAAGAGGAGGCTTCCTCCTCTTATGGTGATGTGGATCTTTGAAAACTGAATATCATTCATCAGATATTTGCTGCAGGGGAAGACATTTACAGTCGATCCGATTACAAAACGCAGGCTCGGCAACCTGGGAGAGGTTGACCAGTATCTGATGAAGGATCATCATGAGCCGATCATTTCAGAAGAGATGTGGGAGCAGGCGCAGGCGATCCTGAAAAGAAGAACTGTAGTCCATGAGAATTCAAACGTAGATCCGAATTCATATCGGGAACAATACAGCCGGAAATTCGCTTTCAGCTGTATGGTCAAATGCGGCTTCTGCGGA
>OMVU01000058.1 GCA_900314565.1 uncultured Eubacteriales bacterium
GCTGGACTGCATAGACGCAGGCAGGCATCCTGCGGACTACCTCCTGCGTGGCGATGGAGATACTTAACGGTAACCGGAACTAAGCAGAAGGCGTATCCGTAGGTGCCGGAGTCTGGCCGCCTAAAGCGGCCCTGAGGCGTAAGCCTCAGATAGGAAGCACGTGAATTTATTCATGTGAGCTTCACGACGAGATTGACGGTTTCTACGCGGGATCATGGACATGCAGTGAAGAAAGGCTAAAAGCGTATGTTGATTATACGATCGAAGGGATGAAGACCGGTCGGTTCACCTATATGGCTCATCCGGATCTTATCAACTACATGGGCCCGGATGATGTTTACTGCCGCCATATGCGCAGGATCGTTGAAACAGCAGTTGACATGGATCTTCCCCTTGAGATCAACCTTTACGGGTTTGCGGACGGCCGATGGTATCCTTCCGACAGATTCATTAAAATGGCCGCTGAATACCACCCGCGATTTGTGATCGGCTGCGATGCCCATGCGCCCCGGTTCATTCGCCAGCCCGAGCGGGTAGAAGGCTTCACGGACTTTCTTAAAGAATATGGGATTGAATGCGGCGATAATATATTAGACATTAAGAATATGGGATCGAATGCGGCGATAATATATCTCAGTGTGAGATGACCCCCGCCTCTATAGGTGGGGGCAACAAACCAGTCTCAGTGGCGGGTGTCAATCCCCCACTGAGATATACGCTCCGCGAGGATGCGCAGGGATTCGTTTCGGTATTATGTCAGCTGACGCTGACACGAGAGGTGAATTTTTCACATTTTCAGGAACGCCTCGGCGTTCTTGCCGCGACGTGCGCGGCACGGCAGCGCCTTCCTCTGCGCACGTCTGCGATCCGCCGAAGGACCCCCACGGGATTTTCCTGTGGGGGTCTCTTATAACACTCCTTATGATATGTACGGCCTGTTGATCACTTGCACGAGAAGACGATCCCTTCAAAAATCTCACGGGACTTTTCCTCACCGAAAAGCTTTTTGAACTGATTCACCGCCGGACCTCCGTTCGTGAACAGTCCGTCCACATAGGCCTTCGTCTTCGCTTTCTTGATCGCCGGGTCACAGGCCGGTGCCGAGTCCGCATTGGCCAGGTACGCTGCCAGATAATCTGCAGTGATTTCTTCTTTTCTTTTCTTTAAGCTCCTGTCTGTCGCTCCGAGCGTAAAATCGTAGCGGATGTCGTCATACCAGCGCGGCTCTGTCTTATAGGGCGGAAGAGAGGCATAGCGAGCCTTGACTTCCCGATATCTGTCCACGGATTCTTCGTCCAGCGGCGTGAGCATTGTGTCGTAGAATTCCTCAAGCAGCGTACATTTGCCGGCAGCCTTGATAAAATCGCCGTTGTATAAGGGCAGATCTTTTTCTGAAGCCGTGAGAATGAAACTCTCCATCTGCATGAGTCCGAACATTGCGCTCATCTCGATCACGCTCATGGCACCGAGGTTCCCAATCTCATAGGCGGAGAGGGTGAAGGTCATGCCGTTTTTCTTCAGGACGCGGTTCGCGCCGAGATCGCGCTCTCTGACCCAGAAACGTTTTTTCAGTTCATAAAGTACAGTTTTCTTCATTTCTTGAATACCTCTCTTGAAGCTTTGAATACCTCTATAGAAGCGAAAAGCAAAAGCAGCTGTCCTGCCAGATTCACGCATTCGGCAATCCAGTTCATGGACGCTTTCGTGAAATCGCGGGAGGAAAGATAGCCCATTGCCATCATAAAAAGGAACGCTGCCCAAAAAAGCACGGCTGCCTTCTTCTTTTTCTGCCGAAGCGCATAAACGCCCAGACCGCCGGAAAAACAGAAGCAGCCAAGGACCATCATAGATACGAAGATCATGGTCCCGCCGAAAACTGCCGGTGTGCCGGCTGCCAGAAGAGGCTCTTTTTGCTGCGGGAAGAACAGCAGGGCCACGATGGAAATGCCCGCCAGCAGAAATCCGAGCGCCTGCATCGGGAAGAAGGTCTGGTTCAGACGCTCAAAGTCGCAGAGATTCATCGCGTACAGTAATTTCCAGAGCGCTTTCATAAAACCGGCGCAGAACACCATGATGGTCCCGGCGGAGAGGAGCGCGAAGGCGCCTTTGCTCATTTTTTCATAGAGACCGCGCTGGATAAGAACAGCGGCGATCAAAAACAGGATAACGGGAATAAAATCCACGATTGCCATTGAAACGGACATACGGATGCTCCTTTACTTTTATTGCCATCGAAACGGACAGCACAGATGCTCCTTTACTATATTGCCATCGAAACGGACAGCACAGATGCTCCTTTTTTTGCCGTTCGTCAGACATAAGCGGGTTTCTTTACTTTTCCGGCTTTACGAGATGATATACCGGAATGAACGGTACCAGGATCGGTGTCTTCTCCACATAGGCCTGATATTCCGGCAGGTTTCCGTAATTCTTGTTCTGGCGTTTTTCGAGACGCTGGGCCCCGCTGATCATGATCATGAGGATCATCACATACCCAAGCGCTGCAATGAGCCACTGCCAGCCTCTGAGAACGCCCCATCCGGAAATGAAAACACCGGTCCAGAAAGTCACCTCACCGAAATAGTTCGGGCAGCGGCTTATTTTATACAGACCGTCCATGGCCGGCTTATTCGGAGCTTTCAGTTTGGCAGCGCTCTTCTGCCTGTCTGCGACTGCCTCGAGCAGAATACCTATGGCCATGATCGCAGCGCCGATCCACGCGGTGATCAGAGGACCATTCGGCGCTGCTGATTCGCGGTACCAGACCGGGCTGGTCTGTACCACGTACAGGACGGCCATGAGAAGCCACATGACGACCTTTACGGGGAAGGGAACGGGATTGCCGGTCTGCTCGTTCAAAGTCTTGCGGTAAGCCGCGCTTTTTATTTCACGGACCAGCAGAAAGCCGCCCAGTCGAACGCCGTAAATGAGCAGCAGCAGGCAGAGGATCGCCATGGCAGGCGTCAGATTCCCGCGGAGGAGCGCGATGATGAAAATAGCGACTCCGATCCCGCTGACCGCAAGGCCATAGCCGACAGACATGAAATACACAAATTTATAGAAGCCGATTGCGCAGATCGCTGCGGCAACCAGCAGCAGGACCCAGGTAAGAGGCGGAAAAATCATAGTAATAAACTCCTTTCTCAGATGCATACGTTCCGAAGGATTATTGATTGACAGCGCGGTATGAGCATGGAGCGTTGGCGGAATTCCGATAGACACATAACTCGGCAGCCCGACATGAGCATGGAGCGTTGGCGGAATTCGGACAGATACTTTTTATTTGAAATAGTTCTTTATATATTCCGCGAAGCTGTGGTCACCGATCTTCGTGTCTCCGACCAGATCATGGCTCAATGTCCAGCGGGAGAAGAGGATGATGTCATGCTTGCCAGCCTTTTTTATTTTCGGAAGGTTGGCAAGGAGGCCGAACATCCAGATGGGAGCCCATTTGATCTTCAGAGGTTTGCCGGCAGCGTCAAAGCACATCTTTGCCATTTCCTCGTAGGTGTAGGTCTCTTTGCCGCCTACGTTGTAGGTGACATTTGTGTCGAACATGTGCTCCACGATAAAGTCCGCGAAATCCGGGCAGTCAACGACATTGGCCTTGACCTTGCCGTAGCCCTTAAGAAGCTGCATCTCGCCCTTGTCTACATAGGGCTTAAAGACCTTGCAGATATCGTAGAAGTACCCTGTGGGACGGTAAATGACCCAGTCCATGGACTGCTTTTTCAGCTCCTGCTCGACCAGATACTTTGCGTGCAGCATCGGGACCACTTCCGCGCCCGGCTCATCGCAGGAAATAACGGAAATATAATTGAATTTTTTCACGCCTGCGCGCTTAGCTTCCTCGTACAGATTCAGATTGCCCTTCTGATCGATATCGTAGGAGGTGAACCGTGTGGAGGCTCCGGTCAGGCCCATTGTCGTGATGACGACTTCCGCTCCGTCACAGAGACCTTTCAGGGTCGCGGGGTTTGTGGCGTCGATGGAAACGAAGGTGTATTTGCCCTTCAGCCCCTCGATTTCTCTTTCTTTCAGGTCAGCGGCTGTGACTTCGTAATTTTTTTCGCAGAGTGCTCTTAAGATTTCCCCACCCAGATTTCCGAATGCTCCGGCCAGTACGACTTTCATGTTCTTTTTTCCTCCTCTTCTTGTTGTTATTGCTGCTTTTTTCTTTTGAACGCTTATCGTTAATAATATTCATGTGTTCTTCTGTGATCAGCGTGACCCCGTTCTCTTTTGCCCAGGCTACACATCCCTTTAAGACGGTCGGCAGGAAAACACGCGGTACGTTGACAAGCTTTGCACATGCATCTTCGGTGAATTTGATGTCCGGATCGATGCGGTCTGCCGCATACATCACGCTCTGGACCGTCGTCGAACGGATCGGCAGCAGTTCCGGAATGGCGCCTGCGACATTTCCCGGAGCCGGGAAGCGTGTATACCAGAAATTCTTGGAATCGCGGTAACCGTAATCCACGGGTACTCTCGGGAAATCTCTCGATTTTACACCGTTTATGATGGCATTGTAATATTTTGGCTTCATGAGGATCTTATCCACGCGCAGAATAAAGGTCGCCCCGAATTTGGACGTGATTCCGTTGAAATCGTGATATGGCGGCTCATAACCCTCCATCTGGCCGGGCTCATCACGGTCCGCGCCGTCCAGATGCCGCATCCAGGTGCATTCGATGACCTGGAAAGACTCCTTTACGACCATCGGCCGCGGGCCTTCTTTCTCATCCGCGATGCCCTTTTCAAGAGTGAAACGGCAGTCTTTCATTTTCTCAGCCGGCGTATCTCCGGGCCAGCCCAGTTTTACGGCCCATTTGAAATACTTTCTGTCATCGGGAATGAAATTGATGGCGCATTTTCCCGTGCGCAGAAGATGCTGAGCCGTATTGGAAGAGTTGCGGCAGTTCAGGAGCATTGCGTAATACTCCTTGCCTGCTACATAATACGGCTGGATCAGACTGTACGGACCGAGACTGGTCGATCCGTCCTCCGCCAGCGTGCTGATCAGCACGGTCGGCATCGGGAAGAACAGAGATGTCTGGTAAAAATTGTCCACGATTCTCAGATCCTTAAAGCTGCTCATAGTACCTCCTTTCAATGAATGACAGGGAACAGGCAATTGCGAAAGTCTGTGCTTCATAGGAATTATGTGAACATTCAAACGGCTTCCGCGCCAGGAACTTCTAACATTCACTCAAGATGTGGAAAAGCATTCGCAAAAAACGTTAACTCGCTTCGCTCAGACAGAAAGATTGTTTGAATCGTTCACACAATTCCATTTCGCACAGGATTTCGCAAGCGCCTGAATGACAGGGAACGGTTCCCGTGTCTGTTTTTCTGGTAATTGATTTTATGTTTTTTCAGCAAGGGTCTTGTTTCAGCAAGGGTCTTTATTTCAGCAAGAGCCATTATTTCAGCAAGGGTCTTAATTTCAGTAAGGGCCTTTATTTCAGCAAGGGTCTTTATTTCAGTAATGTCCTTTATGCTTTTTCAAGCAGGACGTTCACTGCTTTTTCAATATCCTTGTAACGGGTATGGCCATCCGAGCCGAAACGCAACACCAGTTCAGCCAGGAAGGGTGCAAGCCAATCTTCTCGTCCCGGCACTGCTGCATTGATATAGCAGCCGAGCTGTTCGACCAGTACTTTGTGGTACTGATTGCGCATGCTTTCCGAGCGGTCATGTTCCTCGTACTGCACCCAGGAACGTCGGAAACGGGACGTAAAATCGCTTACCATTTCGAAGAGCCGGCGGATCACCACGGATGGGTCATCCTTACCGGGCTCCTCCTCAAAGGTCTGGATCTGCGCCTGCCAGTCCTCAAGCATTACGCCGGCTGCCAGATATTCCTTCGAGGGGAAATAATTGTACAGAGTGCCCGTAGCGATTCCGAGTTCTTTCGCGACACGGCGGATCGTCATGGCGCGATATCCGTCGGACAGCATCTCGCGTCTTGCCTCTTCTATAGCTTTTTCTTTAATGTTATCCAATAATTTCGGCATGGTCACTCCCTTTTATGAACGTGTTCATAAAAAGTATAGAAATGAATGAGAGAAAAGTCAAGGCAGGGAGGAAAGAGAACGAATACTTTGTTGAGGGCTGCTCCAAGGAGAGCTGTTTCAAGGAGAGCTGTTTCAAGGAGAGCTGTTTCAAGGAGAGCTGCTTCAAGGAGAGCTGTTTCAAGGAGAGCTGTTTCAAGGAGAGCTGTTTCAAGGAGAGCTGTTTCAAGGAGAGCTGCTTCAAAGAAAGCCGTCCCAATGGAGTCTGCTCCCATGAGAGCGAGATGGCTGCTCCCATGAGAATGATTTTCGGATTATTGAGAGTAGAGAACTGATTTCCGTTCGTTGATCAATGAGATTTCAGGTTCTGAAAGGCAATTTGGCACAGAAGCCGGATTACCGACAATTGTTTTCCAGGAATTTTTGTTACTTTGAGTTCTTTGTTATCAAAACGGATTCAGTCACAGAAAAAGTATTACCTGACAGGGATGCATATCAGCCGTTAGGCACAGGAGATAGATTTCCAGCATTTTTTCTCCATAAATTTTTTCTTTTTGCAGCAGATTAGGCACAGGAGGCAAGTTCCAAGAAAATGTACTCCAAGGATAATTGCCTTTATAAGCAGATTAGGCACAGAAGACAGATTACCAGCAATTGTTCTCCATATATCAGGGCAATCTATGGAGAACAAATGCAAGAAAGTCCACCGCTGTGCCTAAACTGCCAGAAACAACGCATATTCCGGGAGAACAAATGCAAGAAAGTCCACCGCTGTGCCTAAACTGCCAGAAACAACGCATATTCCGGGAGAACAAATATAACAGAATCCGCTGCTGTGCCTACACAGAGGATGATCCGAAAGCGGATACACAAAGGTTATCCCGAAAGCAATTGACATTATAAAGAATGCACATTATAGTTAGAATAAGATAGTAAGGTACCTTCATAAATTCCGCGATGTCATTTGTTCCGGAACTTAATTATGCCTTGAGCCACTGTAAATCCTGTAAAAACGGACAGAGATTTCCTGTAGCAAATATTCTCCAAGGCATTTAATGAATGAGGAAAGCGGAAGACAATCGCAGGAAGCGGAAGACAATCGCGGGAAGCGGAAGACAATCGCAGGAAGCGGCAGAAAACCGCGCAACCCGGAAGGTACAGCCTTTACAGGCTCTTGCGAAACTCTGTGCGAAATAGAATTGTGTGAACAATTCAAACAATCTGCACAAGCCTTAGAACTTCTTCATGAACGAAAGATGTGGAATGAGTTAACGTTTTTTGCGAATGCTTTTCCACATCTTGAGTGAATGTTAGAAGTTCTTGGCGTGGAAGCCGTTTGAATGTTCATACAATTTCTATGAAGCACAGACTTTCGCAATTGCCTGACAGCCTTTATTTGGAAAGGAGGATTCTTTGGAGAGTCACATGACCGATGAAGATCTCGCCGAGCTGTTCGTCATGACGCACCGCATGATGCACCGGCATTACTTTAGAAATGCATTGGGCGAAGGCGGGATCAATCCTAGGCAGGGACAGGGACGCATCCTTGCCCTGCTCAAGTCTGAATCCGGGATGTCCCAGAAGGAGCTCGCGCAGAGGCTCAACATGCGCCAGCAGTCCATGGGTGAGTTCCTTGTAAAACTCGAAAAGAACGGATATCTGACGAGAAGACCGTCGGAGGAAGACCGAAGGACGATGATCATTGAGCTGACGGAAAAAGGAAGGACATTTCACATTGAACCGGAACGTCCCGAGCGCCTGTACGGATGCCTGAATCAGGTGGAGAAGGATCAGCTTGGCAGGAATCTGTCCACTCTGATCAAACGTCTCGGCGAACTTCTCCTGGAAGACGGAGACAGTGACTGGCAGCAGGACTTTATGAGATCCTCAGGTCCGGAAGCTGAATTAGTAAAGAAAATGAAAGACGGCTGCCTGCAGACAGACCCGTCTTTCAAAGAGGAAACACAGCGAGGTGGCAGCATATGAAGACAAAGACAGATTTCGGCAAGGTGCTCAGAACGCTTGCCGGACAGGTCAAAGAATTTAAGAGGGATTCTTACCTGACCCCGGCCTTTATGATCCTGGAGGTCGTCGTGGAGACCCTGATTCCGCTCCTCATGGCGAGAATCGTGGATGAGGGCATCGGAAAAGGCAATATGCAGACGATCCTTCTGACCGGTCTCATGATGGTCGGTCTCGCCCTCGCCGGCCTTTTCACGGGAGCGGCAGGCGGTTACTTCGGCGCGCAGGCGTCGACCGGTTTCGCAAGGAACCTCAGAAAAGCGATGTTCGAGAATATTCAGACCTTCTCATTTTCCAACATCGATAAGTTCTCGACATCCGGACTCGTCACCAGACTGACGACGGACGTCACCAATCTGCAGAACGCGTACCAGATGCTTCTGCGCATGTTCGTCCGCGCACCGTTCTCGATGATCGTCGCCATGGTCATGGCATTTATCATCAACGCGCGGATCGCGAGTGTCTATCTCGTCGCGGTCATTGCGCTGGCAATTTTCCTCGGATTTGTCATGGTACGCGCGACCCGGTATTTCCGCATGGTCTTCGAAAAGTATGACGCCCTGAATGAATCCGTTCAGGAAAATGTCACAGGCATCCGCGTCGTCAAAGCCTACGTCCGCGAGGAGTACGAGGGAAATAAGTTCGCGACGGCGGCAGCCAACATTTACAATCTGTTCGTGAAGGCGGAGTACAATATCATCATCAACATGCCGGTCATGCAGGGAACCGTCTATGTGGTCATCCTGATCATTTCCTGGCTCGGCGCCCACATGATCGTCGCAGGCGATCTGACGACCGGTGAGCTCATGTCCCTGCTTGCCTACTGTATGAATATCCTCATGTCCCTCATGATGGTCGCGATGGTCTTCGTCATGGTCACGATGTCCTCCGCCTCCGCGGAGCGTATCTCTGAGGTCCTGAATGAGGTGAGCGACCTTCGCAATCCGGAAGATCCGGTCTATGAGGTGAAGGACGGGCAGGTGGATTTCAATCACGTGAACTTCTCCTACAGGCAGGGGAGCGGTGAGTTCGTTCTCAGGGATATTGATCTGCACATTAAATCCGGTGAGACGATCGGTATCATCGGCGGGACGGGTTCCGCGAAATCTTCGCTGGTCAACCTGATCTCGAGACTGTACGACGTCACGGAAGGGTCGCTTGAAGTCGGCGGGCTTGATGTGCGTGCTTACGATATGGATTCACTCAGAAATCAGGTCGCGGTCGTTCTGCAGAAAAATGTCCTCTTCTCCGGCACGATCCTCGATAATCTGCGCTGGGGAAATCCGGACGCCACGGAGGAGGAATGCATGGAGGCATGCCGGATGGCCTGCGCGGATGAGTTCATCGAGCGCCTGCCGGACGGCTACCATTCGCGCATAGAACAGGGCGGTACCAACGTTTCCGGCGGACAGCGCCAGCGACTCTGCATTGCCCGCGCGCTGCTCAAAAAACCGAAGATCCTGATTCTGGATGATTCGACCTCGGCGGTCGACACGGCGACAGACGCAAAGATTCGAGCCGCGATGGCGAAGGCAATCCCGGGCACGACGAAGTTCATTATCGCGCAGCGCATTTCCTCCGTGGAAAATGCAGACCGCGTCATCGTCATGGAGGAAGGCCGTGTCGCCGGATTTGACACACCTGCAAATCTTCTTCAGAATAATACGATTTATCAGGATGTCTACAACACGCAGACCGCCGGCGGCGGAGATTTCGACATGAAGGGAGGTGCTCGCTGATGGCAGAGAAGAATAAAGCGCGGGAATCAGTAAATAATGCGGATTCCGAAAACATGAAAGCGAAGACCTCAGGTATACAGAATACGTCAGAGGGTGCTGCTTCCGAAAAGGGAAGGGCAGAAGCCCCGAAAAAGGGCAGCGCGGCAGCCCCAAAAAAGAGCAGCAAGGCAGTTCAGCCCTCGAATAAGCAGAAGACGCTCGACGCCATGAAGAAGGCCGATGCCGACAGCAAAAAGAAGGCTTCCGGGAAAGGCGATCAGGAGCTGTCAGAGGAAGAACTCAAAAAACTCAAGGGCGTCGGCGGCCGGCAGATGCGGGGCGTCAAGGTGAAGGTGGACAATGCGCCGCAGATCTTCAAACGCGTAATGGCATATGTCATGAAACGCTACGGAGTACAGATCGTCATTGTCGTCATCTGCATCTTCGTCGCGGTCCTTGCAAACGTACAGGGAACGATGTTCACGCGGACGCTGATTGACTCCTATATCATGCCGATGATCGGACAGCCGAATCCGGATTTCGGTCCGCTCCTCGGTGCCATGATGCGGGTGGCAGTCTTCTATGCGATCGGTATCGCTGCATCCTATCTGCAGCAGAGACTGATGGTCAAGGTCAGTCAGGGAACCCTGCGAGACCTCCGTATCGAGATGTTCCAGCACATGGAGAGCCTGCCGATCAGCTATTTCGACAGTCACAGCCACGGCGACATCATGTCGATCTACACGAACGATATCGATACATTGCGTCAGATGGTCAGCCAGACGATGCCGCAGTTCCTCAACAGTCTGATCACGATCGTGAGTGTTCTCATTTCCATGATTGTTCTGAGCATTCCGCTGACAGTGATCACTCTGGTCATGGTCGGTGTGTCGCTCTTTGCGGCAGCGAAGATCGCAGGGCAGTCGGGAAGCTACTTCGTGAAGCAGCAGAGAAATCTCGGCAAGGTGAACGGATATATTGAGGAAATGATGGCCGGCGAGAAAGTCATCAAGGTCTTCAACCATGAGGAGCAGGCGATCCGGGAATTCAACGAGCTGAACGACACCCTTTTCGAGAGCGCCAACAAAGCCAATCGGTTTGCCAATATTCTCGCGCCGGTCAATGCGCAGCTCGGAAATCTGAGCTACGTCATCTGTGCGGTGGTCGGCGGCGCGCTGGCCATTTACGGGCACGGAAGCCTGACGGTCGGTAAGCTGGCGTCCTTCCTCACATTCAATAAGAGCTTTGCGATGCCGATCAACCAGATCTCCATGCAGCTGAACTCTGTGGTCATGGCCCTCGCGGGCGCGGACCGCGTCTTCAGGCTGCTTGATGCGGAGCCGGAGCACGACGAAGGCTACGTCATGCTGGTCAACGCGGAAATCGCCGAGGACGGCACGATCACAGAGACAGATAAGCATACCGGGAAATGGGCCTGGAAGCACTACCACAAGGCGGACAATACGACGACTTATCAGAAGCAGGAAGGCGATATTGTCATGCTCGGAGTCGATTTCGGCTATGTGCCGGAGAAGCTGGTCCTTCACGATATTCAGCTCTATGCGAAGCCGGGTCAGAAGATCGCTTTCGTCGGTTCGACCGGTGCCGGAAAGACGACGATCACGAATCTGATCAACCGCTTCTATGATATTGCGGACGGAAAGATCCGCTATGACGGGATCAACATCAACAAGATCAAAAAGCCGGACCTGCGCCGCTCGCTGGGCATCGTTCTTCAGGATACCCACCTGTTCACAGCAACTGTACGAGACAACATCCGTTACGGCAAGCTGGACGCGACCGACGAGGAAATCTACGCGGCAGCGAAGCTTGCGAATGCGGACGGTTTTATCCGAAGACTTCCGCAGGGCTATGACACGATGCTGCACGGCGACGGCTCCAATCTGTCGCAGGGCCAGAGGCAGCTGCTCGCGATCGCGAGGGCTGCAATCGCGGATCCGCCGGTCCTTATTCTGGATGAGGCGACCTCGTCCATTGACTCCCGTACAGAGCGGATCGTGCAGGACGGCATGGACAAGCTGATGAAGGGCAGAACATCGTTCGTCATCGCCCACAGACTGTCGACCGTCCGGAATTCGGACTGTATCATGGTCCTGGAGCAGGGGCGGATCATCGAGAGAGGTACGCATGATGATCTGATCGCGCAGAAGGGTAAGTATTACCAGCTGTATACGGGGCTGGCGGTGAGTTCGTAAGAGGAGCTGCATACGGGACTGGCAGTGAATTCGTAAGAGAAGCTGCATTCGGGAGTGTCAGTGAATTCGTAAGAGGAGCTGCATACGGAACCGGCGGTGAGTTCGAAAGAGAAGTGGAATGATTCGATATGTCATCCGCGTAATTCATTCTGATTACAACGAGTAATTTGTGAAGATTCATATTCAGACAAAAGAAAGGGGCTTCCGCACCGATCACCTGGTGCGGAAGCCCCTTTCTTGAAGGATAAATTAACAAAAACAGCGAGTCACTTTTTGACGTGGAATGCGCTCATTCCCGGATATACGGTCGAATCTCCCAGCTTTTCCTCTATGCGGAGCAGCTGATTGTATTTTGCAACACGTTCGGAACGGCTTGGCGCACCGGTCTTGATCTGGCAGGTATTCAGGGCGACAGCAAGATCCGCAATCGTCGTATCGGCCGTCTCGCCCGAACGATGTGAAGTAACTGCGGTGTAGCCCGCATTCTGTGCCATCTTTATTGCTTCCAGTGTTTCCGATACGGAGCCTATCTGATTCAGCTTGATCAGGATCGAATTCGCCGCGCCGAGAGCAATTCCTTTGCTGAGGCGTTCTGTATTGGTAACAAATAAATCATCGCCGACGAGCTGTACCTTGCTGCCGATTTTCGCCGTCATCCGCTGCCAGCCTTCCCAGTCTTCTTCGTCAAGACCGTCCTCGATAGAAATGATCGGATACTTGTCGACCAGACTCTCCCAGTGGGCAATCAGTTCGTCAGCTGTAAACTCTTTGCCGGACTTCGGCTGCTTGTAATATCCTTTCCCTTTCGGGCTCTTCCATTCGGAAGCTGCTGCGTCCATCGCGATCATGAAATCCTTACCCGGCTCAAAGCCTGCCGCTTTGATAGCTTCCAGAATCTTTTCGATGGCTTCTTCGTCGCTCATCAGCTTGTTCGGTGCAAATCCGCCTTCATCACCGACGGCCGTCACATCGCCCATATCCTTGATCAGTTTCTTTAATGTGTGGAAAACTTCCGCACACCAGCGCAAAGCTTCTTTAAAGGAAGGAGCGCCTACGGGCATGATCATAAATTCCTGCGTGTCAACGGCGCTGTCTGCATGTGCACCGCCGTTTAAGATATTCATCATGGGAACAGGGAGACGATTTCCTGATACACCGCCGAGGAATCTGTAAAGCGGTACGCCCAGAGAGATTGATGCTGCCCTTGCGGCGGCGATGGAAACGGCGAGAATTGCGTTCGCACCAAGATTTGACTTGTCTTTCGTTCCGTCCGCTTTGATCATGGCGGCATCAACAGCATAAGTGTCAGATGCATCGAGTCCGCAGACCGCATCGTTTATTGCTGTATTTATATTGTTTACTGCTTTCGTAACACCCTTGCCTAAATATCTTGACTTATCACCGTCACGAAGTTCCAAAGCCTCGAATTCGCCTGTTGAAGCGCCGCTCGGCGCCGTTCCGGTCGCAATAGTTCCGTCAGCAAGCAGGACCTCTGCCTCAACGGTAGGGTTCCCTCTCGAATCCAATATTTCTCTTCCGATTACTTTCTGAATTGACAGGCTGCTCATTATGCATCTCCTTTCTTAACACGCGGAAGTCCTCTTTCCGGACAGGAGAATCGAATGGAAAAGAGGAGTTCATATGATTTATCTGTGGTTAGATAGCACTAACCTAGTAAAATAATAAAACATAGATGCACAGCTGTCAATAAAAAATACCATAAGCATTCAGAAAGGCCGGAAAGGCCTCTTTCCCACCAACGAAAAATCAATTATGCACTTTCCCCCGGAAATCGACACCGGTATCTGAGAATCAAATTCGTATTTTCTCGGGGTATATTCTTCATCTTCAAAGTAATGGACCATCACGGTCCTATATTTCGGATCCACGATCCAGTATTCTCTGACCCCCGCACGTTCATACTTGATGAGCTTCAGCAGCTGGTCCTTCGAGCGGGTCGAAGGCGACAGGATTTCTACGACAAGATCCGGAGCCCCTTCAAAGCGGATCTCATGCGCTGCATCATATTCCCCGCAGACGACCAAAAGATCAGGCTGTACCATGGTGTAGTTATCTTTATCAAGGCGGACATCGAACGGCGAGAGAAGTACTTCACACGGCATGCCATGCCGGTCGGCGCATTCCCTGAACAGGATATGAAGATCTCCCAGAATCTGCTGATGTATACCCGACGGGGCTGTCATATCATAGATTACGCCGTCTATTAATTCTACGCGCCGATCTTCCGGAAGGGCATAGTAATCATCTATGGTATATCGCGTATCCTCGGCTGACACTTTGTAAGTTCCGGAAGGCTCCCTGAGAGACATCACGTCCGGTCTGTTTTTCCCAATCGTATATTTAGTCCGGTCTGCTTGCTCAGAATTCCGGAGTTCCGATATTCTACCGCTGTAAACAGTCTTCTCAGATCCTGCTGCTCTGTCAGGCAGATCAGTGATTTTCTTCCTCTCTTCCCGCAGCAGTGCGCTCTCTATGGCCTGAATCGTAAGTCTCCTTGGCGACTTCGTGAAGCCACCGAAAATTTTCTGCACTGTGCTCAGTGGCACGCCGGAGGCTTTACTGATCATCTCGTTATTCATCCCAAGCTCCCGTTTCTTCTCGATCATTTCTTCAATTGTCATACGGAGTTCCTTTCGTTCAAGCTGTTTCTTTGTAAGTTCTGTCCTGAGGCATGAACAGCACGGCTCATGACAGCCGTGCTGATACTATTCAAATTCGCTATGATTGGAACCGCTTCGCGAACCCGATAATCATAATACGGGCGATTGCATCGCCCTTTTTATCGGGAGTTCCTTGCGGAACCCCCGATAAGATCTATTATGGCATTATTATACTACATTGTTTACATCTGAATCAACCGTAAAATAACCTATAATTATCCATATATGCTCCAAATGGATAATTTTAAGTTGCCGCATATCCTGATTCGGTTTCTTTCTTCGTTTATTTTATTATCGAAGTTTCGGCGCCTGATTTACATTACAGCAGCTTATAAAAAAAAGTCGTTAGTTCCTTTTTCATGATAAAATGCATGTATATAAATGTATCTGTGCGATAAACACATACAGCAGTCTCTCAATATTTTTCCAGAAAGGCAGCAGGAACAGAAGCTATGTATAAATTGCTTGCGCTTGACATGGACGGGACCATACTGACCAGCCAGAAGACAGTTTCTCCCGCAACAGTAAAAGCCATTAACAATCTCATAAAGCGTGGAACAGCCGTCACCCTGTGCACCGGACGAGGAGTCGCCGAACTGAAAGACTACACAGATGATTTTTCCGCCATTCCTTACGGTATACTGAACAGCGGCGGCTGCGTCTATGATTTTACAAAGCGTCAGTCGATCCACAGGATTTTGCTGGATGACAGCTCGCTGATCGAATGCATCAGAGCTGCCCAGAAAGTGAAAGCCATGCCTTATCTGCTCACAGAAGATGCATCGGTAGCTCAGGCGGAAGATATGCGGGATGTATCTCGCTTTCAGATGGGTATGTACCAGTCACTGTACGACCGAGTCGCTACCATTGTTCCGGACATGGAGACATATGTGAGAGAGCACCCAGGCAAGTCACTGAAGCTGTGTATTTTTCACAGAGACTCCGGAACACGGGAGCAGACGCGCAGGGCAATCGTACATCTCGACATGGAGCTTGCAGATGCCGAGACCACCTCTCTTGAGATATCTCCCAAGGGTGTCACGAAGGCTCTCGGACTTCAGATTTTATGCAGATATCTCGGTATTCCGATTGAAGAGTCTGTTGCAGTCGGTGATGCGGATAATGACATAGACGTGTTGAAAGCGGCGGGGCTTTCTGTAGCCATGGGCAATGCAAATAAGACGGTAAAGGATCTGTGCGATGTCATTGTGGCGGATAATGATCGCGATGGAGTTGTGGAGGTCATAGACCGGTTCTTCAGATAAAGGCCTGAAATAGTACGGATTCTGATTATTAATGGGCCATCATACTTTGTCTTCAGATAATTAAGAGGCTGTCGCATTACGTTCGATAGCTTCTTTTATTATGTATTATGAATTGAGCACAAAAAAAACGGAGAGGATAAATCCTCTCCGTTTCTATGGAAGGTACAGGGCTCGAACCTGCGACCTTTCACACGTCAAGCGAATGCTCTCCCAGCTGAGCTAACCTTCCATGTTTTGCAACAGATTGAATTATAACAGAAGGAAGGAGTCTGTGCAAGGGGTAATTTAAAAAGTTTTTCTGTTGCAAGTTTCCCGGCTGGTCCGCACTTTCACTGCATAATCGCATCCCTGCTCCCAAAGAAAATGACCGCCAGCATCCCTGGTCCGGTATGCGCACCGATGATCGGGCTGAGCATCCCGACGCTGATCTCCGCCTTCGGGTCCAGCGCACGGATCTCATCGGCTGCCTGTGCTGCCAGTTCCGGCGCGTCGGCGTGTACGATACTGACCCTGTGCCTCTGTGGATCACGGCCGCCGGAAAACCGTCCGAGCATATCTTTGAGTGCAGCTTTTTGTCCGCGTTTTTTATCAATTACCTGCAGTTTTCCGTCAGGGGCAATGACCAGGATGGGCTTAATGCTGAGTACCGACCCGACGATCGCGCTTGCAGCGTCGAGGCGTCCGCCGCGCTTTAAGTACATCAGGTCCTCGACCATGAATACATGGCAGACATTATGCCGCAATTCACGGAGAACTTCTGCGTTCTCCTCAACAGTCATGCCGGCTTCCCTGTTCGCGATCGCTTCTTCCGCCAGAAGGCCGATGCCGCCTGTAGCAGAAAGGGAATTGATCTCGATGATCCGGGAATCCGGATAATCCCCTGTGAGTATCTGGTTTGCAAGGTGAAAACTGTCCTTTGTATTTGTCAGTCCGCCGGAAAGTGAGATATATAAAACATCTCTGCCGGACTGCAGCGCCGGAGTAAAAGCGTCTATGAACTGCTGCGGTGAGACCTGGCTTGTGCGGGTCAGATTTCCCCTGCGCTGTCCGTCGTAGAACGCCTTCATCGCGGAATCACTTGCAACTCCGGCGAGTTCGCAGTTTTCTGCTCCGTTGGTATAGCTCATGGCCACCATCTGTAATTTCCCGTCCTGCAGCAGTGACGGTGATAAGTCAGCTGATGAGTCCGCGAATATAGCATAGTCTTGTTTAGTTTCTTTCATTTCTTCCCCACTCATATCTCTGATATATTGTAAAAATTCTCTCTTATCTGGCTGACCATTATACCCTCTCTGAATCTAACTGTCCATTAAAAAATATTTTACAAAAGACTTTGATGGCGCGAGCTTCAGAACACCGTAGCAGCCTGTTCCTTTCGGATAAGGACTGCAGGTAATCACCTGAAGAACAAGGCACTGAACAGCAGCCTGCTCCCTTTGGATAAGAACCACAGGCCGCAGTTGTAAAATCAACAGGATTCAGCTATGATATTTGACAGCGGAATGAGTATGCGGTCTATGGCGTAAGCGAATTGACCGGAGGCGCAGGAATTCTGTTGCAGAGATTTGCGGCACTATGTAGAAACGATACACGGAGGTTCCGGATTGTCGGACAGGAGAGGATTTTATTTGAACAGAATTTTTGGCAGGGGAAGATTTATTCTTCTCCTCTTTATACTGCTCTTTTTTGTGCCGCACACCGTGCAGGCGGCGGAGGCGGACGAGGGAATTTCATTTTCCGTGAACGTTGACCGGGAAGGAAAAGAGATTTATGAGGTCTATGCGTCCCTCATTTCAAAGAACACTTACTATCTCTTCCTTCCGTCCTGCGCGGATCCCCGGAACCTGACTATCCGTTATACAGGTAGAGTCACGGAGACGAGCATCGGTCAGCTGGATACGGAGAAGAAGACGATTTCCGGTGATTTCAGCGGTGCTGCGTGTACGGTCACATATAAGGATAAGAGCCGGGTGACGCTCATCTGCATGCAGTCCTCTCTCCCGGCCATGTGGATCACTCTGGGTGACGCATCTCTTCAGGATGTGCACGATCATCAGGATACGATCTTTGAGGGGACGAGTGCTGCGCTCATCGATCCGGGAAATGAAGATCACAATTTCGAAGAAAACGCCACCGCGCAGTTCAAGGGCCGGGGAAATTCCTCCTGGTATTATTATGACAAGCGCAGCTATCAGATTCGTTTTGAAGAGAAGGTGTCTGTGCTCGGCATGCCGCAGGCCAGAAAATGGGTCCTTCTCGCAAATGCGAGCGACCCAAGCCTCATGCGGAACAAGCTTGTGTTCGAGATTTCAGCCCAGCTTGGGTTTGCATTTGTCCCGAAAGCGGAGTACGCGGATCTGTGGATCGACGGAGATTACCGCGGTACCTATCTTGTCACGGAGAAGCCGGAGGTCAATAAGAAACGGCTGAATCTGACTTCCGGACACGGCATCCTCTGCGAGTACGACGAAGTCTTTTATAAGGATGAAGAGTACTACTATGAGGATATCAATGATATTCATTTTACCCTGAAGGACAGCGAGGCCGAGGACGGGAAGGCGGATTTCGAGGCTTTCGAGGAGAAGGAAAATGCTTTCGCGAGCGCCCTGATGGAGAGCAGCGACTGGTCAGAGCTTACGAAGCTGATCGATCCGGATTCCTTCGCGCTCATGTATCTGGTCAATGAATATTATGCGAACAACGAGTCCGCGACGACTTCTTTCTTCTGGCATATGGACGGACCCGATGATGTGCTGCATGCGGGGCCGGTCTGGGATTTCGATACGTGCATGCGGAACGGCAATGAATCGACGAGTACGTATTACGTATATCAGAATTTCTTCTACCGGAATCTGATCGCATATCCGGAATTTCGTGAGATCCTGCAGAGGTACTACAATACGCTGAAGCCGGTCTTTGCGACTTCTGCGGCCACGAGCGATCTTCTATATGCAAAGATCAATGCGTCGGCTGCGATGAATTACGTCCGTTTCGGGGGCTTAGGCGAGATGGATGCCAAGGACACGGTCTTTGCAGCGACCTTTGAAGAAAACATTCGCGACCAGCAGCAGTGGCTCAGGGACCGCAATACGAACTTCTCGCTCGATCAGGTATTTATCCGGGTCAAAGATTATATCGCGAAGGCGTCTGTTGCTTCGGACGGGAGCTCGGTCACGCTGAGACTTTTAACGCTTTCAAAGGAGCTGAGCTCGGTCACGTTCCTGGTCTATGGAGAAAATGAAGACCCGGAGACCGCCCTCACTTTTGAGGGAGAGCGCCAGGCAGACCGGAGCTTTATGGTCAAAGTACCGTATTCAGAGCTGAACGGACTGGGGAACTATCATCTTGCCGCCTATATCAACGGTTCGAGAAATTTCCCGGATGCGGAGACCGATTTTACGCTTACGAGATACCCGAAGGGGACGTTTGTCTCAGAGGGCGTGGACTATATGCATGTCTTTGATCCGCAGTATTACTACGACCATTACGCAGATGCGAGGAGCGAGAGCGGGAAGGACGCGAAGAAGCTCTTTAAACATTTCCTGACGGTCGGCGTGAAGGAAGGCCGTATGGGGAGCGCAGAGTTCGATGTGTTCTGGTATATGAAGGAGAATCCGGATCTTTATGAGAAGTACGGCGATGACTATGCCGATTACTATGTCCACTATGAGACGGAGGGGCGTGAGGAAGGCCGTCTGGGAGCGGAAGAGCCGGATGTCTGAGAAATGATTTTTTATTCTTCATCGCGCAAAGAGGAAGGCGCTTCGCAACCCTGCGCGGTGCGACAAGAACGCGAGGCGTTCTTGAAAATCCCTGACGAAGAATTCCCGTGAATACAGTCGGGAGATTGATGAGGAAAATGAAACAATAAAATAATGAAAAAAGAACCGCGGCATATAAATGCGCATATTCGCATTTATATGCCGCGGATCTTTTTGATGTGTTAACCCTGTCGAATCTTCAGGTAGCCAGATGCAGCATCGAGGTCGCCAGCGCAAAATACACCGACAGCGAGATCGCGTCAACGATCGTCGTGATGAGCGGCGAAGCCATGACGGCCGGGTCGAAGCCGATCTTCGCTGCGATGAGCGGCAGCGTACAGCCGACGAGCTTTGCAAAGCAGACGACAAGAACAAGGGTGATGCATACAATGATCGCAATTCTGAGCTCCAGATGGTCCAGAACCAGGAGCTTCACGAAATTGGTCAGTGAGAGGGTAAGTCCGCAGAGGACTGCGACCCGGATCTCCTTCCAGATTGTCTTGAAGATGTCTCCGAACTCCACCTCGCCCAGCGAGAGACCGCGGATGATGGAGACGCTCGCCTGGGAGCCGGCATTTCCTCCCGTATCCATCAGCATCGGAATGTAGGCCGTGAGGACCACGTAGGACGCCAGAGCGTTCGTGTACTTCGTGATGATCGCGCCGGTGAAGGTCGCGGAGATCATGAGGAGAAGCAGCCAGGGCATTCTCTTTCTGTAGGTCTCGAAGATGCCGACGCGGAAGTAGGGCTTGTCGGTCGGGATGATGGCGGCCATCTTCTCGATATCCTCCGTCGCCTCTTCTTCGAGGATATCGACGACGTCGTCGATGGTGATGATCCCGACGAGACGGTTCTCATTGTCGACGACAGGCATGGCGGTGAAGTCGTACTTCTTGAACATGTTCGCCGCCTCTTCCTGATCGGTAAGGGTGTTGATGCTGATGACGTTGTCGTTCATGATCTCGCCGATGATGTCTGTCTCCTGCTTGAGGAGAAGGTAGCGGATCGCGACGGTGCCGACCAGCAGACGCTGCTTGTCCAGGACATAGCAGATGTTGACGGTCTCGGAGTCAAGGCCGATACGCTTGATACGCTTGATCGCATCCTCGACGGTCATGGTCTCGATGAGGTCGATGTACTCGACCGTCATGATGCTGCCGGCGGAATCCTCCGGATAGCGGAGCAGGTGGTTGATGTCCGCGCGGGTATCCGGGCGGGCGTTGGCCAGGATCTTCTTTACGACGTTGGCCGGCATCTCCTCGAGAAGGTCGGTCGCGTCGTCAGCCATCATGTTATCGATGATGTTCGAAGCTTCCTTATCGGAAAGGGACTGGATGATGTACTGCTGGCTTTCAATTTCAAGATCTGAGAAGACGTCAGCTGCCATGTCTTTCGGAAGAATGCGGAAGATTCGAAGAGAATTCTCGTCTTCCATATCGTCCATGATGGCAGCGATGTCTGCGGCGTTCATTTCTGAGAGGGTCGCGCGAAGCTCCTTATACTTCTTTTCGGAGAGGTATTCGCGCAGAACGACCTCGTCGATGATTCTTTCTTCGGTCATAGCGGGCCTCCTTTAGTAAAATAGCGGTATTACTTTGCGATCGAGGGTGAGAACTGTCACTTATGCTGTTTTCGCTCATGAAACCACCTCCTTACTAAACTGACGGATGCCGTTATTGTCGACCGCATGCGCTTTGCGTAGCGGGACGCTATCAGGCATCTTCCTGAATGCGGGTACGACCTCATTTTCTCTGATTTCTTTCCTGCAGTCCGGTCTTTTCCGGTACTGAGGACCTTCGGACGGTCATACGGCACGGTGTTCATTCCGACCGCACTGACCCTGTTTATAATAGCACAGAAAATGAATTTCGTGAACCTTTTGAAAAACAGCCGGAAAATTACAGCTGAGAAAAGTGCAGTTTAAGACAGGAAAAAAGCAGCCGGAAAACCGAAGCTTTCAGACTGCTTTTTTCCTTTTGATATTTTTGAGTTTTTTGATATTCATAAAGCGGAGCAGGAGTTCTGTCTGATAGACACAGAGCGTTTTACACCCCGCTGTCCCCGTAGTTCGCAAGCACTCTTGCCGATGGGTCATTTACATCGCATCCTTCCCACTCTCTGTTCGGCATCCAGAAGTCTGCGACAAGCTCTGACTGCCCGGGGTAGTATTTCTCGAAGATCTCCCGGTAGAGCAGGGATTCTTTGGTGAAGGGCATCGCGTGCGTGTATGCCCTTCGGCGGCTTTCGTATTCTTCGTCGGAATAGAATCCCTCCGCGTACTCCTGCAGGTCATCCTTCAGCGAATGGCCTACCGCGTCGGAAAATGCCGCCTTCTCCCTCATGAGAATGCTCTGCGGAATCAGCTCGTCCTTCTCAAAGGCGTGGCGCAGCAGATATTTCCCGATCCCGTATCTGTTCAGCTTTTTCTCCGGATCGATGTGCATCACATAATCCACAAATGCGAGATCACCGAAGGGGACTCTCGCTTCCAGAGAGTTCACGGAGATGCATCGGTCCGCGCGCAGAACGTCATACATATGGATCTCATGGATCCGCTTCTCAGCCTCTTTCTGGAAGGCCTCCGCATCCGGCGCGAAGTCGGTATATTTGTAGCCGAACAGCTCATCGGAGATCTCTCCGGTCAGGATGACGCGGATGTCGGTGTTCTCATGGATCCATTTGCAGACAAGATACATGCCGATCGAAGCCCGGATCGTCGTGATATCGTAGGTGCCGAGCGCCCGGATGACCGGCTCCAGCGCACCTATGACATCGTCGCGCGAGATGATGACTTCCTGATGGTCGCTCTTTATGTAGTCTGCGACCTGCCGGGCATACTTGAGGTCGATCGCGTCGACGTCCATCCCGATGGAGAATGTCCTGAGCGGCCGGTCCATCTCTTTTGCGGCAACGCCGCAGACGAGCGAGGAGTCGAGTCCGCCGGAGAGGAGGTAGCCGACCGGAGCATCGGCGTCCAGTCTTTTTTTGATTCCGTCAAGCAGCAGATAACGGATCTTCTCTGCAATCTCTTCCTGTGAATCATCGGAATATTCCCCGACCTGCGAAGGATCATGATAGCAGGTGAAGACGCCGTCCTTATAATAGTGACCGGGCGGGAAGGGCATGATCTTTTCGCAGAGTTCCGTGAGCATTTTGGGCTCGGAAGCGAATATGATCGTACCTGCTTCGTCGTATCCGTAGTAGAGCGGACGGATGCCGATCGGATCCCGGGCTGCTATGAAGGTGTCAGCCTGCCCGTCGTAGAGGATCAATGCGAATTCCGCGTCGAGAGTCGCGAACATTTCGCAGCCCAGCCTTTCATAGAGGGGCAGGAGGATCTCGCAGTCGCTGTCGCTCTCAAACTGATATCCGAGGGAGATCAGCCGGTTCTTTATCGGGCGGAAACCGTACAGCTCGCCGTTGCAGACGCAGGCGTTCCCGTTCAGAACAAAGGGCTGCATGCCTTCGGGCGTCAGGCCCATGATCGCAAGACGGTTGAATCCGAGAAAACCGTCTCCGGCCGGGAGAATCCTGGTCATGTCCGGTCCGCGTGAGATCGCGGTCTCAAGACTCTGTCTGCATCGTTCATAGCTTCCGCTTTTTCCGCAATATCCAAGTACAGTACACATAAGAGCTATCCCCTCTCGAATTTTATTCTTCATCGCGCAATATTCGTGTCTTCAGACATGAGATACGCGCGCAAAGTGAAACCTGCCTTCATCGTGAGTACAATCTCGCGATGAAGAATAAAGCCTCCGGCGGATCGCAGAC
>OMVU01000052.1 GCA_900314565.1 uncultured Eubacteriales bacterium
TGTCCGAAGGTTTTGGGAAAATCTGCAGTTTTGCAGTCAATGTCTGCTGCATGGGATACGTCCTTTTTTGATTATATTATAGCACATATGTTCGAGAAATGACGAACGAATTATACATCAGCAGAACAAAAAAAGCGCATTCCTCTCATGACTCAAGTCACGAGCATCCTGCGCTAGTTGGTGAATTTCATTTTGCGTGGACAGAGAATATCCGATATGATAAACTTATTCTGATTATGGGGTATTTTACTCAACTGAGAATAGCCGCCCGGATAGCACGCATTTTCTTATGAAAATACCTTGATTTAAGGCTTTAGCATTGTTGTAAAAGACGTGCAGTCTGAACGGCATTCTGATTACGGCGGAGCTTTTACATGTCCGCCGATCTATAGGGGTGAACATAGTGGATAAGGCTGAATACAGAATAAAACTTGAGCAGATCAACAATCTTGCTGAGAACGGTGACTTCAAGGGAGCCGCTGCCATTGCCGACACCATCGAATGGAAACGGGTCAAGAGTGTCAGGACACTCTGCATGATCGGTGAGATCTATGAGGCGAACAGACGCTACAGCGACAGTGAGCAGATTTTAAAGTATGCGTACAGACAGTCCTCTACCAGCAAAACTGTTCTTTACAGGCTCGCTGAAATTGAGATCCGCATGGGCTTCTACGATGAAGCGAAGAAATATTATCAGGAGTTCGAAGAGCTCTCCCCGCACGACACGTCGCGCTATATCCTGAAGTACAAGCTGCTCCGGGCACAGGGAGCGCCCCTTTCCGAGCAGATCGAAGTCCTTCGGGAATATAAGGAGCGGGAGTATACCGAGCGCTGGGCATTTGAGCTGGCCAGACTGTATAAGAAGAACGGACAGAAGCAGCGCTGCATCGAGGAGTGCGATGACATGATCCTCTGGTTCGCGGAGGGAAAGTATGTTACGCGGGCCATGGAGCTGAAAATGCAGCTCGAGCCGCTCTCCGAAGCACAGCAGAAGCGCTATGACAATCGGCATAAAGCAGCGATTGAAGCAGAGCGAAGGGCGATTCCGGATGATGATCTGAATGGATTTGACCGCGTCCAGCGTGCGATCAACAGGGCGGATGAGGAAGATTACGAGCTTCGTCCGGAGCGTCAGAAGAAAGTAACGGCCGCGGAGGCAATTCAGAAAATGAACGCCGCAGCGGATGAGGCCGTCACGACAGCGATTTTTGAGGAGAAAACGCCCAATGTAAGGCCGGGGATCCGTACCGGAAGAGGTATCGGACGGTCTTCTGATATTCAGGATCAGATTGCGAGCAGTTTCCGCGAGGCAGTTTCAAGTATTCGCAAGCCCAGACAGATCGATTATACAGATCTTTACAGTGAGGAAGAGGAACCGGGTGAAGATTTCAAAGAATCCTTCGAGGAGAGCCGCGAGGACCGCGGCAATGCGGAACTGGAGGCGCTTTTCGCCGAGACCGGCAGTATGTTCGCAAAGGAGCTGGCAGACACATTTGGCGTGAGAAGCGGGTCAGCCTTTGAGATCGAGAAGGATGAGGAAACCACGGAGACTGAGACGCCTGAAGAGCCGGAAGCTGTAACGGCAGAGGAGGAGACGGCTGCAGATCAGGCTGAATCAGCCGATGTGACAGAGGAAGCGGAAGAAGCAAAGGCGGAGAATGAATCAGCCGGGGAGACGGAAGAATCTTTAGCGGCTCCTTCTGCAGAAGAGATCTGTGAGGATCAGGCTGAAGTATCCGAGCCTGCTGAAAATGAAGTATCCGAGGCTGCTGAAAATGAAGAGTCTGAGGCTGCAGAAGCTGAAGATGATGCGGCTTCAGAGACGGAAGAACAGGAAGCTCCCGAATCATTTGAAGACATTGAAAGCGGAACCGCCGCGGAAGAAGCGGAGGATGCGTCTTCGGATGAGGAAATTGCTGAAAAACCGGAATATGATATTACAGAACCCGAGATTGAAGGGTCCTTTGCAGATCTGGCTGATACACTCGAACCTGTCGATCCGACCGAGGCAGCCGGCATGATCGAAGAGATAGACCGGTCGCTTGTTGAAGGAGTGGACGAAGACTTTGATCTGAGTTCCTTGACGGAGGATGAGGACATCACAGAGGATGTCGCAGAAGACGAAGATGTCGCAGAAGACGAAGATGTCGCAGAAGACGAAGATGTCGCAGATCATACTGAGGAAACTGTAGAAACAGTTGAAGAGGCTGCAGAAACAGCCGCCGGAGACATCGACGAAGCTGCAGAAAATATCCAGGACGATATCGAGGAGACTGCGGAAGCGATCGAAGAGGCTGATGAAGAAGCAGCAGAAGCCGAGGCAGAGGCCGAGGAGATTGCGGAAGCGATTGAAGAGTCTGGGGAAGAAGCTGCAGAAGCCGAGGCAGCAGGGGCCGAGGAGATTGCGGAAGCAATCGAAGAGGCTGATGAAGAAGCTGTAGAGGCTGAGACAGAAGACGTCGAGGAGACTGCTGAAGAAATGATCGAAGAAGCAGCTGAAGCAGCTGTAGAAGCCGAAGCAGAAGAGGCTGAGGAGATTGTGGAAGCGGCTGAAGAAGCTGTAGAAGCCGAGGCAGAGGTCGAGGAGATCACGGAAGCGTTCGAAGAAGCAACGGAAGAAGCAGCTGAAACAGATTTGGAAAGTGCAGATGATACTGCAGAGGCTGAGGAAGAAGCTGCTGATTCTGATGCAGGGACTGCATTTTACAAGCCGGAGGAGCCGACAGCAGAGGAAAGCGTCGAGCCGATCCTTGGAACAGAAGAGGTTGAGGAGATTACAGCCGGGGATTCTGATGATGCAGATATCCCCTGTGAAAAACGCAGCTCCAACGAATTTGTTCAGGAAGAGGAAATCCCCGATTCAGGGAGTATCGATTCTGCAGAGGATGCAGAATTTGATGAAGAATATTACGAGCCATATGATCTCGAGGCCGAGGCGGAAGCGCTCCGTGAATTTGGCGAAGCATTCAGCGAAATTGAAAAGGAGGCGGCTGAAATCTCGGAAAATGCTGCAGAGTCGCAGCCGTTTACACCTTCTGAAAAAATCGGAGAAGTTATTGCGCCGATCATCTATGATTCGGAGAATGCGGCGGAGGAAGCGGCAGTCAGAGAGGAGCTCAAGGCTGAAGCGGAAGAACTGACAGAAACAGAAGAAGTATTTACAGAAGAACTGGCAGAAGCTGGTGAGGTATTTACAGAAGAACTGACGGAAGCAGGCGATACATATACAGAGGCGCTTGAAAAGGCAGACGATGTCCTTGTGAAGAAACTTGAGAAAGCAGACGAAGTCCTCGTGAGGGAGCTTCCTCTGGCAGATGAAGTCTTTACGAAGGAACTCGCAGATGCAAAAGAAACTCTGGCAGAAGATCCTGCAGAAGAAATTGCTGCGGAAGAATCGGCAGAAGCAGGAGAAATAGAAGAGCTTACGGCAGAAGAACCTGCTGAAGCGGAGGAAGTAAAAGAAGTATCAGCAGAAGAACCAGCCGAAGCGGAGGAAGCAGAAGAACCTGCCCAGGAAGAGGCTGCGGAAGAAACGTCGGCGGAAGAATCTGCCGAAGCAGAAGAAGCAATTACAGAAGAACCCGCCGAACCAGAGGCAGCAGAAGAGACTGAGTCGGAGAAATCTCCGGAATTTGCTTCGGAGGAGCCGTCAGAATCTGCAGCGGAAACAGTTTCTGAGGAAAAGCCCTATGCTCGTAAGATCCGTCCGGTCACAGAAGAATCGGTCGTTCAGGAAATTGCGGAGGGGACGCAGGATGTTCTGGAGGAGACTGTTCCGGAGGCGGTCTGGGCATCTCTCAGTAGGCGAATGGCATCTGCAGTGGAGCGGATGTCCGCGAGAACAGCGTCTGCTATGGCATGGGATAAGGAGACAGATTCTTATGATGACGAGGAGCTGTTGAGCACAATTGAGCCGGAGGAGGAGTCTGAGCCGACAGAAGGATTGACGAAGGCTGTTCCCGAATTTGAGGGAGAGGCTGCAGCGGAGCCGGTGAAAGCGGTTGAAGAAACTGCAGAAGAGCTGGAAGAGCCTGTCGCGGATCTGACAGAAGAAGCAGTGAGTGATGTTGCTGTGGCTGTTGAGGAAACGATGGACGAAGCGGAAGCAGCAGTAGAGGCTGCTCAGGCAGAAGAAATTACCGAATCGGTCTCAGAGGCAGCAACTGAAGAGATTGACGAGCTCGAGGAAGCCGCGGAAGCCGCAGAGGAGATCGACGAGCTCGAGGAAGCAGCAGAAGCCGCAGAGGAGATTGACGAGCTCGAGGAAGCCGCAGAAGAGATCGACGAGCTCGAGGAAGCAGCAGAAGCCGCAGCAGAGGAAGTCGACGAGCTCGAGGACGCCGCAGAGGCAGCAGAGGAAATCGACGAGCTCGAGGACGCAGCAGAAACCGCAGAAGAGATTGACGAAATCGAGGACGCCGATGAAGAGGTAGACGAGCTCGAGGAAGCCGAGGAGGCAGCTGAAGAAATTGAAGAGCTCGAGGAAGCCGAGGAGGCAGCAGAAGAGGTCGAAGAGATCAAGGACGAAGCAGAAGATATAGAAGAGATTGAGGATACAGTGGTAGCAGCAGAAGAAATCGAAGAAATCGAGGATACAGTGGAAGCAGCTGAGGCGGCAGAAGAAACCGAGGACGCAGCTGAGAACGAAGAGATTATTGAGGAAGCTGAGGAATCTGCGGATGCAGCAGACGAGGCTGAACAGGCCGATGAAGAAGTATCCGAGCTCTCAGCTGACGAAATCCTGAAGAGCATGGAAGTCCCGACTGCCGGTGTTGATCCGGAAGAGCTCTGGAGACCGGTCGTCTCACCGGAAGAAACGGAGACGCTTCTCGGACGCGAGACAGACGAGTCGCTCGGTCTGACAAGAGAATTTAATTTTCAGGAGGAACTCCGCAAAGCCAGAGCCGGAGATATCACTCTTGAGGAAGCAGCAAAACTTGTCTATGAGAAGGCTGAGGCCGAAGCGGATTCAACGCGGGAGGGTAAAACAGAGCATACCGCCTTTTTTCTCAGCCCCGAAGAAGAAGCAAGAAAAACCGTCATGGAAGCGGCCGGAAAAGAGTTTCCGGTGGCGGAACCCGAAGAAGAAGATATGACCCCGGTTCCTGAGGAGCCTGTCAAAATCGAAGAAGAACCGGAAGAGCCGAAGGTTTCCATTAAGAAGGAGAGCGCACCGATTCCGATCGGGGAAATTCCGAAGGAGATTTTCGCGGATGAGTCAGACGAGTTTCTTCCGGATGAGGCTGCTGAGGATGTCAGTGACATTCTTTCCGCTGAGGAAGGCTCATTCGGACGCGATACGAATATTATCGAA
Source organism: uncultured Eubacteriales bacterium (assembly GCA_900314565.1). Taxonomy (GTDB): domain Bacteria; phylum Bacillota; class Clostridia; order Lachnospirales; family Lachnospiraceae; genus Chordicoccus. The sequence goes on from OMVU01000052.1 coordinate 5,315, forward strand.
CACATCATGACAGAGCCGGAGATGGTGAACCGCGTGCCGGTCCTGCCGCGGAAATTTGATGAAACAGAGAGAAAGATCTTCTCCTATTTCTCAAATATACCGGGTATGCAGGAACAGATCACACTGGCACTCGCGGACATTCACAATAATTCCGGGGATAAGACTTCAAGGTCGGGAAATGTCCTTATAATCGGACGGCAGAAATCCGGAAAGACGAAACTTGCGGAAGGGATTATGCTTGCAGTCTGCAAGGATCTGCACATTCAGGCAGCCAAAAAGGCGAAGATCATAGCGACGGATCTGAATAAGAAGGATCCGGCAAAGATCGTAAAACTTCTGGCGGGAGGCTTCCTCCTGATCGAGGGGGCCGGATCCATGTATGACGAGACGATTGAAAAGCTCTCAAAGGCTATGGAATTCCGCACGGATGGGCTGGTCGTGATCCTTGAGGATGAGAAACGCGACATGCGCGCGATGCTGAACAGCCATCCGGAGCTTGCGGAGAAGTTCACGTCGACCATTATAGTGCCGGTCTTTACCAATGACGAGCTTGTGACCTTTGCGCGGACCTACGCGAGGGAGAACGGTTATAAGTTCGACGAGCTGGCAACGCTTGCGCTCTACACGCTGATCGGTGATAATCAGAAGGATTCCGAACCGATGACGGTCGGTATGGTCAAGGAGCTTGTCGATCAGGCAATCGATCACTCGAAGAGCCGCAGATTCGGCTTCCGCTCAAAGAATCAGTCGACACCGGATGGAAGGATCCTGCTTCGGGAGAAGGATTTCTCCTGATATCAGGATTGTTCCGCAAATGAAATACACTGAGGACAGGCAGTCTCCATTTTAGGCGGACTGCCTGTCTTTTCGCAGAGAATGTCATAAATCAGCACAGGGCACGCATGACTGCAGTCATGATCAGTTGACCTGAAACGGAGGAATTTATGCCGAAACCATATCTTGCTAATCCGGCCGGCTGCCGAAAGGTGCTTGACAGGTACGGATTTTCATTTCGTAAAAAATTTGGACAGAACTTTCTGATCCGCGAGCAGGTCCTCGAGGATATTATCAGCACGGCCGGAATCGGTAAGGATGATTTTGTTCTGGAGATCGGGCCGGGGATCGGTACGCTCACGCAGTACCTGGCGGAGTCTGCGGGCAGGGTCTGTGCGGTCGAGATCGACCGCGCGCTTCTCCCTATTCTTGAGGATACGCTCTCAGACTGGGATAATGTCACGGTCCTGAACGCCGATATCCTGAAGACGGATATTCAGGAGATCGCCGACCGTGAAAATGAAGGGCGCCCCGTCAAGATCGTCGCCAATCTTCCTTACTACATCACAACACCGATCCTCATGGGACTCTTCGAGGGGGGAGCTCCATTTTCCGACCTTACTGTCATGGTCCAGAAGGAAGTTGCCGAGCGTATGGTAACGGGGCCGGGAAGCAAGAACTACGGAGCGCTTTCCCTCGCAGTCAGCTATTACACGGAACCGGAGATATCTTTTCTCGTTGGCCCGGAATGTTTTATGCCAAGGCCCAAGGTAGACAGCGCTGTCGTACATATGGTAAGACGCGACGTTCCGCCGGTCTCGGTGAGAGATGAAAAGCTGCTCTTTGACCTGATCCGCGCATCCTTTAACGAAAGGAGGAAGACGCTGCAGAACGGAATTGCGAATTATGCGGGGTTCTCATTTTCAAAGGAGGAGGCTTTGCGGGCGATCGAGGCGTGCGGATTTAAGCCCACGGTACGCGGAGAGGCGCTCTCGCTCAGTGAGTTCGGCAGGCTTGCGGATGAACTCTGCCTGATCAGGGGGCAGCGGAACAGGCAGGACTGAGGCTGACAGACGGAGGCGTAAAGATTGCGATTTTTTTGCGGAAATGCCGGTATTTGGGAACAAAAACGCAAAAAAACAGCGGAAAAACCAACAAAACATAACAGATACGACACAGATTCTTCTCTGAAGCTTTAGGTTTTTTTAAGAGACAGGACCGACTTTCCATGGTATTATGTTGCTCTGAAAACGGACATAAGAAGCTGCGCGGTGAGGAACGCAGGACGTTCCCGATAAATTTTTGCGCAAGCCGCACCTGAAAGGAGGTATACATGTTCCAATTCAAAAAGAAAATAGCAGGGGTCACAGCTGCACTGGTCGCAGCCGCGATGCTCGTTCAGCCGGCAGCCGTCATGGCAGCCAACACAAAACCGTATGTTGCTTTGGGCGCAGATCTGAACAGCGATCAGCGTGCGGAGGTTCTTTCGCTCCTCGGACTGACAGAGGCGGAACTTTCGAATAACACGGTCGTTACAGTCACGAATGCAGAAGAGCACCAGTATCTGGATGGCTATGTCGACGCTTCTCTGATCGGAAGCAGAGCGCTTTCTTCCTGCAAGGTCGTGGAGAGCAGCAAGAGCGGAATCACGGTCGAGACGCACAACATCACGTATGTGACTCCGGGAATGTATCAGAATGCACTGGCTACAGCCGGAATGAAAAATGCGGAAGTCGTTGTGGCGGGACCGTCTCAGATCTCGGGAACAGCTGCTCTGGTCGGCGCGATGAAGGCCTATGAGCAGATGTACGGAAAAGCAGTCGATCAGCAGCGTGTCGACGGTGCAACGAACGAGCTTGTCACGACAGGAGAAGTCGCGGAGGCTATCGGGGATCCTCAGAAGGCAGCAGAGCTGATTGCCGCCATCAAGCAGATCGTTGTGCAGAATGACATGACATCGGAAACTGATATCAGGAACGCAATCATAGATGTTGCGAATCAGCTGGAGATCAGTCTGACAGATCAGGAAATCAACGATATCATCGCGCTCATGCAGAAGCTGGCCAGTATGGACATCGATGTGGACGCCCTTGTAGAGCAGGCGAAATCCATGTATGAGCAGCTGAAGAAATCCGGGCTGGATCTTTCCAGGTATGGAATCACGGATAATGATGTGAATGGCTTTTTTGCATTTCTGAAAGGGATTTGGAAGGCAATCATATCTATATTCTCATGACGTTGGCTTTCCTTAGGAAACACGTTAACTGTGCAAAGTGTATAAAAATATTGAAATATCGAATGGTATAATTGTGAAAATGCACATAAGTTAACAAAATGTTCATAGGTTGTTCATAAACAACTGTTATATTAAATTTAATCAAAAGGAAAGACCATGTGAGACGAAAACCTCACAACAATTTTTCATAATAATAGCCCCGGCAGCTTAGCTGTCGGGGCACTCCTCATTTTATGGGCATTTATTTTCGTACATTTACCGTGTACCTGTGTCACGGGGATTCTGTGTCAAAGATCAGTAGTTTTCTGCCCTTCTCTCAAAATAAGCCTGCGGATGTGCACAGACCGGGCAGATCTCCGGAGCTTCCTTTCCGACGACGATCGCGCCGCAGTTCCTGCATTTCCATACAGTGTTCTCATCGTCACCCTCGAATGTCTTGCCGGCTTTCAGGTTCTCGAGAATCTTGCGATAGCGCTCTTCATGTTTCTCCTCTACACCGGCGACAAGAAGAAACTTTTCTGCCAGCTCGTTAAAGCCTTCGGCCTTCGCTTCCTCGGCCATGCGCTTATACATATCTGTCCACTCTTCATTTTCACCTTCTGCAGCTGCAAGCAGGTTCTCCTCGAGAGTGCCGATTCCGCCGAGTTCCTTGAACCACATTTTAGCGTGTTCCTTCTCCTGATCCGCTGTCTCAAGGAAGATCGCCGCAATCTGCTCGTACCCTGCTTTCTTTGCCTGTGATGCAAAGTAGGTATACTTGTTGCGGGCCTGAGACTCGCCTGCGAATGCAGCACGGAGATTCTCTTCTGTCTTTGTTCCTGTGTACTTGTTTGCCATATATTTACATCTCCTTTCGAATAGATGACGCATTTGGAGCATTTTCTGCTTCCCGTATTGACTATAGCATGCGGTGGGCTGGTTAGCCAATACAAAACAAGATTTAATCTCAATAAAGAATAAGAGATGCCCGCTTAAATAACCAAAGCCGTAAGTGTTATCCCTTTCTGATTTACAGCGGACTATTATTGTTAACAGATAGATAACCTTACATAGACAATTTAAAGGAAGTTGTAGGCAAGTGACGGTAGGCGAGAGATTTTTGTATTTAATTTCAGATATAAGGTGTCGGTATAAAACGACAATACACGACTTTTTTGACATGAACTCTTGATGCTGATGGCAGAGGTGATATACTGGATATGGTATAGATTTTTGGAGAAGATTTGCGATTTTCCAGCGTGAGGTAGTAGCAAAAGGTTTGGAAAAACAGCATATAGCCGCTAATTCAATGGGTGTAACCAAAAAAAGGAGTTTGGCAATATGGATGTCTTATATCCGGCACATATACGCAGTGACAGTATACAAACTTGTAATGAGCATGGTCTTAAGACCGCTGAGTACGCAAAAGGAGATCTTCAGAGTGTAAGGCTGGGAACAGCTGCTTACTTAGCTGGACTTCTTCATGATATGGGAAAGTACAGCGAGGAATTCAGACAGTATCTGGAGTCTGCTTCAAAAGGCGGGTCAGTGCATAAAGGTTCCGTTATTCATTCATTCGCAGGTGTCTATTATCTTTTATCTCATTATCATAAAAAAGAGACTGCAGGCCCGTTTATGAATATGACGGCCGAATTACTTGCCTACGCTGTGGGTGCTCATCACGGACTTTTCGACTGCGTTGACGATAATAAGCACAACCAGTTTGTTAAAAGACTGACAAAGCAGCCGGAGTACGAGCAAAAAGCAATCAAAAACTTTCTGGCAGAATGCTGCAGTGAGGAAAAACTGGACGAGGTTTTTAAAATAGCAGAAAGCGAGATTACAGCGGTGTCTGGGTCGCTACTGCATCTGCTGTCTGACACAGAGGATGGGCACAAAGCAGAGGAATACTTATTTTACATTGGCCTTTTAGCGCGGCTCCTTAGCTCCGCAGTAATGGACGGTGATCGAAGAGATACTGCCGAGTTTATGGCAGGTACCGACTTTTCCTGTTGTGTTTCGGCAGATAAAAATGTCTGGAGAACCTGCAGGGAGCATCTTGAAGCCAGACTGGATGAATTTCCTGTTGATACGGAGATTCAGAAGGCCAGAAGAGAAATCTCAGACCTTTGCTATGCATTTGCAAGAGAGCCATCTGGCGTATACAGGCTAAATGTTCCAACTGGCGGTGGCAAGACTTTATCGTCGCTCAGATATGCACTGGCGCATGCTGAAGAGTACGGGAAGAAACGGATAATATATACTGCTCCACTTATCAGCATTCTGGATCAGAATGCCAGAGTCATACGAGAGGCTGTAGGAAATGATCAGCTGATACTGGAGCACCATTCTAATATAGTGCGTACAGAGGACAAAGAGGATTTGTCAAACTATGATCTGTTGGCGGAGACATGGGATGCGCCAATCATTGTCACGACACTGGTACAGTTTTTAAATACATGTTTTCTGGGAAAAACTACCAGTGTCAGACGGTTTCAGGCTCTTTGCGATAGTATTGTGATATTGGATGAGGTGCAGACTGTTCCTACCAACATGCTGTCACTTTTCAATCTGGCTGTTAATTTCCTGAGCGGGGTCATGGGAGCCACGGTGATTCTGTGTTCGGCGACGCAGCCTTGTTTGGAGAAGCTGGAGCATAAGCTGATTGTCAATGAGAAGCCCATGATTCCGAAAGATAGATATGAAACATTCGCAACCATTTTTAAAAGAACGAAGCTGATTGATAAAGGCAGCATCAAATTAGCTGATATTCCGGACATGGCGCGTCAGATATTGGGGGAAGCAGACAGCTTGCTTATTATATGTAACACGAAGAAAGAAGCAGCAGAAGTGTTTCGCAGTCTTTATCCAGATTATAAAAACTGTTACCACTTGTCTGCATCTATGTGCATGGCACACAGAAAGCAGGTGCTTTATGAAATATATGACTCTCTTAAAAATAGAAAGAAGACGATCTGCGTATCTACGCAGGTCATAGAAGCAGGAGTGGATATTTCTTTCGGTTCAGTGATCCGGTTGACTGCCGGTATTGATAATATTGTTCAGGCAGCGGGAAGATGCAATCGAAATGGGGAAAAAGAAGGATTAGCCCCTGTTTATATAGTGCGTGCAGCCGATGAGCAATTAGGGAAACTTCCGGAAATCCTATATACACAAAATGCGTTACATGAATTGATGCAACAGTTTGCAAGCACTCCGGATGTTTTTCAATTTGACCTTGCGTCGGACACAGGGACAGAAGTTTATTACGATACGCTATATAAAATGTTCAGGAAAGAGGCCGGCGGTCACTTTGATTATCCTGTTAAGGGAACATCGTTATTCAAGTTTTTGTCAGATAATCCTAAGTTTACGGAAAGCTGTAAAGAAGCTGGAGACTATACCATGAGGCATGCCTTTAAAACAGCAGGAAGCCTGTTTAAGGTTTTTGAGGATGATACAGAATCCGTGATTGTACCATTTGAAAAAGGCTGTGATATCATCGCTGCTTTATCAACGGAGCGTGCAAAACATGATATGACCTATGTGAAATGTCTGCTGGATCAGGGAAAGGAGTATTCCGTTTCTGTTTATTCATGGCAGATGGACAAGCTTCTGAAGTCCGGCAGCGTTAGACCTATTTGTGATGGGCGGGTCTATGCACTTCTGGAAGATAATTATGGTAAATACACCGGACTGCAGGTGGAGCCGGTAGAAAAGGAGGAGAGTGAATGGAGCACCCAAATATTGTAGAATTTCTTGTATATGGGGATTATGCATTGTTTTCGGATCCGATCACCAGAGTCGGAGGAGAAAAATCCACGTATCAGATTCCTACTTACGAAGCTTTAAAAGGCGTTTTGTCTTCTGTGTACTGGAAGCCGACCATCATTTGGTATATTGACAAAGTGCGGGTGATGAACCAGATCATGATGGAAACAAAGGGAATCCGGTCGATCAAGATGAATAAGAGGGAAAATGACCTTTCTTATTACACATATCTGAAGAACTGTGCATATCAGGTACAGGCGCATTTCGAATGGAACGAGAATCGTCCGGAGCTTGCTGATGACCGAAATGAAAACAAGCATCACAATATTGCGAAAAGGATGATTGAGAAAGGTGGCAGAAGGGATATTTTTCTTGGTACGAGGGAGTGCCAGGGGTATGTGGAGCCATGCAAATTTGGTGAGGGGAAAGGCTTTTATGATAATGTTCCAAGACTGGATTTTGGTCTGATGTATCACGGTATTACATATGCTGACGAAGCGTATTCGCAGGAAACGAGAGATAAAATGACAGTACGTTTTTGGTATCCGAAGATGGAGTTCGGTGTCGTTACATTTCAGAGACCACAGGATATACCGATGGAAATGTGCAAAGTGATTCATGAAATGAAAATCAAGCCATTCGGAGAAAGCAGTTATAATTTCTCCGGCTTGAGAGAATTCGGGGAGGTGAACTGATGGGGCTGCTGCAGAAAGCCGTTGAGACGTACGAAGCCATGGATCACCTTGTTGGAGTTTATCAGGAAGGGAAGGAGCCGCTGGCGCCGATCGGACATATCATTGCGAATGCCAAAATTGAGATTACAATCAGCAAGGAAGGCGAATTTATTAAGGCGGATACAGTCGATAAGAAAATCATTATTCCTGTAAGCGAGGGTTCTGCCAGCAGGTCAGGAACAGCCAATCGACCGCATCCTTTGTGCGACCAAGTTGGATATATCTGCGGAGATGATAAAGAAAAAAGCGAACTGTATTTAAAGCAGCTTCGGGTTTGGTGCGATGAAACAGATAATCAGAAACTGAATGCCGTTTATGCATATGTGTCCAAAGGCAATATGCAGAGAGATTTACTGGAATCAGGCATTATAACAATTGAGAAAGATAAGATCAAAGAGAAAGAGGCAGAAGGTGTAGTCTGCTGGAGAATTGTTGGTACAGGAGAAGATAGCGCAGTATGGACGGATAGGGAGCTTCAAAGAGAATTTGCTGAATATTATCAAAGAAAGCATGTTACCGCTGATCAGCAGATCAGTATGGTGTCCGGTGTGCGTGGTACAGAAGCCAGGAAACATTTAAGGGGGGTGGTTTCTGTTGCAGTTAAAGCAAAAATCATATCCTCTAACGATAAAGATAATTTCACATACAGAGGCCGTTTCCTTAGCCCAGAAGAAGCAATGAGCATCAGCTATATTGATTCGCAAAAAGCCCACAATGCATTGAGGTGGATCATCGCCAACCAGGGATATCTGGCAGGGAACAGGATGTTCATATGCTGGAATCCTCAGGGGGCGGACCTGCCCAAACTGACAATGCCGGTCATTTTCAATGAAAGTCGACCTCGGGAGCCTTCGGACTATCAGGAAGAACTTAAAAAGGTAATAATGGGGTACAGAAACTGCCTGCCGAAAAGATCTGATGTGGTAATTGCTTCGTTTGAAGCAGCCAATCAAGGGCGTTTGGCAGTGACATATTATAACGATTTGCAGGGCTCTGATTTCCTGGATCGTCTTCAATATTGGGACGAAACATGCTGCTGGTTTGATAATGGCTGGGGGGAAGGAAAAGGCTGGGGAACATCATCTCCTTCTCTTTATCGTATTATACTGTTCGCATTTGGCACAGAGAGAGCGAGCGGTGAGGAAGCTAAGATAGAGATAGGAAAGAGCGAAAAGAGCATTGTCGGGCAGCATATGCAGAGACTTCTTCTCTGCCGCTTGAACAAAGCAGCGATTCCTACAGATATTATGCGGGCCATTGTGCAAAGGGCATCGATGCCGGAATGCTATAACCGTAAAGACAGGAGAGCGTTACAGTTTACTGCCTGTGCTGTTGTCAGGAAGTATCATAAAGATAAACAGGAGGAATGGGAAATGGCGCTGGAACCGGATAAAAAGGACAGAAGTTACCAGTTCGGCCGTCTTCTGGCTGTCTTGGAGAAGGCGGAACGTGACACGTATAACGACGACGAGAAGAGGGAACCAAATGCAGTGCGCATGCAGAGTGTATTTGTGCAGCGGCCCGGATATGCTGTCAAGATCATTCTCGATCAGATAAAAAAGGCGTACTATCCGCATCTTAAAGTGGGAAGCCGTATATTCTATGAGAGATTGATTGGAGAGATCATGCAGGTCATCTCCGAATTCGGAGATGAAAATTATAATAAGCCCTTAAAAGAGACTTACATTATGGGGTATTATTTGCAGAAAAACGCATTGTATACGAAAAAAAATAATGATACAAGCAGCGAGGAGGAAACGGATAATGACTAAGTTTGAAAACAAGATTGATTTTGCTGTATTAATTTCTGTGAATAACGCGAATCCCAACGGGGATCCTCTGAATGGCAACCGGCCGAGGACGGATTATAACGGATATGGAGAGATGTCTGATGTCTGTATCAAAAGAAAGATCCGCAACAGAATGCAGGATTTAGGATGCAGAATTTTCGTGCAGTCTGATGACAGAGCTGATGACGGTGCGGTCAGTCTTAAGGATAGGGCCAGCAAAACCGAAGGACTCAACAAGATTAAAGATAGAGATGAATTTGCAAAAACCGCGTGTAAACAGTGGATTGATGTAAGGACTTTTGGTCAGGTATTTGCTTTAAAAGGATTTAACGTACAGTCTGTAGGTGTCCGCGGCCCGGTCTCCATTCACCAGGCTGTCAGTTATGATCCTGTAGAAGTGACATCCATGCAGATTACAAAGAGTGTCAGCGGAGATAAAAAAGAAGGAAAGGAACGTAGCTCCGATACGATGGGAATGAAACACTTTGTACGTTTCGGGCTTTATGAAATCAAAGGCTCCATCAATGTTCAGCTCGCTGACAAGACAGGCTTCTCTGTGGAAGATGCAGAAGTACTTAAGGAATGCCTTCAGACACTTTTTATGAACGATGCATCTGCAGCAAGACCGGACGGATCGATGGAAGTTGTAAAAGTCTGCTGGTGGGAGCACAACTGCCGTGATGGTCAGTATTCCTCTGCGAAAGTGCACAGGAGTCTTCATGTCCAGCTGAAAGAAGGAGTTATGGCACCAGCCTCTGTAGAAGATTACATTATTGAGCTTGAAGAGCTGAAAGATCTTAAATGCGAGGTGCTTGAAGGTAAGTAATGGAAAAAGATTATCTTCTTATTTCCGGTATTCAGCATTTTTCTTTTTGTCGCAGGCAGTGGGCACTTATTCACATTGAAAATCAATGGAAAGAGAATCAGTTGACCGCAGAAGGAAAGGTGCTTCACGAACGAGTGCACGATAGTCACGTTGTCACTAAGCGTAAGGACGTGATTACTCTTCGTGGCATTCCTGTCCGGTCTGAAGAACTGATGATTGTCGGAGAGTGTGATGCAGTGGAACTGATTCCTGATGAGAATGGTTTCGAGCTGAGAGGAAGGACGGGGAAGTGGCACATACATCCTGTTGAATATAAGCGTGGCAAAACAAAGTCCGATGACTGCGATCGTTTACAGCTTGCAGCAGAATGTATGTGTTTGGAAGAGATGCTGTCCTGCCATGTACTTAAGGGAAGCCTGTATTATGGGGAGGCAAGGCACAGAGAGGATGTCGATATTAATACGGAGTTGAGAACGAAATTGTGCAATATGATAAAAGAAATGCATGGCTATTATGACCGTGGTTATACTCCCAGGGCAAAGCCAGCGAAGGCATGTAAGAATTGTTCTCTCTCTGATATATGCTTGCCGGAGCTTACGAAGAAACAGAATGTACACGATTATATCAAGAGACATGTACAGGAGGGAAATAATTGAAAAAGCTTCTGAATACGTTATTTATACTCTCTGAAGATGTGTACTTGTCTCTTGACGGAGAATGTATCAGTGTTCAATATCAGGATGGCTCGCATAAACTGGTACCACTGCATACATTAGAGGGAATTGTCTGCTTTTCCTATAAGGGAGCTTCTCCTGCACTCATGGGAAAATGCGTAGAAAAAGGTATCTTCCTGTCTTTTTATTCGCCATCAGGAAAATTCAGAGCCAGCATTGCCGACGCTACCAATGGGAATGTGTACCTTAGAAGAACGCAATACAGGATTGCGGATGATAAAGAGAAGACACTGCTCATCGCCAGAAACTTTATCACAGGTAAGATTTACAATGCTAAATATGTACTGCTTCGGTGTGCAAGGGACCATGCTTTGCGTGTAGACGAGGATAGAATTCGTAGAGCATCGGATAATTTAACTCGTTATCTGCATGATGCTGCAGAAGCTGGTGACATGGAGAGATTGCGCGGGATAGAGGGGAATGCAGCGGCCGAATATTTTCAGGTATTTGACGAGATGATTCTGCAGGATAAAGATGCATTTCGTTTTACTGAAAGAAATCGCAGGCCACCGCTTGACCGTGTCAATGCGTTGCTGTCATTTGCATATTCTCTTCTTGCGAACGAATGTGCAGCGGCATTATATAGCGTTGGATTAGATCCTTATGTGGGATTTATGCATGTGGACAGACCGGGAAGAAAGTCCCTGGCATTGGATATAGAAGAAGAACTCAGAGCACCGTTTGCTGACAGGTTTGTTCTCACCATGATTAATAACCGCATGATTACGGCTGACGATTTTAATAAAATGGAGAGTGGTGCCGTGGTGTTGACAGATAAAGGGAGGAGGAGTTTTCTGGTTGAATGGCAGAAAAGAAAAAAGAAGATTATAAGTCACCCATATCTAAATGAGAAGCTTGAATGGGGACTCGTTCCGTATGCTCAGGCACTGCTTCTTTCGCGGACAATTCGGGAAGATTTGGAAGCTTATCCGCCATTTTTCTGGAAATAAAAAAGATGCTGGTATTGATTACATATGATGTTAATACGACAACGGCAGTGGGTAGAAAAAGGCTCACAAAAATAGCGAAAGAGTGTGCAAATTATGGCCAACGTGTGCAAAATTCTGTCTTCGAGTGTAATCTTGATGCGGCAACACTGGTTGTAGTCCGTAAAATGCTTCTGGACATTATTAATGAAAAAGAAGACAGTTTGAGAATTTATAATATTGGAAATAAGTATGCCAATAGAATTGAGCATTACGGCACAAAAAAATCTTATGACCCAGAAGGAGAATTGATTTTCTAGGTGCGAAGTGGAAGCTGTTGCAATTTAATAGGCTGGTTCGCACCTGAAAAACAGGAAATTAACTTAAATCATCTCATACCTGAGTGTATGGATGTCGTAAGATATGCTAGATATTGGAATGAAGGGGCATATATTAAGCATATTTTGCGGTCGCTCCCCGCGTAGGGGAGCGTGGATTGAAATCATCCTGATACGGAAAAGCTGATCGTCACATTGCTGTCGCTCCCCGCGTAGGGGAGCGTGGATTGAAATACAAATCCAACACGGCTGTTCCCGTATGCGACCAGCGTCGCTCCCCGCGTAGGGGAGCGTGGATTGAAATGTCGTAGCCGCAGTCCGGCGGGATCGCGTTGAGCAAGTCGCTCCCCGCGTAGGGGAGCGTGGATTGAAATAGAACGGAGACAAGGGCATCGCAGTCGTGCTCTTGTCGCTCCCCGCGTAGGGGAGCGTGGATTGAAATATATTCCTGCGCATCCTTGGAGAAGCGCTGTACGTCGCTCCCCGCGTAGGGGAGCGTGGATTGAAATTGCGATGTCCGACGCTCCGATGCCTGTCTGATTGCGTCGCTCCCCGCGTAGGGGAGCGTGGATTGAAATGGTCTCCACATGGAAAAGAGACCGCACAGGTTCGTCGCTCCCCGCGTAGGGGAGCGTGGATTGAAATGAATATGCCTCGTAGTGCATGTGGCCTCCGTCTCGTCGCTCCCCGCGTAGGGGAGCGTGGATTGAAATCTCGACCGTCTCGACGATTGGAGCATTGAAAGCGTCGCTCCCCGCGTAGGGGAGCGTGGATTGAAATCCGAAAGTAGCTGAGACGCTGCAAGAACGGCGAGGTCGCTCCCCGCGTAGGGGAGCGTGGATTGAAATATCTTTTTCTGTATCAGCATCGCAATCGCTGTATGTCGCTCCCCGCGTAGGGGAGCGTGGATTGAAATGATTTATTCCAGACCATACATCAACGTGGAGAGCGACGTCGCTCCCCGCGTAGGGGAGCGTGGATTGAAATTCCATGAGCATAGCGACCCATTTGGTTATACGTCGTCGCTCCCCGCGTAGGGGAGCGTGGATTGAAATATTGAAGAAGGAATGGAGACGTTCCGGAACCTTGTCGCTCCCCGCGTAGGGGAGCGTGGATTGAAATGATTCCGGTGCCGTGCGGATCGCATCTGGAATAGGTCGCTCCCCGCGTAGGGGAGCGTGGATTGAAATTTTTTGCATTTCATCCATCTGCGCCTGTTTGCGTGTCGCTCCCCGCGTAGGGGAGCGTGGATTGAAATTCAACAACTCCGCAAAAGTATATCCTCGGACTTGTCGCTCCCCGCGTAGGGGAGCGTGGATTGAAATCTTCCGTCAATAACCACACAGGACGCTCTGCCGTGTCGCTCCCCGCGTAGGGGAGCGTGGATTGAAATACAAAGTGACCGCATTAACCGATAAACAGCGACGTCGCCAGCAGAGCGGCGCCGAGAAAGGAACGCCGACGGGCTTCAGCTCCCCCACCTCGTGGTGGTCCGTGATGACGACCTCGATCGTGGATTGAAATTGTATTGTTTCCGCAAGCTTGTCTCGGAGAGCGGTCGCTCCCCGCGTAGGGGAGCGTGGATTGAAATTTTCCTGGACGCTCTGCGCGCCCTGTTCTCCGCCGTCGCTCCCCGCGTAGGGGAGCGTGGATTGAAATTTCATCCTCCCGATACCATCTGATAATGGTTTCCGTCGCTCCCCGCGTAGGGGAGCGTGGATTGAAATCCTTTGAATCTGTGGCTCAGCACCGGCGTCAGCGTCGCTCCCCGCGTAGGGGAGCGTGGATTGAAATTCTCTGATTCCGTTTGATTCCCTCTGATTCCGCGTCGCTCCCCGCGTAGGGGAGCGTGGATTGAAATCGCTATGTTTGGATATATTCCCGCGGTCGCGGTCGTCGCTCCCCGCGTAGGGGAGCGTGGATTGAAATTCGCATTTTTCGACCTCATCCGGACCGAGAGTGGTCGCTCCCCGCGTAGGGGAGCGTGGATTGAAATTTGCGGGTCTTGGTCGCCTGGTCGATCGCATCCGTCGCTCCCCGCGTAGGGGAGCGTGGATTGAAATATAATCAAATTCGTAATCGAACCCGCCTGACGTTGTCGCTCCCCGCGTAGGGGAGCGTGGATTGAAATATAGCAAATGAAAAGAGCCGGAACATGTCCGGCCCGTCGCTCCCCGCGTAGGGGAGCGTGGATTGAAATCACGAGCAAACTCGGATGGCATGGGAAGTTGTTTGGTCGCTCCCCGCGTAGGGGAGCGTGGATTGAAATATGAATGCCACATCGTCGAGCGTGTATCCCTTTGTCGCTCCCCGCGTAGGGGAGCGTGGATTGAAATCATGTGAAAATTGGATTTTCCGTGCAGGCATTTGTCGCTCCCCGCGTAGGGGAGCGTGGATTGAAATAAAAGGACGACATCGTCACCTGTGCCGCCGGTCGTCGCTCCCCGCGTAGGGGAGCGTGGATTGAAATGCCTGCTCTGCACAGGTTTCCTCTGTGGTTCCAGAGTCGCTCCCCGCGTAGGGGAGCGTGGATTGAAATCTGTTCCATCTGCTCAAGCTCCTGCAAGTCCCACGTCGCTCCCCGCGTAGGGGAGCGTGGATTGAAATATCTTTTGCTCTCCTGTTCCATGCTCTAATTGCGTCGCTCCCCGCGTAGGGGAGCGTGGATTGAAATGTCCATCCGGACCTTACGAAGGGTGTTGTCGTCGTCGCTCCCCGCGTAGGGGAGCGTGGATTGAAATTATCAAGTGGTATAAAGACGGTGGTTCGACTGCGTCGCTCCCCGCGTAGGGGAGCGTGGATTGAAATCTATCCAGCTCAAGGTTGACGTACAGGACGCGCCGTCGCTCCCCGCGTAGAAATCGAAGACGCAAGGAAAAAACGGAAAGGGCAGCAGTCGCTCCCCGCGTAGGGGAGCGTGGATTGAAATGTCACCAATTCCCGTCTAATGCGTTGCGGGGCTGGGTCGCTCCCCGCGTAGGGGAGCGTGGATTGAAATTACGATGATTATCAAACAGCTAACAAACAGAGCGTCGCTCCCCGCGTAGGGGAGCGTGGATTGAAATAAGTGGGAAGAGGACGACGCGACGCAGAAGCAGATGTCGCTCCCCGCGTAGGGGAGCGTGGATTGAAATTATAAGGAGGGCGAGGCATACGCCGCTGAGGCCGTCGCTCCCCGCGTAGGGGAGCGTGGATTGAAATTTTGAATCAGCCAGGAATCCGCTGACAGGCGAAAGTCGCTCCCCGCGTAGGGGAGCGTGGATTGAAATCATCTGACTGGATAAACGCCCACAATCCGTGATAGTCGCTCCCCGCGTAGGGGAGCGTGGATTGAAATGACCTGACGCCGGACGACCTCATCCGGCTGGCAGTCGCTCCCCGCGTAGGGGAGCGTGGATTGAAATGGATCGTATCTGAGAATGAGGTTAGAACGTGGGGACGTCGCTCCCCACGTAGGGGAGCGTGGATTGAAATCGATAACTTTCCCTCAAGGTCTTTCTTGTCTGTGTCGCTCCCCGCGTAGGGGAGCGTGGATTGAAATTTCCAAGGTCGGTAAAAAGTCTCGGAGAGATCAATGTCGCTCCCCGTATAGGGGAGCGTGGATTGAAATGATCGAATCCGAAGAGATCAAGTCATGGGAGCAGGTCGCTCCCCGCATAGGGGAGCGTGGATTGAAATCTGCAACTGGAAATACAAAAGGGGATGTGTGGGGTCGCTCCCCGCATAGGGGAGCGTGGATTGAAATAGTTGTGCAAGATTGGATATAAGTTGCGAGATATGTCGCTCCCCGCATAGGGGAGCGTGGATTGAAATAAGAGGAGATGTCATCACTCTGACTGGAAAGGAAGGTCGTTCCCCGCATAGGGGAGCGTGGATTGAAATTGTTTCAATGCAGCGAGTGCTATGGAAAGCGTCTGGTCGCTCCCCACGTAGGGGAGCGTGGATCGAAATCTGTGCTGGATGGATGTAAAATGGTCTCTCCCCAATCGCTCCCAGCGCAGGTGTTTGTATATTGGGTCGCTCTCCGTGTAGGGGAGCATGGTATTGTAATAAATTTTGTCGAAAGCCACTGATAATTTAATCTCGTTTTCCTTTGAGCAGCACCTATTCAGGCCGGGTGCTGCTCTTTTGTTTCATCCATAGAAAATGGAAATAAAAATTCTTTTCCTGATTTTTAAAAAAATATTGACAGGAAATAGCGTCTATGTTATTTTTGCCACGACAGACATAGTACGACAGACGAGGGAACGCCAGTCGTAGGAATGTCAATCGTAGTAATGCCAGTCGTAGTAACGTCAGTCGTAGGAAACGTCGGTTATGAAAACGACAGACGCCTGAGAGCTCTTTCACATAGAGAAATCGGAGGAAAGAAGAATATGCGAGGTGAGTGAGAATGGGAATCAGCAGTGATGTGATACGCGGCTATAATGACACAATTATTCTCTGTATTTTATTGAAAGGTCCGTCCTATGGATACGAGATCTCGAAGGAGATCCGAAGGCTGTCCGAAGAAAAGTACGTGATCAAGGAGACGACCCTGTATTCAGCTTTTACGAGAATGGAGAGGAACGGATACATTGAGTCGTTCATGGCGGATCCGGCAGGGGACGGGAGCGGGAAGCGACGAACCTACTATCGGATCACCCCGCTGGGGGCAGCCTATTACAATGAAAAGTGTGAGGAGTGGACGTTGACCAAGGATGTAGTCGAAAGGTTCATCAGGAGGTAAGAGAGATGGAAACGATTCGTAATTATCTTGAGACCATGTTTGCAGGCCTTCCCAATACGCCTGAGGTGCTTCGGGCAAGGGACGAGCTCTGGCAGATGATGGAAGACAAATATTCGGAACTGATAGCGGAAGGGAAAAGCGAGAATGCCGCAATCGGCACAGTGATCTCTGAGTTCGGCAATCTCGATGAGATCGCCGGGGAGCTGGGACTTGACAGAGTAAAGGGAGAAAAACTGAGTCTCACGAAGGAGCTTGCTCCCGAACGGCGCCATATATCAATGGATGAGGCAAAAGATTATCTCCGTGAGAAGGGCGGAAGCTCGCTCCTCACTGCCTTCGGAGTTTTTCTCTGCATTATCTCAGTGACGGGACCGATCCTGTTTTCAAGTATTTTTCCCGGGACCAGGGTCACCAGGCTGATGGAGACCATTGGGATCTGCGTCATGATGGTCTGTGTCGCCGCAGCAGTCGGCTGCTTTATCTACGCTTCCCAGAGAATGAAAAAATGGAGTTTTCTGAAGGATGAGCCGTGCTCGATCGATTATGCGACATCGAATTTTGTGCAGGACGAGAGAAACCGTTTCCGGCCTACCGGAACGATGATGCTGGTGATCGGAATCACATTATGTGTCATCAGCTGGGTCCCGATGCTGCTCATAGAAAGCATTTTTGCAATATTCAGTCCTGTAGATGTTTCAAATATGGCAGTGATCACACTTTTTATCATGGTAGGCTTAGGAGTGCTCCTGATTGTCTACAGCAGTCTTCTCAAAGGGCGTTATGAGACACTCCTCGGACTGAATGATAAGGGTACGGTCAGCGGAAGCTATACGAAACAGCGAGCCGACAGAGAAGCTTATTACGATGATCCGAAGCTGGCAGCGTTCATGTCCGTCTACTGGCAGACGGTCACCTGCGTATATCTGATCTGGAGCTTTCTGACCTTCAACTGGTTCAGTTCCTGGATCATCTGGCCGATCGCCGCGATTATTCACAAAGTGATTGAAAGCAACCTTGGCAGCAAAAGATGAGAAACAGACCGAAGAATTGAGAGGAGAGATATAAAATGACGACAAAAGAAAAGAAAGGGACCGGGTTTTTTCTTGCCATACTGACGATCGTAACGGTCGTTTGTATTATAGTCGGATGTATTCTTCATCTGGGCTTCGGCTTTTCACGAAGCGGAAACGGAAAAATGAAGAGCGATGAAGTTGCAGCAGAGCGCTTTAACAGCATTTCACTCGAACTGGATGCCGGGGATATCATAATCGAGAAGGGTAAAAGCTTCAATGTCAGCTACAGATATCCGTCCAATGCACTGCCGGAAATCAAAGTTTCGGGAGATAAGCTCGTAGTGAAACAGAAAATGAAAAATATACATCTGAAAGATCTGGACTGCAGCCTTACAATTACTGTTCCCGAGGGGGAAGAACTGGAGGGCATCAACGGGGATCTGGATGTGTGCAGCCTGAAGATCAACGGATTTTTATTTGATACTTCTTCTAAAATCGACATCACGACGGACGTGGGCAGCATTGAATTTGCCGACTGCACGTTCGGGGATCTTAAGATCGACGCGGATGTGGGAAATATTCTTTTCGATGCTTGTACATTTAAAGAGCTCAAGGCTACCGGGGATGTAGGCGATATTGAAATTAATAAGTGCACTTTTGATTCCGCGGAGTGCAAGTCGGATACCGGTTCCATCGATGTATCCGGAAGTTTCTCTGATCTTGTCTGCAGGACGGATGCCGGATCGATCACGGTCGAGACGGACAAGCCGGTCAAAGATGAGAAAATGGATCTTAAAGTTTCGATCGGTGATGTCACTGTGAACGGAGCTGACTGCGGGACCAGCTACAGAACGTAATGCGGAAAGCCTGCGGGACCGGCTGCCGAACGTAATGCGGAAGCCTGCGGGACCGGCTGCAGAACGTAATGCGGAGGAATGGCTGCCGTCTTAGAGGCAGAGGCTCAATCGAACCTTTCAGAAAGCAGCATCAGAAGAAGCGGCAGCATCAGAAGAAGAAGCAGCAGCAGAAGAAGAAGAAGAAGAAGAAGAAGAAGAAGAAGAAGAAGAAGAAGAAGAAGAAGAAGAAGAAGAAGAAGAAGAAGAAGAAGAAGAAGAAGAAGAAGATGTCAGAATATATCGTTCGTATGCTGATGCAGGCAGACGAAATCAGAACATACACGAAAGGATTTATTTGAAGTATCTCTCCAGCAGGCCCTTGAATGCCTTGCCGTGTCTTGCCTCGTCACGAGCCATCTCATGAACTGTATCATGGATCGCATCAAGATTCAGAGCCTTAGCCTTCTTTGCGAGCTCTGTCTTGCCGGCTGTAGCGCCATACTCAGCGTCTACGCGGACACGGAGATTTTCCTTTGTGGAGTCTGTCAGGACTTCGCCGAGAAGTTCAGCAAACTTTGCAGCATGCTCAGCTTCCTCGAGGGCAGCGCGATGATAATAATCGCCGATTTCCGGATAGCCTTCACGGAATGCCTGGCGGCTCATAGCGAGGTACATACCGACCTCAGAGCACTCGCCTTCAAAGTTCTCGCGAAGACCCTGGATGATGTCTTCGGGCGCACCCTTTGCGACGCCGACTACATGCTCAGAAGCCCATACCATCTCGCCTTCTTCCATCTTATTGAACTTGGAAGCCGGGACCTTGCAGATCGGGCATCTTTCCGGCGGTGTATCGCCTTCATGTACATAACCACAGACTGAACATACCCATTTTGCCATAATCGTGTCTCCTTCTTTTAAAAATGAGCTGCAGACGCAGCCTTAACACACTTGAATCCGTGTAATTAGTGTATCATAACAAGACAGGTTATACAATACTAATTGAGACAGAATCTTAAAAACCTTTATGCCAACTTTTGCGCATCTTTGCCGTGCGTCCGGGCTTTTTTGTTTTGTATGTAAAATCGGCGCTCCCTGTGATATATTTAAGGTTAAGCTTCTGTTCGGAGCAATATCGGGGGACTTCCTGTTTCAGATAACTGAGGAAAACGGACTGCGTTCGGAGCGGGAGGACTGCGGAAAAAGGCGTCCGGAACGGACAGCAGATGAAAAAAAGCGTTTAGCGAAGGAGGAATATTATTGAGTGTAATAATCTGGTGGCTTTCGATCATACTGATCGGTCTGGCCGTATTTCCCTTAGTCAGTACGCTGTTCATACGTTTTGAGGACCGGGGAATCATCTTTTCCAATATGATCGGGCTCCTTTTTATATCGGGGATCCACTTTGCGCTCAACACCATGCATCTCGTACCCTTCTCCCAGGCAGGCTGCCTTATCATCGCGGCTGCTGTCTGTGCAGTGAACATTGTACTTTTTTATAAAGGGAAGCTTGCGAAGAATTTTAAAGGGGTGAATGTCAGCCTGATCGCAGCCGAGGAGGCAATTCTGCTTTTTCTCTACATCATATGGGTGTGGATGATCGGCTACAGACCGGGCGCGTACGGAACGGAAAAGTTCATGGATTACGGCTTTATCACGTCGATGCTGAAGTCGAAATGGATGCCCTTTGAGGATATGTGGTACTCGGGCGAACCGATCAATTATTATTACGGCGGTCAGTACGTGACCGCATGGACTGCAAAGCTCTGCGGCGTGAGCGCCGGGATCGCGTATACGGCGATGCGGGCGACGATTGCGGCTTTTTCTTTCAGTCTGCCGCTCGCGCTCGTCTTTCAGATGCTCCGGGACCGCTTCAGGGAGAGCTTCAGGATTCCGTGGGTCGGAGGCGTTCTGGCTGGGCTTGCCTGTGCTTTCTGCGGAAATTTCCACTATGTGATCTATGGAATCATTCTTTCAGCCGTAAACCACAGCAAAGGGGTAGAGTACAGCTACTGGTTCCCGGATTCGACCAGATATATCGGATATGATCCGGATCTTCCGGACAAGACGATCCACGAGTTTCCCGCTTATTCTACGGTCCTGGGAGATCTCCACGCGCACTATATCAATATTCTCTTTGTTGTCACGGTGACGGCGATCGCCTATGCATTTGCCCAGAGGATGCTGGCGGAGGGAAGAGAGCCGGAAGGCAGGGAGCGGACGGCGAAATCGATCGCGAAAGAGATCTTCCTGCAGCCGGAGATCATACTGATCGGACTGATGACCGGCTACTTCCGCTTTACGAATTTCTGGGATTTTCCGATTTATTTCGTCGTCTGCGGATCGGTCATCTTTTTTATGAATCTCTGGAAGTACGGCAGTTCGATCAGGCGCTTTGCCGCCGTGATGGCGGGCCAGGCAGTGTTCGCATTTTTACTGGGCGTCATCGCCGCGCTGCCCTTTACGCTGACGTTTGATCAGATTTCCACAGAGGTCGGTCTTGTTCACAGCCACACACAGTTTTATCAGTTCATGATCCTCTGGGGGCTGCCGCTTGCAGTCTCGATCCTGTTCATCGTCGTATTGGTCCGCGAGCAGAGAACGAAGCTTCAGCGCGCGAGGGAGGCAATCCGCCTGACCGGAAGGAGAGAGGCACCGGACGCCGGAACAGCCGGAGCCGGGGAGAGTGATGAGGAAAACGCGGATCTGAAGGAGATTGATGCAATACTTGCTGACCTTCAGGGAACTGATGCCGGACATGCAGATTCGGAACGAACTGATGCCGAACTCTTACATTCGGAGACGGGCGGAGCGGAAATACCGACCGAAGCGCATGCAGAAAAAGGATCTGAACAGAAGAAAACGCAGGATACGGAGGAGACAGTTCTTTTCGGACTCATGCTCCCGGACCTTGCAGCCCTTCTTTTCGGGCTCTGTGCGATCGGCCTCATCCTGATGCCGGAAGTCATTTATGTGAAGGATATCTACGGCGGGGAGCACTACAGGGCGAACACGATGTTCAAGCTGACCTATCAGGCATGGATCCTGTTTGCCATCGTGATGGGGTATGCGCTCATCCGCATCCTCGTCGGGAGAATGAAGCCTGCCCGCATCCTTGCGGCCGTATGCACCTTCCTCCTTCTGCTCACGCTGGGATACCTGCCGCAGAGCATAAAGGACTGGTGCGGGAATATCTTTGATCCGTCGCTCAGGACCGGCACAGATGCCTCTGTGTTCGTCGATGAGTCTTTCCACACGGATTTTGCGGCGATCACATGGCTGAACAATGAAGTCAGGGGCAGACCTGTGTGTCTCGAAGCGCCGGGCGACAGCTACTCGACCCGTGAGCGTGTCTCGGTCGCGACCGGGCTCCCGACTGTCGCGGGGTGGTATGTCCACGAATGGCTCTGGAGGGGTGATCCGGATGCGCTGAATGAGCGCAATAAAGATATTGAGGCAATTTATACATCGGGTGACGAGAAGCTCGTGAAGAGCCTGATCGAGAAGTATAATATAACCTATATCTATATCGGGACCCAGGAGCGCCAGGCCTATTACAACAGCATTAAGGATGTTTTTCTTCAGTCACTGGGAGAGGTGGTCTTTTCCGACGGAGAGTATACATACATCGTAAAAGTCGGCGGACAGGACAGATGAAGTACACATTGAATGCATGGATCGCATAATTGCCGGAATGGAGACACCGGACAGCTTGCCTTCAACTGGAAAATAGAGTATCATTTTAGGATAACCCGGAAGGAGTGCGCAAAATGAAAAACAAAGGCAAATATTATCTGACTACAGCAATCGCCTACACATCAGGCAAACCGCATATCGGCAACACATATGAAATCATTCTCGCGGATGCGATCGCCCGCTTCAAGAGGCAGGAAGGCTATGACGTCTTTTTCCAGACAGGGACGGACGAGCACGGACAGAAGATCCAGGATCGCGCTGCCCAGGCCGGCAGGACGCCGAAGGAGTATGTCGACGCGACAGCCGGTGAGGTCAGGAGGATCTGGGATCTGATGAACACGTCCTACGATAAGTTCATCCGCACGACGGACGAAGATCACGAGAGACAGGTCCAGAAGATCTTCCGCATCATGCACGATAAGGGCGATATCTATAAGGGAGAGTATAAGGGCATGTACTGTAAGGAGTGCGAGTCCTTCTACACGGAGTCCCAGCTCGTGGAGGGGAAATGTCCCGAGTGCGGCGGCAATGTCACGCCTGCCTCCGAGGAAGCCTATTTCTTCAAAATGAGCAAGTATGCCGACCGTCTGATCGAGCATATCAAGACGCATCCGGAGTTCATTCAGCCGGAATCCCGCAAGAACGAGATGATGAATAACTTCCTTCTCCCGGGGCTTCAGGATCTGTGCGTGTCGAGAACTTCATTTTCCTGGGGAATTCCTGTCGATTTTGACCCGAGGCATGTTGTCTATGTATGGCTCGACGCACTGACGAACTACATCACCGGGATCGGCTATGACGGGGACGGCAATCACACGGAACTTTTTAAGAAGAACTGGCCGGCAGATCTGCATCTGATCGGTAAGGATATCATCCGTTTCCATACGATTTACTGGCCGATCTTCCTTATGTCGCTGGATATTCCGCTTCCGAAGCAGGTCTTCGGTCATCCGTGGCTCCTGCAGGCCGGCGGCAAGATGAGCAAATCCAGAGGTAACGTCCTCTATGCGGACGACCTGGCGGATATTTTCGGCGTGGACGCTGTCCGCTACTTTGTGCTGCATGAGATGCCGTATGAAAATGACGGCGTCATTTCCTGGGAGCTCATGGTCGAGCGCATGAATTCTGAGCTTGCCAATACACTTGGGAACCTTGTGAACCGCACGATCGCGATGAGCAACAAGTATTTTGGCGGCATCGTCGAAAATCGCGATGTACACGATGATCAGGGAATTGACGCGGATCTGGCTTCGCACAGAGAGGCGCTGGTCGGTCTTGTGGAGGAGAAGATGGATAAGCTCCGCGTCGCGGACGCGCTGACAGAGATCTTCAACCTCTTCAAGAGAAGCAATAAATATATTGATGAGACAGAGCCGTGGAAGCTGGCCAAAGATCCGGAAGCACAGGACCGTCTGGCGACAGTCCTCTACAATCTGATGGACAGCATCCTGACCGGTACGACGCTGCTCAGCTCCTTCATGCCGGAGACTGCGGAAAAGATCTTCGCGCAGATCGGTGCAGAAGCGGTCGATTACGAGAAGCTTTCGGAAAGCGGAAATTACCCGTCCGGCACGAAGGTCACCGATAAGCCCGAGATCCTCTTCGCAAGAATGAAGATCGAGGATCTTCAGGATAGGATCGACGCGATCGAGGCGACCCAGAAGGCGAGGATCGCCGCTCTGACCGGCATTAAGGAAGAGGAGCCGAAAGAAGAGGCAAAAGAGGAGTCGAAGGAAGAAGAGGCTGCTCCGATCACGCACAAAGAGACCTGCACGTATGACGACTTTGCAAAGTGTGAATTCCGTGTCGGCGAGATCCTCGAGTGCGAGGAAGTGAAAAAATCCAAAAAGCTTCTTTGCTCGAAGGTAAAGATCGGACCGAATGAGGTCGTACAGATTTGCTCCGGACTGCGTCCGAAGTATACGGCGGCTGAGATGGTCGGCAAGAAGGTCATGGTCATCGTGAATCTTGCGCCGCGCAAGATGGCGGGGCTCGAGAGCCAGGGCATGATCCTGTGTGCTGAGGATCCGGACGGCAGTCTGAGCCTCATGGTCCCGGAGAAAAAGGAATTCCCGGCGGGCTCCGAGATCGGATAAAGGCTGCCAGCTAAAATGAAGTGTTATGACCCGCAGCGTAAGGGCCGGAAGGTGCGCGCTGCGGGTCTTTACGTTTTCGTTTTTTTTCGCTCAAACTCGTGACGTTGTTCGTGAGACATGCGTACAAGGGGAAACCCGTCTTCATCACTGGAACAGTACAGGCTTTCGCAATTGCCTGCCGGAACAGTACAGGCTTTCACAATTGCCTGCCGGAACAGCACAGGCTTTCGCAATTGCCTGTTGGAACAGTACCCTGCAAGGAGGTTCTTATGATCATAGATACACACGCACATTACCACGCCGGACAGTTCGACACGGACCGCGAAGCACTTCTTGCATCCCTGAAGCCCGCCGGCATCGGCGAGGTCATCGATATCGCCGCGGAGGCCGACAGCCTTGACCGGGTCATGGAGCTTGCGAGGAAGTATCCTTTCATTTATGCGGCTGTCGGGCTTCATCCCGATGAGGTGGGAGACCTCGATGAGGAGACGATGGCGAAGATCCGTGAATACCTGACAGACGGGAAGACCGTCGCCGTCGGTGAGATCGGTCTCGATTATTACTGGAATAAGGAGAGCCGGGACCTGCAGATCGCATGCTTTAAGAAGCAGATCGCCCTGGCGCTCGAATATGATAAACCCGTCGTGATCCACTCGAGGGAGGCTGCGGCGGACACGCTGGAGGTCGTTTCCGGGATGTACGGGGCGGGATCTCCCTGGGAAAGGAAATACGGCAGGACTCCTGCAGGCGAAATTCCCAGAAAGGGTGTCATGCACTGCTATTCTTATTCACCCGAACAGGCGAGGATCTATACGGAAAAGCTCGGGTTCTTCCTCGGCATCGGCGGCGTCGTGACCTTTAAGAACGGAAAGAAGCTGAAGGAGGTCGTCCGGGAGACGCCGCTCGACTACCTGCTGCTCGAGACGGACAGTCCGTATCTTGCGCCGGTCCCCTTCCGTGGAAAGAGGAATTCTTCGCTCTATCTGCCTTATGTGGTGCGGGAGATCGCGGAGATCAAGAGCATTGCGCCGGAGGAGGTCGAGCGGGTGACGGAGCGGAATGCCAGGTATCTTTTCGGGCTCGAATGACAGAATTTGTTGAATTTAAATACAAATAACAGGTGTTTTTCATTTACAGAAATTGAAATTCAGTCTATAATATTACATGAACTGGAAGCAGTTTCCGTAAAATTTTTCGTCATTTTGCACGAACGAAAGCCGCCGGCTGAAGGCGGGGCAATGTGAGGTAGTCTATGGAAAACGAATATATTTTTTCAGAACTTGATCAGTATCTGTTCGGTCATGCAACACATTATGATCTCTATAAGAAGCTTGGCGCTCACCCGACAACGGTCAATGGCGTAGACGGCGTTTATTTTGCCGTATGGGCTCCGAATGCGCAGAGAGTTTCTGTAATCGGAGAGTTCAACGGCTGGGATACGGAAGCCAATATTATCGGGAATGAAGATGAGATCGGCGTATGGCAGGGCTTTATTCCGGGTGTCAAGCCGGGTGACATGTATAAGTATTTCATCATCGGCTACCAGGGAGAACATCTCTATAAGGCGGATCCGTTCGCAAGTTCCGCCGAGCTTCGTCCGGGCACCGCTTCCGTCGTTGCAGACCTTCGGGATCTGAAGTGGACGGATACGGCATGGATGAAGAAACGTCAGAATTTCGATATCAAGAAGGATCCGATGGTCATTTATGAATGCCATATCGGGTCCTGGATGAAGCATCCGGAATCGGCCGGACGCGGCAAGGAAGGGTTCTACAACTACCGCGAATTCGCTGAGAAGGCTGCAGATTATATCAAGGATATGGGATATACCCACATCGAGCTGATGGGAATCGCGGAGCATCCGTTCGACGGCTC
This sequence comes from uncultured Eubacteriales bacterium, assembly GCA_900314565.1. Lineage (GTDB taxonomy): Bacteria > Bacillota > Clostridia > Lachnospirales > Lachnospiraceae > Chordicoccus. The sequence goes on from OMVU01000052.1 coordinate 31,665, forward strand.
CTGGGGCTATCAGGTCACGGGTTATTATGCTCCGACATCCAGATACGGAACACCGGCTGACTTCCAGTATATGATCAACTATTTCCACAAAAAGGGAATCGGCGTCATTCTGGACTGGGTACCGGCACACTTCCCGAAAGATGCGTCAGGTCTTGCGAACTTTGACGGGACAGAGCTCTACGAGCACAAAGATCCCCGTCAGGGCGAGCATCCGGACTGGGGCACCAAGATCTACAATTACGGCCGTCCGGAAGTCAAGAACTTCCTGCTTGCCAACGCGCTCTACTGGGTGGAATTCTTCCACATCGACGGTCTGCGCGTAGACGCGGTCGCTTCCATGCTCTATCTGGACTACGGCAAGAAAGACGGAGAGTGGGTAGCCAACAAGTACGGCGAGAACAAGAACCTCGAGGCGATCGAGTTCTTCAAGCATCTGAATTCCGTGATCCTCGGCAGGAACAAGGGCGCGGTCATGGTCGCTGAGGAATCGACAGCCTGGCCGAAGGTCACCGGCAAGGTCGAGGACGACGGTCTCGGATTCTCCCTGAAGTGGAATATGGGCTGGATGAATGACTTCCTGGAGTACATGAAGCTCGACCCGCTGTTCCGCAAGGGCAATCACTATAAGATGACCTTCTCGACATCGTACGCTTACAGTGAGAATTATATTCTTGTTCTTTCCCACGATGAGGTCGTTCACCTGAAGTGCTCGATGTGGAGCAAGATGCCGGGCATTTATGAGGATAAATTCCACAACCTGCGCGCGGGCTATACCTACATGGCAGGTCATCCCGGCAAGAAGCTTCTCTTTATGGGTCAGGAATTCGGCCAGCAGAGAGAGTGGAGCGAGGAGCGCGAGATCGACTGGTTCCTGCTTGATACGGATCTGAATGTCAAGCTGAAGGATTATGTCCGCGATCTCTGGAAGATGTATGCGAAGTATCCGTGCCTGCATGCGACCGATTATGACGACCGCGGATTCGAGTGGATCAATGCGGACGACGCGGACCGCAGCATTTACAGCTTCATGCGCAAGGATCCGGAAGGAAAGAAGAATCTTCTCTTCGTCCTCAATATGACGCCGATGGCTCGTCCGGATTACCGCTGCGGCGTTCCGGTCGAGGGAGATTACAAGCTGATCCTCAACTCGATGGATCCGAAGTACGGCGGCACGACTGAGATCACGAAGAAGACGTATAAGGCTGTCGAGGGTGAGTGCGACCGCAGACCGTATTCGATCGCGTATGAACTTCCGGCCTACGGATGCGCAGTCTTCGAATTCAGCATGGTCAAGCCTGCAAAGAAAGCCGCTGCAAAGAAAACAGCTGAGAAGGCTGAGACCGCAAAGAAGACGGTGAAGGCAAAAGCTGAGACTGCAAAGAAGGCAGTGACGGAAAAGGTCGAGACTGTCAAGAAGACAGCCGCCAAAAAGACGACCCGCAAAGCAGCTGCAAAGAAAGATGAATAATAACACAATGGATCGCGCGGAAAGGCTGTTCAAGATATAAAGTACAGGACTTTTTCCGATCACGCGTCAGCGGCAATGCCATCTGACAGTCGGACCGCTGTGTATTCATTTGTATTATCATTACGAACGAGAGGACTTCCGGGAGACCGGGAGTCTTCTCATTTGAGGTACAGGGGCTTTAAGCGGGTATGCCGGATCAGGAACTGCAGGCTTACGAGAGAACAATAATCTTCAACAGGCGATTGTGAAAGTCTATGCTTCATGGAAATTGTATGAACATTCAAACGGCTTCCGCGCCAAGAACTTCTAACATTCACTCAAGATGTGGAAAAGCATTCGCAAAAATTTCACAAGCGCCTGATAAACCCCAAAAGAGAAAGGAATGGAAGATGGATATCCAGAAATTTTATGAGGGAGAGGCTTTTGACGCGTATACCTGGCTCGGAGCGCATCTTCAGAAGGGCGGCGGAGTCCTCTTCCGCACCTTCGCGCTGAACGCAGACCGGGTGACGATCATCGGAGAATTTAACAGCTGGCAGGAGTGGGAGATGACCGCGAGGGAGCGGCGCGGTTTTTTCGAGATCATGATCCCGCATGCAAAGCCGGGACAGATGTATAAATATGTCATTTACAGCCGCCTCGGACGGATCGAGCATTGCGACCCCTACGGATTCGGGATGGAGCTGCGGCCGAATTTCGCGTCGATCATCCGGGACCTTCACGAGTATACGTTCACGGATGAGAAATGGATGAAGACGCGCACGCTCAATCTGGACAGGCCGATGAGCATCTATGAACTGCACATGGGATCCTGGAAGCGCAATGAGAATGATCCGAACGGATGGTACCGGTACGATGAAATCGCGGACGATCTGATCGCCTACGTAAAGAAGTTCCATTTTACCCATGTGGAGTTCATGCCTCTCGCGGAGCATCCTTTTGACGGCAGCTGGGGCTATCAGCAGACCGGATTTTTTGCTCCGACGTCCCGCTACGGGACCGCCGCCGACCTCATGAAGCTGATCGATAAACTGCACAATGCGGGGATCGGCGCAATCGTGGACTTCGTGCCGGCGCATTTTGCCAATGATTATTACGGGCTGAAAGAGTACGACGGTACGGAGCTCTATGAGTATCCCGCGAGCGACGTGTCTGACAGCGAGTGGGGGACCCGGAACTTTATTTATGCCCGCAGGGAGACGGCCTGCTTCATGCAGTCGGCAGCAAATTACTGGCTGACGGAGTATCACTTTGACGGTCTCCGGATGGACGCGATCAGCCGGGTGATCTACTGGATGGGCGACGAGAGGCGCGGAGAAAATGAGACCTCCATCGAATTCCTGCGCAAGATGAATAAGGGGCTCCGCACACTCCATCCGACCGCGATGCTGATCGCGGAGGACTCCACTTCCTTTGAGGGAGGAACGAAATCCGCCTGGGAGGGCGGGCTCGGTTTTGATTATAAGTGGGATCTTGGCTGGATGAATGACACGCTCGACTACTTTATGAAGCAGTCTGACGAGCGCCGCAGCGTTCCCGAGAAGCTGACCTTCTCGATGTTCTATTTTTACAACGAGAGACACCTTCTGCCCCTGTCTCACGACGAGGTCGTCCATGGAAAGAAGACCGTCATAGACAAGATCTTCGGCGATTATGAAATGAAATTCCCGCAGTGCAGGAGCCTTTATGCCTATATGTTCATGCATCCGGGAAAGAAACTTAATTTCATGGGAAATGAGATCGCAATGTTCCGCGAATGGGATGAGACGAAGGAGCCTGATTTCTTCCTTCTGAAATATCCGAACCACGATTCCTTCCAGCATTATTTCATGGAGCTGGGCAGGATCTATCTGGAGCATCCGTCTCTCTATGAGCTGGATTACGACCCGAAAGGCTTCCGCTGGGTGACGATCAATGACAGCGGGAATAATATTTTCGGGATCCAGCGATACGACAGGTGCGGTAAGGACAGTGTGATAGCCATCTTTAATTTCTCCGGACGTGCGCAGACGTACTGGCTGCATCCCGAGAAGAACTGTGTTCTCAAAGAGATCCTGAACTCAGACTGGGAGCGCTTCGGCGGAAGTACGAAGGAGAGAAGCGGACAGACGGAATTTATCCCGGCTCCGTCCATGACGGGAGTGCCGGTCAGTCTGCCGGCATTTTCCACTGTTCTCTACGAAGTGAAATAAAACAGGCAATTGCGAAAGTCTGTGCTTCATGGGAATTGTATGAACATTCAAACGGCTTCCGCGCCAAGAACTTCTAACATTCACTCAAGATGTGGAAATGCATTCGCAAAAATCGTAAACTCGCTGCGCTCAAACAGTACGGTTTTTGCTCATTCCACATCTTTCGTTCATGAAGAAGTTCTAAGGCTTGTGCAGATTGTTTGAATTGTTCACACAATTCCATTTCGCACAGACAAAAAAAGCCGCTGTATATGGTGAAGAACATTTTTTAAAATGTCAGCCATATACAGCGGTTCTTTCTTTTTTAATTGCGTTCCCGCCAGCGCGAGTACATCAGGATCAGCTTATTCGTGAGGCGCGAGAACCAGTAGATCATCATCATGATCAGGATCATGAGCGGAACGAGGAGCAGCGACCACCACATGAAGATCGAATGCATGTCATAGAACCGTGGCAGCAGCAGGACGCAGGCTGCGAAGAGAGAGATGCACACGATCAGTACTGTTTTTCTGTAGGGCACGAGAGGCCAGCAGACGTCCGCGACGACGAGCATCGCGACAAGTCCGGCAAGCATCATGGAGAAGGTCGAGAAAATATCCGACGGCCATCCGAACAAAGCGTGCAGGATCTGTACGATCAGCATGGCCGCGACCATCGTCAGAGATGCCGGAAGAGAAGTCTTCAGAACGTGCGGCATGAAGCCGTCCGATGTGACCTTTTCCGGCTGTTCCAGCGTCAGCAGGAAGCTGGGCAGTCCGATGCAGCACATATTGATGAGACCCATCTGCAGTGTCGTGAACGGATAGGAGAGACTGAGCAGGATAAAAATCACGCTCAGCATCGCCGAATACAGCGTCTTTGTGAGGTAGAGCGAGGAGACTCGCTCAATGTTCGCAATGATCATACGGCCTTCCCGTACGATGTCCTTCATGGAAGCGAAATCCGAATCCAGGAGAACGATGTGTGCGGCCTGTTTCGCGGCCTCCGAACCGGATGCCATCGCAATACCGCAGTCAGCGTCTTTGATCGCCAGTACATCGTTCACGCCGTCTCCGACCATCGCGACGGTCTTGCCGTTCGCCTGCCATGCCTTGACGAAGGCCTGCTTCTGCTCGGGCTTGACACGGCCGAAGACGTTATATTTCGCGATTTCCTGAGCAAGCAGGATCGGGTCTGTCGGAAGCGTCGTCGCGTCGACGTACTTATCGCCTCCCTTGACGCCGGCCTTTACGGCGACCGTAGAGACTGTCACCGGGTTATCGCCGGACAGGACCTTGACCTCTACGCCTTCTTTCGCAAAGTACTTGAAGGTCTTTCTCGCGTCTTCCTTAATAATATCGGAGATGACGACAGCGGCGACGGGAGATACCACGCCGACACTGTCATTCTCAGCGGAGATTCCGCTCGATCTGCCGAGAAGAAGGACACGATACCCTTTTCTTGAGAAGTCTGCAACCAGGTTGAGGACAATTGTATTGCCGGGCGCAAGATATTCCGGAGCGCCGATGACATAATCTCCATGACTTTCAAAGCTGGCAGCCTTGTATTTCCTTGCGGAGGAGAAGGGGATGGTCTCGCGGACCGTCCAGTCGGTACGCATGCCGAAATGTTCGTCCACCGCTTTCTGTGTCGCGTTCGTGTCGGAGAAGGCTCCGTTCATATGACTGATGATTTCGTCGATCTCGGAGTCGGGTGTTGTGTCAAGAGCGATGATCTGCTCGACCTTAAGATCTCCGGTCGTGATGGTGCCTGTCTTGTCTGTACAGATAATATTTGTGCGGGCGAGGGATTCGATCGCTGCCATCTCCTGGACCAGGGCCTGCTTTCTCGCAAGCCGGCCGATACCGATGATGAAGGAGACGGATGTGAGGAGGACCAGACCCTCGGGGATCATGCCGATGACGCCGGAGACTGTGCGGATGACTGCGGTGTCGAAATCTCCGCCTGCCGCCTGGAGCTGGCTTCTGAAGAGCAGGAGCCCGACCGGTATGATTACGACAGAGACCACTTTGATGATTCGGCCGATCGACCTCTGCATTTCGGAGCTGGCGCGCTTCTTGTGAGAAGCTTTGCTGACCAGCTCGGAGGCATAGCATTCATCTCCGATCTTCTCGACCTGCATGCATGCGGTCCCGGCTGTGATAAAGCTTCCGGAGAGGATCTTATCGCCGTCTTTTTTGCGGACCGGCTTTGATTCTCCCGTCAGCATGGACTCGTTGACTTCCAGACCCTTGCAGTTATATACGGATCCGTCTGTGACGATCTGGTCTCCGGAAGCCACAAGGATCATGTCATCCCGTACGATCTCGTTGACCGGAATTTCAGTGCTCTCTCCGTCCCGCAGCGCGTTCACCTTTGTCGTAGTGATGACGGACAGCTTGTCGATCAGGGACTTGACTTTCAGCTCCTGGATAATACCGATCAGCGTATTGCTGATACAGGTGCCGAGGAAGAGAACGTTCTTGATCTGGCCTGTGATCAGGACGAGAACAGCGAGCGCGATATTCAAAAGGTTGAAGTATGTCAGCGTGTGGCTCGCGACGATGCGGCCGACGGATTTCTGTCCCTTCGGGACAGTCACGTTGACCTCGCCCTGCTGTACCCGGTACTGGACTTCCTCGGCAGTGAGACCTGTACTTCGGATGAGTGCGATCTCCCGGTCCGCGGGCTTCGGAATGAGTGCGACCTCAGTTTTGACCGGTTCGTCCGTTTTTGCGGGGAGCTGCTTTTTGCGTGAGGACGGCTTCTTCAGAGACAGAGCCTTTTGATCGCTGCTTTCCTCGGTGCTTTCCTCGACAGTTTCTGCAGCCGGGCGGGGCTTCCTGTTTTCCGGCCTTGTCTTTGACGCAGGCCGTTTTTGCGGCTGCCCGTCGTCACTTTTGGCTGAGACCGGGCGTTTCTTTGGAGCGGCGTCCGATATGTTCTCATCCCCTGTGGCAGGTCTTTTCTTCTTTTTCTTTACCGGCGGTTTCGGGATTTCCACGTCTGTAACGCCGTCCGGGGTCTGCTCCTTCCTGCCCTGTTCGGGGGAATCTTCGGAAACGGGTCCCTCTGTTTCGGTTATCTTCTGCCTGCGGACACCGGCTCCGTCCGAACCGGCATCCGGCTGCCGTGGTTTTTTGCGGGGCTTTGGCTCTGCGGGCATGCTCCTTCCTGTTTCTTCGTTCATGTTTAAAACTCCTGACTGTTTTAAAGATGCGCTGCCAAGACTGCACAAGCTGCTGCAGTCTTCTATATCATTTATGTCTTCTGTGGTCAAATAGACTGTTTCACATGCGTTTATTATAAAATTAAGGAATAAAAAAGGCAAGTAAGACGAAAATAAAGACAATTATGTGATTTCTCCAAAATAGATTGGAACGTAAAATCCTTTTGCTCTGCGATTCTTTGTGTTAATATGGGTGGAGTTAATGCTCAGGCGGCACCGTCCGCCGCGGCAGCCCGCTTTTTGGTCATTTGTGTTTTTGCTGAGAGGAGGAGAGTTTATGGGAATTGTTGTGATCGGTTCTGTATTCGTTGACATCAAGGGATATCCGCTTTCGACCTTTGTTCCGACAGGCCGCAATGCCGGCCGGATCGTCCAGGTCCACGGCGGGGTCAGCCGCAATATTGCGGAGGATATCGCCAACGTGGAGCTTCGGCCCACTTTTGTTTCCCTTGTCGATGAATCCGGGATCGGACAGGACATTATCCGCAACCTGAAAGCACACAGGGTCAACACAGACTATATCCGCTGCTGTCCGGACGGTTTTGGAACCTGGCTCGCCGTTTTTGACCAGAACGGCGATGTGGCTGCCTCCATTTCTCAGCGTCCCGACCTCTCACCGATCGGCGACATCCTTGCCGTCCACGGTGACGAGATCTTCAGCGGGGCAGACAGTATCGTCGTTGAATTTGACTTTGAGAGGAAGCTCCTCAACCAGATCTTTGACCTGGCTTCACGTCATCATGTCGATGTCTATGCCGCAGTGTCCAATATGTCCATTGCCATGAAGCGCCGGGATCTTCTTCAGAAGACACGATGCTTTGTCTGCAATGAACTTGAGGCGAGCCAGTTCTTTCTCGAGGATCTGACAGAGCTTTCGCCCGAGGAGATGCGGGAGCGCATCGTGTATAAAATTAAAAATGCAAACATTCCCAGCATGATCGTCACCATGGGGGAGAAGGGTGCAGTCTATGCGGATGAAGGGGGAGAGTCCGGCGTCGTCTCAGCGCAGGAGGTCAATGTGAGCGATACGACCGGAGCCGGGGATGCCTTTTTCGCCGGCGTGACGATCGGACTTACCTACGGAAAATCCCTGCGGGAATCCTGCAAGATCGGAACCCGTCTTGCGGCCTCCGTCATTGTGACGCAGCAGAATGTGTGCCCGCGCTTCAGACCGGAGGAATTCGGGATCGTGCCGCCGTTCGATATCGACAAAAACTGATCGCTGACGCAGAGTTTCGCAGGAGCCTGCAGGACTTATTCAGGCAATTGCGCAAGGCTGTGCTTCATGGAAATTGTATGAACATTCAAACGGCTTCCGCGCCAAGAACTTCTAACATTCACTCAAGCTGTGGAAAAGCATTCGCAAAAACCGTAATTCCATTTCGCACAGAGTTTCGCAAGAGCCTGGCAGGACTTATTGGATGAAAGGAAGAAAATGAATTACATAATTACGAACGGAACGCTTCTTCTTCCGGACGGGGAGTCCCTGAAGACGGAGAAAGCAGATCTCTATATCAAAGACGGCGTGATCGCTGCCGTCGGGGGGACAGCCCCGGAAAACTTCGGTGATTTCGAGAAGGTCGATGCCTCGGGCAGGCTGATCATGCCCGGCCTTATCAATATGCACACACATGCTTACATGACGCTTCTTCGGAACTATGCGGATGACGTCGACTTTTCCGAGTGGCTTTTTAATCGCTGCATGCCGGTCGAAGACCGGCTTCCGGTGGAGGCAGCCTATTGGACATCGCTCCTCGGATGCATGGAAATGCTCAGCACCGGAACAACCTGCTTTGTCGATATGCATATGTACCACGAGCAGTCCTGCAGGGCCGCGAACACTGCCGGCATGCGCGGCTATATCGGCAGAGGACTGGTCGGGGAAGATCTCTATACAGACGGACTCAGCCGCTTTCAGGGGTGCATTGACGAGCAGGAGAAATATGGCAGTGACATGCTGAAATTTGTTCTGTCCCCTCACGCAATTTACACCTGTTCCGAGAAGCTTCTTCGTCAGGTGACGGAAGAGTCGGAGAAGCGCGGGATGCTGCGCCAGACGCACCTGTCTGAGAGCGAGACGGAGGTCAACGACGCGATCAAAAAGTTCGGAAGGACACCGGTCGAAGTCATGCGGGATACCGGTTTTCTCGGGAAAAAGACGATCCTCGCCCACTGCGTGCAGATGAGAGGGGACGATATTTCCATTATTGCGGAGTCCGGGTCGAGTGTCGTGACGAACCCCGCGAGCAACGCAAAGCTCGGGAACGGGTTTGCCCCGATCGAGGATCTTCGCAGGGCCGGCGTGAACGTCTGCCTCGGAACGGACGGAACCGCGAGCAACAATACGCTCAATATGTTCCGGGAGATGGGGCTTCTGTCCCTCATTCATAAGGGGATCCACAGGTCATCGGTCACGGCTCCTGCGACATTTGTCGTCGACACCGCGACGAGAAATGCCGCAAAAGCTCTCCGCAGGGAAGGAGAGCTGGGCGTGATTGCGCCGGGGGCGAAGGCGGATATCATTTTCATCGACCTTACGGCACCCTCGATGTTCCCGAACAACAACTGCATCTCAGCTCTCTGCTATTCGGCGAACGGATCTGAGGTGGAATCGGTGATGATCAACGGTAAATTTGTGATGAGGAACCGTGAATTCGCGGGGATCGACAGGGAGCAGGTGCTCTATGAGGTCGGTCAGATCGCGAAGAAATATTTGTGATACAGATCCCGAATGAGAGGAGAACAGATCATGAGCAGAATTAAAGACGCTTCCCTCGCCCCCTCGGGCAGGAAAAAAATCGAGTGGGTCCGTTCCTTTATGCCGGCCCTCACTGAAATCGAGAAGCAGTTCGAAGCGGAGAAGCCGTTCAAAGGTCTTCGCATAGCAGTATCCGTCCATCTGGAAGCCAAGACCGCGAACCTCGGGCTTGTGCTTGCAAAAGGCGGGGCGGAAGTCTATCTGACCGGCTGCAATCCGCTCTCCACGCAGGATGACGTTGCGGCGGCGGTCGCGGAGATGGGCGTTGAGACCTTCGGAATCTATGGCGTGACGCCGGCCGAGTATGAGGATCTCCTTGCGGAGACGCTCGCGTGCCACCCGCATCTGATCGTCGACGACGGCGGTGATCTTATTAACCTGCTCGGCGGACGCTGCAGGGAATACGCTGATCAGCTGATCGGCGGCTGTGAAGAGACGACGACAGGCATTCACCGTCTGAAAGCCCGTGAGCGGGAGGGCGTTCTTCCCTGCCCGATGATGGCGGTCAATGACGCGAAGGCAAAGCATTATTATGACAACAAATACGGTACCGGTCAGTCTGTCTGGACGGCGATCATGGACACGACCAACCTCATCGTTGCGGGCAAGACTGTTGTCGTCGCAGGATACGGATGGTGCGGAAAAGGAACGGCCATGCGCGCAAAGGGAATGGGCGCAAACGTGATCGTCACCGAGGTAGACCCCTTCAAAGCGCTGGACGCGACCATGGACGGGTTCCGCATCATGCAGATGGATGAGGCTGCGAAGGTCGGTGACATCTTTGTCACGGTCACGGGCTGTAAGGATGTCATCACACCGAAGCATTTTGCAGTGATGAAGGATCAGGCGGTCCTCTGCAATGCGGGACATTTTGACTGCGAGGTCGATATCGCCTCCCTGAAAAAGATGGCGGTAAAAGAGGAGGACAGACGGAAGAATATCGTCGGGTATACACTTCCTGACGGACGCACGCTGAACGTGCTCGGCGAGGGACGTCTTGTAAATCTGGCCTGCGGTATGGGCCATCCGGCCGAGATCATGGATATGTCCTTCGCTGTCCAGGCACTCAGCCTCAAGTGGCTTGTCGATCATAAGGATGAGCTTACGACGAAGGTGTACAGGATCCCGGATACGATCGATGACGAGATCGGCCGGGCAAAGCTCGCCGCGATGGGACTTTCCATCGATCAGCTCACACCGGAGCAGGAAGAGTATCTCGGCGGCTGGAAGGTCGACTGAGGAGCGGTTCCTGTAATACACTTTGCAGCAAGTACGACCGCGGTCAGGTTTCCTGAGCGCGGTCTTCACTGTCTGCCCGGTCAACGGGCAGCGCATACGGAGGAAATACATGTACATCTTTGTCGGCCTGGGAAATCCGGGCACCCGCTATGAAGGCACCCGCCACAATATGGGCTTCGATGTCATCGACAGGATCATCGAGGACAACCGGATCCCGTTTTCCGGCCGCAAGTTCCATTCGTTCCTGGGAAGCGGACGGATCGGGGCGGAGAAGATCATCGTCGCAAAGCCTGTGACCTATATGAACCTGAGCGGAACGGCCGTGCGGGAGATCGTCGACTTTTATAAGATCGACCCGGCGAACGAGCTCGTCGTGATCAGTGACGATATTGACCTTGAGCCCGGACATGTCCGGATCCGCAAGAAAGGATCTGCAGGCGGTCAGAACGGCCTGAAGCACATCATTCAGTGCCTCGGGACACAGGAGTTCATCCGGATCCGCGTCGGGACCGGCGCGAAGCCGGCAGACTGGGATCTCGCGGACTGGGTCCTGTCCAGATTTCCGAAGGATGAGAGGAAAGTCGTTGACGAAGCGATCGTGCGCGCGGCGAAAGCGTGTGAGACGATCGTCACGGACGGGGTCGACCGGGCTATGAATCTGTACAATGGATGAGGTTGCTATGCAGATGTTTTTAAAGCCGCTCGCAGAGCTGGCCGAATACAGTGAGATCAGAGACCGCATGGTCAGGGGAAGGGGAATCATCTCCCTGACCGGATGCATTGACGCGCACAAAGCCCATATGATTTATGGGCTGTCTTTTGATGCAAAAAAAGTTCTTGTCATCACGGAAAATGACATGACTGCGAGAGTCCTTCACGAGGACCTCAGTTTTTATTATCCGGAGGCAGCGCTCTATCCTGCCAAGGATCTCCTCTTTTATCAGGCGGACATCGCGAGCAACCTGCTCGATATCCAGCGGCTGCGTGCCTTCCGGGCTCTGACCGGGGAAAAGCAGGCTGTCGTCGTCCTCCCGGCCTCGGCGCTCATGGACCGTGTCTCGACGAGGGAGTCCTTCACGGACGCCTGCATAGCGCTCGACCTCGGGGATGAGACAGATCTTGACTGGCTGAAGAAGCAGCTGACTCTGCTTGGCTACGAGCGTACAGCTGCGGTCAATCTTCCCGGACAGTTCGCTGTCCGCGGCGATATTCTGGACGTATGGTCCCTGACGGAGGATCATCCCTACAGAATAGAGCTTTTCGGGGATGAGATCGATTCGATCCGGGCGTTTGATGCGGAATCACAGAGGTCTGTCGAGGAGCTTCCCCGCGTCCTCATCTTTCCGGCCTGCGACAGTGTCGGGGAGACCGGACCGTTCTTAGACTGGTTCCCGGAAAATGAACGCGGCACAGCCTTGTTCCTGGATGAACCCGGACGCATTTATGAGGCTTTGAAGGTCACGGAGGATGAGTTCCGCGAGAGTGTGAAGAACCGCATGGAGCGGGGCGATTATAAAAAGGAAGAGACGATCCCGGAAATATCCGGAGCGAATGAGATCACCGCGATGCTGAACAGAAGGCGGGCTGTCGCCCTCTCTTCCCTCGATACCAGGAAGAGCAGCTGGGATGTCACGGATGTCTTCGGCGCGACGGTCCAGAGCACGGCAGGCTATATGGGAAGCTTTGATCTTCTTGCCCAGGATCTCTTAAAATACAGGAAACGAGGGTACAGGGTGATCGTTCTGTCCGGTTCGCGCACGAGGGCGAAGCGTCTTGCGCAGGATCTTTCGGGGCTCGATGTGCCTGCATTTTACACGGAAAATCAGGATTACGAGGTGCAGAAGGGGCAGATCGTCGTCCTCTACGGCCATGCGAGCCGCGGATTCGAGTATCCGCTGATCCGCCTCGCGGTCATTACCGAGACGGATATTTTCGGCAAAAAGCAGCAGAGAAAGCGGAAAAAGAGGACAAGGTACAGCGGAGAGAAGATCGCGAGCTTTGCGGAACTGCACGTCGGCGATTATGTGGTCCATGAGAACCGAGGGCTTGCGATCTATAAGGGAATCGAGCAGGTCCGTGTCGACGATGTCATGAAGGACTACATAAAGCTCGAGTATAAGGACGGAAATCTCTATGTACTGGCCACCCAGCTCGATGTGCTGCAGAAATATTCCGGCGCGGAGGGTGCCGCTCTGAAGCTCAATAAGCTGGGCGGGCAGGACTGGGCAAAAACAAAGGCCCGGGTCAGGGGATCCGTCAAAAATATCGCGAAAGATCTCGTCGCGCTGTATGCCGAGCGGGAGGCGAAGGACGGATTTGTCTACAGCCCCGACACCGAGTGGCAGCGCGAGTTCGAGGAGCTCTTCCCCTACGAGGAGACGGAGGACCAGCTGCAGGCGATCGAGGACACCAAGCGGGATATGGAAAGCCGGAAGATCATGGACCGGCTGATCTGCGGGGATGTCGGCTACGGGAAGACTGAGATTGCACTCCGCGCAGCCTTTAAGGCCGTGATGGACGGCAAGCAGGTGGCCTATCTCGTGCCTACGACGATCCTTGCCCAGCAGCATTACAGGACATTCCTGCAGCGCATGAAGGATTTTGCGGTGCGCGTTGAGCTTCTGTGCCGTTTCCGTACGTCCGCACAGATCAAAAAGACGATCGAGGATCTTAAGAAAGGGCTCGTCGATGTCGTCATAGGAACGCACCGGCTGCTCTCGAAAGATGTTCAGTTCAGGAACCTGGGACTTCTAGTCATCGACGAGGAGCAGCGCTTCGGCGTTACCCACAAGGAGAAAATAAAGAACCTGCGGAAGGACGTCGACGTCCTCACGCTTACCGCGACACCGATCCCCCGGACACTCCACATGAGCCTTGTCGGGATCCGGGATATGTCGGTCCTCGAGGAGCCGCCCCAGGAGCGTGTCCCGATCCAGACCTATGTCATGGAATATAACGAGGAGATGGTCCGGGAGGCGATCTGCCGTGAGCTCGCGCGGGGAGGACAGGTCTACTATGTTTATAACCGCGTGCGGGACATTTCCGAGCGGACGGCCCGCATACAGAAGCTGGTACCGGAAGCCCAGGTCGCCTTTGCGGACGGCCAGATGAACAAACGTCAGCTCGAGGACATCATGGTGGACTTCATCAACGGTGAGATCGACGTCCTTGTTACGACCACCATTATTGAGACGGGACTTGATATCTCCAATGCCAATACGATGATCGTTCACGACGCGGATCGGATGGGTCTGTCCCAGCTCTATCAGCTCAGGGGAAGAGTCGGGCGCTCCAACCGGACGGCCTACGCATTTCTCATGTATCGCAGAGATAAGCAGCTGAAGGAGGTCGCGGAGAAGAGGCTCTCGGCGATCCGTGAGTTCACGGAGCTTGGCTCGGGCTTTAAGATCGCAATGCGGGATCTAGAGATCCGCGGAGCGGGAAACCTGCTCGGCGCGGAGCAGTCCGGCCATATGGAGACAGTAGGCTATGATCTCTACTGCAAAATGCTTGCGGAAGCGGTCCGGGAGGTAAAGGGAGAGACCTGTACCGAGGATTTCGAGACGGTCGTCGACCTGCCGGTCGATGCCTATATCCCGGATACTTACATTCAGGACGAGTTCCAGAAGCTGGATTTCTATAAGAGGATCGCGGCCATTGAGAACGATCTGGATTATGAAGACATCTCGGATGAGCTGATGGACCGCTACGGCGAACTGCCTGCCTCTGTCCGGAATCTTCTTCTCATCGCATCTCTGAAGGCCTCCGCCCATGCGGCCTCCATCACGGAGATCAAGGACCGCGGGAGGGAGATCAGCCTGACGGTAAAGCAGGACCCGAGCTTTGATATTGCGGAGCTTGGGAGAATAATCGGTTCATTTGCCGGAATGTTCACCGTCCACCGGTACCCGAGAGGGGATGTTTTCCTCTATCATGGTCCGGAAGACGGCAGGATCATGATCGATAATATGAAAAGATTTACAGATGAACTTGCGGGAACTGCCAAAAGAGGATAAAATAGAAAGCTGATTATGCTCAGAAGGGCATTATTGAAAGAAAGGATTTAGCAGGTCATGAATACTATTCTTAAGAAACTTTCCGCAGTGGGTCTCTCCGCAGTCCTGACAGCCGGGATGCTGGCCGGATGCGGCGCGAAGGATGCACCGGTGAAGATTGACGGTTCAAAGGTCGTTACAACGGTCAACGATGAGGAAGTACAGCTCGGTGTCGTGAGCTTTTACGCGAAATACCAGCAGGCGTATCTCTTCCAGATGTATTCCTCCTATTTCGGAACGGCGGAGATTTTTGATACGCCGGCGACCAGTTCCTCCGACCAGACCTACGGCGAGCAGATGCGCGATTCGGTCCTCGAGAATGTTGAGGATCTGGTCCTCTTAAGCCAGCACGCGGAAGAGTACGGCGTGTCTCTGACTGAGGAAGAGCTGAAAAAGATCGATGGGGTCGCACAGGCCTACATCGACGAGAACTCCGAGGAGGTCCGTGAGGAGATCGGAGCAAGCTTTGACAATGTCGTAACGCTTCTCAAGCTTCAGACGGTCCAGTCGAAAATGTATGAGCCGCTCGGCGAGGAGGTCGACCAGAATGTCTCCGACGAGGAAGCCCAGCAGTCGACGGTGTCCTATGTTGTGATCCCGCAAGAAACTGTCGCCACTGAATCTTCGGAGAGCGAGACAGAGGCCAAAGACGAGGGCCTTGAGAAGGCTGAGAAAGTCCTCGCGGCTCTGAAGAAGGAGAAGGATCCGAAGACTGCGGATCTCACCACTGTCGCGCAGTCTGTGGATCCGACGTTCACAGCGACGACAGGCCAGTTCTCCGCGAACGATACGACAGACACTGTGCTTGACGCGTGCATCGTCGAGGCTGTCAGCGGTCTCAAGGAAGGCGAGGTCGTCGATAAGGTCCTCGAGAATGAGGCGGGAACGGGCTACTATGTCGTGCGGTTCGACAAAAAGTCCGATAAAGAAGCTACAGAGGCCAAGAAGGAGTCGATCTTAAACACACGCAAGTCAGATCATTATAAAGAGCTTCTCGAGAAGTGGAGAAAGGAAGCGACGATCTCAAGGGATGAGGAAGTCCTGAAGACGCTCGTGATCTCTGACAGGAAGCCGGTGGTCCTCACACAGGATCCGGTGGAAAGCACGGCATCCGCAGCGGAGACCGCATCGACGGCGCAGACAGCTGAATCTTCTGAGTCCAAGGCTGAATCAAAAGCTGAGTCTAAGGCGGAATCGAAGGCTGAGTCCAAAGCGGAATCAAAAGCTGAGTCCAAAACAGAATCAAAGAAATAATGAATCAGAGCACGCATCCGGAGAACGGAGAGCGCAGCAGCTTCGCAGTGAGAATGTGTTCCCTGTATGCACAGGACGGCACAGGTCGAAGGGACCGGAGTTTGGCATCGGGATATGTATTCCCTGTATGCACGGGACGGCAGGAACGCGAAGCACTCATGATCAGAAAGAAGAAGGGGCTGTCGCAATAAGCAGAAAAAATGCATAAATATTCATGAAGGGACATCCACAGCGCCGGTACTTTAAATTTTCAAACGAAAGTGCAGAAAATTTATTAGTACCGCTGCGCGAGGACTAAGCAGGACTAAGCGCGAGCGGTCCCTGAATGAACTATTTATGCATAGAATGCTTAATGCGACAGTCCCTTTTTATCAGGTCATACTCGTCCCGAGGCATTCCGTATCTGTCAGGCAAAAACTGCTTCTCCTGCGGTCAAGTTTTGTCAATGTCTTGATTTCCTGCCTTGAAAGCGTAATATTATAAATGGTGCAGCGTAAACCAGCGCAGATAAGAGGAATGTTCTGCGGGAAAAGCTGCGGCAGGAACGCCGGGACGAGCCTGAAATCAGGAACGCCTGGCGGCTTGAAACTGCAAAGAAGAACAGTTATGGAAGGGGAGATGTTTATGGACAACTCCGTCATTGAACGGCTTGCGGCCATCGAGCGCGAGGCTTCCGGTCTTGCGGAGAAGGCTGAGCAGGAGACGCAGGAGCTCATCGCTTCCTATGAGCGAAGGACTCTGGAATTTGACGAGGAAGCCGAGGCGTCCGCGGAGAAAGAGATCGCCGATATGCGCGCGGCACTCGAGAAACAGAATGAGGAGACCATGCATGCGCTCGAGTCGCAGATGGAACACATGGCCTCCGTTCTCGATCAGGAGTACGAGTCGAAAATCGACACGCGTGCGGACGAAATCGTGAAAAAGATTCTTGAGTGAAGGAGGGCTCGTATGGGCAGTCTGCTATCTTACAGCGGGGTCGTTACGAAGATCCGCGCCATGGAAAAGCACCTGATCTCGGACGATGAATTCAGAGAAATCGTTTCGCTGCCTTCTGTTCCGGCTATCGAGGCATATCTTATGAAAAATCCCCGCTACGCTGAGGAGTTTCGCGGGTTCCCGGCTGAAGAGATCCACCGCGGAGTCCTCGAGTCGATCCTCGGCTGTACCGTATTCCGGGATTATGTGAAGATTTTTCATTTTTGTTCGACGGAGCAGAGAAAATTTCTGCGGAAATATGTACGGCGCTATGAGATCAGGCTTCTCAAAAAATGCCTGTCCTTTGTCTGTCAGGGAAACGCACCGAAAGACAGCATGTTTGCGTACGGAGATTTTTTTGACCGGTACACATCCCTTGACACGAAATCCCTGTCCGCCTGTACGTCCATTGCGGACCTGCTGCATGCGATCCGTGATACGGAGTATGCGCCTGTCCTTGGCCGGATCAGCGAGACTCCGGATCCGCAGCTCTTTGACTATGCGACGGCGCTCGATATGTATCATTTCCGGACGGGCTGGAAGGATCTCGCGAAGATCGTTCCGAAGGACAGTCTCGAGGCAGTGACCGCGGGATACGGGACAAAGATGGATATGCTGAATCTTTGGTATATTCACAGAGCGAGGGCGTTTTACCGGATGAACGAGGCGGAGACCTTCGCGCTTCTCATACCGGTGCGGTTCAAACTGCGGAAGGAGGAGATCGAGAGGCTCGTCGGTGCGGATTCGGAAGAAGAGTTCGGCAAGGCTCTTGCCGATACGCGTTACGGCAGGAAATATCCGGATCTTGCGCCGGATAATCTCGAGGGTATGTACAACACGATCTGCCGGAAGGTCCTCGCAGAGCAGGCGAAGAAGAATCCCTATTCTGTCGCCGCGATCTACAATTACCTCTATCTCAGGGAGCATGAGGAGTACCGGCTGACCTCCGCCGTGGAGTGTGTGCGCTATGGCGTGAAGCCGGATGAGGCCATGAAGATGATCCTGTCGCTCTGATGAGAGAGTTTTACTTCATCGTGAGTGCAATCTCGCGATGAAGGCGAGTTTCACTTTGCGCACGTATCTCATGTCTGAAGACACGAGTATTGCGCGATGAAGAATAAAAGGGCGATGAAATCGCCCGTGTTATGATTATGACGTTTGGAGTAAAGATTTTGTACACTGACTTTTGAGTCAGAAAGTAAGAGGGGCATATGATTGAAAAAATGAAATTCGTAAGCCTCACAGGCCCCAGGGAGGACATCGACCGGATGGTCATGCGCTATCTTTCCAGATATGATATTCATCTGGAAAATGCGCTGACCGAGCTGTCCGAAGTCCGCGGCCTGACACCCTATGTACAGACGAATCCGTACAAGGGGCTGCTTGCGAAAGCCAACGAATATGCGGCGCTTACGGAAAAGAGCGCTGCGAAGGCGGATCCGGTCACACTTCCGCTGGACGAGGCAATCGACGTCGTCCAGGTTCTCGGTGAGGAACTGACCAATCTCACGGACAAAAGGAAGGAGCTGCTTTTAAAAGATGAGGAACTGTCGGGCCTGGTCGAAAAGCTGACTCCCTTTAAGGATGTCGGGTATGACCTGCAGACCATCCTGAATTTCCGCTATATCGCGAGTCGCTTCGGCAGGATCCCCCGCGACTTTATCGATGAGTATCGGGATTATATCCTTCGGAATACCAATACGGTCACGGTCGACTGCAGCCAGGATGACGAGTATCTCTACGGGATTTATTTTGCTCCCCGCTCGGAAGTCTACAAAGTGGACGCGGTATTTGCGTCTCTTCATTTTGAGCGGTTCTATCTCCCGAAAGAATATCAGGGGTCGCCGGATGAGATCTACCGGGAAATCGCTGAGAAAAAAGCGGAAAATGACAGGCAGATCGCGGAACTGGACGAGCAGATGAAAAAAACGCTCAGCCGTCACGCACCTGCCCTCCTCGCTGCGAGAGAGAAGCTGGAGCTCCTCTCCGCGAATTTTGACGTCCGGAAAATGGCCGCCTGCACGAAGAACAACAGTACGTCGGATACCTTCTACATCGTCTGCGGATGGATGGCGGAGGAGGATGTCAGAAAACTCCGGGAAGATACAAAAGACGACAAGCGCGTCACACTGATCGAACAGGAAACCAATGAGGTGGACGCGAGGACACCGACAAAGCTTCGGAACCCGAAGATCTTCAAGCCTTACGAGATGTACGTGAAAATGTACGGACTGCCCAACTACCGCGAGATCGATCCGACGATCCTTGTGGCGGTGACGTATTCCTTCATTTTCGGGATCATGTACGGGGACGTCGGCCAGGGCCTGTGCCTTACGATATTCGGCTTCCTGCTCTACAAATTTAAACACATCGATCTTGCAGGAATCATCGCGCTGGCAGGGATATCCTCCACGTTCTTCGGCTTCATGTTCGGAAGTATCTTCGGATTTGAGGATGTCATCGAGGCTGTCTGGCTCAGGCCGCGCGAGGCGATGGTCACGCTTCCGGGCGTCGGATCCATCAACACGGTCCTCGTGTGCGCGATCGTTTTTGGCATGTTCCTCGTCCTGGCCTCGATGATCCTTCATATCATCAATTACAGGCGGGACCGGAATGTGGAGGAGACTTTCTTCAGCACGAATTCCGTGGCAGGTCTTATCTTTTACGCTGTGGTGGTCTTCCTGATCATCATGACCTTCAGCGGACATGCGGTGCCGGCTGCCGGCATTTTTATCGCGCTGATCGTGCTGAGCGTCCTTGTCATGTTCTTCAAGGAGCCGCTCACGAAGATCGCAGAGAAGAAAAAAGGACCGAAGATCGAGGGCGGAATCGGCATGTTCATTGTGCAGGGGTTCTTCGAGATGTTCGAGGTCATGCTTTCCTTCTTCTCCAACACACTCTCCTTCGTCCGTATCGGCGCTTTCGCCGTGAGCCACGCAGCTATGATGAGCGTCGTCCTGATGCTCGCCGGAGCGGAGAGCGGAGGAAACACGAACTGGATCATCGTGGTTCTCGGCAACCTGTTCGTCATGGGAATTGAAGGTCTGATCGTCGGAATTCAGGTCCTGAGACTTGAATTCTATGAGATGTTCTCCCGCTACTATAAGGGGGACGGGAAGGAGTTCGTACCGTCGCTCACGAAGAGAAGGACATGATTCACACCAGTCATCGCAGATGGTCAATACGAGAATTCTGCGTCAGAGAATAAAGAATAATCATCAGTTTAGGAGGAGGTCACCATGACACTTACAATCCAGATCTTACTGTTCGTTGCGCTTGTTCTGAGCATTCTGGTTCCGGGCACCGCATTTATGCTCGGCGAGAAGAACCGCGGCCGTTTCAAGACGATGCTGGCGGTCAACCTGTTCACATTTTTCGGTCTGCTTCTCATCTCGGTCATCACAATGTTCGCCGGTGCGGCTCCGGTCTTTGCGGATGAGACCCAGACGATGGGCTCCGGACTTCAGAACGGGCTCGGCTACATTGCGGCTGCGCTCTCGACCGGCATTTCCTGCCTTGGCGGCGGTATCGCTGTCGCCTCCGCAGCTTCCGCGGCGCTGGGAGCGATCAGTGAGGACCAGAGCATCCTCGGTAAGTCCCTGATTTACGTCGGTCTTGCAGAAGGTGTCTGCCTTTACGGTCTGATCATTTCCTTTATGATCATCGGCCAGCTCGGCTGATCTCATTTCCTTGTCCGGCGGACCCGTTTTTCGCTTTTGAGGGAAAATGTATGAAAATGTATCTTATAAGTGACAACATTGACACGCTGACCGGCATGCGTCTTGCCGGCATCCCCGGTGTCGTCGCCCACGGAAAGGATGAGCTGGAAGCTGCCCTCACGGCTGCTTTTGCGGATCCTGATATCGGCGTGCTCCTTCTCACCGAGAAGTTCGGGAGGGATTTTCCGGAGTATGTGAACCGTGTCAAGCTCGCACACCGGATGCCGCTTATTATCGACATTCCGGACCGGCACGGCAGCGGCCGCCGGCCGGATTTCATTACGGCCTATGTCAATGAGGCGATAGGATTGAAATTATGACAGTAGAAGAGAAGTTGGATAATTTCAGAACGATCTGCGTTGAGAATGCCCGGAAGGACAGCGCGAAGGCGCAGAGTGCAGCCAGGACGAAGCTTGAGGCTTCTTTCGAGGAGCACAAAGAACAGAAAAATGAGACCCTCAGGACCCGGGTCTATGAGGAGACGATCGAAGTCCGCCGTGAATTCAACCGGATCGAATCGGAGCGCAGGGCGGAGATCCGCCGGAAAATGGCCAAACGCCAGGCTGTGATCGAGAACCGGATCTTTGAGGCGGTGGAAAGGAAGCTTGCGGAATTTCGGAAGTCACCTGAGTATGGGGAATACCTGGTCCGCAAGGTCAACGAAGCCATAGATTTTGCGGAGGGAGAGAGCATTACGGTCTATATCGACCCATCAGATCAGGAATCTGTCGGACCGCTTCTCAAAAAGAGAGGGGTCTCCCCGACCGTTTCGAAGGAAAGCTTCGGCGGCGGAGTCCGCGTAGTGCTGAATAAGAGCAGGATCCTCATCGACAATTCCTTTAAGAAAAAGCTGGAAGAGGCGAGAGAGTGGTTCTCATTTGACGGAGGAAACGGTGATGGCTGAAAAAACAGGCGTTATATACGGAATCAACGGCCCCGTCATCTATATGAAGGATGCGGTCGGATTCAAGATGGCGGAGATGGTCTATGTCGGGAAGGAAAGGCTGGTCGGCGAAGTGATTTCCATCACCGGGAACATGACATCGGTCCAGGTTTATGAGGAGACAGGCGGACTGATCCCCGGGGAGACGGTCATCGGGACCGGCGCGCCTCTTGCGATCACACTGGGGCCTGGTATTCTGAACGGGATCTTCGACGGAATCGAGCGTCCGCTCGATGAGATCGCGAAATTGTCCGGAAAGTTCATAGCCCGCGGCGTCTCTGTGAATTCTCTCGACACTGAGAAAAAATGGGATGTAAAGATCAAAGTGAAGGCCGGGGATCCTATTTCCGGCGGCATGGTGATCGCGGAGACGCAGGAGACTCCGTCCATCCTTCACAGATCCATGGTTCCTCCCGATATTGATGAGGCAGTCGTACTGGAAGCCGTCCCGGACGGCAGCTATACCGTGACGGATACGATCGTCAGGGCGGAGCTTCCGGACGGGAGCGTCAGGGAGCTCATGCTCGCCCAGAGATGGCCGATCCGCATCCCCCGTCCCTGCGCGAAGAGACTGCCGGCATCGGAGCCGCTGGTCACGGGCCAGCGTATTCTCGATACCCTCTTTCCCATCGCCCGCGGCGGGACTGCCGCGATCCCGGGCGGATTCGGGACCGGTAAGACCATGACCCAGCATTCAATCGCCAAGTTCTCCAATGCCAATGTCATCATCTACATCGGCTGCGGTGAGCGCGGAAATGAAATGACCGAAGTCCTCGAAGACTTCTCAAAGCTCGAGGATCCGCAGACAGGCAACAAGCTGATGGCAAGGACGGCCCTGATCGCGAATACCTCCAATATGCCGGTCGCGGCCCGCGAGGCATCGATTTACACGGGGATCACCCTGGCTGAGTACTACCGCGATATGGGCTACGATGTCGCGATCATGGCGGATTCCACATCCCGCTGGGCGGAGGCTCTGCGCGAGCTGTCAGGACGTATGGAGGAGATGCCTGCGGAGGAAGGCTTCCCGGCTTATCTTGCTTCCAGGCTGGCAGCCTTTTATGAGCGCGCGGGACAGATGAAAACACTCTGCGGAGAAGTCGGATCCGTATCGATCATCGGCGCGGTCTCCCCGCAGGGCGGAGATTTTTCAGAGCCCGTCACGATGAATACCAAGCGCTTCGTCCGCTGCTTCTGGGGACTGGACAAGTCGCTTGCCTACGCACGCCATTACCCGGCGATCAACTGGATGGAGAGCTACAGCGAATATGTAAGAGATCTCAGTCCGTGGTACAGGGCGAACGTGGACCGTCGGTTCGTGGAGGACCGCTCTAAGATCACAGCGATCCTCAGTACAGAGGATAAGCTCATGGAGACCGTCAGGCTGATTGGCTCGGACGTCCTTCCGGATGACCAGAAGCTGACACTTGAGATCGCGCGCGTCATCCGGCAGGGCTTTCTGCAGCAGAACGCGTTCCACGAGGAGGACCGGAATGTTCCTCTGAAGAAGCAGTTCCTCATGATGGAGACGATCCTCTATCTCTACGCACGTGCCAAGGAGCTGATCGCTGCCGGACATCCGATGTCTGTGCTGAAGCGGGAGGCGGTCTTTGAGAAGATCATCGCGATCAAGTACGATGTGCCGAACGCAAAGCCTGAGCTCTTCGAGGATTACCGGAAGATGATCGATGACTTCTGCGCGAGAGTGGTGGAGAAGAACGGCTGAGGCTGACCAATATCACATCGGGTCTCATAAATCGGCCTTTTATCTCAGTGGGGAAGACCCCCGCTTCTGCAAGCGGCGGGTAAAACAATAACCTGCCAGTCTCAGTGGTGGGTTTCAATCTCCCACTGAGATAAACGCTCCGCGAGGATGCGCAGGGATTCGGTTGGGAAGATGTCAGCTTGCGCTGACCCGAATCCCGCGCCAAGTCTCGCGAGCAAGACTTGAACGGTAGCTGCTTTCGATAAGATATACAGGCTCTTGCGAAACTCTGTGCGAAATGGAATTGTTTGAACAATTCAAACAATCTGCACAAGCCTTAGAACTTCTTCATGAACGAAAGATGTGGAATGAGCAAA
>OMVU01000053.1 GCA_900314565.1 uncultured Eubacteriales bacterium
TTTTATTTTGCTGTTCGGAATCGTCAGTCTCTTCTCAGATATGACGCATGAAGGAGCGTCCAGCATCCGCGGAGCGTATATGTCCCTGTTGGGGGCGTCGGCCGGAGCTATTGGTTTCGTGTCCGGACTGGGCGAGCTGATCGGGTACTCCATGCGCTATGTGTTTGGCAGGCTTACTGATAAGACGAAACATTACTGGCCCATGGTGATCCTGGGTTATGTACTGGACATCATCGCCGTACCCGCTCTTGCGCTGGTGGGTGAACACGGCTGGCTGGCGGCCTGCCTGTTGCTTGTTATTCAGCGCATGGGAAAGGCAATCAAAAAGCCGGCCAAAGATACCGTCATGTCCTTTGCCGCATCACAGGAAGGTGTAGGAAAAAGCTTCGGGATTCAGGAGCTGTTGGATCAGATCGGCGCTTTTCTTGGCCCGGTGCTGCTGTATCTGGTGATGCTGTTGCGGCAGGAAGGGACTATGTTTCAGATCTACTCGGCCTGCTTTGCAGTTCTGGCGATTCCTGGCGCCATCACGCTGATCTTGCTTCTGGTCACCCGGGCGAAGTTTCCGAATCCCGAGCGATTTGAGCCAGAACCGAAGGAATATATTCCCTTCAAGTTAAAGAAAGAGTTTATTCTGTATATTGCCGGAATCAGTCTGTTTGCCTTTGGCTTCATCGACTATTCTATCGTGATCATGCACGTATCCCGAAACTACACCACGCTTGCGGCGGGCCTTGCGGAAACATCTTCCCTGGTGAACAGCGGCACGCTCCCATTGCTCTACGCCGGGGCAATGCTGGTAGACGCTGTTGCTGCACTGTTCTTTGGAATGCTGTATGATAAAAAAGGCGTTCGCGCATTAGTCCTGTCTACGCTCATCTCCGCTCCTTTTGCCTTTTTTGTTTTCATTTGCCGTACTGTCCCGCTGTTGCTCCTAGGTATTGCCTTGTGGGGCGTTGGTATGGGTGCGCAGGAATCGATTCTGAAAGCGGCTGTTACCGGTATGGTGCCTAAGCAAAGCCGCGCGACAGGTTATGGGATTTTTGAATGCTCTTTTGGCGTATTCTGGTTTCTGGGCAGCTGGCTTATGGGAACTCTGTATGATTTGAATTTGGCTGCCATGGTCATCGTTTCCGTAGTGGCACAATTAGGGGCGATACCCTTATATATCGCCTCAACACGACGGACACGCTAATCGTTCAATCGTTATTATACTAAGGCTGTATTTTGCTCACAACGTCCAACTGGATGTATTCGATGGGCACATGCGGTTTACATAATCTGAACCCACTTTGCACCCACCTCCGCTTGGAGGTAAGAAACGCCGAATTGTATGATTACTGGTGTCCTGACGCATTAAAGAACGGTAATTATGATAGAATTGCCGTTCTTTCCTTTTTGTGCTATGATGAATGCAGGGACAGGCTTAAGAGCCTGCCTGTACTGCTGGATGTTGATTGGATTGGTTGACAGACAAATGGTAAACATGCAGTATAAAGGAGAAGTTCACGATGAAAGATCTAGGCAAACATATATGCCGCATTGCGGTGGTCCAGGCTGAACCGGTTCTGTTCAATAAGCAGGAAAGTCTGAAAAAGACTCTGTGTTATATTGAAGAGGCTGTGAATAACAATGCAGAACTGATCGTGTTCCAAGAACTGTTCATTCCGGGGTATCCCTTTGGGATGAACTTCGGGTTCAGTGTCGGGAAGAGGACGGAACCCGGCAGGACGGACTGGAAAAGGTATTATGATGCCTCTGTCGTGGCTGGCGGAGAGGAATTCATTCAGCTCGCGGGTGAAGCGAAAAAAAGCGGTGTATATATCAGTATCGGCTTCTCAGAGCGAGACGCGGTCGGAGGAACTCTGTATAACAGCAATGCGATCTTCGAACCGGACGGAACATATAAAGTGCATCGCAAACTAAAACCTACAGGGTCAGAAAGACTTGTCTGGGGAGATGCTGACAGAAACTATTTCCCAATCACGGAAACACCATGGGGGCCTGTAGGCAGCCTCATATGCTGGGAAAGCTATATGCCGCTTGCAAGAGTTGCTCTGTATCAAAAGGGAATAACGATCTATATCTCGCCAAACACAAACGATAATCCAGAATGGCAGGCAACCATCCGGCACATAGCGATAGAAGGCAAATGCTATTTTATCAATTCCGATATGATCATCAGAAAAGAGTCATACCCAATGGACCTGAATACCAGAGCAGAGATCACAGATTTGCCGGATATGGTGTGCCGCGGCGGAAGCTGCATCATAGACCCATATGGACACTATGTTACGGATCCGGTATGGGATGAAGAGACGATCATATATGCTGAACTGGACATGAATCTTCCGGCCGCAGCCAAAATGGAGCATGATGCAGTAGGCCATTATGCAAGACCAGATGTACTTCAACTGGTTGTATCAGAAAAATAATTAAATAATGACAAACAGCGCATAAACAGCTATGATTCTCAATACAAACAAATCGCTGGAGGTGATACAGATGGCAACATCGGTTGTTCAGATTCGTATGGATCCTGAATTGCGAGATTCTGCTTCGGAAACTTTTGAAGCTTTGGGACTTGATCTTCCTTCAGCAATTTGTATCTTTCTCAAAAAATCTGTGGCTGTACATGGGTTTCCTTTTGATGTTCGAACTGAGATTCCGAACGATCAGACTTTGCAGGCAATGGAAAACGTCGAGAAAGGTGTTAATTTGAGCAGGGGATTCTCTTCTGTCGCCGAACTGATGGAGGATCTGAATGCTGACGATTAAGTATGCAATAGACATCAAACATATCCATCAAAGGGGATGAGTTTTGTGAGAGAGTGCGTATTCGAACAGTTCAGGATCATCTGCCAGAATCCCAAAAAGAACAGCGAGACATTATGCTTTTCAAGAGAAAAAGCAGAAAAGGCGCTCCGCTTCCATAAAAGCATTCCTTCGTACAGGGTGACGTCTCTTATCGGACTGAAGGATGCTGCCAGGCAAAACGGAATAAAGTCGATCTATGTTAAGGACGAATCGTCTCGTTTTGGCCTGAAAGCCTTTAAGGGCTTGGGTGGAAGCTACTGCATGTTTCGCATTCTCTGTGAAAAGCTTGGACTGGATGAATCCTCTTCCGATTACACGACCTTTCTCAGCGAGGAGATCCGCCAGGCCTGCAGTCAGATCGAGTTCGTAACCGCGACAGACGGAAACCATGGAAAAGGCATTTCCTGGGCGGCAAAACTGTTCGGCTGCAAAGCACATGTTTTCATGCCGAAGGGAACCGTAGAAGCAAGGCGGAAGGCAATTGAGGAAGCCGGCTCAGCAGTGGCTGAAATTACCGGCTGGAACTATGACCGAACGGTTCAGCATGCTGCAGCGCTGGCCGAAAAGAACGGATGGATTCTGATTCAGGATACAGCCTGGGACGGCTACGAAACCTATCCCAAATGGATAATCGACGGCTATCTTACCATGGCCGCTGAGACGGTCAGGCAGATGAACGGCGAGTTTCCGACGCATATCTTCCTGCAGGCCGGCGTCGGTGCGATGGCAGGAGGAATAGAGGCATTCTTCATGAACCTGGCGGACGACTTCCTGCCGCTCGTGACAATCGTGGAACCGGAAGAGGCTGCCTGTATCTATCAGTCAGTTCTGGCAGGTGACGGAGAGATGCATTCGGTTGACGGAGATCCTGTTACAATTATGGCCGGGCTAAATTGCGGAACGCCATGTAAAGTCGTCTGGCCTTTACTTCGGGATTGCTCCTCCTGCTTCTGCGCCTGCAAAGACTCCGTTACAGAACAGGGGATGAGGGCGTATGCCAATCCGGTGGGATCAGACCCGGCAGTTGTATCCGGGGAATCCGGTGCAGTTACATACGGACTGCTTCTTTCTATTCTGCAATCAGATGAATTAAGGAGACTGTTTCATATTGATGAGAATTCTGTGATTCTTCTTATCAGCACGGAAGGCGATACAGATCCGGACGGATATCGAAGGGTGGTTGAATGACGACGCCGCCAGTGCGGTGGCATAAAACGTATAAGACATAGATTAAATATAGAAGAATCAGGGCTTTTCTGAAGAATTCTAAATTCATGAAATCTTCATTGATTTTCTCTTAGATTCGGCGTAAAATCCGGCAACCAGGAGGAAAGACATATGAAGAGACTGATTATTCTTGTTCTTGCAGCTGTCATGATGCTTGCTGCCTGTGGGAAAGGGGCTACAATGCCTCAGACCGTATCAATTACACTTGATTCCAATCCGACAACGGGCTTCAGCTGGCAGGTTACTCAATCGGAGGAACTGTTCAGCGTTGAGATGGAGTATGTTGAGGATGAGCACGCTGAAGGAATGACCGGTGTGGGCGGAAAAGAGACAATTACTCTTACACCGCTGAAGGCGGGGAAGACAGATGTGACTTTGACCTATGCCAGACCATGGGAAGGCGGAGAAAAGGGCGACCAGATTGTCTATTCCTTCGAGATTGATAAAGAACTACAGGTGAAAACGGTTGATTCGTACAGTCTGGGTACTGAGGAAATTGTTTCGACACCGGAACCTGTAATCAAATAAAATGCTTTATAGGGCTGTGAAGAAAAGGAGAGGTAAACTCGCTGGGACTTCACAGCCCTCTTTTCATCCATTCCGATATCACATGAATACTGTCAAAGATCAGATCATACCAGCTTGCCGCCAAGTTACCATGACAGGCGGTATTACTTTTTCCTTGGAAGATGCAATACGTTGAACTGGTTTCATCAAGCTCTGTTTTGTGTTGTTTGATTCTTGTACTTGTGATAAACTGATTGCTATGAAAAACATGAATGAAAAAATAGAGAATGCCATGCTCCTTGAAATCCGAGCCAGAGGATATGTAGCCCCGGTCGATGTGCTGCTGGATATAGGTTTCCTGGATACAAAGAAGTATCAGGACTGGAGAAACGGCAGAGTCCCATATTTGGAAGCTGTCTGCAACAGGAATCTACATAAGCTTTCAGAAGTACTGACCGTTATACGGAAGCTTGCAATTCAGAACGGATGGAAGACTTCTGTGACAGATTACCGACAATGGGGAGCAAAAAGCCGTGTTCTCCGATTCTCAAAAAGCGGAAATCCTGTTCTCGAAAAGCTCTATGCAACGCATTACATAGGAAAGAAGGACAGCGTAAATGAAGCCTGAAACGATAGATAGAATCCGGAACTTCATAGCTGACCGAAACTGGGAGCAGTATCATACCCCGGCAAACATCGCTAAAAGCATAGCCATTGAAGCGGGTGAGCTGCTGGAATGCTATCAATGGAGCGACAATGCTGACCTGGAGCATGTCAGAGAAGAGCTCGCTGACGTCATTGTTTACTGTCAGAACATGCTCGATTGTCTCGGATTGGACGTAGACGAGGTTGTAAACAGCAAAATCGCCAGGAATGAGCTGAAATATCCTGTTGAGAAGGCTTATGGAAGCAGCAGAAAATACACTGAGCTTTGAATACCGGAATGATGATCAGGCTTAGATACGGAAATACCAATACTTTCTATATTCCTGGGGAAAAAGCCGGATTGCTTGTTGATACCGACTATGCAGGAACAATCCATGCCTTTTACAAGGCACTCAAGATGAACGGCCTCCGGATGAAAGACATCGGCTATGTCATGGCAACGCATTTTCACCCAGACCATTCGGGTCTGATCGGAGAGCTTATGGATCAGGGCGTGAAGCTCCTTCTGATCGATGTTCAGAGAGACTTCGTCCATTTTTCAGACAGCATCTTCGCGAGGGAAAAACTTGATCATAAACCGATAGATGAAAAGCATGCGACGGTTATCACCTGTGAGCAAAGCAGGGCATTTCTTGCTCAAATCGGTATCTTCGGCGAGGTAATCCGCACTCCAAGCCACAGTGACGACAGCGTCAGCCTGATTCTGGATGACGGAGACTGTTTTGTTGGAGACCTGGAGCCGGCTGAGTATTTGGAAGCATACGAAGACAACCGCCAGCTGAAAGCAGATTGGGAACTCATTCGTACTCTTTCTCCGAACAGAGTATTCTATGCTCATGCACCGGAAAAATGTATGAACTGACCTGCTCCGGAAAGACAGAAACTGAGAGGTGAGCCCTGAGAGAAATGAAAACGAAGCTCTTTCGTGCAGATCCGCACTATCTGGATATACTTCACAGCTTTACTGTTCCAGATGCGCTGATGGCGTTGGGCTATTATCTGGTTATTTTGATTGTGTATTATTGTGCGGGAAGCATAATGGCAAGAACAGGAAAGTATTACGGCGTTTTTGTAAACGTTGCACTGATGCTGATACCTGTGATGATCTGCCGAAAAATGTCGTCGATTGGCCTATGCAAAAGGAACCCGGAAAGATCCTTGCTGGTATCCGGCATGATAGGAATCCTCTTTTTGCTGATATCGACGATTATTCCGGGCATATCCTCAGGTGCGAGACTGCTGCCGCTGAAGAAGATAGCCTCAAATGTCATATATTTCTTCGTCGTAATAGCTTTGAGCGAAGAGATCAGTTTTCGCGGTTTTATACAGCCAAGGCTCTATCCTCTGGTTAAGCGGGAATGGCTTGCCGTGCTGTTCGGCGGCATTCTTTTTGTGTTCATGCACTATCCCTACCAGATGGCGGCACGCGGAATGACTGCTGCTCAATACTGGCCCCAGTTCATAGCAAGCGCCCCATTCCAGTTCTTTTGGCACCTGGTTTTTACTACGCTGTACCGGCGATACGGGAATATATACGGAAGCACGCTGCTTCATGGCCTTGTGGATTTGAGCGGGGGCATATTTGCCTGAACGGCTGTATAATGGGCGGATGTTCATCAAAGGAGAAACGATCTCATGAAAAACACATCAATAAGCTAAGTTAACGAAAAAGCACGCTTGCCCGGGCGTGCTTTTTGAGATGCTTGCCTCACTGAAAGATGCATTAACAACTATTCCGTTAATAGGAGATGAGAACTCTAAAAAGAAAGCTTGTCCATATCATATCGTTAAGTCCTTTTTGGTAGTTCTTCTTTGGAAAGTGTTATCCGTTTGCCGGATCTGAAGATTTCGCGGTGAGCAGCCTGGGAGACCATCGAACGTGCCAGGTCAATGTCAGTGATATAGAAACCGGCAATGCAGTCAACTCCGAAATCGAAGAGGATGGGGGAAATCGTCGCTGAAGGACCTACAAGCGTTGTCTTCGCATGCCGGCACAGTGACAGAAGACGGGGAAGAGTCTTATTCGTAAGCGTCATTCCGGTTATGAAGACGAAGTCCTGCTCAGGGAGAATATACTCACAGGCTGAATCAAGGAAATCTGCCCCTTCCGGTTCCCGTTCCAGAATGGAAAGGGAACACTTGCGGCCAAGCTGCTTCTCAACTAAGGGGAAGTGCCCCACAACTGCGACTTTCTTTCCCTCAAACGATTCCAGGGGCTCGTTAAAAATGCTTTCACCGGCTCCATCCTGTGGAATACCCTGTCCCAACCCATAGGAATGCATTTTGTTCGGGCTGTTGTACCAGGCGTTGCAGGCAGCCATTCCGACGGATGCCTGCAGCATGTCCCAGGATTTCAGGCCGTAAGCGACATCTCGGAGAGATCTGCCAATGTGAGATCCGTTTGCAAGGCCCGTGGCGCTGCTTCCCTGGCAGGTCATGGCTATTCCGGCCAAATCCCCGGACCTGACAAATGTCCAGTTCAGCCCGATAATGCATTCGTCTACGGTCAAATCAGAAGGAATACCGTCAATCAGAGCATCATAGAGGTCCCAACTGCTGTTCAAACACTTTGCTGCTACTTGCTTTTCTTCAATTTGAGCGGCCTTCATTCCTTTGAGAAGAAGGAACTGCTCTTTGGTAGGCTTTTCATAAAATGGCCGCTCAAGTTTTTCTATCTCAGCTTCATACCAGGAAAGATTCGACTTTACAAACGCTGTCAGACCCTGACCGCCTTCTTCCTGTATTTCTTCTTCTATTACGCTCTCCAATGCTCTGAGAAAAACTTGGAGTTTTAGCGACGGCTCGCGCTCAAAAGTCGTTCTAGCTTCAAGAAGGAGAGAAATGTTTGAACTGGAAGCCTGACTTTCTGGATGCTCTTCTTTCAGACGCGATATAAAACTTCCTTCTGTTTTCATGTCCGTCTCCTCAATCAGACCGAACAAGCCTCAAACTGGGGCATCCGGTCATGCTATAGAATTCACTACCAGCATGATACCAGCAGAAACAAATAGAGTCAACACAGCAATTCCGAGCTTGGAGCAAATGCTTGAACTAATATAGCTGTGACAGGAACAGATCGTTCAGCGTTTCCCAATCTCTGGGAGCGTCATCAGGGGACTTCCGGATCCGTTCCTGGACATCCTCAATGCTCATATCCAGATACCGGTTGAGAGCCTCAATCTTTGGGATCAGCTTTATCTCAGGAGACTTCTGCTTCAGTTCCAGAAGCTGCTCAACTTCTGGCCGGATATTTGAGGTCAGTTCTGCTCTCATCAGTTCGGAGAACAGCATGGGCGGGGGAGTGCCATGATCCAGAATCCACTGGCAGGCGAGCACCGGCCGGAGGACATAGAAATACTTCTTGGCCTTGACGGTATCTCCCCTCAGATACTGACTATAATTGTTTCGAGCCATGCTGATGTAATGACTGAGACCGCGTTTAGAAGAGAAATATCCTCTCATTACCGAGCGAAATTCGTCTGCAAAAGTGGTCTCTTTGTAGATGACGGGGGAGGAAAACCACTCGAACAGAGTCGGATTGGATTTGTAGAGCAGCTTCAGAGCTTTGTCCAGGTCCCAGCCGTTGATGTCCAGTACACTATCAATAGGGTGCTCAATCACATCTCTTCCTCTGTCCAGACGCAGGTATTCGTTTTTCGGGCGGACATAGATGAACCGGACATCATAGTCGCTGTCTGGGGAGGCAAAGCCCCATGCGCGGCTGCCTGACTCTACGGCCAGCAGAATCCGGACGTTTTCTGTTCTTTCGATTTCTCTCAGTTTCTTTATGATCGTCTCTTTCATTGTATCGTTCCTCCTCTCCGGATTATTCTTACGAACTTATACAAACAAACATGCGCGGAATGATGACGGAAGAACCATCCCGTCTCTCATTCCGCGCATGCCGCATCACGTTAAGGAGAGCAAGCCTTAACGCGGCTTCTCACTCCTACCCCGGCAGAGTGGCCTTGCTGCTCTGCTCGTGCTCTGCCCATCAGAGTTGTTGCTTCATCTATGCCGCAATCGGCGCGTAGCGCTCTGTGTTGATCACGCTGAGCATGAATGCAAAGGGATCCAGAGAGCCCTCTATCACCATGGAGAAGATACGGGGCGAGTTGCCGGAAACCAGCGCAACGCCCTGCTCGTTCATGGTAACAGGCTGCTGCTGACTGCGGCTGCAGACATTCCAGAAAACGACCTTGGGCAGGGTATACCCGGCCTTTCTGAAAAGCTCTGCGGCATATTTGAAGTTTGTGACATCTGCGCCATAAGCGCAGGAATCAAACTCCATATCGGAGATAATATAGAGCGTGGAAGGCATTTCTTTCTGAGGCACGCGGTTCTTGACCGCGGTATCCAGAATGAGTTCGAAAACTTTCTGAATGTTTGTGTTGGCGCACTCGTTGAAGCTGGCGCAGTAACGGGCTTTGTCGACGATATCCCGCCCTTTGATCTCTACAAGCCGGGGGTTCATGGAAAACGTGATGAAATGGTTGCGGAACATCCCGTGATTCCGCTCGGCAAAGTAGATGGCCAGGGACTGCGCTACGGCGGCCGGCTTGGGACGATCCGGCCAGTACATGGACCCGGAGCCGTCTGCCACAACCAGAGCGTTCTCGTCCTGGGTGAAGTCGGGGAGAGCACGCCAGGTCGCATCCAGGGGAAGCCGGTCTTCGCCGCTACAATCGTACGCCTTTTCGATGATCTCGTAGGGGAACAGAGTGCCCGTGTTGAGCTTCGCCTGGCCCTTGGTCACACGCTCCATGAAGGCATGGTAACGCTCACCGTCGTTACGCTCGAAAGCCCGGCGGTATTTGAACATAGCCTTGGAAGGCTGCTTGGAGTAGTCGAAGGTATAGTCCTTCTCCCGGAGGTTGTTCTCCAGAATCCGGATTCTGGCGCGAAGCCGGGTGAGGGCCTTGCGGTAATCCCGCTCAGCCATTCCGAAGGCCTTTACCAAAAGCTTGGCCAGGCGAACGGTGTCGGCATTGGAGGCGTTCACAGAAGGCAGCCACTTGGCCAGCAGAGAGACCTCGCCATCTCCGCTGATCGCGGCAAGATCCGCCTCGAACTGCTTTTTCAGAAGGGCAAGAGCGTCCTTGCGGCAGGGCGTATCCAGCAGCACGAGAACGTCGTCCCAGCGGCCGTATTCCGCAATATAGGGTAGATTACGGATGACGGACTTGGGCTCGTTGGCAGCAAGCCAGCGAAGCAGGGTCCGGAAAACACGGCGCTCGCCGAGTCCGCCGCGGACATCCCGGCCGTAGAAGAGAATCTTCATGGCAAGATCCGGGTTCTCCGCATAGGCACGGAGGAAACGCTCGGTAATCTCTTCCTCTCTCTCACGGCGCAGCGCGCCGATGGTCGCAAAAAGATCCAGGCAGTCCCTGCCGGAGGTGCGGAAGGTGACGGCGCCGTTTTCGGTATAAGTCTTATTAGCTTCATTTTTCAGGAATTCCAGCATGGGAAAGCCTCCTTTTTCTGATAAAATGACAAGGTGCTGAATCTCGTCCTGAGATGGTCATACCCCCAAAAGGGGAGAATAACCGAGATGTCTGCTGTCAGCACCTTTTTGAATGACCCAAAGCACTTTGAAAACCATATGGTTCGCAGGCCATAGGAATGGGCAAATCGTCTCATTGTAAAACTATAGGATTTGATAAACATTGCTGTATGTGCTTTTCACACGGTTTCACCTGAAACGGCTTTTGAGAGTTCCCACATTCCCGGGGCTGTCAGCCTATCGGGATGGGACGGATTCAGATCAGACTGTCAGTCTACTTGCCGTTTCATTCAAAATCGCGTGCGGCCATCTGTTAGGGTTTGCCGAGCGTCTTCAGCCCGGAAACTTTCAAAAAACAAGGCACCGTTAATGGAACGGGAATTGAACCCGCGAACCGTTGATTAGAAGTCAACTGCTATACCAACTTAGCTATCCAGCATTGCTGTTGGTGCCTTTACAAGACACATTATCTTCTCAGCAGGGATAGTGCATTCATTCTGGGTATACCGGATTCGCACTATACAGGCTGCCGTATCGAAGGATTTGCTGTCTGTGTCTCTCTTTTTTATACAAGGCGCGTCTTGTCATATATGATAAGGTTCAGGCTAGAAGCCTTAGCCTATTCAGAGTATGAAGGCTAATTGCTGTTTGCGCCTTTCGTTTTTCAAGGTGTATTCCCTTGCGGGAAGCTGAATTTCGCTGGCGCGATGATTGACATCGGGAGCGGGTACACAAAACCGGCAGAAACACCGGCCGTGACATGTCGCTTGGTATTGCTGTCTACACCTTTACTTGATCAGGATGCCGGAGCAACCGCTCCTGCTTCAACTTCCTGCTGTTTGCCAGACAGGCATTCTGAGCTGCTCTGCTGATAGCATCTTTATATAACAAGACACATTTTTATATGCATGCGGGAGTCGAACCCGCGCACCCCCTGGCTATGAACCAGGTGCTCTCCGGTAGGGCTAACGCATAAGCTGTGTTGCTGTCTGTGTCTTTCATTTTTCCTTTTGAGAAGGCGCTGCATTTTGATGCTTCACTGCGCCAGACCAATTCTGATCTGCTTCCATTAGATTTGCTGGCAGTGCCGTTACAAAGCACGGTTTAAAGTTTCGGTAACAAAACATGGAGTTTTGCTGTTCGTGCTTTTCTGTTCCTGCCGGTCCGTCAGGCAGCACGCTTTCGCGTAACAGGAACTGGCTGATTTTCCGGCAGAGGACTTTCACCCTGTCAAAGCGCTTCTTTCGCCCCTCCTGTCTGTGAAGCTCACCCGTAAATTGCTGTCAGCGCTTTCGCAATTGTAGAATAGCAGTATTTACCGCTATTGTCCTTGAAAAAAAGTTGCGAACTTTTAATTCAAGGGATATTTTTAACTTTTCATCCACAAAAATGTGCTGCTTCTGTGCTATTCTCCGTGCTATAATCAATTCAGATGCGGAAATAACAGCCGCAGAAAGGAGGCTGGGGAAATGAGACTAATCGGTAATATTCTCTGGATCATCTTCGGCGGATTCATCAGTGCTCTTGGATGGCTTCTTACCGGCTGCCTGTGGTGCATCACCATTATCGGCATTCCTGTCGGACTGCAGTGCTTCAAGCTGGCCAGTATCTCGCTGAACCCGTTCGGCAAGGAAATCCGTTACGAAGGGGAAGCGGTTTCGTTCCTTCTGAACGTCATCTGGTTCCTCGTAAGCGGGTGGCTGCTGGCTCTTGGCAACTTCCTTCTGGGCCTTGTCCTGTGCATCACGATTGTCGGAATCCCGTTTGGAAAACAGTTTTTCAAGATCGCGAAGCTTGCGCTGCGCCCATTCGGAGCCGTTGTAGTAAGAACCCATGTAGTGTAAACCAGAGAGATAACAAAGAAACCGGAACCTTGGCAGAAAGCTGCTTTTGGTTCCGGTTTTTCATCACAGTGCAGTGAGTACTCTGTTCATTGCGGAGATCTGCTGCTGGATTCTTTTGATTTGTTCTTTGCGTGGAACGTAGATTTTGATCTTTTCAGCCGGTTTCTTACTTTTTATGCTCATCAAAATCACCTCACTTTAGGCCTCATTTTCGTACTCACGACTGAGTGATGTCTTTGATGAGAATACTAACAGGGAATCTTTAAATGAGCATAAAATAAATAAGAACGAACGTAAAACAATTTAAGAAGAAAAATTTTTTCAGTCAGCAGTTTTCCTAGAATCGGCTTTGTTTAGAATGGAATGAGTCGAGTACAGTTGAGACTAGGCAGAAAACGGCCGCCGCGGCAAGAAACCTTAAAATACCCTCCAGCCAGACAGGCATTTTCCCAACTGGCTTCATGTTATGCCCGAAGAGAGTGGAGAGAGCAAAAGTTGAGCCGAAACTTGCTGATCTTATGAGACGATTGATCATAGTTAAAATCCTCCATCATAATTGGAATTCTGAATGAGTATTATGAAAAGCTTATATTAGCAGGTCTGTTCTATTCCTTCGGCCGGTACAGAAACTGCCGGTCCAGCCGCTGCCGGATCTGATCGACCATGTAAGCAGGGGAGAGCACCTTCAGAATCGGCCCGAAGGACAGGATACGAATCAGAATTTCCGTCTCGTCGTCTCTTTTATAGTGGAGCGTGATCCGGTAATGCCTGGCATCCAGCCGTTCTGTCTCTTTCTCCATGTCGGAAAAGTGAAGCATTACGCGCTCCAGGCCGTTCCGTTCATCAAAAAGCTCCATAACGAGAGACTCAGTATGGTAGTCTGCCGGCCTGAACTCGTCTTCCACGTAAGGCTCCAGAACCTGAACACTGCGAAGTCTCGCAAGATTAACGGTGAGCATATTCCCTTTGCAGGATGTGATCAGGCGGAACTTATCGTCTTTAGAAGAATACTCCAGACGGCAGGGAACGCAGATATAGCTGTGCCTTTCATTGTGCCTGCCTTTGAACCGGACCCGAATCTTCCGCTTCTCCTTCATGCCCTGAAGGATCGTGCGGAAATGGGAAATGTATTCCTCATCCTCGAAGGGGTCTCCGTCCGTATAGCGGTCGAAGAACACGAATGTATCCCTGTCATACAGCGGTTCCACATCCTCCAGCCCTTCTTCAGACGGAGAGAAAAGCCTGATTCGCGGGTCCTGAAGCAGCGCCTTCATCCATTGCTTCTGAAGCGCACTGAGCGGCATGGCCGGTTCGTGCTGAACGGGTGTATTGAGGTTTAGGTCGAGAAACGGCCATCTTTCTTCTTTCAGAGCCGAAGGAATGGTCAGGAGACTCTCGCCGAACGCGGTTTCCTGAACAATAACGGTCAGTTCCTTTCCGGTAAGGCTTCCTTCAACTGCTCTGGACAGTATCTGGGCAACAGCGGTGTAATAGCTGCCGTAAATCTCACTGAACAGCATTGCTTTCACCTCCGTAGAACGCCCTCATGGTTTCCAGGTCCTCATAAAAACGCTTCTTGGTATGCTCGTTTGAACATTCAAGGCTGACGATCCTGCCGATGAATGTCCGAATCCAGGGCAGCATCTCCGATGAGTCGTAGACATCCGCAATATACCGGTAGTTAAAGTCTCCCGCAGGCTCGATGCGTCCACAGCGTTTTTCCCGTTCCAGGCGATCCAGAATATAGCCCTCATTCCTGCTAACATGGATGGTGATCTCAATATGATCGAGGGAATGATCCGATCCGAGAGACACGCCCCAGAGGTTTTCGCGGAATTTCTCAAAGAATCCGGCATATTTTTCCCATCTGACCTCAACGGTACCGGGTTTGACCTTGCGGATGTTGTCCATGCGGAAGAACATGGGGCGGCGGAGCCGGTAGTGATAGCCGAGGAGATAATGACGTCCGGATTGGGTGCTGATATAGATCTTCATAGGAAGCACCGTGTTCTTCCTGAGCTCTCCGCGCCGGACAACATAGCTGGTCAGTTCAACGCTGCGATGTTCCCGGATGGCGGTAAGGAGGTCGTAGATGACCTCGCTGTCCATGGCGAACAGAAGATAATGGTGCTTGAAGCTGAAATGAGACGAGGAGTCTTGGAACCTGTCCAGAAGATATGAACCGACTACCCCCAGCGGATCGGTCTCTGAGAAAAAGTCGATCGCATCCCGCCAGCTGTCCAGATCCACCTCATCCTTCGTACGGCGGAAAGCCAGTTCGCGCCCGATCTTATCGCTCTCCAGAAGACCGAGCTGCTCGTATTCCTTAAGCTTTTTTCGAACCGTTGACTCATCCAGAACATCCGAGGACTCAAAGTGAGAAAGATAGTCTGAGCCGATGCGGTCAGTAATCTGCTTTACGGTCAATGTGTTGCCACCAGCCAGCAGATCCAGAATGTAGAAATGAAGAATGATATCGTTGTCGGTGAAACTCTTGGCTTTGTAGGCGCTGAACAGGGGATTATGGGGTACATTGCGGTTATCAACGGAGATGAAGACATTTTTGCCGCTCTGATCCTGGCGGAAACTCATATAATCCCCGAGCCAGCTCCCCATACGCCGGCGCTCGTTGTCATAGCTGCGGGCGCTTTTGGCGTCATATTCCTCGCGGCTCTTAAAGCCGTAGACATAGAACTCCCGCATGTAGCCGCGGATCTTCTCGAAGTTTTTGATCAGTTCACTGTAAGCCATCGTTTCACCTCCGTTTCGGATAGCTTTTTACTGGCTGGTTACCGGCTCAATCCCAAAGAATGCTGCCTTCCACTATGAGATTTGCTCCGCATTCCGGGCAGGGAATGGCGGAACCAAGAGGATCCTGTTTCACCATGCGGCTGCTGCATCTCGGGCACCTGTGAGTATAGCGCTTAACAAATTTATAATCTTTTCCATGATAGCCCCAGACAGCCCAGTAGCCGTGTTCGGGAGGCTGTCCATCTTCACTGACATATAAAGAAAGATTGTAGTCCACGAGAAGTTGGTTGCATTTACGGCAGCGGTATAGCTCCCTTTCCGCGTTGAATACAGCTCCTGGGTTATCAGCCAGAAAAGCCTTCCATTCTTCGCCGTATTTTCCATTTCTGATATCTTTTTGGACGCTTTTGTAGGTGTCCGGAAATAACATCCCGGAACCAAGAAAGAATTCAGCATGATAGGTGCATTTGGAACAGGTTGCTTCATAACCGGTACCCATATGATATCTCCTTCCTGCGGTTCGTACTCTTCTATTTTTTGGCAAGATGCTTTGTATAGAGACCGTGAACTCTATAGAACAATTCTTCTTCACTCTCGGGACAGCTGCCAAAATTCAGATGAGCCCCTTCCTCGTCAACCCCGCAAAGCATGAACTGGCTGTCGCCAACGCTCTTTTCAACCGTGTAATAGCGTGGATTGGAAATCGCAGCATCGTGGCAGATGATGATTCTGGAGCAAAGCGGCACTCTTTCAGGCTCAGGCATGTCTATGAACAGGAAGGCAATGTCCTGACTCTTGTCTTCACCGGAAAGAATCTGAGGCTTGAACACAAACTGCTCGGGCTTGTATGGGCATTGGTAGCCGGATTCTTTCCCGATTGTATTCAGCACGTTGACGAAGAATTTGCCACGATCCTGCAGCAGCACCATGATAAACCGCGAGCATTCTTCGCTGTAGAGAATCTCGGGAATGAGCCGCTGTTCGAGGTAGTACCGTTCCTGTTGTTCCATAGTGTTCTCTCCTTGATTCTACCATAACATCTTTACTACTACAAATAACAACCGGTATAAAATGAAAGTTTTTAATCCGTTACAGCGTATGCTCCCGGATTATCTGTCTCATGACAGAGAGCGGACCCTTTTTGTATCTGAAATTCAGTTGTTGTCAGTGACATATCTGACCAGCTGCCTGGTTAAGGAGAGCGGATGCTCCGGAAACATGGAATCAAATTCGGCAATCTCGGATCTGTTCATGAGAAAGCCCTTTGTGTAATCAGGATCATACGGGTCTCTAAACCAGTCTTTTTCCAGTATTTCCGTCATGTCAACAGGCTCCCCGGCCTGCTCTTTCGCTTTTGCCAGCAGTTCTATCCCAATGCTGTCTCTCATTCCGGTCATGCCGGCTTCGTCGAAGGATCCACTGATGAAAAAGACTTTGTCGCCGATCTCGAAATTGAAGTTCAGCTGGTAGCCGCAGGTACGGGTCGGAACGGGACCGTCACCGTACATGTATTTCATGATATAATAGACAAAACGGCCGCCGTTTCTGCATTTCCCGTTCCGGACCTCGATGATTCCCTGATTGTCATCCATGGAGCCATGAAGAATATCAACGAGGGATTCGGGAGAATCAAACGGCATTGCTGTGTCCTCCGGAACTTCGAAGCAGACGATTATGCCGGTTGCATTGCTGGTGGCAATTGTATAGCCGACGCAGTCTTTCGGCATCTGGAGTTCTTCCATCTGCGCCGGATCAATCCTCGAATACTCCTCGGGAATGAGGAAAGGATCCTTTTCAGTGCGGTCAACGTTGCGAAGAACCTTGCGTGCCGGCTTGGAGTTGTCTTTTCTTTTCATCTATGATACCTCCGATGCTGATATGTTGCTCTGCCCTTACAGGGTAATCTTTTTAACACCCTTCGACACAAACCGCCAGAAATAGGCATCGTCGACCATGACAAAGTCCTTTTCCATATTCAGGCCGTTTTTGGTTAAGGCTTCCAGCGTAATGGCAACGGCGAGCAGATGCTTGCAAAGCCCCGGATACGGGCATTCACAGTACATCTCGACGAGCAGCCCGTCGTCATAGCGGAAGTTTACCTCATACCATTCCGTCCCCTTGACAAAGGCAGTTCCGATACCGCCGAAGATGGAGAGATAGGCAACATTGCCGTTACGGCAGTAATCGATGGCCCGATCAAACACGGCCTTGTCGATATCCTCTGAGGCGGTGATATCGGACAGATCAAGCTCATAGCCGTCACCGAACACAAACTCCTCGTCTTCTGATCTGGGAGCCTTGCACCAGTTGCGGAACGTGGCAGGGGAGATCGCGTTGGGATCGTAGCTGACCATCTTGTCGATAATCCTCTCGTAGGTCCCAGCCACTTCCATGCTGGCTAGAGAAATAACCTTTTCATAGTTGGCCAGATTGATTTTGAACCTGGTCGTAACGCTTTCGACGGTTCCAGGCTTCCCGGCAAGCTTGCCGCTGACAAAAACGCGGTCGCCGGGGGAAAGGGAGAAAAGATCATTATAGTAGGTCAGAACACGTCCGTCTTCCTCGAAGCGAATCTGAACCAGGGACCGAACAGCGGCCGGAGTATCCGAAACAGGGATGGTGACAGCAGACGTTTCAGGGCGGTTCTCATC
Source organism: uncultured Eubacteriales bacterium (assembly GCA_900314565.1). Lineage (GTDB taxonomy): Bacteria > Bacillota > Clostridia > Lachnospirales > Lachnospiraceae > Chordicoccus. The sequence continues at coordinate 17,967 of OMVU01000053.1, forward strand.
AGACTCAACACTAAAACCAATTTTCATTTTCAGGACCTCCTTAAATCTTTCTGGCCTATTATAGCTTCTTGACGGGGCGCTGAGGTCAAGTGGCATTTGACCTCACGCGGAGAGCGGCGGAATATTCGCGCTGTGATTCGCAATCAAGGCAAAAAGCCTGTCAACCCGGTCACTCTCCTCGCGCTGAGCGCGTTTCTTAGCCTGTTTATAGTATTTTTTCTGCTTTTTCGTGCTTTTCGGGAGCTTGCGGTAATCATCCGCAATGATTGCCTTTGCCCTGTCATGGTCTGCTATATATTTGACTATCTTCTCTATGGACTCATTTGCGGCGAAGTCCTTCTGGCGGTGAAAATGACCCTGAGTCATCGATTCTGTCGGAATATCCGGATCAAACGCATTGAGGTGGTAAAGAAGATATCCGTCAGCCTCATCCTTCCAGTAGAACTTCCAGAAGCCGATACCGGTGCGAAGATAGAAGGTCGAAGTCTTGTCATCGTAGAAAGTTTCCAGTTTTGTGCCTGCTGCAGCCTTCTGCAGGGCTTTTCTGTTCATCCGGTGCAGTCCGGCAGTCCCGCCGCAGTATTTGCAGGCACAGTACCCGTTACGAATGGCTCTGCGTTCGCTGCAGATCTTTCCGTAATATATGGATATCCTGTCAATGTAGTGGCATCCCGGCCGATGATATACTTTACTTCCTTTGCTTTTGCTTACAAAAACGTCCATGTCCTGTTCCTTCTTACCATATTGTGCCGTAAAGCCCCTGCCTTCAGGTATGGGGATACAAGGCACACTTTGTTCTCCCGTTAACACCTTGGTAAACAAATAGATTTTCCGTTGTGGTATAATATATTTATGAAATACAAATCAAATCGAAATGTTGTCTATTCCTGTAAGTATCATGTGGTGTGGTGTCCAAAATATAGGCGCAAAGTTCTGACTGGTGATATAGAAGCACGGCTGAAGGAGTTGATTTTGGAAACAGCTGCTTCTATCAATGCCGAAATCATTGAAATGGAAGTCATGCCTGACCATGTACACTTGCTGATGGAGGTTGATCCCCAATATGGGATTAACCGCGCTGTTCGCCATATCAAGGGAGTCTCCTCCCACGCTCTACGCACAGAATTCCCCGCCCTGAAATCCAGACTTCCTACGCTATGGACCAATTCATATTTTGTTTCCACCGTCGGCGGTGTACCGCTTGAGGCAGTCAAGAAGTATATCGAGAACCAGAAGAACGTCTGAGGCTAAACCATGGAATACTCCTACCGATTTCGGATCTATCCGAACAGGGTCCAGGAAAACTTAATACAGCGGACGTTTGGGTGCTGCCGCTTCGTATACAATCACTATCTTGCAAAGAGAAAAGAACTATACGAAAAAGAGAAAAAGACGTTCAGTTTCTACGCCTGCTGCGCTGATCTAACCGGGCTCAAGGAAGAACTGGAATGGCTGAGCGAGGTTGACTCGACAGCGCTGCAGTCGTCTATTCGTGATCTGGACACAGCATTTCAGAATTTCTTTCGAAGAGTGCGGCAGGGCTGTGTTCCCGGATACCCTTGCTTTAAGAGCAAACGGGATCACCGAAAAAGCTACAAGGCAAAGAATGTCGGAAATACCATCCGAATTGATAAGAAGCATATCCGGCTTCCAAAGCTGGGACTTGTGGAATGCAGAGTCAGCAAAGAAGTTAAGGGCCGTATTCTCTCGGGGACGGTATCTCAGAGCCCTTCGGGAAAATACTTTGTATCTCTCTGCTGTACAGATGTTGAGATGGAACGTCTTCCGACAACCGGAGCCGTCTGC
>OMVU01000090.1 GCA_900314565.1 uncultured Eubacteriales bacterium
GCACATGACACCCGTCAGGTAGTCGAGCGTCACGAAGATCAGGAGCGCATAAAGCAGACCGTCACAGCCGCCGAGGAACCAGCCAAGCCAGCCGCCGACTGCTGTGAAGATGAGTTGAATGGTGTTCCAGAATTCTTTCATGATGAACCTCTCTATACTTTCTTATTGAAATTCCACAAAAGATGCCTATTTCAAGCACTTTCTGGAACGCCTATAGTTCATTGACAAACAGATTTATGAGCGAAAAGTGCATCTTCTCTGTTGCGAAGTGCCTCTCTTCCGGCTGAATGGGTATAGGAAATAAAACGTCATACTTTATTGATCGTTCTTGCAATCCTATTGGCTGTTCCGACGATAGGCGCTTTGATCCTTATGACACACACGCAGATCATTGTAGGTGCGATCCAAAAGCTGGCGGCCGGTACAGTAAACACTGTAAACTCCTATGAACCTTCTGGCGAGCCAATGGAAGGTATAAAGGATAATGGTCAGTACATCATTACCGAGCTTAAGTATTCTGAAAACTACCCAAACAGTTTCCTGGATATTACTTACCCGGATGAAAACAGGGAAACATCACGGCCGACTCTTATTTACTTTCATGGCGGTGGATTCTTCGGCGGCAGTAAGAGTGTCGGGGATCCTCTTGCTGAAAGTGATGCAACCGCATTATTAGACGATATCTGCGCTGAAGGTTTTAATCTTGCCAATATTGATTACGTGCTGGTTCCGGAATACCATTTTCCGGCTCCGCTGATTCAGGCAAACGAAGCCTTTCGGTTTTTGATCGATCACGCTGACGAATATCATCTGGACATGGATCGGGTGGTGATCATGGGTTCTTCTGCGGGAGCGATCATGACAAGTCAGCTGGGAAGCGTTATTACCAATCCGGATTATGCTGCTGCCCTGGGTATTTCACCCGTGCTCAGGCCTGAGCAGATCAAGGCAGTTGTGCTTGACGATGCACCTCTCGTTTATGATAAGTTTTCTTTGGGAACCAAAGTTCTTGTAGGCAACTATGTCAAAGGATCTGTCTTCCTCAGTCGCGAGGAAAAGCAAAAATACAACAACATCCTATGGGTCGATTCAAACTATCCGGATGCGTTCTTGTTGGGCAGTGAGTATTATGCAGATATGCGGGAAATGGACTCTGCGTTGACCGGTGCAAATGCAGAACACGCTTTAGTCGATCCTCTGGCTGAACGGAATCTTCAAATGCAGCACTGCTTTGTTGCTTCGGAACGTGAAAATGATGTGGCAAAGGACGCATTTGACAGGATGATGATTTTTCTGAAACAACGGGTACAGTAAAAACGAGGCCCAGACAGGCGAGTCCCTTCTTACAGGACACGATGGTGGGAGATTGCTTTTTCTTTTTTTTGCGGCTCAAGGAGAACTCCTTCCATGTAAAGCAGCTATTCTCATTTCGCTCCGGCCATGCCCATAAATCGATCTTTGATTTGCGGGTGGGGGGCCGGATCTGTTCAATTGTTTTTGGGGAGAATGCATTTTCAGGAAACAAAGGTGCAGCATATTTTCGGAAAATTTACCCCACTCTAATCTATAAATCTATTTAATTGTATAAGAATGAGCGTTTATCCGCAATATTATGACATAACCGGAAAAACAGCCATTCCGGATCCTGAACGTTTACGGAAGAAATACTTAAGAGAAAAAGGGCAGTCGTACTAATCACTTAGTGCGACTGCCTCCATAGATTTCATTCAGTTTACTGTTATTTATTCCTCAACGGCACCCTGAGCTGTCTCAACAGTCTGCTCCTGAACGTTCTCGCTGTCTTTCTGCTCCTGAGCCTTCTCGCCCTGTACCTCAGCCGGAAGAAGCTTTACGCTCTTCACCTGCTCCTTGCCCTCTGCATCCTTTACGAGGACGACGGAGACCTTGTCACCCTTCTGAAGCTTCAGATCATCTTTTTTGTTCTCGAATGTGTAGGTCTTCTCATCGACCGTGATCGTGACCTTCTTGCCATCCACGGACTTGACTGTGCCCTTTACCGTCTGCTCATCTTTCTGCTCTGCAGCGACTGTCTGTTCCTGCTCGTCTTTGTTCTCTGTTTCGGGAGCAGGTGTGTGGAGCATAGCCTGTGCGCGGGCTCTGTTGAGTGCGCTCATTTGTTCCTCATCCATTTCCGGAACGGCCGGAGCTGTCTCCTGGGCAGCGACCTGCTGTGCAGCTTTCTTAGCTTCTTCAGCCTTACGGGCCTCTTCAGCCTTACGGGCCTCTTCAGCCTTACGAGCTTCCTCAGCTTTACGGGCCTCTTCGGCCTTTCTTGCTTCTTCAGCCTTCTTAGCCTCAGCAGCTTTCCTTGCTTCCTCAGCCTTCTTAGCCTCAGCAGCTTTCCTTGCTTCCTCAGCCTTCTTAGCCTCAGCAGCCTTCTTCGCTTCAGCAGCCTTCTTAGCCTCAGTAGCCTTCTTAGCCTCAGCGGCCTTCTTCGCTTCAGCGGCCTTCTTCGCTTCAGCAGCCTTCTTCGCTTCAGCGGCCTTCTTAGCCTCAGCAGCCTTTTTCGCGTCAGCAGCCTTCTTTGCGTCAGCAGCCTTCTTAGCCTCGGCAGCTTTCTTCGCCTCTGATGCCTTCTTTGCAGCATCTGTTGAAGACTGAGATGTCTTCTTTGCAGTTGTCTTTGTGCTGTTCTTATCTACAGTGACCGCCGTCGTCTTGAATCCTGTCTGAGCCTGCTTTGTGGAGCATCCTGCTGTGCCGAAGATGAGCCCTGCTGTAAGGACTGCAACTGCAGCGGAGGATCCGAGGATGATGCCGATGTTCTTCTTATTGTTCTTATTTGCCATGATTTTTTTCTCCCTTTCTTCTATTCTGATTATTGAATTAAAACCTGCCTGGCTGTGGCGCGTCCTATTTTGCTGCGCTTTGGATTTTCTTTTGTTGTTTCAACAGCCTCAGGTGAATTTTTGCTTTTGTTTTTTGTGTTACATCTATTTGTACGAGAAGCTTCCCGGGAGGGCTAAAAGAAATTGAGAAAGTTATAAAAAGTCAATCTGGCTTTACCTGGCTTTTCCATTATAGATCAGTAATGGAATCACAGGCATTGCTCCGGCGGTTCTTTGCTATATCAAGCTTGCAGACAGAACCTTCAGTTCAAGAAATTTAAGTAAGATCATAACGACGAAGAAAGAGAATCATAGTATGATATTCAATAAGATGCTGAGATTGAGAGATCAGACCGTTTGCCGCATCATTCCGACTGCTTAAGCAGCAAGGTGGATAACATCCTGTCCGGAAGAAAAGACTGTCAACCACAAATACATAGTCGCAGCGGAGGAGAATGAAAATGAAACTGACAATGCTGGGAACCGGAAACGCGCTCGTTGCAGAGTGCTACAATACCTGCTTCCTGATAGAGGATAACGGCAGGCTGTTCATGACAGATGGCGGGGGCGGCAATACGATCCTCCACCAGATCAGGCATGCGGGATATGACTGGAAGGATATCCGTCACATCTTTGTGACCCATAAACACATAGATCATCTTCTGGGAATCATCTGGATGGTCAGGATGATCTGTCAGTTCATGGACCATGGTGAGTACGAGGGAGAAGCATATATTTACTCACACAGGGAAGTGCTGGACCTTATCCGCGACATGTCGGAAAAGCTCCTGCGGAAGAGGTATTCAGCATTTCTCGATCACAGGCTCCACCTGGTCGAACTCTCTGACGGACAAATGATGAATATTATCGGGCATGAATTCACATTCTTTGACATTCAGTCCACCAAGGCCCGTCAGTATGGATTTCGAATGGAGATCGGAGATGGGAAGATGCTCACGTGCTGCGGAGATGAACCCCTTAAAGCTTCTGTAGAAAAATATGCTGTCGGGAGCGAATGGATGCTGCATGAGGCATTCTGCCTGTACGCACAAGCGGATATTTTTAAGCCTTACGAAAAGCATCATTCCACGGTGAAGGATGTCTGTGAGCACGCAGAGCGGCTCGGTGTGAAGAACCTGCTTCTGTATCATACAGAAGAAATGAATCTGGCAAACAGAAAAGAAATGTATTTCGACGAAGGATCAAAATATTACCAAGGGGCTCTCTGGATCCCGGATGATCTGGAAAGCATATGCCTGTAAAGCCCATGGCTGTAAAGTCGGCAGGTCCCGAAAAAAGCGCATTCTGCCGGTTCGTAATGGAAAGCGTATGAACCCGGCGTTTCAGCAGGCTGTCGCAAAAAGGCACCGCCCGGCTGCCGGATCCTCCGGCGCGCCTTAGCGGTGCCTCTTATATAGATTTTGTGTTTCATTCAGAGATTTTGTATTTCATTGCACTTCATCCGCTCAAAAGATCCGGCGGAATAAAGTTTTTAACGGTTACTTAATTAACTGTTACTTAAGATTATGCTGCAGCTACGAAGCCGTTCTCCTGTCTCTCGATCCTGCTGTTCAGCTCGTTCTGTGCAAGCGCCTCGGCGATAATGCCTAAGCCAAGGATGGAAAGCAGCAGGTATAACCTTCAGTTCAAGAAATTTAAGCAAAGATTCTCGGAGATTCAATCTCCGAGAATCTTACTCTCTGTTTCGTGCGCTTAGAAAAGCGATGTTGATTCGCTTTCAACGTATATGTCCATTTGTACCGGGTGCTTGTAAAGAGCCCCGGTCTTCTTATTCATGTGACATTCACAAATAGAAGGGAACCGGGATCATGTTCACATTTCATGCGTCAGCCCTGCAAAAAGAAAAACTTTACAAACGTACTTATAATATATAAAATGTAAGCACGAATGTAAAAGGAGGAGATGATTCATGTCAGATGTCTGGAAAAGGATTCAAAATATAGCAGAAGAGAATGATGGCAGTTTTACTACCAGGCAGATTGAAGAGGCTGGAATCAGTCGCGCATATTTGAAAACATATGTAGATAAACTCCTTCTGATTCGTACCGCCCATGGTCATTATGCACTGCCTGATTCGCTGCCGGATGAATATGCAATTCTTCAGAAGCGCAGCCATGTCCTATTGTTCTCTTATGGTACAGCACTTTACCTTTGGGGAATGTCGGATCGTGTTCCGCACCATTTTGATGTGACGGTCCCGTCCGGAACGAATATTTCACGTATCCGTAAAGATTATCCGGATCTTCGGGTTCATTATGTTAAAAAAGATCTTTTTGATATTGGTATCACGAATACGCCGACAACTATGGGAAATCAAGTCCGGCTTTATGATAAAGAGCGCTGTATTTGTGATCTGATTCGAGCCCGGAATGATATAGATATGCAGCTTTTTAGCGGAGCAATCAAAATATACTTCAGTAATCATCCGGATATGAGAAAATTGTTGAAATATGGAAAACAGTTTGGAATTGAAGATAAAATCCGGATATATTCGGAGGTACTCGTATGAAAACAGCAGAACAGCTCAAAGGAGCGATTCGGAATATAGCGAAGGATAAGAATGTTCGATCCCAGGAAGTTCTGCAGATGTTTCTCTTTGAGAGAATTCTGGACAGGCTTGCTGCATCTTCCTACAAGAATAACTTTATCTTGAAAGGCGGGCTTCTGATATCCTCAATGATTGGAATTTCGGAACGAACGACGATGGACATGGATACAACGGTCCGGGGTATTGATATGGCAGAAGATAAGATTGAACGAATCGTGAAAGAGGTTCTCTCAATTGACGCAGAGGATGGGATTCATTTTACCTATAAGAGGATTGAGCCAATTCGTGAGGATGATGATTACAACAATTTTCGAGTTTATATGGATGCAGAATACGGTAAGATTAAAAATCCAATGAAGATAGATATAACGACAGGGGATGAGATTACACCGGCAGCTGTGAGATATGACTATCCGCTTCTGTTTGAAGAACGATCTATTCCGGTGATGGCATATACCTTAGAAACTATCCTTGCGGAAAAGTATGAGACCGTTATTCGCCGGAATATTGGCACTACCAGGGCAAGGGACTTTTATGATTTGTATGCACTGTTTCATGTACGGAAAGAGCAGATCCGTGTATCAATCCTGAAGGATGCCGTCGAACACACGGCAAGAAAACGCGGATCACTGGAATTGCTCTTCGAATGGAAAGAGATTATTCAGGATATTCGAGAAGAGAAAGCACTTCAAAAGCTTTGGACGAATTATGTAGAAGAAAACTTTTATGCCTCAAAGTTGACCTTTGAAGAAGTAGTAGACGTAGTTAGTGAAATCGGTAAGATAATTAACGACGAAGAAAGAGAATCATAGTATGATATTCAATAAGGTGCTGAGTTTGAGAGGTCAGACCGTTTGCCGCATCATTCCGACTGCTTAAGCAGCATGATGGATAACTTCCTGTCCGGAAGATAAGACTGTCAACCTCAAATACATAATAACATCTGATGTCGACAAGATGGTAAATATGTTCTTCAACATGATCGGGGGCGGTGATGAAAAGACCGAACAGGCGCTCAGAAATATGTTCGAAGCCAGAAGCGAATATCTCGAGGCCGCATATGCCGGAGTAGAAGAACTGTACGGAGACTTCAAAACGTTCCTTGCAGAAGGACTCAGGCTCACGGAATCAGATATACAGAAAATGAGAGATAAATATCTTGAGAGACCATCGTCCTGAAAGGCGATGATCTCTGTTTCATTTCATAAAGAAGACGAAGCTCTTGATGGCTCGTGATTATCGGTGAAATACCGGCCATGACAAAGGATGGTGAAAGAAATGAAAAATATGCAGTGGTGCATTTACACATACCGACATAGAAAAGCGTTTGAGTACTGCGTGCGAAAACTGATCAAAGAGCCTGCACTGCGTGATGAGATGCTTCGCAGGGCGAGGATCCATGACATGGACAAGATGATCATGTACCTGTTCCTCGATCAGAAAGAAGCTCAGGAAATACATGTAAAAACCAAGCCTCACCATCTTGAGAATCAACTGCCAAGAACATATGTGGACTACGTGGAGACGGTTATCGACTATGAATGTGCACCGTACACCAAACCGGACAAGCCGCTGAATGCCTGCGACTTTACAAAACTGCTCCTGGACCGGAAGGTGCTCGATGTGGAGACAGGAGAGAAACTGATCGCCATCATGGAGAAGCTCGGTATAGCGAATTCGGACTCATACACAGGTGATGCCGAAGGGCAGGCATATATAAGCGGGCTTCCTGAAGTGACGGAAGAAATGATATACGAAGAGATCCTGTGCTATGTAAACGATAAGCCGGATAACGAGCTGAACAAGATCCTGGAGTACAAGAGAAAAAAGGAGAGAAGATAAGTGGATCACAGGCGCTTGCCGACGGTCATTTTTGCATGCCCTCTCTAAATAGAAACTCCCCGGTCTGCTCTTTGAGCAGATCGGGGAACATATTTACGTGTGTTATTTAAGATCATGCCGCAGCTACGAAGCCGTTCTCCTGTCTCTCGATCCTGCCATTCAGCTCGTTCTGTGCAAGCGCCTCGGCGATAATGCCTAAGCCAAGGAGGGTAAGCAGCAGGTAAATGATCCCGGAGTTGCTTTCTTTTCCGGAGATGATATCCATTTTCTTACCAAGCTTGTATCCCCAGTACAGACCGTAGATGCCAAGTGTGCAGAGTGTTACAAGAAATGCAAGTCCGCCGCTCATCGTCGCCTCTTCCGGAGCCAGACGGTTGGTCTCATTTGTGAGCTTTACGAACCAGTAGATCCCATAGATGCCGAATGTAACAAATGTAAGGATGATGCAGCCTGCGATGCTTCTTTTTTTCATTTCCATGGTTTTTTCCTCTCTTATCTCTTTATCATTTTTCTTTTGTTTTTTATTTTCCTCCGGGCTTTTCTTTTGCCCTGACACCTATATGTACGAGAGACCCTCGGGGAGGGGCTAATATTTTTTCACACTTTTTTCACCAAAAATTTTTAGTAAAATCTTCATCGGTTGATCCTGCCAGGCCCCGCCTTTCTTTCGGTCTGCGGCGATCCGGACAGGCTTTGGACAATTTGGGAGATATATCAGGAAAAGAAATGCAGTATAGCATAGCAGGGATTTGTTTCTTTTGTGGTATAATCTATGACGTGCGGAAAATACCGGAGGAAGGAGAAGCCTTTTACTTTTATGAACGTCTCAAAAAAAGTCATTGCCAATCTTGAAAAGTGCTACGCGATCGCACCGCTTACATATAACGACAGAAAATGCTTCCTTGTCTCTGCGGAACAGCAGAATCCCTGCTACCTCTTCTCTGAGGATGGCGAAAATCTGGACACAGTCTGGACAGAGCCCGGCGGTGTCATGACCATGGCTCAGGTTCCCGGAACAAACGGCCAATTCCTCGCCATACACAGATTCTACTCACCGGATGACGCCCTGAATGCCGGGATCGTAATTGTCACTCCTGAAGAAAAAGGGAACTGGGAAGTACGCACTCTCTGTAACGCGCCGTTCGTCCACCGCTTCGGCATCCTGCACAGAGCCGGCAGGAATTATCTTATCGTATGCTGTCTCAAGACCGGCCATGAGTATACGGGAGACTGGCGTTTCCCGGGTGCCTGCTTCGGTGCGGAGCTTCCTAAAGACCTTTCCTCTTATAACGAGGATAATCAGCTCTCCCTGACTCTGATCAGGGGCGGCATGCTCAGGAATCACGGATACTGCACGATCGAGCGCGGCGGCTACACAGCGGGACTTGTGGCCTGTGAGCAGGGCACATTTATATTTGATCCGCCTGCAGTCAGGGGAGCAGAGTGGGAAGTTACCTGCGTGAGCAATATCCCGTCCAGCGATTCAGTCCTCATCGACTTTGACGGAGACGGAAAGCTCGAGCTTGGCATGATCACTCCGTTCCACGGCAATGCCTTCTCCATCTTCCATCTCGATGAGTTCGGCAATTATGTGCCGCAGTGGAAGTACAGCGCTCCCGAAAAGGAGACGGAGATGGTCCACGCGACATGGGCGGATACCATTCTCGGAAGACCGACCTGGATCGTCGGCTGGCGCAGGGGGACCAGGAACACGGTCGCGATTACTTGGGACGCAGAAGCCGGTGATTATAAAACGGAGTTCATTGACAGGAATACAGGCTGTGCGAACGCCATGCATTTTGTCAACAGCCGCGGAGAAGATGTAATCGTCGGAACGAACCGTGAGATCGATGAGGCGGCGCTTTATACAATCACGGAATAAATCCCCTCTTGATTTATTCCGCAAATGAAAAATAGCCGGCGCATTCTCGTGTTTTCAAACATGAGTCAGCCGGCAGAAATCATTTTTACCGGCAGATTTATGGGTTTGCGGAGTGGTTCCTGTG
>OMVU01000054.1 GCA_900314565.1 uncultured Eubacteriales bacterium
ACCGTGAGGTGAGGTTTAAGCGTAGGCAGGGGAGCATGAGAGCCGCAATGCAAAAGCGTGAAGCAATTCAGCCTCGTTACTACGGGAAGCGGAAGCCGATGCATTCATCAATGCAGCAGGCAGCAAGAACCGGGGATCAGCTTTACCCGGGGAGATTCCGCCGGGGTCAGAGAGCGTGGCGAGCATGCAAGGTATCTTTGGTGTACCTGGGAGATCTGACAGGCTCCGGTCTGAGAAGTAGGAGCATGCAAGACGTAGAAAATCAAGTTTGTTCCAAAGGTCTGTCAGAAGTCGGATTGTCTCATAGTAGTGATGAAGCGGTGGAAACACTGTGGAGCGAAGGGGACAACAAATTAACGTTTGCCCTAGACAAAGCATATCGGGCACTGGAGGCCCGGAGAGTATGAAACAGGAGCCTAAGGCAATAAAGTATCAGTCCAAAACACACAGGAAACTGCATACACTAATCAACAGAGTGAACGAAGATACGCTGATGGCGGCACATAAGAGGCAGGTGGCAGATAAGGCTACAGGCATTGATGGTGTCACAAAGGAAGTGTACGGAGTTTATGCACAACAACGCATAAGCAACCTTGTTGGCAGGATGAAACAGTTCAGTTATAAGCCGCAGCCAGTAAGAAGAACGTATATACCAAAAGCCAACGGCAAGCTCCGGCCGCTCGGCATACCAGCATACGAAGACCGACTTGTTCAAAGCGTTATGGCGGACATATTAAATGAAGTCTATGAAGAACGCTTCTGTGACTGCTCATACGGGTTTCGTCCCGGAAGGAGTGCACATGACGTAGTCAGATACATCAATGAAACGGTCATGACAAAGAAAGTCAACTGGGTGCTGGAAGCCGACATCAAAGGTTTCTTTGACAATGTAGACCATGAATGGATGATGAAATTTCTGGAATATGATATAGAGGACAGAAACTTTCTGCGGTATATCAAAAGATTTCTGAAAGCCGGATTTATGGAAGACTCAGAGCGGCACGACACAGACGCAGGAACACCGCAGGGCGGCCAGATATCGCCAGTACTGGCGAACGTCTACCTGCATTATGTGCTTGATACATGGTACATGATACTGCTGAGGAAGGTGTGTCACGGAGAAGTGTATTATATTCGCTATGCTGATGATTTTCTGCTGATGTTTCAGTATGAGAATGAAGCGAAAGCAGTCATGAAAATACTGAAAGATCGACTGGAGAAGTTCGGATTGCAGGTGGCGGAAGACAAGACGAGGATACTGCCGTTTGGAAGATTTGCAAAATGGAAAGACGAGTTTGATTTCCTTGGATTCGCATTCTATAACGCAAAATCCAGAAACGGAAGGTATCGGCTAGGAATCCGCACCAGCAAGAAGAAGTTAAAAGTCAAACAACAGGAGATCAAGAACTGGTTAAGATCACGGCTGTGCGTTTACTGAATAAGAAGCTTATGGGTCATTGCCAGTACTATGGTGTAAACGGAAATCTGGATGCTCTGAGTAAGTTCTATCAGTATGCCTATTGGAGGTGTCTGTGGATGCTGAGGCGCAGGAGCCAAAGGGGTAGACGCAGGCTTGGGCAGGAGAAATTTGCCCATATTTGGCGGTCATATATCCAATACCAGAGAATAACCGTGTCGATTTGGACGTGAAGACGAAGTTAGCTTGAAGAGCCGTATGCGGTAGTACCGCACGTACGGTTCTGTGAGGGGCAGGCAGCATGGCTTTACATTGATTTATCGGTGATACTGACCGTACTGACCTTGCCTACTCGACTCAAAGGTCAGGGACTAAGGGGTGAGAAAAGCCTTATGGTCGGGTGAAATCCGAAGTTCCAGTTTGAAGGGGTAACTTCCACCTTTGCCTGGATTGCAACCGAAAGTTCCATTATTTCGCCCCGTGCTACTGTACATCTGATTCTGAACGGACGTCTGTAAGCACCGGTCTTCCTGAAAACCATATGGGAACGAATCTCCTTGGAGATAGTGGAGCAATCCTTACCTACCTTTTCACCAATCTCCTTGAACGACTGCCTGTTATTCAGACCAGTCTCGTTGTGAGAACGGTCTTCGCTATTCAAATGCCTATACTTAGCCATCAGGTCCTCCTGTTCTGGTCGGAGCAACAGGTGGTGGACCAACAGTGGCTATTGTAGTCCTATTTTGGAAGAATTAACCTCCAGTATTTTTTTGGAAGGATTAACTTCCAGTTTTAAAGTTTACGAGTGGAACTTCGTTTAGCAATTCACCCTTGTGATGCCGTCGTTGCAATGATGGATGAACTTGTTTCCAGGCAGTAGATCGAGGAATCCTTCAATGTCAGAAATTCTGACACGAAAGTATTCGGCATTTCCCGTGCGGCCTCTTGTAATCAGAAATGAAGGAGAGCAAATCGTCACAAGGCATAATACGGAATAGGAATGTGCCAATAGCAGAACGACGTGCGTTGAACGATTCCGTCAGATGCCGTGATTGATTGAGATAGGTCACCGGCAAAATGTATTTCCTGCAATATGTGTTATCAGACGCCAGGGCATAAATGTATCTATTGTAAAAACTGAAAATTTGAAGATAAAGCGGCGGTGAAGAGCCAAAAAAGGGATTCCTCACCTCCCTTTTCCGCTGGTGTGACATCTTTATGAATAGCCTGATCCGCTGCTCACTTTCTTGCCAATATCGTAATCCACGGTTTGTTCGGATGATGGTCGGTAGTGATCTCCGAAAAGCCAGCCCTTTTCAGTTCATCCTCGATCTGCCGCGGGGTATAACAGATCATGCCATCGATGATATTCTCGAATTTCTTTCCGGCGGCATCTTTGCCGTCGGATTCGTTGCAGATGAGGAAGTATCCTCCCTGCTTCAAAATTTTCGCCACCTGCGCAAAGCATCTTTCAAGCCCCGGCCAGAAGTAAATTGTCTCAAAGGCGGTGGCAAGGTCGTAGCTGTTTTCTTCGAATTGCAAGTCCGACACGTCGCCTTGCTGCACCTTGCAGCGTCCGCTGCCTATCATCGCCTTGTTATATTCCGCTGCTTTCTCAACGGAAAGCGGGGAGTAGTCGATCGCTGTCAGCCTGGTATCCGGATAACGCTTCAGCAGTTCTCCGGCGCCCCGCCCCGCCCCACAGCCAAGCTCAATGATTTCCTTAGGTGAAATTTCGGACAAGTGTCCCATGCCCCAGTCCGCCAGCTTCGCGTGGCCGGAATTCATCGTGCCGAGCATGAATTTGCCCAGTAAGCCTTCCGGCTTGCGTGTTTGACTGAAAAAGTTCTTCATAAATACCATCGTCCGTTATCCTCCTTTAGAGTATGCTGCCTTAACTGTTTTCTTTGTTTAACAGCTGCACCCGGCGGCGCTGTCTGTGCGCATAAAGCTGATTTGCCCATATCCGAACAAACGGCGTTTTCCAACCGGCCATTGCCATGAGTTCCCGGAAAAACACGGAATGTCATCGCCATCCGCCAGATGCTTTTTCAGGATTCTGAACAGCGTCTTGAATTCCACGGCAGCAGCCTCTCCTTTCTCCTCATTTTTAAACCATGACAAACCACGCTGAACCAAACCATCCCCAAAATGAAATACCCGGTTTTGCATAGTGAAGGTGGACTTCGGAACAGTTATGACATACGAAGTAAGTCATAACTAACTGTACCATGCCGTAGTTCGAGAGTCAAAATTAATATTGCGTCAGGATATGGGACGCACTACGTCAAAGCAGATACGCTGCCTCGAACGGTATTTATTCTCTTGATACAGCATTGTTTTTATGTGATCTCACAGACAGGACTCCTGCGAAGTTTCATATGTTTTTCCCGTCCGCAAAAATAATGAAGAAAAAAGCCTAAATAGGCAAAAAACATCACCAGAATCCGGAGAACCGATAAATCTTACCTTCTGTATCCGATATTTCGAAATTACCTGTTGCCAGAGGGCATCCGGGAAGATCATATCAAACCATGGCGGACAGAGGATGGAATATTGGTAATCGGCGTAATGGATTTTATGCTTGATCCGGATAGTCTGAAAGCTTGATTGCTTGATAACAACATTGCCTGGAATATCAAAGACACGTAGACGGAGCACGATATTTCGTTCCTCATTTGTGTTTTGCGGATCCGCCGCGGGTGGGTATGCTCTTTAAGCAGACAGTAAATGATTATTGACACATATAATCACATCCGATAAAGTATCTGTATCAGATACAGGTATAACATAGAAAGCGAGAAGTAAAATGAACACAGAAATTATTAGAAATAGAAAGAGTGTACGAACATATAAGGAACAGGCAATTCCGGAGAAGACACTGAACCAGGTGAGAGATTATCTGAAGCATGACACAGGACTCTTTGATGTACCCATTACCTTTTCCATTTTGAATGCGCGGGAAAACGGGGTCAGCAGTCCTGTGATTCTTGGCGCGGATACTTATGTTGCCGGGAAATATCAAAAACAGAAGAATGCGGAACTATCGTTTGGGTATGCTTTTGAGAAGTTCATCCTCTATGCTGCCTCACTTGGTCTTGGAACAGTATGGCTGGCAGCGACGATTGACCGTAAAGCGTTCGAAAAAGCCATTCAGTTAAAGGAGGATGAGGTGATGCCGGCAGTCACTCCATTGGGATATGCAGCCGAAAAACGATCCATCCGTGAGAGCATGATGCGAAGGGGAATGAAATCGGACAGCCGCGTTCCGTTTGGAGAACTGTTTTTCCGCGATAACTTTCAGAACCCGTTGAACGAGAGCGATGCGGGTATATGGCAGCTGCCACTTGAAATGGTGCGTCTCGCTCCTTCTGCTACGAACAAGCAGCCCTGGAGAGCCGTTGCGGAAAAGAACCGGGTCCATTTTTATGAAAAAAAGACGCCGGGATATGACAGAGAAGCTACCGTAGATATTCAGAAGGTGGATCTTGGGATTGCACTCTGCCATTTTGAAATAGCTGCTGAAGAAAGCGGATTAAAGGGCAAATTTATACAGTCGGATCCCGGTATCATGGCAGCAGAAGACACAGAGTATATTGCAACATATATACTGGAGGGATAATCGTGGACACTAAATTTTCGTCGGCTATCCATACGTTGATTCTGATCTCTGAATCAGAGACGCCCATGAATTCCGATCAGATTGCGAAAAGCGTCGGTACAAACGCAAGCTATATCCGGAAACTCACCACAAGGTTAAGTAAAGCCGGAATCATCGAGGGACGCCGGGGTGTTGGCGGTTTCCGGCTTGTCAGGAAGCCGGAGGATATTTCTCTTCTTGACATCTACAAGGCTGTCATGGAGACAGATAAGCTGCATCTGTTTGATCTCCATCAGAATCCGAATGATGCCTGCGTTGTCGGGCATAATATCCGACCGGTTCTTGGGGATATGTTTCGGGATATGGAAGAAAGTGTGGAAAAAAGATTGCAGGGTATGACGCTCGCAGACTGCATTGGCAGCATGCAGGAATATATCAGGAAAAACAACAAGGAGACCATACATTGAAAGCAGCAGTTTTAACACATTATGACAAAAAAGGTACAGATCTTGAAATGTTGGACCTTCCGGTACCTGTTCCGGAGGATGACGAAATCCTTGTTCGTATTATGGCGGCGGCTGTAAATCCGCTGGACAACATGATCATCCGCGGGGAAGTAAAATTGATCGTGCCCTACAAAATGCCGCTCATTATGGGAAATGAATTTTCCGGAGTGGTTGAAAAGGCCGGAAAGAGAGTGACCCGCTTCAAAGCCGGTGACCGGGTCTATGGCCGGATGCCGCTTAAAAAGATCGGCGCATTCGCGGAGTATGCCGCAGTGAAAGAATCTGCTCTGGCGCATATTCCGGACAATCTGTCCTTCGAGGAGGCGGCAACAGTTCCACTTACTGCTCTTACAGCGATGCAGGCCTTCGAGATCATGCAGGTTAAACCGGGAGAATCCGTGTTCATTTCCGGAGGAACAGGAAGTCTTGGTGCGATGGCGATCCCGGTAGCCAGCAGTCTTGGACTGCATGTTTATACAAATGGCAGTGCGGAAAATGAAGAACGGGTAAGAAAACTGGGCGCCGAAAAATTCATCGACTATAAAAAAGAAAATTATGTCGATGTTTTATCCGATGTCGACCACGTTCTTGATACGCTTGGTGACCGTGCACTTCCTGATGAATTTCAGGTGCTGAAAAAGGGCGGCAGTCTGGTATCTCTAAGAGGGCTGCCAAATGGCAGGTTCGCAAAAAGAAGCAGGATGCCGCTTGTTAAGAGAGTACTTTTTCAGCTGGCCGGAAGAAAGTATGACAAAATGGCGGCGGCAAAGAATCAGACCTATGATTTCCTCTTTGTACATGAGGACGGGAATCAGTTGGAAAAGATGGCCGGCTTGTTTGACAAGGATCATCCGCTGGAAACTTCGATTGATGCCGTATTCAGTTTGGATCAGGTAAATGAAGCATTGGCTAAGGTAAAGCGCGGCGGGTCCAAAGGAAAAACAATCATCAAAGTTCATGATTCACAGAACGCCAATGGATAAAAATGCGGAATCCGCATTTTGTATCATTATTATACAGGGATGATGAAAATGGAAATTCGCAGGGACACCTGTCTGAACAAGCTGATTTCCAAGCGCCATAATGGGTTGATCAAGGTCATTACCGGCGTGCGCAGATGCGGAAAATCGTATATGCTTTTTCCGACAGGTTGCAGCAGGAAGAAAGACCTATGATCAATACGGGCGGCGGATTCAAAAAAATCATCATCCCGATTACGCCGGTTTGACTATAAAAGAAGGCAGGTACTTTTGTCGGAGTACCTGCCTTCTTTATTGGATAGTAAACTGCGGGCCTGATGCTCTGCAGATGTGATACTTCATCCGCCTGGCTGGCAGCAACCTGTGTCGAGGGAAGGAGGACAAAAACAGAAAAATTGATTGACATCTGAGCAAAGGGCAGATATACTATGCTTAACCGCTTAAGTAGTTAAGCGGTTAAGCTGGCTGCTCATCACGAATAACCGGGAGCAAATTATGATGAACAATAAAGTGACATTGAAAAATGTAGCGGATTATGTGGGCGTCTCCACAGCAACCGTTTCATACGTTCTGAATGGAAAACAACAGTCCATTTCCGATGAGACGAAGGAAGCAATCCTGAACGCGGTCAAGGAGCTTGGCTATTATCCGAACATGAACGCAAAGGAACTTGCATCCAATCGATCCCAATTGATCGGCGTTGTTGTACCGCAGACAGAAGGCGACAACAAGAGTGTGTTCGCAAACAGTTTTTACGGAGAAATCCTCGGCAGTATAGAACGCGAGGCAAGGCAGCAGGGCTATCAGGTGGTGATTTCGTGTGCGGATCTGGACGACAACTATATCCGGATTGCATATGAGAGGAATTTAAGCGGGATCATTGCCATCGGTGTATATCAGGATGAAATTCTCAGCAAACTGTCCGAGACGAAAATCCCGGTTGTTTTAATTGATAGTTACTGTAAAACACAGGACTTTGACAATGTAAGGATTGATGATGAACAGGGAAGTTATCTGGCAACTTCCTATCTGATTCGAAAGGGTCATAGCAGAATCGGTTTTCTCTGCGGACATATTCAGGAAAACGGCGTCATGCAGAAGCGGTTTCAGGGTTACCGGAAAGCGCTCGAAGAGGCGGGAATCAATCTGAATCCACAATGGATCTTCGAGCGGAAGGTCAGTTTTGAAGACGGAAGACTGGCGGCGGCTCATGTAGCAAAGGCACTTCCTGAAATGACCGGACTGGTCTGTACGGCTGATATCATGGCGATTGGCCTCATGAAAGGGCTGCATGCATACCGGGTAACAGTACCGGAAGATTTATCTCTTATCGGCTTTGATGATCTGGAGATCGCCAATTATCTGGAGCCCGGACTGACAACTGTACATCAGGCAATTGCCGAAAAGGGAGCAAAGGCATTCGGTTCTCTTCTCAATGAAATCAATGGTAATCGTAAGCAGGAGGATATCGTCCTTCCGGTGTCAATCATTGAGCGGGAAAGTGTAAAGGAACTGACGAGATGATCAGACTGACCGAAGACAACTATTCACGGATTTTTGTGTCGGGGGATCTGCAGATCGATCTGGACCGGAGGAATGAGATAGCAGTTTGGACATTTCATACCAATTACAAGTTCGCCGGCGGACTTGGGGAAAGGTTCAACGGTCTTAACCAGAAAGGAAAGTCTTACCTCAACGAGGTGGAGGAAAAATTCTGCAATCAGGGAGACAAAGCTTATATTGCTTCCCCGTTCTTTCTGACAGATGCCGGATTCGGAATAAGCATTGGCACAGATGAGCCGCTGCAGATCGATTTTCTTGATGATAAAATCGTCTGCTGCATTCCGGAAGATGCCCCGGTTACCCTTTTCAGCGGAGCACCGAAGGAGATAGTGCAAGAGTATTTTGAAAGCCTTGGGGGAAGCCGGATGCTTCCGGACTATGCCTTCGGACCGTGGATTTCGGCCAATCACTGGAACTCGCAAAGGAATGTGGAAGAGCAGGTCCAAAGACTGGAAAATTATCAGTTTCCTGCATCGGTGATTGTTCTGGAGGCGTGGTCTGATGAGGCTACCTTTTATGTTTTTCACGGCGCATCGTATCAGCCAAAGGGCGGCGGCAAGGGGCATTCCTACGAGGAGTTCGACTTTTCACAAAGTCCTTACTGGAAAGATCCGCTGGGAATGATTCAAGAGCTGCATCGCAGAGGACTCCACCTTATTCTGTGGCAGATCCCGGTTTATAAACAGCAGGAAGAGAACGAGCCGCACTGTATACAGAATGAACTGAATAAGGAAAATGCCGTTATCAGAAAACTTTGCGTCATGAACGCAGATGGAACGCCATACCGCATCCCGGAGGGACATTGGTTTGCGGGATCCTATATTCCCGACTTTACGAATCCGCAAACAGTGCAGTCCTGGTTCGAACAGCGGCAGTACCTTCTGGATATCGGAGTGGATGGCTTTAAGACGGATGGAGGAGAGTTCATATATCGGGAAAATATCACCTGCCACAACCAAAAGACAGGAAGGCAGGAGAAAAACCGCTATTGTCAGGACTACGTTGGGGCGTACAGCCGTTTTATCGGACAGGATCATATTCTCTTCTCGAGAGCGGGATACACAGATATGCTGACAACGCCTGCTTACTGGGCCGGGGACCATATGTCGACGAATGCGGAGTTTGCAGCGACCGTGGAAGCGGGACTTTCGGCGTCTCTTTCCGGAGCCATTTTCTGGGGATTTGATATCGGCGGATTTGCCGGTCCTCTTCCATCAGCGGATTTATATCTTCGCGCAACTATGTTTGCCTGCTTCTGTCCGATCATGCAGTGGCATTCCGAGCCGGACGGCGGTCAGTTTCAGGAGATCTTTCAGAATACGGATTTGAACAATGAGCGCAGCCCGTGGAACATTGCGGCACACAGTGCGGATCCGGACAGGACGTTGCAGGAAATCAGGTACTGGCACTGGTTCCGGATGAACCTCATGCCATATATTCTGGAGACTGCGCAAAACAGTGTGCGGAACAACATTCCTGTCATGCGGCCGCTCCTTCTGGATTTCCCGAAGGATGGAAAAGCGATCACACAAACGGATGAATACTTGTTCGGAGATGCGCTTCTGGTGGCACCGCTTCTGCAGGAGAACGAGAAGAGCAGAGCCGTATATCTGCCGGATGGTAACTGGATGGGGCTGTTTTCCGGGAAATGCTATTCGGGCGGACAGGAGATTATGTCCAAGGAGCGATTCCCAGTCTACCTCCGGGCGGGCAACGGTATCGTCATGCTCGGAGAGAACAGAAAATTTGGTATTCCGTTTCTTAAGGATACAGCAAAGACATACCGGATTACCTATGGAGATAACGGACTGGATGGAAATTGATTTTCGGGGACAGAGATATAAAATGCGGGAACAAGGGGGAGATCCAATGCGTCTTTTCCTTGAAATATAGCAAAACATTCATTGTGGGAGGGAAAATGAAAGCTAAGAGATTGGTATCAATGGGGCTTGCTGTAGTACTTACTGCAGGGTTGGCAGCGTGCGGGTCATCGCAGAACAAGAGTACAACAGAGCAGACAGCAAATGAAAATCAGACAGAAACAGCTGAAAGCGTATCCACGGAGCCGAATGATCAGGAATCAGAGGCGCCGGTCACAATCACTTACGCGAATTTCAATGCATCCGGCGGAAATGAAGAGACTCTGAACAAGATGTATGAGGCTTTTCACAAGGCGTACCCGAATATTACGGTAGAGATCGAAACCATTGCGATGAACGACTACTTCACCACCATGCAGACGAGAATCGCGGGAGGAACCGGACCGGATTGTCTTGAAATGAACATCGAGAATTTCGGGACTTATGCGTCCCAGGGAATTCTGGAAGATTTGTCCGGAGCGGGTACCGAGGGCATGAACCAGACCGCTCTTGAAGCATTTCAGTACGATGGAACTCAATATGGCTTACCGGAAAACTTCTCTACGGTAGTGCTCGTGTATAACAAGGATCTTTTTGATAAGGCGGGCATTGATTATCCGGACGATAACTGGACGAGGGACGACGTGGACGCTGCTGCGGCGAAGATCCGGGCGCTTGGAGATGATATCTACGGAATCTATCAGCCGGTAACGTACAACGAGTTTTACAAAGTTGCCGCACAGTACGGAGGAAGCCTTCTCAATTCGGATAAGTCGGCGTTCACAATTAACTCCGAGGAGAACGTAGCCGCACTGCAGAGTATGGCGGACCGGGTGCAGAAGACCAATGTGCAGCCGACCGAAGAACAGATGGGAGGAATGGGAGACTGGGACCTCTTTGAGAGCGGAAGACTCGGCATGATTCCGACAGGAACCTGGTGCTTCAACACGTTCAAGGATGCCTGCGGTTTTAACTGGGATATATGCGTAGAGCCCGGAGAAACACAGAAAGCAACGCACTTCTTTGCCAATGCGCTTGTGGTTAACAAAGCTGCCTCTGCGGAAGCAAAAGCAGCAGCGCAGAAATGGATCACATGGCTTGCCTCCAGTGCAGAGGCGGCACAGATCCGTCTTGATGCGGGCTGGGATCTGCCGGCGCTGGATGATACCGGCAAACTTTCCAGCTACCTGGAACAGACTCCTCCGGAACATCGTCAGGCGGTATTTGATTCTCTGAATTACATTGTTATGCCGCCGGTTATCAACGACTACCAGCAGATGTCGGATATCATCACAGACTGTGTCTCTAAAGCGGCCAAAGGAGAATGCACGGCCAAAGAAGCACTGGATGATGCACAGAGCAAGTGTGAGGCGGCGATCAAACTCAACTAAGAACCGGTTGTATTGGAAGCGGGCGATAGGAATACTGCCGCCCGCTTCTGATGCCGGTCAGGAAGTAGATGGCAATGAAGAATAAAGAACGAAAAAAGATCATACAGGCCATTCCGTTTATGCTGCCGAGCATTGCCGGGATGGTTCTGTTCAGCCTTCTGCCCATGTTGATTGCCATTGCGCTCAGTTTCACAGGCTGGAGCGGACTGGGAAAGTTTTCTTTTTCCATGGTGTCAAAACAGTTCATCGGGCTGGAGAACTATCAGAGGCTTCTCTCGAAGGGAGAATTCTGGACGGCTGTGGGACATGTCCTGTACTTCGTTGTTTTGTACCTTCCGCTCTCTTTCTTTTTTTCAATGCTGGTTGCATTGATCCTGAACAGTGGCAGGAAGTTATCAGGGCTTTATCGTATTCTGTACTACATTCCGGTCCTTACCTCCTGGGTAGCTGCCAGTTTGATCTGGAAGTGGGTGCTGTCTTCCCAATACGGTGTGTTCAATTCCATCCTCTCGATCTTCGGAATGCAGGGTCCCGATTGGCTTACCAGTAAATATTGGGCCATGCCCGGCATTGTTCTCGCATCCGTGTGGAAGGACATGGGATTCTATGGTCTGTACATCTTCGGAGGACTCAGAACCATTGACACGGGCTATTACGAAGCGGCGCAGATTGATGGAGCCGGGAAATGGGTAACACTGACCAGAATAACAATTCCTCTGTTATCACCGACTCTGTTCTACTGCCTGATCATGTCGCTGATCAATGCATTTCAGATCTTTCCGCAGGTGCAGATCATGACAGGCGGCGGGCCGAACGGGGCTACGCAGGTGCCGGTGGAACGGATCTATACCTATGCCTTTAGTTATTTCAAGATGGGGTACGCAGCCGCATTTTCCTGGCTGTTGTTCCTGATCATTCTGGCGCTGACGCTGATTCAGCTCAAGGCGCAGAAAGCGTGGGTGCACTA
This sequence comes from uncultured Eubacteriales bacterium, assembly GCA_900314565.1. GTDB lineage: Bacteria > Bacillota > Clostridia > Lachnospirales > Lachnospiraceae > Chordicoccus. Next base: position 12,285 of record OMVU01000054.1, read on the forward strand.
TGAGACGTAAGCGCAGCGGACTGCTGTCCAATATAATATTTTATGTGATATCCGTTGCACTTGCGGTGATGGTAGTGATACCATTCTATTGGATGATCATCACCTCGCTGAAATCGAAGGGGGCGCTGATGGCTCTGCCGATCCAGTGGATCCCGCGCCATCCGACCCTGCAGTCCTACAGGAAGGTTTTTTCACTTTTCCCTTTTGGAAAAGCAATCCTGAACAGTCTGTTTGTGAGCATCACCTTCACGGTGATTACCGTGTTGTCCTCTTCGATGGCTGCATTTGCGATTGCCAAGATTCGTTTCAAAGGGGCCGGAGTATTTTTTCGAATGTATCTGATGTCCATGATGATTCCGACACAGATCACACTGATTCCACTGTTCATCATTATGAGCAGATTAAATCTGACGAATACTTATACCAGTGTGATTTCGCCAAGCATTTTCTCGGCGTTCAGCATTTTTCTGCTGGTGCAGAATCTCAGATCTCTGCCGGATGACTTTATGGAGGCAGCCAGAATCGACGGCGCTTCTCTCTGGACAACCTTTTTCAGGGTCATTATGCCGATGGAAAAACCGGTGCTGGCAACGCTGGTGATCACTACCTTTATGGGGGCCTGGAACGACTATCTGTGGCCGCTGGTCATGCTGTCCGATAAAAACAAGATGACATTGACATTGGCTCTGAATACGCTGAACGGGCAGTACGGGACAGAATACAATGTGCTGATGGCGGGCTGCCTGATATCTATGATCCCCATTATCGTAGTTTATATCATTGCCCAGACACAGATGAAACAGGGCATAACAGCAGGGGGAGTAAAGGGATGACAACGGTAAAACACTTTCAGTTCGGAACACCGATCGAGACCGGAGCAGTGATCAGAAATGTTCCGGCGGCGGGAAGCAGAATTCCCGGATGGGTACAGGACGAAGCGCAGGGAACGCTGTGCAGGGATCTTTCGGAAGATGAGATCGTATATGGCCTTGGAGAGTCTGTCCGGGGGATGAATAAGCGCGGCTGGATCTACGAGAGCAATAACAGCGATGATCCGAACCACACGGAAGATAAGCATTCGCTTTATGCTTCCCAGAACTTCTTTCTCATTTTTTCCAGACAGCACAGTTATGGAATGTTCGTGGATACACCGGGGAAGGTGTCGTTTGACATCGGATATTCCAAAATGGATCAGATGAAAATCAGCCTCGATGATTTTGCCGCAAATGTCTATACGATTGAGGGGGAGAATCCGACGGAAGTCATACGCAGCTTCCATGATCTGATCGGAAAAAGTTATATTCCACCCAAGTGGGCGTTTGGTTACGGACAGAGCCGTTGGAGCTACATGAATGAACAGGAGGTCCTTGAGGTCGTCCGGTCGTATCGCGATGCCGGAATCCCGATTGACAGCGTATACCTCGATATTGACTACATGGACCACTACAAGGACTTCACGATTAACAACGAGGCATTCCCGGACTTCGACCGGTTTACGCGGCAGATGAAAGAGCAGGGAATTCACCTTGTCCCGATTATTGATGCCGGCGTCAAGATCGAAAAAGGCTATGATGTCTACGAAGAAGGAGTTGAAAAACAATACTTCTGCCAAAAAGAAAATGGAGAAAATCTGGTAGCGGCGGTCTGGCCGGGAAGGGTGCACTTCCCGGACTTTCTGGATGAGAAAACAAGGGAGTGGTTTGGCGGCAAGTACCAGTGGTTGATCTCCCAAGGAGTGGACGGATTCTGGAACGATATGAACGAGCCCGCCATCTTCTATACGGAGGACCATCTGAAAGAGGTATTCCGGAAGATCGATTTGTACAGGGATCAGAACCTTGATATTCGGTCCTTTTTTGCTTTCAAGGAGCTCGTTGACAAAATTGATAACAACCCGGAGGATTACAGACGGTTCTATCACCATTATCATGGCCAGCTCGTCCGCCACGATAAAGTCCATAATCTCTATGGCTATTACATGACAATGGCAGCGGGAGAAGCGTTCCGGCGGTATTCTCCGGATAAACGGATTCTGATGTTTTCCCGCGCTTCCTACATCGGGATGCACCGGTACGGCGGTGTATGGACCGGAGATAACAAATCCTGGTGGAGCCATTTACTTCTCAGCTTCCAGCAGATGCCGGGCTTGAACATGTGCGGATTTCTGTATTCGGGATCTGACATCGGCGGCTTCGGAGCGGATTGCACCGAGGATCTGATGCTTCGCTGGCTCGAAATGGCGATCATGACCCCTCTGTACCGGAACCACTCTGCGGAGGGAACGCGCAGACAGGAACTGTACCGGTTTGAGCACATCGACTGGTTCCGAAATCTTGTGAACCTGCGCTATGCGCTTATCCCATACATCTACAGCGAGTTTATGAAAGCAGTCCTGTCCGGCGGAATGTATATGATGCCTTTGTCATTTGTCTATCCTGAGGATGAGAGGGCGGACCGGGTGGAGGATCAACTGATCGTCGGAGAGAGCATCATGCTTGCGCCGGTTTACCTGCAGAACGCTGTCGGGCGATCGGTGTATCTTCCGGAGGATATGAAGCTGATCCGGTTTCGCTCCTGTGAGGATTATGAGGAAGAGATACTAACAGCCGGAGATCACTATATTCCGGTTGCGCTCAATGAGACCATCCTGTTTCTGCGGAAGGGACATGTTTTGCCCATGGCACAACCGGCACAGGATGTGGAACAGATCGACTACAGCAAGCTTTTCTATCTTACATACGAGGCAGAACCGGAGGACTACGAGCTGTACAACGATGATGGGATTTCGCCGGTTTCCTAATGCGCCCGCCTGGTTTATACTCGTACTGGTTTAGGAATAGAACCTTCAAGGCACTCCTTTTCAGAATTAATCTGAAGGGGTGCCTTTTTGTCGGTGATTGATAAATACAGTGAAGTTACCGGTGAGGAGCTTGCGAGAATCAATGGAGGGAGATCTATGTATAGAAAACCGGAACTTACAGCACAGGCTGACGCAAAAGACACTGCAGCGACTGATCCAAGCCCCGCAAAGGAACAAGCGGAGAAGATGAAAGATCCGGTCGCCGTTGCTTTTGAAGAAGCTGCCAATAGAAGTGCTGCTTACAAAGAGGGAGAACTGATCGGTGTGTGTGAGTTTAGTGTCTCAGAGCAGATTTGGATCATAGATCATACAGGCGTGCGCCCCGCATACGGAGGACAGGGTATCGCCAGGAGACTCGTGGAAAAAGTGATCGAAGAAGCCCGAGCAAGGCAAATCAAAATCCTGCCGCTCTGTTCTTATGCCAGCAAAATGATGGAAGGGAAAACAGAGTATCAGGATGTGCTCGTAATTCGCTGAAAATTATTTTTGGGGAGAATTCGGAAACTCATTGATTAATTCTCTGGAAAAAACGATAAAGCCAATACCGCCAACCAGTGCCATTATACTTCCGGAAATTTGTTGACCAGTTGTGGTAAGTGAAACTATCTGATTATATGTTTCCGTATCTCCACCATTTTGCTGCGTAACAAAATCATCACCTGCTTTTTTCCCAAAGTCATATGCTGAACATATCCTTTTAGTTCCCTGAGCAAACAGAAGTACCATGATAATAATGCAACAGCATATCCAGATTTTTTTAAACATTGTACTCGCCCCATTCTTTAAGATAAACTTTGAACCATATTCATTATATACTGACAATAGCTTCTTTCGATAATTTATCCATGATAATAAAATCATTTCTGTAATCTGGCGATTGGAAGAAATGCAGGAGTAAAACTATGACCCCGATTGACGAATACATCAATAAGCAGGACCCGGCGCACAGGAGCAATTTGCGCACCGTTCGTGACACGATCAGAGAGCAGCTCCCTTCCGTAGAAGAGAGAATTTCCTGGTCAATGCCGACGTGGTGGAACGGCCACAATATTATTCACTTTGCGGCGGCAAAACAGCACATAGGCATCTACCCGGGCCCTGCCGCGGTGGAATACTTTGCGGGCGAGCTCAGAAAACGCGGATTGAAATTCAGCAAAGGAGCGATTCAGATCCCTTATGAGGATAATCTTCCGCTGGACCTGATTGCGGAAATTTCCCGCTGGTGTGGGGAGCACAATTGTGAGTGACAAAGTATCGGATGATACTTATTAATCAGCTTTCGCTCCCTACCGGGTAGCACTGCACACTTTGCCGAAGATACGGAAGTCATCGCGGTCAAGGTGTACCGGAATCGGGTCATATTTCTGATTCAGAGAAATCAGGAATGTCCCGTCACCGTCATTCTTCAACTTCTTGATATATGCATTGTCATTTAACGAAAAGATTCCGATTTCTCCATTGTCCAGTGTTTCCTGCTGATGCACATAGACCATGTCATGGTCGTGGAACACCGGCTCCATGCTGTCTCCGCTGACGGTGACGGCAAAATCAGCGCCTCTTGCGTCCTCTGACGGCACTTCGATAATTGTGTAATAGTCGGAATCGAGGAAATTTCCGCGTCCGGCGGATACCCTGGCATCGTAAAGACGAAGGCGGATTACCTGCGGCCCGTCCGCCGGAACGGCCGGATATGAGACTACATCTGCTCCTTTCAGGTAGTTCACCGGGTGAATCAGCATGTCGATATAGGTGAGCGCCTTTTGCTTCCCCGCATCATTCAGCATGGCGAGCGGATTATTCGGATTGTTTCCGAAATATTCCTCCAGACAGTCCGGTATCTCCAGAATCCGGCAGACGTGCAGAAAAACCCGCGCGGAGATATCGTTCCTTCCGGTTTCCCAGGCGGAAATGCCTTTTTGAGTAACATAGATTCCCTCTTCCTTCAGCCTTTCCGAAAGCTCGGTCTGAGATATATGCGCTTTCTTCCTGTAAGAAGTGATGATTGCGCCGATATTTTCCATGAAACACCTCTTTCTGACGTTTCTGCCTGTGATCTGCAGGGAATGTCCGGCTATGCAGAAATTCCATTTTCTCCCCTATAGAATATCATTTCATACGAAAAAGTCAAGAGGAATACTCTAAAACAGAGTGAAAATTTGCTAATTATCTATTTTCAACTACTATGCGAGGTGCTATACTGACGTACAGAGAAAGGCGAAGAGAAAGTTGCCGGAAAATGGAAGACGAGGGGGTGAGAAGGATGCCGGATCGGATCATTTTGCATGTGGACTGCAATTGTTTTTACGCGTCGGTGGAGATGCTGTATCACCCGGAACTTGCCGGAAAGCCGCTTGCGGTCGGCGGTGATCCGCAGCAGCGCCACGGCATTGTCCTCACGGCCAACTACATCGCGAAGCGACGCGGCGTGAAGACCGGCATGGCGCTCTGGCAGGCGAGGCAGTGCTGCCCGGACATTGTTTTTGTTCCGCCGAGGATGTATCTGTATCTGCGCTTTTCCCGCATGGCAAGAGCCATTTATCAGGAATATTCCGGGCAGGTGGAGAGCTTCGGCCTCGATGAATGCTGGATCGATCTTACGGACAGCTGCGCGCTTCTGGGAAATCACACACGGACGCTCGAAAACGGCTGCCGGATTGCGCAGGAGATCAGCGCGAGGATTCGCCGGGAACTCGGTATCACGGTCAGTATCGGCGTCTCCTGGAACAAGATTTACGCAAAACTCGGCAGTGATTATAAGAAGCCGGATGCCATCACTGTTTTTGACCGGGACAATTACAAGAAGCTGATCTATCCGCTTCCAGTGTCGGATCTTCTGTATGTCGGGAGAAGGACGGACAAGAAACTGGAGAAATACGGCATTCGCACGATCGGGGAGCTTGCGGATGCAGATCCTTCTTATCTTGAGAACTGGTTCGGCAAAATCGGCCTGATGCTGTCTGTTTTTGCAAGGGGGGAGGACCGGACGCCGGTAAATGATCTCGGCATAGAGGCGCCGGTCAAGAGCGTCGGCAACAGTACGACAACGCCGAGAGATCTGGTCAATGATGAGGATGTGCGGCTCGTGCTTTATCTGCTTGCGGAGAGTGTATCGGAGCGGCTCCGGAAGAATCAATTTGAGGGGCAGGTGGTCTCCATTTATGTGCGTGACGCGGATCTTTGCGGATACCATCAGCAGAAAAAGCTGGCGGCGCCCACCAACATCTCCGGCGAGATCGCGGAGGCGGCGTTTTCCATCTTTCAGCAGCTGTACCGGTGGGAGAAACCGATCCGGAGCATCGGGGTCAGTGTCTGTGACTTAAAACAGGAGGGACAGCCGAGGCAGCTTTCTCTGTTTCTGGATGAGCAGCACCGCGAGCAGCAGATGCGGGCGGACAGGATGGTGTCATTGATCCGCAGCCGGTACGGGTATGCCGCGGTGCAGAGGGGCATTATGCATGAGGACCGGTATCTTTCCTCCTTAAATGCGACGGCGGAGGACCATATGATTCATCCGCATTCGTATCTGGAACATGGAAACCGTAGCGGGTGTGAGACATTGCTTCTTACGAGGAAGGTGAGATAAGTGGGCGTTTACGACTATCATCATGATTCCGGGCGTTCGGACCGCCCGGATGCGCGAGACGGCGCGCCTCTTACGGAGAATGCGCAGGAAGCGCTTTTCGTAAGTCCGTATAAAGCTTATGTCGAGGTGATCGCGGATTTTTCCTCCGACGGGCGGATGAAGCCGCTCCGTCTTATCTGGGAGGACGGCCGCAAATACGATATTGATCAGATCCTCCGCGTCGACCGGTGTGCCAGCCTTAAAGCAGGAGGTGCAGGCATCCGGTATGTCTGCCGGATACTCGGGCAGAGAGTCGATCTGTATTATGAGGAGAACGGATTCTGGTTTGTGAGCCGGAAGATGCGCATGAAGAATGTGTGATTTTTAGAGCTTGCAATCTGATGACAGATTAGTATGGTAGAGAACGATGGCATACAGCGAACGAATCCGGAATTTCTCGTTAATCTCATGAACGCATATCCGCCCAAATATAGTAACATGTAATGGTAAAACAAATTCAGCCGGTTATGAAACGATCCGCAATATCCGGCGCTGGACAAGCGCCGGATAAACACCGGATAAGTGGCAAAGGATACGAAAAATGCCGGCGAGACAACGAGGAGGAGCGGTCATGCAGTCAGGCAGGCACAGCACAGGGATGGGTTCCCGGCTAATGTATGGAGCAGGGGAGTTTTTCAGCGGAGGAGCCTTTGTTATCATCAATTCGTTCTTCACGGTATTTCTAATTAAAGCAATGGGAATGCCGGCAGCGCTTGCGGGGACGGTTCCTCTGATCGGGCACATCTGGGATGCGGTTACCGATCCGATCATGGGTAATATTACAGACCGGACCAGCGCGAAAATGGGCGCGAAGCGTTTCTACATGCTGATCGGCTCATTTGCGACGGCGCTGACTTTCATAACACTTTGGGTTCCATTCAGCACAGACCGTCCTGTCACAATGTTTATCTTTTATGTGGCGATGTACTGTCTGTTTTCCACGGGATCAACTATTCTTATGGTGCCGTACAACGGCCTGCTGCCGGATATGGTGGACGACTATGACACCAGATCCAGATTCTCCAATGTCCGGATGATCTGGTCCAC
>OMVU01000119.1:0-1641 GCA_900314565.1 uncultured Eubacteriales bacterium
ATTGGCGCAGGACTTCCTGTAGAAGTTCCCGCAGTCACCATCAACGTAGTATGCGGTTCCGGTCTGAACTGCGTGAATATGGCAGCTGAGAAGATCATCGCAGGTACTGCTGACATCGTTATCGCAGGCGGTATGGAGAATATGTCTCTCGCTCCTTATGCAGTTATGCAGGGCCGTTATGGGTACAGAATGAACAACGGCGTTCTGGTCGACACCATGATCAAGGATGCTCTTTGGGATGCATTCAACGACTATCATATGATCAAGACCGCTGACAACGTAGCAGAGCAGTGGGGCCTTACAAGAGAAGAACTCGACGTGTTCGCAGCTAACAGCCAGAATAAGGCTGTCGCAGCCATGGAAGCCGGCAAGTTCAAGGATGAGATCGTTCCCGTAGAAGTCAAGATGAAGAAGCAGACTGTTGTCGTTGACACGGATGAGGGCCCTCGTCCCGGCACAACTCCCGAAAGTCTTGCCAAGCTTCGCGCCATCAATGCAGGCGGCGTGACAACTGCAGGCAACGCTTCCGGTATCAATGACGGCGCAGCTTGTGTCGTTGTCATGAGCGAAGAGAAGGCGAAAGAGCTGGGTGTTACCCCTATGGCAACATGGGTAGCAGGCGCTCTCGGCGGCGTAGATCCCTCCATCATGGGCGTTGGACCTGTTGCAGCTACCAAGAAGGTTCTTGCCAGAACCGGCCTTACGATCGACCAGTTTGATCTGTATGAAGCAAACGAAGCTTTCGCGGCTCAGTCCGTAGCAGTAGGAAAAGACCTCGGTTTCGATCTTTCCAAACTCAATGTCAACGGCGGCGCGATCGCTCTCGGACATCCTGTAGGAGCTTCCGGATGCCGTATCCTTGTAACTCTTCTTCATGAGATGGTTAAGAGAGATGCTAAGAGAGGCCTTGCTACTCTGTGCATCGGCGGCGGCATGGGCTGCGCTACCATCGTAGAGAGAGACTGATAACAACGTAATGACTAAATACCGCCCCTGGACAAAAATCCGGGGGCGGTCTTTGAATAATCAAATTTCAGGAGGAAGAAATCTATGAGCAAGAGAAAAGTAGTCCTGGCAGGTGCCTGCAGAACAGCAATCGGAACAATGGGCGGACAGCTCAGCTCCATTCCGGCGCCCGATCTTGGCGCGCTGGCGATCAAGGAAGCTCTGAGGAGAGCAGGCGTTAAGCCTGAGCAGGTCGACGAGGTCTATATGGGCAACGTTATCCAGGCAGGTCTTGGACAGAACCCCGCAAGACAGTCTGCCATCAATGCAGGTATTCCTGTCGAAGTTCCCGCTATTACCATTAACGTTCTTTGCGGCTCCGGTCTTCACTGCGTAAACCTGGCTGCTAAACTGATCGAGAACGGCAACGCTGATATCGTCGTAGCAGGCGGTATGGAGAGCATGTCCAGAGCTCCTTATCTCGTACAGCAGGGCCGTTTCGGCTATCGCATGGGTAATGCTCCTCTCGAGGATTCCATGATCAGAGACGCCCTTACAGACGCTTTCGGCGGCTATCACATGGGTATTACTGCAGAAAATATCGCTGAGGAGTGGGGACTTACCAGAGAGCAGCTCGACGAGTTTGCGGCATGGTCCCAGCAGAAGGCTTCCAAGGCAATTGAGGAAGGCAAATTC
>OMVU01000119.1:1659-14576 GCA_900314565.1 uncultured Eubacteriales bacterium
GGAATCCATCGCGAAGCTTCGCCCTGCATTCAAGAAAGACGGCGTTGTCACAGCAGCAAACTCCTCCGGTATCAATGATGCGGCAGCTGCTATCATCGTAATGAGCGAAGAGAAGGCCAAGGAACTCGGCGTGAAGCCTCAGGCTACATGGATCGCCGGCGAACTTGCAGGCGTAGAGCCCCGCATCATGGGAATCGGACCTGTTGCAGCTACCCGCAAGACCATGGAGAAGTGCGGCTACACGATCGGTGATTTCGACCTGATCGAGGCTAACGAGGCGTTTGCAGCTCAGTCTGTAGCAGTTGGACACGACCTTGGATTTGATATGGACAAGCTTAACGTCAACGGCGGTGCGATCGCCCTCGGACATCCTGTAGGCTGCTCCGGTGCGCGTATTCTTGTAACACTCATCTATGAGATGGAAAAGAGAGATGCCAAGAAGGGCCTTGCTACGCTTTGCGTAGGCGGCGGCATGGGCTGCGCGGCTATCATTGAGAGAGACTGATCCTGTGACAGCTTTGTCTCCCTTATAGGGCTTATTATTGAACACTCGTGCGGAAAGGAAGATGCTGCCTTACATACAACCCGCACGAGACGCGGCGGTTCGCTTAGAGAGCCTTGAACTCATGATAATAACGGCATAACCAGATCAAAGTCTGGTTATGCCGTTTTCTTTTTGTGCGGATGGCAGTATTTTTCGCTGTGGAGGGCGTTTTTCTTCATTGACAACCACGAAAAGTTAATATAGACTAACTGTGTTAAAAATAACTAATCGAGTTGTCGAAATGTTTTTATACAATCCTCAAAACTTTTCGGGAAACGAAAAGGGGTTTAAGATTCATGAACAAATATATCCTCTGTCTTTTTTTCGGGATGACACTGATTTTTTCCGGCTGTTCCCGGGAGATCAGTTCAGATTCGCTGTCCGGCAGCGCGCAATCTCCTCCTGCACAGGAGGAGACGAGAAAAGAATCGGGACCTTCTGAGAACGCAAAGTCTGACGAGGTTGTATTATCTGCATCTCGTGATATTTTCGCAATGGATACGTATATGACTGTCCAGTGTTATGGAGATCAGTGCGAGGAAGCGGCAGATGCCGCCGTCCTCGAGATTGAAAGGCTGGATTCTCTTCTTTCCGTAGGCAATCCCGAGAGCGAGATCATTATGCTCAATGGATCAGGAAGCGCAGTACTGAGCGATGATTCCGCCGCCATGGTGGAGGAGGCGCTGTCCATATACGATGGAACAGGGGGAGCTTTCGATATCACAGTTTACCCGCTGATGGCGCTGTGGGGATTTATCGACGGGAATCCTGCGGTTCCGGATGAAGATGCGCTCCACGAAACTCTTTCCAAGGTGGGGAGCGATAAACTGCATTACGAGATCGCAGAGAAGAGCCTGACGCTTGGCGATGGACAAGGGATCGACCTTGGTGGAATCGCCAAAGGATATACGTCCGACCGATTGATGGAGATCTTTGCAAAATATCAATTGCGCTCGGCCATGGTATCGCTTGGAGGCAATGTTCAGCTTTACCAAACGAAGCCTGACGGCTCTCTATGGCGCTGCGGGATCCGGGATCCCTTCGCCGGGCAGGATAGTAATGCTCTCTTGGGGGTTCTAAGCGCAAGGGACTGCGCGGTAATCACATCCGGCGCCTATGAACGCTGTTTTGCGGATGAGAATGGAACGATTTACCATCACATTCTCGATCCGAAGACCGGTTACCCGGCACAGAGCGGGCTTTCATCGTCAACAATTGTCAGTAAAAGCGGCATGCTCGCGGATGCGCTTTCTACAGCTTGTTATGTGTCAGGCCTTGACGGGGCGATTAAATACTGGCAAACCCGCAGCGGTGATTTTGATATGATTCTCGTTACGGATGAAAAAGAAGTATATATCACAAAGCCTTTGCAGGAGAACTTTAGTACAGACTATCCTGTGCATGTTATCGATGAAGGAGGAATTCAGTGAATGAACAATCCATAAAGACCGGACTGCTGTTTCGAACAAGGCCGCTGGTCTTTCTGCTTCCGGCAGTGCTTGTGGCATCGCTTATTGCTGCCCTTTTGCCGGTCACGGTCCCGACGCTGTCTCCGCTCCCCGAAAAAGCTGTTCTGGAAACGCCCATCGAGGCGAAAGCCGCGGAAAAGCCGGAGCCTGAAAAGGAGAAGGAAGAGCTTCCTCCGGGGGCCTATCAGGACGGCATATATATAGGAAATTCAACCGGCTTTGGCGGAGACGTACAGGTTCAGGTGACCGTACAAAACGGCAGGATCACCGAAATCCTTGTACTGAGTGCACCGGGCGAAACGGAGCCGTATCTTTCGCTTGCCAAAACAGTTATCGGTACTGTTGTCGATCAGCAGACCTGGGAAGTGGATGTGATCTCCGGTGCGACCTACAGCTCAAGGGGGATTCTCGGCGCGATCCGAAACGCCATTACGGGGGAAGAAGTGATCAATGAGGAGCCGGAGATCTACGAGCCGGAAATCGATGAAGAGAGCTTTGAGGAACCTGCGGCTTATAAGGACGGAATATATACCGGATCCGCACAGGGATTTGGTGGAACCATCACCGTGGAAGTGGTTATTTCGGGCGGCAGAATTACGGATATTCGTGTGGTGAGCGCTCCGGATGAGTCAGATTCCTATTTGAGCAGCGCGATGGCTGTGATCGGCCGGATGCTGCAGGCCGGATCTCCCAATGTGGATACGGTATCGGGGGCAACCTACAGCTCGACAGGGATTATCACCGCAACAAACAGAGCACTTTCCCAGGCGGCAGCAGGTGAGACTGCAGTGAAGCAGCCCTCAGCGGAAACGCCCGGGAATACAACCGAAAAGAAAACCGATGAAACCGCCATGCCCAACCGGAATTTGAAAGATGGGGAATATACCGGAAGCGGCGAAGGCTTTGGAGGAAAGATCGAGGTCCGGATTACTGTAAATGGGGGAAGGATTGTCAAAATAGAGATTATTTCGGCCGAGAATGAGACAGCGGAATTTTTAAATCTCGCTAAAAGACTGATCCCCAACATTATAAGCGGGCAAAAGACAGATGTGGATACAATATCCGGTGCTACATACAGCTCAAAAGGTATTATCGCCGCAGTGAAAGAAGCTGTGTCGAAGGCTGAAAAAGCCTTCTCGGGAAATGGAGAAAGCGGTGATGATTCCGGGACGGACCCGGGCGGAGATATCGATCCTTCAGGTGACTCCGGTGAAGATGAAGAACAATCGCGTTATGAAGACGGCGTTTATACGGCACAGGCGGAGTGCGTAAGAGATCAGTTTTTTGATTATACGATGGAAGTGAGCGTGACGATTGAAGACGGTAAAATTACTGACGTCGCGGCGGTGCGGACTGAAGATCGATCGGAGTTTCCGGAAGATAACGAGGAATACCTCGATTATGCGATAAACGGTCGTGTTCGTAAGGAAATCAATTACACAGGGATACCTTCGCAGATCATCGACAATCAAACGGCTGATACTGTGGATACGGTATCGGGCGCTACGTATTCTTCGAGAGCAATTCAGACCGCCGCCCAGGAAGCCCTTAAGCTTTCCGCCGCGAAAAAGGAGGAGAGAGAAAAAAACGGCGGGGGAGAAGAACAGGGAGGAACAACAGTTCCGGAGGATCCAGGTCAGACGACAGAGCCGCAGGATCCCGGCCAGACGACAGAGCCTCAGGATCCCGGCCAGACGACAGAGCCTCAGGATCCCGGCCAGACGACAGGGCCGGAGGATCCAGGTCAAACGACAGGGCCGGAGAATCCCGGGCATAAAACAGAGCCGGAGGATCCGGGACAGACAACAGAGCCGGAGGATCCCGGCCAGACAACAGAGCCGGAAGATCCCGACCAGACAACAGAGCCGGAAGATCCCGACCAGACAACAGACAATTCGGAAAATTCCGGCTGGAAAGCGGAAGAAAGTGAAGGGGAAAATGAACCATTGAATCCTGAAACCGATCCGGCAGAAGGAGACGTGGAGCTCAGACCGGGAGGAGATCATTTATGAAGCAGGGAGTGTTTGCGGCAAAAACACTATGCTTTGTCCTGGTGCTGTCGATGCTGTGGCATTACCAGACGATCGCGGCGCAGAGGGCTGTCGTTGTCGCGCAGAACGAGGCGGCGATTGCGGAGATCGTTGCCTATAACGAGGAAATCAACCGACAAAACGCAGCCATGCGCCAGGAAGCGGAAGAGGCGGCGAAAGGACCTTATAGGGACGGTGTCTTTCAAGGCGAAGGAGAAGGATATGGCGGGATGATCCTGGTGTCGGTCATCGTCAGGGATGGCTGGATCACAGATGTGACCGCAGAGGAACACGACAGTGAAGACCCGGCCTACTATATGCTGGCCGAGTCTCTTTTGGACAAAATAGTGGATGCGCAGAGTGCGGAGATCGATGCGGTGTCAGGAGCAACACTCAGCTCTGAGGGCATTAAACAGGCCGCTGCGGATGCGCTGGAAAAGGCAAAAAAATAAAGAAAAGCAGATAAGCAGGAATCATAAAGGATCATAAGACCACAATGACTATGGAACGGGAAATGAAAAAAGAGCCGAAGATCACAAAGGGCCAGGCTGCAAAGCGAAGAAGAACACGAAATGAAAGATTGCGCCTGGTGCTGCAGCTTATCTTTTTCGTTTCGATGCCGGGCTGCTTTGTAGCCGGGTTTTCCGGAGTAAAATATATATTCCGACAAATCGGAACCGGACAGCCGCTGGAAATAAACAGTTTTATTATTGCACTGATCCTGCTGTCAGCCTTTACGATCCTTTTCGGACGTTTTTTCTGCGGTTTTGTCTGCGCTTTCGGAAGCCTCGGGGATTTTGTGTACCGGCTTTCGGGTTTTCTCCAGAAAAAAGTGCTGAAGAGAAGAAAACAGTTCGGATTTTCGGAAAAAGCGGTGATGATCGGCCAAAAGTGCAAATATCTTGTTTTGACCGCAATCGTGGTGACTGCCGCCTTGGGATTGTATGACAGATTTAACAGTTGGAACCCGTGGTCGGTGTTTTCCTTTTTTATGTCATTTCGATTGAAAATGAGCGGCTATGCCGGCGGGCTTCTCCTGCTGATTCTCATTGTCATCGGGATGGCCTTTCAGGAACGCTTTTTCTGCCAGTTTTTGTGCCCGATGGGCGCGGTTTTTGCTCTTTTACCCCAGATTCCCTTCGCACAGCTGTACCGGGATCCGGAAAAGTGTATAAAGGGATGCCGTGCCTGCAAAAACCAGTGTCCGGTGAAAATTAAGCTCGAACCGGACGGCTTTTTAAACGGCGAATGCATTGGATGTGAGCGATGCGCCGATGTATGTCCTTGCGGAAACTTAAGCAGATGGGACCGGAAGATTTTAAAGAACGAAGCGATCGCTGTTGTTGTTAAGGCCCTGGTCCCTTTAACTCTGAGGTTAGATGTTGTAATTATTCAGCCTTTTCATACATTTAAACGAGACTGGACAGGGGCTGGATAATTACTATATTTTTAACTATAAATTAGCTGCATCTAACTTGTAACTGTAAACCGAATTTCTTAAGGAGTGCCAGGAGGAGCACGGGGATGAAGTTCAAAGCAAAGATCAGAAAATTTCTTGCTGTCACACTTCTTGTGGCAATGGTTGTGAATCTTGCTCCGTTATCGGCGTTAGCGTCGGAAGCGGAAGCGGGACAGAACAATGTGGGAACTGTGACAGAACAGGAAACAAATGGTTCTTCTGAGCAGAAGGAGGATGTAAGTTCAGAAACTTCTGTGCAGGAGGAATCCAAACAGCCGGAGGAAGCTGCGGAACAGGAGACGGTGGACAAAAAAGAAGAATCAGAAGCGGCCGGGGGGACTGTGCCTGAAGAGGTGACTTCTGAAAATGAAACCGTTCAGAACGCGGTTTCGAATGACGGCTCTTCAATGAAGGAGACGGAGAGAGACGAGCCTTCCGGGGCGAATCAGGAATCTTCATCCCAAAACAAAGCCGACCAGAATGCAAATGACGGTTCAGCAGCGAATGAGGAAAAGAGAGAGAATTCCCTCAGGGCTGCCGGCAGCGGGAATACCATTGATATTTCCGACCTTAAGAGCAAGACGTACAAAGACGGAACCTACGAAGGTACAACAGAGTGCGTTGTTGAAGATGAGGATATCTCGTACACGCTGAAAGTGACCGTAACTGTTTCGGGCGGCAGGATCACAGAAATTGTGCCCGAAATTACGGTTGACAATTCCAGCCGCGCAGATCAAAGGCAGAATAAGAGCTGCCTGAGCGACGCAAGCGAGGGATACGGCGACTATCAAGGGATCCCGGCACAGATCATCGCGAACGATGATACTGTGGACATTGTTTCGGAAGCTACGTACAGCAGCCGCTCGATTGTCGATGCAGTAAAAGATGCGCTGAAGGATGCGGAAGCAGAAGAGGTGGTTGTTAACAAAGAGGAGCTTAAGGCTCTTGTCGAGTCAGCGGCTGCCCTGATTGAGTCCGAGTATACAGCGGAGAGCTGGAATGCATTTCAGAGTGCCTTGAAAGCGGCAAATGAAGCACTAAACAATGACAAAGCTGCTCAGGAAGAGGTCGATGCACAGGTCAAGGCTCTCACAGAAGCACAGAAAGCTCTGGTGAAAAAGCCGCAGGAGGGCTAT
Organism: uncultured Eubacteriales bacterium; assembly: GCA_900314565.1. Lineage (GTDB taxonomy): Bacteria > Bacillota > Clostridia > Lachnospirales > Lachnospiraceae > Chordicoccus. The sequence continues at coordinate 8,298 of OMVU01000119.1, forward strand.
GTGCTGATGAATATCCCTTACGGCGAGTTCTTTGCGGCGGAGGGAGTCAGCGGCGTGGATGCGGTCACCAGCGCGACGGTGAAGACCTATAACCAGAATATGGCGGGCGGTTCCTACCATGACGGAGACGGCGGAGAGATCCTCGGCGTGACTTATCCGGTCTATGTCAAAGATTTCACTGTTCTTGAGGGACTTACGCAAGTCACGGATGACACCACGGCTGTCATCACGGTGGCGGCAGGAAAGTCTGCCACGACCACAAAAGAAGTGAGCGGAAAAGACGTGCTGTTCGCGAGCGGCGATTACGCCTATTATGTGATGAGCGGAAAGCCCGCGAACTTCAAGACCCTCTTCGGAACAGCGGGGAACTTCAGCTTCTCGGCAGTAGAAAACGGAGCGGAGTCAAGAACAATGACGAGCGCGGAGATGATCTACACAGGCCATCACACAGAACTTCAGCTGAACGTGGATGCGGACGGTCTGGCGGACGGCGTGCTCACAGGCGTGCTCCTGACAGCGGACGGAGAGACCTATGCGCTGCGTCATGTCGTAGAAGTCTGGAAGAGAGTAGAGCTTGGCTGGAACTGGGACGAACTGGACGGAAAAGGACTCGAGGGCAAGACGATCACAAATCTGACCTACTATCTGCAGGACGGCGGAGTCTACAGTTATGATGTGAATATCACCGTAAAGAAGAACCCCGGAAAAGCGGAAGCTGCTTTTGAGGATGAAGATACCATAAAGGTTACCGGACTTCCCGGGGATATGAAGGGAGCAAAGGCGAAAGTGCAGACTAAAGTCGGACGCGGACAGACTCCGGCCGTCCTGGCTGAGGAAGCAGAGGTCGGCGCTGACGGAAGCATCGAACTCCCTGAGGCAGCAGTATTGAATCAGGCCTATACGATCCTGATCACCAGCGATGTCTATGCGGACATGAGTCTGCAGGCAACCTGTCTTTCCGGCTATGTGCTGATGAACATCCCTTACGGTGAGTTCTATGCGGCGGAGGGCACCTCCGATGTGGATGCAGTTTCGAGCGCAACCAAAAACAAACCCAGGACCATCGGTCTTGCGGGCGGTTCCTATCATGTGAATGCAGATGGAAGCGACATCACGGGCGTGATCTATCCTGTTCATGTTAAGGATATTACGGCGCTTACAGACTGCACGCAGATCACAGATGAGAGCACAGTTTCGATCACCGTGACTAATCGGGGACAGACGAGTACCACTGAATTTACGGGAAAAGAGGCTCTGTTCGAGGCACCGAGCTACGCATACTATATTTTGACTGAAAAGCCTGGGCTTTACAAAGAACTGAATGCGGCAGGCGGTTCGTTCAGCTTTGGCGCAGTGAATGCTGCGGCAGGAACTGTTAATGGGGTGACCGGAGAAGTTAATACGGCAGGACGCCATACGAACGTAGAAATCGTGCTTGAAGGTCTCACAGGCATCAGCAGCGGAACAGCCGTTTCCGGCGTGATTCTCACGGACGAGAACGGCAATCTGTACGGACTGCGTCATGTATACAATATCTGGCGCGGTACGGAACTGGGCTGGAATGAGGGCGAGTATGACCTTGCGGGCAAGACAATTAAGAATATTCGCTACTATACGTTGGATTCGGTGACGGATTATCCTGTAGAGATCTATATACCGATCAATACCGGAATTACAGTGACCGTGGAAGACGGGCTGGTCAGCGACGGAAAGACGAAGGTTACACTCAGCGATGCGCTTCCCGGCGATTTCAATGCGCAGTACACGGTGGATAATCTCAAGGACGCGAAGGGATCAGAAACCGAACTTACCTACAGTACGGATGCAGCTATTGGTAAATATGAGCTTGTGATCAGCGACAATAGCGGCAAGTACGCCGAAATAAAGACATCCTTTACGATTTACACAAATGAGATCCCGGCAATTGTCGGAGAAAGCACTACGGAACCTGCCCTTGCAGTAAATAAAGAAGGCGGAGCGTCCGATGAGGAATTTGCTGACTATCTGGATAAGATCTCAAAAATTACGATCGGAGGAAAGGAATATCCGGCGAAGGACTCCAGGGCTGTAAAAGCTGTTCCGATCATCAACAACGATCCTGAAAAGGGCGAAATTGGTGAGATTGATCTGAATGCGAAAGATACAAATGGAGATTACATTTTCTCCGGAGACGGAGAGTATGTGCTGACAGTGGAAGCAGAAGGATATGTGGCTGCAGACTTCAAGATCACCGTCACGGCGCCGGAGAGGGAAGGATTTGACATTGTTTCCGATGCTCCGTTTAAGTGGTTCAGAGAGGCTGTGCTTGACGGAGAGAAGATGGAAGAGCCTGTGGTCTCCGAGGGAAGCACACATGTGACGCTTTCCGCGGAGCTTCTCGGAACACTTGCTGAGGGCGAGCATACTCTGTCGATCGTTTCGGGCAATGGTACTGCGACAGCGGTATTTACAGTGGCGGAACCTGAGTCAAAAGCGGAGCCGCAGGATGAGGTTAAGAAGGATGAAAGCAAGAAGAACGGCAGTACTTCCAAGTCGTCTTCTTCCGCTTCATCGGGCGGGTCCAAGTCGGGCACAAGTTCTTCAAAGAATAAGTCGGGCAATACAGGAGACGAGTCAAATCTGCTGCTTTGGCTGCTGATTCTCGCTTTATCAGGTGCTGCGCTGGCCGGAGCTGTTTACAGACGCCGGACCAGTGAAAAGTAAAAAGTAATGAAAAGTCCCCCCGGTTTTCCAGAGGGACTTTTTTCTATGTGTGTCAAACCCGAACATAAAAAATGCTCCGTCTATCGACGGAGCACTGCGCATGTAAGTGACAAGATTCGAACTCGCGACCTTCTGGTCCGTAGCCAGACGCTCTATCCAGCTGAGCTACACTTACGCAACACAAGTATTCTATAAAAAACTGAGGATTTTGTCAACAATTAATTTGAAAAAATTGAGCGGCAGCAGAGGCCGGAGAAGACTGTAGAAGGCCAATTGTCGGAATATCATTTACCAATAATGGCGGTGGAGGCTGAAATTGAAACATTTCGCAGGCACTTTCGAAGGAAAATATGGAATTATGAATGATAATAGTTTCCTTATCGATAATCGGCGCATTTTAATGAAAATATTTCGTGATTTTACGATAATTGGCGAAAAACTATATTTTGACAACGATGGAGTGATCCGGGAAGAAAGAAAAAACTTGCGGTTATTTCCCTGCGATAGATAGGATAAATGCAGGGAGGAAACTAATATGGCATATCAAAAGGATATATCAGCGGTGCTGGGACTATCAATTTCGACAGTCAGTAAGGCGTTGAAAGGATATCCGGACATCAGCGAAGAGACAAGAAAGAAGGTATTAAGAACAGCAGAGGAACTGGATTACAAGTACAGAGACGGAAGAAGAGGACCGCGGGCAATGCAGAGAATGTCAGGAACGATCGGAATCCTGGCGCCGGGATCATCAGATCTTGTTAAGTCGCCATACTACAGGGAAATGCTGTGCGGTATGGCGGGAGAAGCAGCTGCGTGCCGCAGGGACCTTGTCATTATGGGAGAGGATTCCGCGGAACAGGAGATGAGCTGGATAGGAAGGGTGACAGCCCGCAAAGTTGACGGAATCTGCCTTCTGGCAAGCAGAGAGGATCTCTATGAGGGGCGTTTCGCGGAACTTCTGGAAAGCGGTATCCCGCTGATCAGCGTGGAAAATGAAGTGACCGGACATACCAGTATCTGCAGGGATTTCAGGAAAAACGCTGCTCTCATAATGAGTTACCTCAGGGAGAGGGGGCATCGGATCGTGGTTTTTCCGGGCAATCAGAGCATTGAGTACAAAAAGTATGCTTCCATACTTAGGGAAGAGGCACAGAAGCTTGAAATGGATTGCCTTACAGAGGACCTCTCAGTGCTGTCAGTGGAGAATATGATGAATCTTTGTAAAGAGGCTGAAGTTACGTGCGTGATTTTTACATCTCACCCGGAAGCTGTCGTCAGGATCAAAAAATGGGAGAAGAGCGGTTTGAGGATACCGGAGGATATCTCGGCAGCTGTTCTGCAGACGGGGCGGGAAGAAACGGGCATTGAAGACGGAAGGATCACCAGTGTATCAAACACTCCCTCAGAGCTGGGGCGAGTGGCTGTGCGAAGGCTGGTCCATATCCTGGAACACCCGGAGGCGGATGTCGGAGAGAGGGTTTCGCTCGGAGGCAGGATCACCATCGGGAAGACTGTGAATGATCTTAGCGGGAGAGCGATCACGGGCGAATAACTTCGGCGGAAAATCCACCCGAAACTTTTGAGTAATTCCGGAAAAACTGCGAAAATGCAAAAAAAGGGGCTGTCGCATTAAGCGAAGGATTAAATCCTGCGCGGGTGCGGCAAGCCCCTTTTCATATCCGTATAACACAAAAACCGGACTCCACAGAGCCCGGTTTTTGCTGTAAAATCAAGTTATGCGACTAACAAAAATCTTACAAGGTGATTATACCCAATCCAGATCTTATTATCAAATCAAACTTCCTATTGATTTGGAGCCAATGATCCCGGATAACGACCCGGTGCGCCTCCTGAATGCATGCGTGGAGGGCATGGACCTTTCTGAACTCTATAAGACCTATACAAGGGTTCCGAAAAATCTGGCGACGCCGAAGCAGTTATTCAAGATCGTGGTCTACGCAGCTATGAACGGGATCTATTCCAGCAGGAAGATCGAAGCCGCCTGCAGGCAGAACATAAACTACATGTATCTGCTTGAAGGAAAGCCTGCTCCGGATAACACTACGATCGCCCGTTTCATATCCCTTCATCTCGCACAGTGCTCAAAAGAACTCATGTCAGAATCCACATGGCTCCTGCGCAGGAACGGCCTCATTTCCTCTGAGGTTGTATTTATTGACGGCACCAAGATCGAGGCAAACGCTAATAAATATACTTTTGTGTGGAAAAAAGCGGTTACCAAAAACCAGGCGCGTATGCTGGAAAAGGTCGCGGAGCTCATAGCGGTATGCGAGGAAATGTATGGCATCAGGGTCGCTTACAATGACCGGATCTCACTTGGGACCATAAAAATGCTGGTCAGAGAACTGGATAAGATCTGTCAGAAAGAAAGAGTCGTTTTTGTCCACGGGAGCGGGAAAAGAAAAACAGATCTCCAGAGGTTTGCCGAACAGGCCGGGGAATACCTTAAGAGGATGGAGGAGTATGTTTATAAGCTCGATGTATGCGGGGACCGGAACAGCTATTCTAAAACAGACCATGACGCGACCTTTATGAGAATGAAGGAAGACGCCATGCTGAACGGCCAGCTGAAACCGGCTTATAACGTCCAGCATGCGGTGGACGCCGGATTTGTCACATGGGTGGACGTCAGTTCCCATCCCGGTGATACCCTGACCCTCTGCCCCATGCTTGCTGATATGGAGAAACATCTGCACTTCAGGTACCGCGATATAGTCGCAGATGCAGGATATGAAAGCGAGGAGAATTACCTGTACCTGGAGAATAACGGCCAGGCCTCGTATATCAAGCCGACGAACTATGAGATATCCAGGACAAGGAAATATAAGACAGACATCGGCCGCCGGGAAAATATGTCATACGACAAAGAAACAGACAGCTATACCTGCAGAAACGGGAAAAAACTGAATGTGTGCGGTACCAGAAGATCCAGGACAACGAGCGGGTATGTAAACGTTTCAACCATCTACAGGTGCAGCGAGTGCTCCGGATGTCCGTTTAAGAGGAAATGCATCAAAGGGAATAACTGTAACACTCCGATGGAAGAACGCAGCAAAGTCCTTTATGTATCAAAGACCAAAGAGGAAAAGAGGGCAGAGAACCTGAAGCGCATCCTGAGTGATTACGGTACACAGCTCAGGATGAACCGCAGCATACAGGCAGAGGGGACGTTTGCTGTTGTAAAAGAGGATATGGGGTTCAGACAGTACCTGTACAGGGGGAAGGATAATGTACTGGCAGAGAGTGTGCTTGTTGCGATCGCGTATAACGTCAATAAGCTGCACTGGAAGATCCAGTCTCAGAAGTCCGGGATCCGGCTCTATGAACTGAAGAAAACGGCATAAAATTTAGACATTTCAAAACGAGCCGTCATTCAGAAATGCAGACATCGGGGGATGTCTGTTTCAGTGCGCCTGAAATATAAAGCGGATGAAGAATGGAAAGATATCTGATGAGATCAGGCCGCAAAAACGGTAAAGATCAGAGAGAAAACCATGGTTTTGGCGCAAAAAGAGGGCGTTGCCCTCGCTGATTAATCAGCGAGATGCAACACCC
>OMVU01000094.1 GCA_900314565.1 uncultured Eubacteriales bacterium
CAGAGACGTGTTTTTCCTGGGGCAGAAATCAGAGCCTGCAACAAAGCAGGACATTTCCGTCGGTCAGGATCTGATGGATACACTGAAAGCGAATCGGGATCGTTGTGTCGGCATGGCGGCCAACATGATCGGCGTAAAGAAGAAGATCATCATCGTGAATGTCGGCCTTATGAATATCGTGATGTATAATCCGGTAATCCTGAAAAAGGATACGCCGTACGAGACGGAGGAAGGCTGCCTTTCACTGGATGGCACGAGGAAGACGGTCCGCTATCAGAACATCGAAGTCGAATACATGGACGGCAGCTGGAAGAAACATCGTAAGAAATATTCCGGCTGGACGGCGCAGATCATACAGCATGAGATCGATCACCTGAGCGGTATCATCATTTAAGGATTATGGGGGCGACAGAAAAATGGACTCATTCAGAGACGATCTTTATCGATACATCAGGAAAAAATATAAGGCAGATCCGGAATACTTATGGCGCCGATATCCGGGCTATGCCGCTTTTCGGCACAGCGATAATGCAAAATGGTTCGGCCTCATCATGGATGTTTCTGCAGAAAAGCTCGGTCTTTCAGGAGAAAAGGTAAAGGATATTCTTAATGTTAAGATTGCCGATTCCATGCTCACCGATATTCTGGTACGGCAGCCCGGTTTTTTCAGGGGATATCATATAAGCAGAGGAAACTGGCTCTCCATCCTCCTGGATGGAACGGTCTCTTTTGATGAAATATGCCGTTGGCTGGACGAAAGCTATCTGAACACGGCATCAAAAGAGGAAAAGCAGAAACTGCGCCCGCCAAAGGAATGGATCGTTCCGTCAAACCCAAAATATTATGATATTCAGGCAGCGTTCGCGGCCTCAGAGGAAATCGACTGGAAACAGGGGAGGGGCATTAAGACCGGAGACACCGTATATATGTATGTGGCAGCTCCTGTTTCTGCGATCCTGTATAAGTGCATGGTGACGAAAACAGATATTCCATATCATTTTGACAAGGGCAGAGTTCATATGACCGGTCTGATGAAGATCCGTCTGCAGAGACAGTATCCGCCGGATCAGTTCACATTTGAGAGACTGGGCGATGAATATGGGATCCATGCAGTCAGAGGTCCCAGAGGAATCCCGGAAACTCTTGGCAAAGCACTGCAGGAAAACTGATGAATATGAATTTTGGTGTGTGACTTCAGAAGAGATGCATTGAGAAGGGAAGTGGTTTCATGAGACGGATTCTGATCGGACAGAGTCTGCTTGTCCTGTGCTGCATTTTTTATATGATCTGGTGGTACCGGGGATACCGCCCGGGTACTGCAGTCGCAAGAGCCGGCGGAATCAACGGATTACTGTTGCTGATCACGGCGGCACTCGGCGTGGCCGGCATTTCCTTCAGCCTGATGCCTGTGCCGGTGATCTCTGAGCCAAGGATCAGCCAGATGGGAATCGTCTTCGCCGGAATCATCACCTATTTTGCACTTTCGCTGATCACAAAATACGGATTCCACAGAATCGTGACGACTGAACTGATTCTGATCGTCGGATGGACTGTGCTGGAAATGACGGTGATCGACCGGCTGAACGCAGCAGGGAGTCTCCCGAACAGTGGCTTTGTCTGCATGTGTATCGTGATAGCTGCCGCCTTTCTCATCAGCATGGTATTGTATGTCGCCTATTACAGGATGGAGGAAATGAAAGCCTTTTATGCTGCGATGGTTCCCCTGATCACTGAGGCGGCCGCGATGATTGTACTGATCGGTATCATACGCTCGAAGCATTGAGTACAAAAGAGGTCCTTTGGAATGGAAAAAACAGACAGTATTTCGATGATCGCTGAACAGAATAATGCGGATCCTACGCTTCGGTACTACGAAGACCATGCGGAGGAATTTACAGCCAATACCATTGACGCGGACATGGAAGACATCCGCTCCCGTTTCCTGGCTCATTTGCCGGCGGGCGCCCGCATCCTGGATTTTGGCTGCGGCACCGGAAGGGATACGAAGGCGTTTCTTGATGTGGCCTATGAGGTCGCTGCTCTGGACGGCTCTCCTTCATTGTGCCGGATTGCCGGCGAGTATACCGGCATTCCCGTGCAGTGCATGGATTTTCGGGAATATTCTCCGGCAGAGGGAGAGTATTATGACGGGATCTGGGCATGTGCCTCCCTGCTGCATTTGAGGAGGACAGACCTGTTTCCCGTAATGCAGGAGCTGGGAAAAGCCATGAAGGCAGGCGCGGTCTTATACGCCTCTTTTAAATACGGAGATCGGGAGGGAGCGAGGAACGGAAGATATTTTACGGACTTTACCCCGGACGGATTCCGCGAGTTCATGAAAATGCTTCCGGAATACCGGCTTGCCGAACACTGGGTGACCGGAGATGTCAGGCCCGGACGGGGAGACGAGAGATGGCTGAACATGATTTTGGAGAGGACGGAATATCAGCGGGAAAAGCATACGTAAGTGATTGATACGCAAAAGAAAGCGAAGGAGGGAATATGAACAATATATACACAAGAGTCAGTGTGAGACAATACGAAGACCGGCCGGTGGAGTCGGAGAAGATCACGGAGATCTTAAGAGCCGGCATGCAGGCGCCTTCCTGTGGAAACCAGCAGCCGTGGGAATTTTACGTGGTCACGAATAAGGAAAAGCTGATTGCGCTGTCTGAATCTCACCGATATGCGGGCTGTGCCGCGAACGCTCCGGCAGCGATCGTGCCGGTATACAGAAAGAAAGGACTCTGGCTTCCGGAGTATGCACATATTGATATGGCGATCGCTCAGGAGAATATGTGGCTGATGACTGATGCGCTCGGCCTTGGCGGAGTGTGGCTTGGAATAGCTCCGCAGCAGGAAAGAATGGATGCGTTAAGAGAGATATTGGAGCTACCTGACGATCTGGAAGCATTCTCCATCTTTGTGCTGGGATATCCTGCCGGGACGAAAAAGGCACAGGAGGACCGATTCGACGAAAACAGGATCCATTACGTTGTATGAATCCCTGCTGGGAGTCTTAACATGATGGAGTATACAAGCTCCACATCTGAAGAGCGGTATGACGCAATGCACATTTTCTGACGGAAATCTGTTAATCCGACACATTTTTTCGTCAGAGATCAAATTGCAGAAGGATTCTGATTGCCGGGTGCTGACGCCTTGAACAGCACAGTAATGCAGGTTCCCTGTCCCACCTCACTGTCTACAGTGATCTTTGCATCATGTATTTCAGCAATATGCTTCACAATAGCCAGCCCAAGGCCGGTTCCGCCTGTTTCGCGGGACCGGCTTTTGTCTATTCGATAGAAGCGCTCGAAGATCCGTTCCCGCTCACTCCTCGGTATGCCGATCCCGCTGTCCTGTACGGAGAGAAAGGGACAGCCGTCCTGCAGCCCGGTCCGCACAACAATAAAACCGTTTTCACGGTTGTACTGGATAGCGTTCTGGATCAGGTTCTCAAGGAGCTCTTTCAAGAGATCACTGTCTGCTGACAGGACTGCAGAACGGCATTGGCAGGAGAGTGACAGGTGGTGTTTCTCCGCACTGACGCGCAGGTTGGAGCTGCAGTTTTCAGCGATCGTCTTTAAATCTGCAGGTGCGAACTTTCTCGGAAGTTCCTTATGGTCCAGCTCGGACAGGCGTATGATGTCGTTGATGAGGGACAGAAGACGATTGGAATTATGGTGGATCTGCGCCGCTATGTGGGGAATCTGATCACCGCTCACCATACCGGTCTCAATCAGCTCTGAGTAGCCGGAAATGGCTGTAAGGGGTTTCTTCAGTTCATGAGAAATATTGGCGGTGAAGTCCTGACGAACGGATGCCGCCTCCAGGATGTTTTCATGCTGAGTGCGGATCTTGTCAGCGAAAGGCTGGAGTTCTCTGTAGACTGTAGTCTTCATGGGTGAATCGAGATGCTCAGCCATAACGTTCAGAGGCTTCAGAAGCTGAAGAGAGAGAAAATGGCCTAAAGTAATACAGATCACCAGAAAGACTGCACAGATGCCGAAAATCACGGGAAGGGAACTGACGAAGACATTGCTTATGGAGCTCGCCTGAGCCGAGGTGCGGAGAATGGTTCCGTCTTCCAGCTGAAGCGCATAGTAAAAGGTATTCAGATTGAATGTGTCTGAGCGGCGAACAGTTTCACCGGATCCGGTCTCGATCGCTTTCCGGATCTCCGGGCGGTCCAGATGGTTGGCAAGGTTGGAGACGTCAGTCCCGTTATCATAGAGCACCGTGCCGTCGCCCGAGATCCAGGTGATTCTTGGATTATCGCGTTTCAGCTCTATCAGCGCAGCGTTTTCCACGTAGGCATTCACATCCTCTGTTCCGGCATAAGCAGACTGAAAGACGCCTGTGTCTGCCAGGAGACGGGTGTACAGGGCAAGGTCTTTTTTGACCTGTGTCTGGAACAGGCTGTAATAGACGAGTGTGATACCTATTGTGGTTGAAAGTACGGCTACTAAAGCGATAAGTGATAAATAGAGATTGATCTTCTGTTTCATGAAATAACGTACCCTACATTCCTGACGGTACCGATCTGGTTTCCGCAGGCTCCCAGTTTGCGCCTGAGCGATTTGATATGCATATCCACTGTGCGTGTCTCGCCCGAATAGGTCGATTCCCATACTGCCTGCATAATGGTCTCCCGGGACAGGACGACTTTCGAATTGATCATCAGGAAGCGCAGCGGTTCGAATTCCTTAAAGGTGAGGTCGACCTGCGTTTCGCCGGCATGTACTGTATGACGTTCCTGATCCAGACGGATATCTCCCACACAGATCAGGCGGGTGTTCTCTGTCGTCCGACGGAGCAGTGCCCGCACCCGGGAGAGAAGCTCCATGATGGAGAACGGCTTCCGTATATAGTCGTCTGCGCCGCTGTCCAGACCTCTGATCAGGTCGATTTCTGTGGTCCTTGCGGTCACCATGATGACGGGGATTTTCGAAGTAAGCGGATTTTTTCTGAGCTTCCGGATGATTTCATAACCGTCCTGGTCCGGGAGCATAATATCAAGAAGAACAAGATCGGGAAGGAGCTCTTCCATAGAACGGAAGAACTTATCAGCCCGATCGAAAGCTGCCACGTTATAATTGCTGTTTTTGAGAGCGATCGACTCTATCTCGCGGATACTCTGATCATCTTCAATGATATAGATTAAAGCCATATATTTTCCTTTCCTGCCGTGCATCGGCAGTCAGCATAAGGGTCAACTCCGCATTCCATCCGCACTGCGCGAGGTGCGAAGCATCTTCTTTGCGCGAGGCGTGAAGGATCTTTCTCCTCTTTGCATGAGGATCAGAACAGCTTCCTCCCGGCGTATGTGACTGCGGAATCTTCTGCTGAAAATCCGGTTTCAGTGCTCTGTATGATCTGTATGATCAATGAGTGCGTGAGCGATATTGACTGCATGGTCGGAGCAACGCTCCAGGTCTGTAACCATATCTGTAAAAATGACTCCGGCGACCGGGTGACATACTTCACTCATGAGCCGCTGTATATGGGCATTTACACAGTTCGTCTGCAGATCGTCGACTTCCTGTTCCAGCTGATCCGCTTTTGACAGAGTTCCCGCATCTTCGCTTTCAAAAATGTTAAGAGAATAATCGATGGATTTCAGAGCGGCTTCGCCCAGATTTCGAAGTTCCTCCAATGCTGTATCTGACATGACTGCTTTCCGGGCTTTAAATGTACCGGCGTATTCTGCGATGTTTTCCGCATAATCCGAGATCCTCTCTATATCCGAAGCCACCAGAAGGAGCTGAGATAACCTGCCTGCGTCCCCCGGAGGATATTCGTTCGAACGAAGAGAGATCAGACGTTCCTGAATTTTATCTGTGAGGATATCAATCGTCTCCTCGATCTCGGCCACAGATTCCGCCAGACGTTCATTCTGGGTGAAAAAACAGCGTATCGCAGTGTCCAGGCATTCCCGTGCGAGACCGCCCATTCGAAGCAGTTCGAGTTTTGCCTGCTGGATGGCTACGGAGGAAGGAAGTCCTCCGGTCTGGACAAGATAGAGGAGCTTTCTGTCCTCAACGGAGCGGCTTTCATCCGGAAGAACCGGAACCACTTTCTTTGACAGCGCCACGATTTGATTTGCAAACGGGAACTCGATGAGGACCGCCAGAACCGCAAAAATAGAGTGCGTATTTGCGACCTGATGACCGACATTTCCGGGTGAGAGATTCTGAATCATTTTTGTGAAGCCCGGGAATATCGTGATCAGGAGGAGCATCAGGGCAGCACGGATCAAATTGAACAAAAGATTCAATACGGCACTGCGCTTGCCGTTCCTGTTGGTCGTCAGCGATGCCAGAAGATTCGGGGTAACGGAACCGATGGCGGCCCCGATGACCAGATACACAGCCATGGAAAAACCGATCAGTCCCTGTACTGTAAAGGTCTGGAAAATGACGACCGACGACGAAGAACTCTGCAGGAGCGCGGTAAACATGACACCGAAAAGCACCGCGACTGCAGGATTCTCCAGCTTCGAGAGGAATGAAATAAACGCGGCACTCTTTGACAGCGGGACGATCGCTGACTTGATCACGGCAATACCGAAGAACAGCATTCCGAATCCGAGAATAATTGAACCCGTATATTTTATTCCGCTCTTCTTGACAAAAAGAAAGAGGATCGCGCCGATAAAGAGGATGAAGGGCGCGTAATCGCTCAGATTAAAGGCTGTGATCTGAGCGGTCACAGTTGTTCCGATATTGGCTCCCATGATGACGCCGATTGCCTGTGAAAGGGTCATAAGACCTGAGTTGACGAAGCTGATGACCATCATGTCAGTCGCGGAGGAACTCTGGATCAGAAGTGTCACGAGGATACCTACGACAACAGCGACGAAACGGTTCGCAGTCGCCTGTTCCAGTATAGACCGGAGCTTGTTGCCGGCTGCCTGTTTCAATCCCTCGGACATCAGGCTCATCCCGTAGAGGAAGAGTCCCACGCCGCCAAGTAAAGTAAAGATTTCGAACAGAGTCATGTTATCTCCTTTTGCGGATCGCAGCCGCGCAAAGAGAAAGGTGCTTTGCACCCTGCGCGGCTCGGTAAGAACGCCGGGGCGTTCTTGATTTTTTGCGAAGTGAAGGCATTGTAACATGCCCCTGTAAAAGTCAAAGGGATAGTTTTGTAAAAAGCTCGTAAAAAGATGTGTGTCCGGACGGGAACCGGCAGGGTGAGAACCATGAAGAAGGGATACTGGCTATGGGGAGCCGGGCACGGAATGCCGCACAACGCTTTTTCCGACGAAAAAATGTTAAAATGATACACTTTTTCGTCGGAATTTGTGTTATGCTACTCTCAGAAAGAGTGGAAGGGGGAATCCTATGGAACGACTGATGATGATGCAGCTGAGGAAATGGAAAGAAAGCAGGAGACGAAAGCCGCTGATTTTATGGGGATCCCGGCAGGTTGGGAAGACCTGGCTCATGAAAGAATTTGGAAGGGTCTGCTTCAGGAATGTTGCCTATGTTTCATTTTATAACAATAAGAGAATTGCAGCAGTCTTCGAACAGGATTATGACGTGCGACGAATCTTGAATGCACTGGAAATTGAGCTTCATATGAAAATCTCAGCAACAGATACGCTGCTGGTTTTTGATGAAGTACAGTCTGCGATGAAGGTGGTTGAATCTCTTAAATATTTCTGTGAAGATGCTCCGGAATACGCTGTGATCGCTGCAGGTTCTTTACTTGGAGTAGCCGTGCATGAGGGAATTTCATTTCCTGTAGGAAAGGTGGATGAACTTCATTTGTATCCTATGAGTTTTGAAGAATATCTGCTGGCCATGGATGAAACTGCACTGGCTGGATACTTGAAGGACTGGAAGAATCCGGAAATTAATCTGTTTGGGGAGCGATACCGGGATTATTTGCGAGAATACCTGTATGTAGGGGGAATGCCTGAGGCAGTAGATGCGTTTCGACAGGATCGGGATCCGATTGCAGTTCGGGAAATTCAGGAAGCAATCGTCAGACAATATGAAGGTGATTTTGGAAAGCATGTGAGTCCGTCACAGCTTCCCAGAATTCGTATGACATGGAATGCAATCCCTTCTCAGCTGGCTAAGGAGAACCGTAAATTCTTCTTTGGACAAATAAAGCCTGGTGGAAGGATGAAGGAGTTTGAAATAGCAATACAATGGTTGGTCGATGCAGGGCTTGTTTATCGCGTTAATAAAGTGACAAAACCGGGAATGCCGTTGAAATCTTATGTGGATATGGCGGCATTCAAACTGTTTCTGCTGGATGTGGGGCTGCTTGGAGCAATGAGCAATCTGGATTTTCAGAGCGTGCTCCATGGCAATGATGTCTTTGAGGAATTTAAAGGTGCGCTTGCCGAACAATATGTACTGCAGCAGCTTATTTCTGCCACAAAATACACCCCGTATTATTATGCTGGGGAGAAGTCGACTTACGAAACAGATTTTCTTGTTCAGCGGGGCAGTGATATTGTCCCCATTGAAGTAAAGGCAGAAGAAAATCTGAAGTCAAAGAGCCTTCAGGTTTATGTTGAAAAGTTTCACCCGGGATATGCAGTGCGGGTGTCTATGTCGGGAGCAAGAGAGCAGAACTGGATGGTCAATATTCCTCTGTGGGCGGTGCAGGCACTTTAAGAACTGAGATAAATCGAACAAAAACCATCCGAACAAAGAAAAGAGAGCTGAATTGGAAATAGTACGGAAATTGGAATAATAATATGATTATGTCGCCAAAAGTCGGGAAATCCCGACTCCGGCAGCTAAGCAATGCTTGCTCCTTGACAACTGAATACAGTTTATGACTGGATTTGCCAT
>OMVU01000057.1 GCA_900314565.1 uncultured Eubacteriales bacterium
CCTCAAAATAAAATCTCAACTTTCTGTTGGTGAAACCCTGCAATCATGCGGAGAATCAATAGAAAGTTTGGATTTTATTAAAGTTTGGATTTCGGAAAAGATGAGGGTGCACCTGCTCCGGCACTTCTTTGTTGGTTTCACGGGCCATAGCACCATATTTACTGACGATGTTCCGAACATTCTGCTCTGTCATTCGTTTTTTCTGCTTGTTGCGGACAACATAAAACAGGTACTGTACAGAATACTGTGACTCCGACTCGTGAAACAGTGCAAGATATTTTTTTAGATGCTGCACTACGTCATCTCTGAGTGGTATTGCACGAGATTTCGCCCCCTTTCCATGAAGCAACACGCGGGGCGTGTCGCCGAATTGAATATCACACAACCTGACATCAACCAGTTCCTGCACCCTGGCCCCTGTTTTATAAAGAAACAGCATAAGAAAAGCATCTCTCTTTCCAAGTGTGGTTGATGTATCCGGCTGAGAGAGGATGGCCTGGACTGCGTTTGTGCTCATATGTTCCACAATGGTTTCAGGGACCTTCGCCGATTTTACTTTCTGGATCTCTTCACAGTAAAAAACCAGGGCGATGTCTTCCTGGGCGGCATATTTATAAAAAGCACGAATGCAATCAAGCCGGTGATTACGGGTTACAGCGCTGCAGCCTCGGCTTTGTTCGAGATAATTCAGGAAATCAGCCATTAAATCCCGGTCGATCATATCAAAAGTCACTTTGGCCAGTGGAACCCCTCGCTGTTCTTTAACGTAATCCAACAGAAGTTCCAATGCTTTTCGATACGAACGGACAGTGTTAGGACTGCATTTTTTCTCTTCCGGCAGGAAGACCAATAAAAAGCGATGCACCATCAGAAACAAAGAATTCAGTTTTTCCACAGGTCAACCTCCAATCCGATCCTGTCTATAGCTTCCCAGTCAACACCCGGGGACTTGAGGAGCCGGTCCGGGAGGATGTGGATATAGTACGCAGTATCTTCAAATTTTTCATGGCCCATATAGGCCCTGAGGTAAGGGAGCATGGCATAAAGGTTTTTCCCTTCGTCCAACCAGCGCTGCAGGGTGGCCGACGCAAATCGATGCCGGAGGTCATAAACGCGTATACGGGGAAGCGTTTTTTCGTCAACAGCAGGATTAGCGCTTTTCCAGCATCTGATGATGCATCTCGTAAGCTCGCCGGCCGATACGGGCCGTCCATCACTGTGAACAAAAAAGGCATCTGAATCAGTCCCCAGCAGGATACGCTTATAGCGATAATCAAGCATTACGGTCAACATTTTATCGGAGGCGACGACGATGCGCTCTTTTCTCCGTTTTGTCTTCGTGATGAAGAGTTCACCGGTTTCAAAGTTGATGTCTGAGATCCGCAGATTCCTGCCTTCGTTAGGGCGAAGCCCACAGGCATAAATCAGGCGGAATAACACACGGACAGTCTCCGAAAAGAAAGGATCCAAGGGATGGTGATAACAATCAACAGCTTCAAACAACCGCCGGAGTTCCTCATCCGTGAGGATATAGGGAACATAGCGGGTGCGTTTTGGAATGAGATTTGGCGGCAGGACATAGGCATCTTCGCCGATAAATCTTGCAAGGCCGCGGAGCGCACTCGCTTTGGCGTCAAGACCCGTAAAACCATGCACGGCTTCGTATTCGATCCACCCTTTTGCAATCCTCTGGTTGAGAATGACTGCAGCAGGATGAAAATCGGCACAATACTGGTCGAATCGCTTCAAAAGCTTGGCCTGGTGATCGGAAAAACCCGTGGCAGTTCGGAACTCCATATATTTTTCAATCTGGGGTCCGAAGAGGCTTTTGTATTCTGTCAAGGCCGGTCACCCCCTTTGTAAGCAGGGAGATCTGCAAGATCAAGCGCACACTCTTTCAGGTGAACCGTATCAAGAGAGATATACTGCTTTGTGGGTTCGATGTCGGAATGGCCTAAAATCTCAGCAACTGTAGTCACGGGTATTCCTTCAATGACCAGGTTGCTTCCTACTGCCCGACGCAGACTATGAAAAGGAGCCGGTGGCAGACCTATCGCTTTCCGATATTCATTAAAGGCCTGATACGGGAGAGTAGATCCAAGTGGTGCTACGGGGGATTTTACGGTCAGGAAGATGTTCGGAAACCCGCTTTTAGGGCGAGAGTTCAGGATATAATCCTGTAACGCCTCGGCAACATCCTTTGTCAGCGGAAGTGCCAGGGTTTTCCCGGTTTTAGACTGAATGATCCGGATCTCACCATTGATCCAATCGATCTCATCGAAGGTCAGGTTCACGATATCCACGGCACGGAGCCCAAGGACAACCGCCAGCAGTATCAGAGCATAGTCACGTTTTCCTTTATCAGAGGACCTGTCAATAATACTGAGCACCTCTGCGATTTCTGAATGAGGAATCGGTTTCTTTATCTTATGCTCTGTGGGAGAAGGAAAACTGAGAACTGTTTTAAAATCGTTTTCAGTAAGCCCTTTCTCTTTGAGAAATCCGTGTAACTTCCTTAAAGTTCGCTGATAGTTGGCCCGGCTGTTCACCGAGATCCGTGAGCTTCCATCAAGGAAATATTGCCGGATCGTTTCGGCCGTCACCTGAGCAAAGGATTCGTATCCATTGGATTGAAGCCATTTCAAATATGGCAGGACATTCTGACGGGTATAACGCTTGGTCTTGTCGTTCCATTCCGGGTGATTCTGGATTTCAGAAAGAATAGAGCTGTAATACGTGGTAAGGCCTGTGGGCCTGTTCCGGACGCCCATATCCATTTCTCCAGACTCATGAAGATCCGTCAGATAATTCGCGGTCTTTACAAGATGGAGATACCGGATCCGTCCAATGGAGTTGGACTGATATTTTTGTTCTGTCTCAGAAAGAAACACGTCAATGGTGGCCTGATCATAATGATCAAGCCCGTTTTCTCTGTGTAACCGAATAATGCTGTTCCATGTGTACTGCATGGACTTGATACTTCGTTCTGTATATCCAGCATCTGTAAACGCACGGACTGCATCGGTTACCAGAAAGTCGATAGAAACTGGGTTCATACACTCACCGCCTTATTGGTAGTCGAACGCGGAGTTCGCCAGAACCATTATGCCAGTGATGTGTGACAAGTCAGAGAGTTATCAAAAGTTTTTTCGTGGGAAATGGCTTATTTTCAGGCCTCCCGACCGGAACTTTTGATAACTCTCTTTTTATGATAAGGCCGTTTATCATAAATTTATGATAAACGGCCGAAGCAGTAGAAATGCTGCCGCCAGTAAGCTGTGTCAATAGATGCGTACTGGATTGGATTTCCGCAGTGGATCATCATATTGTTGCCAACATAGATCGCGACATGGCTTGCGCCGGATGTGTTGTACGTACCCTGGAAGAAAATGATATCTCCGGGTTTCGCCTCGCTTGCCGGTATGATGGAAAGCTGCTGCCGCAGTCCCTCCGCCGTCGTTCTGCCATAGTTCCATCCGTTGCCGCAGTGGTTGATTACCCAGCAGACAAAGCCGGAACAGTCAAAGCTCGTGGACGGGGAAGAACCGCCCCATACATACGGATACCCCAGATATTTCTCTGCCTCCTGGATCATCCGCGCAAACCGGACATCACTCAGGGCTTCGCCCGGGATGTCATAGTGCAGATAATCGCTGCTCGGCGTGACATTGGCGTAGATATCGCCCTCAAAGAGATACGGCCTATTCCCGTAGGTGGAAAGCAGGATATTGTAGCGTTCCCTCTGGTCATCATCCATCCCGCCTGAGAAGACCGCCGCTTCCAGCGTCTTGTTCTTCAGCGTGACATTCAGGATGTAGTAGTCATAGGGAACTTCAACGTCATACTCATATTCTTCCTCGGTTGTCTCGCCGGTCTCCGGGTCTGTGTACGTCGTTGTCCCTGTGCGGGTTTCCGTGCGATACCTTGTCTCGACCTCTTCCTCAAGCGTCAGCTCGTATTGCTTGTCAAAGAGAGTCTGCAACGCCGTCTGTACTTCCGCCCGCGTATAGTCCTCATACATGACCGTCAGGTAAGAAGTCAGAACGTAAGGATTGTGGTTGATCTCATCCAGGTTGTAGCGGTACTCGTCATAGCCGGGATGCGTGGATTCGATGTTGTTGATCTGGCTCCGCAGCGCATCCTCCATAGCGGTATAGTCGCTGTTGGCACCCCGGATATCCTCGTCCTCTGCCGTATAAGAGCTTCCCAGCAGCGTCCCTCCGGAGCCGCCGATCATCGACGAGCAGGAAGACATCTGCGTAAAGATGAACACCAGCAGAAAAATGAAGATCCCGCCGATGGCAATGCCTCCGGCATGGCTTTTCACAAATCCTCCTGCCTTTGCAAAGACCTTACTCACTCGCTCCTTCAAAGTCGGTGTGACAGCGAGACCGTGAGATGCCGCATTGCCGACATTCCTTCCAGTCTTCGCTGCCGCGTATTCCTGTTTGATGTTCCGCCTCTGCATGAAGCGTGAGAAAGCATTGGACTTTTCGGCTCCTTTGGCTGCTTTTCCGGCAGTTTCCCCGGCTTTCGCAGTCCGGGCAGAAGCAGTGGTTTTTACCCCTTCCACGGTTTCTTCCTGCACATGCCGCAGCGTTTCCTTTTCGGCACTGACTTCCGGCTTTACTGCCCGATCATGGAGCTTTTCCCCATACTTACGCACCTTGCCGACAGTATCTCTGGCAACGGCTGCACCGGCTTCCGCCGTCTGTGTTCCGCGATTGACTGCCTCCACGCCGATATTGTTGTCCTGGTCTGCCTGTTCCAGCCGCTCATGCAGCTGCTGCGAGACAAGCGCGGATTTCAGCTTCCCGGACTGTTTCGGCTTTTCAATCGGCTTCTTCCCGTGCCGCAGTGTCTGCTCATTCAGCTTTGTGCCTTTCAGCTTACGCTTTGTCCGGGTATAACCTTTTTCCGTGGGCAGGCGTTCGGCTTCTTCCACGCTGTCTTTTGCGGTTTTCGCTTCCCGCATGTCATTGCGGAAATTCATTTTCTTTGCCATCAGCCAGCCTCCCTTGCTTCCGCGACCTCACCGGGCTTAGTCGTCATGATACGATACAACTCAAGATCGGTCGGGAACCTGTCCACAAACGGCAGGATCACATTCCCGTAGAACAGCAGCCCTTCGCCTTCGCCGGAATGCGTGACGTAGGAAAGCTGGTGTTGGGAAATATTCAGCTGCTTGGCTAGAATCGCGCGGTCGCCCACGGCCTGGTTGAGCATATAAATGAAGTCCGAATTCTCAAAGATGTTCTCGACCTCACGGCTCGCCAGCAGGTCTTTGACGTTCTGCGTAATACCGGTCGGAATACCGCCCCACTTACGGAAGCGCTTCCAGATCTCTACGGAATACGCCGCCGTCTGTTCCTCCTTCAGAAGCAGGTGCATCTCATCCATGTAGTAACGGGTGGATTTACCTTCCTCACGGTTGGCGGTCACACGGCCCCAGACCTGATCCTGAACAATCAGCATCCCGATCTTTTTCAGCTGTTTGCCCAGCTCCTTGATGTCATAGCAGACCAGACGGTTATTAATGTCCACGTTAGTGCGGTGATTAAAGAGATTCAGGGAGCCTTTGACATAGATTTCAAGGGCAGTCGCCACATGGTGTGCTTCCTTTTCATCCTGTTTCATCAGCTCATCGTACAGATCTTCCAGAACCGGCATGTTGTCCGGTCTCGGATCGTTGAAATACGACTGATAAACCTGATGCACACAGCGGTCGATAACCGTTTTTTCAATCGGCTGCAAGCCTTCCTTGCCGCCTACGACCAGTTCGCAGAGCGAAAGGATAAAATCAGCTTTGAGCGCAATCGGGTTATCCTCCTCGGAATAGTTCATGTTGATATCCATCGGATTGATATACTGCGTGCTGGTCGGGCTGACGCGGATCACCTGGCCGCCCAGACGCTCCACCAGCGGGGAATACTCGGCTTCCGGATCGGAAATGATGATATCGTCGTCCGTCACCAGGAAAGCATTGGCGATCTCCCTTTTGGCGCTGAAGGATTTACCGGAACCCGGCGTGCCGAGAATCAGGCCGTTCGGGTTTTTCAGAAGCTTCCGGTCAACCATGATCAGATTGTTGGACAATGCATTCAGCCCGTAATACAGGGCTTCCTTTCCGGTCTGGAACAGCTCCTGTGTGGTAAACGGAACGAAAATCGCCGTGCTGCTGGTGGTCAGGCCGCGTTCGATCTCGATCAGGTTCTGTGCCAGCGGCAGGCTGCTCATAAGGCCCTGTTCCTGCTGGAAATCCAGACGGCGCAGGTTGCAGCTGTGCTTCTGCGCAATGCTGGATGCCTGGAAGATGTTGTTGTCCAGTTCCTGCTTCGTCGCCCCGGTATTCATGATGAGGAAAGTCACCATGAACATGCGCTCGTTCTGGCTCTGGAGCTCTTTCAGCAGGTCTTTCGCGTCGCTGCCGTAGGTAGCCAGGTCAGACGGGATGATATCCATGTCGTAACCGGCGCGGACAGCCTTTTTCTGCTCCTCGATCTTGGAACGGTCCAGCTCCGTGATCGTGTGCTTTACTTCCTTTATTGCCTTGTTCTGATCCAGGGAACGGATATGCATTGTCACGATCTGGCTCGATTCCATATCCAGCAGGTCTTTCAGAAGCTGATCGGAAAGATCGGAAGCCGTAATCGCAAGATAGCTCATAGCCCCGTACAGGTTACCCATGCGGAACGTCCGCCCGCCGGGGAAGGAGAAGGAAGTCGGCGCGATGAAGTCCTTTACGGACAGCCCGGATTCCGCCAACCACTTCCATTCAAAATAGAAGCGGTCCTTATCTCCCAGATGGAACATGTCATGCATCAGCTTCAGGCGTTCCTTGCCGGTCAGCACCTTTGTCACCACGCCCAGCCGCCTGAAATTGTTCAGAAGGTCGGTCTGGATATGGATCAGCCTCGGCTTTGCCTGCTTCATGGAATCCGCCTCGATGCCGAACGTCAGATACTTGGTCTTGGTCAGGCCGTTGTTGCCCTGCGAGAGCTGCGTCCGCAGCATCCTGCTGTATTCCTCGCGGACATCGTTGAAACCGTCGTTTTTCAGCGGGATGCGGATATTCTTTTCAAAGTCCGCCGCGTCCGTGCTGAGATTCATGAACGAAAGCTCAAAGTGGACGGAGCTGTCAAAGAAGTTCAGGAACCCGCACCATTCATCGAAAATGGCCGTCTTATCCTCCTGCTGGGCAAGCTGATAATTGATGTCCTGAAACTGGATCGTCTTAGTGTAGTAGTTATTGCCGGTACGGCAGATGCCGTCCTGGAACATCCGCTGGAACGGGATCGACTGCTGCGCCGTGCGCGGAACGCCGTCATTTTTCTTTGCGTCCGCGATGATCCGCTCTACCTGCTTTCGCTCCTTTTTGCTGAGCGACTTTGGCAGTTCCAGCCGGACGTTTTCCTTTGGCTTTTTTCTCGGAATGGAAAACAATTCTCTCTACCTCCTTTTCTGCCTGATACTGGCGTATCAGAGCCGTGTAATAGTTGTCGGTGCAGTACGGCCTTTCCTTCGGCCTCCGGAATTTCGCTTCGATGAAGTGATCCAGGATGACCTCCAGCGGCATACCGTCCTTCTCGTACATGGCGAAAAAGAAAAACGGCAGCATCACACCGATCATCGTGAGAGCCGCCAGACTCACGTTCCCGCTTTTCTTCACAAGGAAAAACAGCGGGATGCCGACCGCGGCAGCGATGGAAAAACAGATCAGCTGCCTCTTGGTCAGGTTGAAAAATATCTTTGTTTTGACTTTTCCCAGGTCCCTGGGAACGGATATATACGCTGCCATAGTGCCTCCTTAATGCGCGTTGAATACTGACTTTGCGAGCGTCCCGGTCTTAAAGAGCGTGAAGCACAGAAGGACCGTGTACCCCATGATTCCCCAGAGGGAAGCCACGATGTTGTCCGAGAAGGAAACGCTTTGAATCAGCACGGCATAGATGCCCACGCAGATCATGATGAGGAACCCCTGGAAGCCCAGCGCGAACAGTGACCGGAGATAGTTCTGCCCGATCTGGCTCTGTTCCCGGTTCCCGAACGTGGAGAACGGGATCGGCGCGAGGCTGGTCATGAGGTAAATCTCGATCATTCGTCCGTATACGATGATGAAAACGATGAGGGACATGATCTTCATGCCGATGCCGAGGATTAGCACTTCCATGTAGACACCGATCAGCGGCCCGATTTCCATGGCCTCCAGCGTGTCCTGCATACCGGCAAGGGCAGCCGCGTCCACGGCGGTGCTGCCGCCTATAATGCCTCCGGCGCTGTTGATGACATGCTGTGCCACGTCGAATACCGCCATGGTGATGTTGAAGGTGTTCGTGATCAGCATTACGGCAACAAAGGTCTTGAAGATCCATTTGAAGAAAATCCATGTCTCAAAGTTGGCTAAGTTATTGTGATCAATGATCAGCTGAATCAGCTCATAGCAGGCTATGAATGTCAGAATCAGCCCTGCGATGGGGATGATCACAGATTCCGATACATTCCGTATCATGGAAAACACCCCCGGCGAGAAACCTGCCGGGGATGTTCCGACCTGGGATGCCACGTCTGCGACCTGCTGGTTCACGGCGTCGAACATCCCGGAAAGGCTGTCCATGATACCGCTAACGAGCATTTCTTTCAGCCAATCGGTGATTGCCTGAAATATTGTGTCCATTTAGCGGTTTCCCTCCGTGATTATCCAAACAGTCCGGCAAGAAGCGGGACAAGAGTGGTGCCGATCAGGGCAACGCCGCCGCCTGCCATAAGCTGCTTCATGCCCTGGGACTTCGCGCCCGGATTGTCATTGCCATACCCTTCCAGAAGGTTGATCGCGCCCCAGATTCCGAGGCCGGCCCCAAGGGCGATTACGAGTGTCTGAAGAACACCTACTGCGCTGTTGAAAAATGCCATAGTGATTTTTGAAACCCAAAGGGATATTGTTTCTGCCAGCAGCTGCCGCCGTTTCAGGCGTCCTTGGGTCTCTTTCCTCCATTCTTTTCTTATTGTTGAATGCAGCTGCTGTGATCGTGGTGCGTCGGCTGTGCCGAATGGGTCAGGCTCTACCTGTCGGGAGCCCTGGCCCGGTAGCTTGTGGAATCCATATCCGCCTCCTTCTGGGCATGAAGAAGGCCCCCTGCTTTCAAAACAGAGGGCCGTCCGCATCGTCCGGTATTCAGTTGTCAGGTCGTTTCATCTGGCGTGACCACGGTGTAGCGGTCATCCGCGCGGAGCGTCAGCTTCCGGGACAGGAACTTTTCGATATCGAAAGCGTTCTTTTTGTCCGCGTCGGAAGTCAGGAAATAGTTCGGGTGCTTCGTCAGATCGTATTTCTCCGAAAGGAACGGACGGACGCCGCGCAGCTGCAAGATGCACTTGCTGCCGTCCAGCACCGCCAGCTCATCAACGGATAAGAGGTCGTGACCAAGCTTCTGGTAGTTAAGGGAGTGGCTTTGCTCCCGTCCCCGGTTCTCACCGGTGTTGTAGGTATCAATCGTCTCTTTTCCGAGTGCCTGATTCAGATCCTTCAGCGTCGTCGGTTCGCTGCCGCCGAGGAAAATCTGGGAATCCATATTGCCCACAATGGTATCGGCGTTGTCCTTGTAGATCGCTTTCAGCTGTGACTTTGCCTGAAGGACAAGGCAGGCGCTAATCTCACGGCTTCGGATCGTTGCCACCAGCTTTTCCAGGTTCGGTATCTGGCCTATGTTCGCGCACTCGTCGATCAGGCAGCGCACATGCACCGGGAGCCTGCCGCCGTACACGTCATCCGCTTTCTCACACAGCAGGTTGAACAGCTGCGTGTAGATCATGCTGATTAAAAAGTTGAAGGTGGAATCCGTGTCGGACATCAGCAGAAACAGCGCCGTTTTCCGGTCTCCCAGCTTATCCAGCTCCAGTTCGTCATACATCGTGATATCCCGGACTTCCTGAATATCGAACGGGGCAAGGCGTGCGCCGCAGCTCACCAGAATACTTTTTAAGGTCTTGCCGGCAGCCATCTTAAATTTGACGAACTGCCGTACCGCAAAGTGGTTCGGATTCTTTTTCCGCAGCGCCTCAAACATCATATCGACGGGATTCTGGTAATCCTCATCATCCTCGCGCACGTCCATGCTGTTCAACATTTCCAGGAGCGTTGCGAAGTTCTGTTCGTTCTCCGGCGCTTCATAGTGGATATAGCCGATCAGCGCGGTATAGAGCAGCGTTTCCGCTTTCGTCCAGAACTCGTCACCGGCTTTCCCGTCACCCTTGGTATTGGCAATCAAAGCCGTGACCAGCTTCAGGATATCCTTTTCGCTGTGGATATAGGCGAAGGGGTTATAGTGCTGCGACTTGCGGAAGTTGATTGTATTAAAGACCCGGATTTGGTAGGGCTCATAGACGACCTTCCCGTTTTTATCTTTCACTGGATTTCCTTTCTCATCCAGCTTCGGAGCGCCGCGTTGCAATGCTTTTCCGCATTCGTTGAGCAGACTGGCTTTCGGATCGGTTACGACATAGGAACTATGCATTTGTAAAATATTGGGCTTAATAAAAAACCTTGTCTTGCCGGAGCCGCTGCCGCCTACGATCAGCACGTTTTTGTTCCGTGCGTTAGCCGGATTCTTCGGACGGTTGCTCATCATCAGCCATTCCGTCCGGGTCAGGATCACGTTGTTCTGGAACACCGGGTCTTCAAATGGCTCGATGTCCTTATGCGTCCCCCAGCGTGCAGAGCCGTATTCCGTGTTGTGCCGGTACTTCTTGGCGTTCTTGCCCTTCATATAGACCGCAAAGCGGAGGACTACGCCGACGATGATACCGATCATAAGGTCAAGCGGATGCAGGCTGGGGAGGGGATTGCTGAAGGCCACCCCCAGGGTAGAGATCAGGGACAGCGTTTTCTCCGATGCGTTGGCCCCTTCGGCAAGCCTCCATGCTTCCCCGAAATTCGTTGCCAGCAATCCTGCCGCCACATAGGGGATATGCAGGATGATTTTCTTTTTCAGTTCATTCTTTGTCACAGGGAATGTTCCTGTTCCTTATGGCGTACCTTGGACGGCAGGGAAGCGACCAGCGATTTGAGCTTTTCAAGCTGCTTCACGATGCTTGGCTTCTTTTCCGCGTTCAGCTGCTTTGCCATCAGGGAATCCGCAATCTGCTGCAATGCGTCGTTATCCCTCGCTTTGAAGAAAACGGTATACTGCGGCGGATGCACGGATTTATCCTTCGTGACGGCAAAATCTACGCCGTACTTTCTGGCTTCCCGCTCAAAGTCCCGGATGCTGGCATCTCCCAGGGGCATGCGCGAAACGCCCTGATTCTGTCCGATCAGCTCTTTGACCGTCTGTTTCCCATGCACTCCCTCCACCTTGGCCGGCTTCTTCGCAGCCGCGTTCCTCTGGTGCTGGAGATACATGCGGATTCCGGCAACGATTGTCCTTGCCGACAGCCGCGACGTGCTGATTGCCAGGTTTACTGTCCTGTTTTCAACTTCTTCCTGCAAGGCTTCTTCACCATCCTCTCCTGATAGGCCATCATCCTGCGAACAGTGTTGTTCTGGCGGTTCATGTCCTGCTTTGTTACAGCCGCCCTCGCGGCGGCATTCCTGTTATTCTTCTTCATCGAACCTGTCCTCCTTAATTTCGTCTGTCAGATCAATCACTGAAAAGCAAAACTGCCCAATCCTCACGCGCTGCATCCGTTCCATCAGCTCCAGGCAGGTCTCTGCCATTTCGTCGGAACTCATGTCCGCGTAGTCGTCCTCGCGGTTCAGCTTGTAGGCGACTGCATCGCCCATGAGATATACACGCTTGCCGACACGTATCAGGTCGGATGTCAGGCAGCTCAGGAAAATGTTATCCGGTTGGAGATAGAAGATCGCTTCATCGTCATCCGAAAAGATGTCGAATGCCTCATCACTGTAGCGGCCGATCATCTTGATGCCGCACTGCGGATCGACGGAAAGCATCCTGACCTCGCCCATCGGATTGGGCTTTGTGAAGTGCGCCTTCCATTTCTCTGTGCCTTCGTGCTTCTTCTGGGGTTTCTCATTTAATCTGTACATGCCGTTTTCCTCCTTGTGGCTGAAATAAAAAAACGGCCATCCCTTTGCATTGCTGCGAAGAAATGACCGTTACTGCACTGATTCTTCTTCATCCCCGTAGGGGTTTACCCAGTCCGGCTTCCACCGGAACGGTTCCTGGGGATTAGCTGCCGGCTCCAGAGAGTCGATAAAAATATCCCGCCAGTTCTCGGTGTACTCCAGCGGCAGGTAATCCAGAACGATATGCCAGTCCGCCTGCTCTATAAATTCCGTGATCACTATGAGCACATCTTTGCGGAACTGCTCCAGGAACGCTTCCTGTACGTCCGTATTGCTGTTGTACTCAAATATCCGGTAAAGACGGGTCTGGTGGCAGAACTCCTTAAACTCGATATCCACGTCGCCGCTGCTGTAAAGCTGGATATTGAAATCCTGCGCGTACCGGTGGAAAGCAATATAACGGTTGCCTTTCTTCAGAGCCACTCTGATCTGCGGGCTGCCATTGTTTTTTACTGAGCTTTCAAAGATCGCGTCCAGCACATACCCAAAGGCTTTCTTTGTGAATGCCTCCCTAGCTGCCTTTTCAATTCTTTTCTGTTCCGCTTTTGTCATCTGTGTTTTCTCCCTTCGTGAAATAAAAAAAACGGCCATCTCTCTGCATTGTTGCGAAGAAATGACCGTTACCTTGCCTGTTCTCTCTGTTTTCGCCGCTGCCACTGTTCCAGCAGCCGGATGATCGTGTCCTCCATCTGTTTCGGCGTGTAGGACTTCGGGAAATACTTCCGAAGCACTTCATGGGAGATCGTGACCTTGCTCATATCGTCCTTTTTGACCTCATCCATGACCGCGCACATCACATCCAGTGAGCATTTGCCTTCCTGACTGTATTTCTTGATCCGCTGCGCCTGGGACAGGGACGGCGTTGCCTGCGCGTAGTCCATGGCCTCCATGAAGTCCTTTTGTTCCTCCGGCTTCAGGTAGGAAAGCTCCACCGCTGGATTGAACGCCAGCTTCCTCTGATCGACCATATCCAGAAGCTCCGGAATCAGGTATGTCAGGCGGATAAACCGCTGTACCTGCTTGTAGCTTTCCCCGGCAGCCTCACCGATCAGCTCCGTTGTCCGCTTCCCAAAGAAATCTGGGACAACTTGTCCCACATTTTCTTTTCCGGGCCGTCCGGCCTGCCGCTTCATGGCTTCGTTCTTCATCCGATAGGCGAACGCCCTCTCACTGGGTAGCAGCTCTTCACGCTGCAAGTTGCTGTCCACCATCAGGATTGTCGCCGCGTCGTCGTCCATTTCCCGGACGATCACCGGCATAGTCTCTTTCCCGGCAAGCTCGGAAGCATGATGCCGCCTGTGGCCGGAGATCATTTCATAGCCGCCCTCCGGCGACGGTCTTGCAATGGCCGGAACCATGACACCGTACCGGCGTATGCTTTCCACGGTCCGTTCCATGGATTCGTCATCCAGCACCTTGAACGGGTGATTTTTGAACGGACGCAGCTCGGAAAGCGGTATTTCTTGCACCTTCTCCGCCGCCTGGTCAGCACGGCTTTCCTCGGTCGAGAAAATGTCATCGTAGCTGCTCAAGCTGATGTTTGCGCCTTTTTTCGGCATTGGCCTGCACCTCCTTTGTCAGTTTCTGATATGCCTCCGCGACTTTCCCTTTGGGATCATGCAGGAAAATGCTTTTCCCTTCGGAGCTGATCTCCGCGGCCCTGACCGAACGGGGAATCTCGGTATTGAATACCTTGATATTGCCGCCGTAGGTATCACGGATCAGGGAAGAAATCTCTTTGGCGTAATTCGTCCGGCTGTCCACCATGGTCAGCAGGATGCCTTCAATCCGCAGCTTCGGATTGATCTGCCGCTTCACCTTGTTGATCGTCTGGAGCAGCTGTTCCAGCCCCTTCGCGGAAAGGTAATTGGCCTGCACCGGGATCAGCGTGGTGTCCGCCGCTGCCAGCGCATTGACGGTCAGCATCCCAAGGCTGGGCATACAGTCCAGAAGTACATAGTCATAATCTTTTTTGACCGGCTCCAGGAACTGTTTCAGAATCCGTTCCCGGTTCATCGTGTTGACCAGCGCCACCTCAAGACCGGCAAGAGAGATGTTTGCCGGGATCAGGTCGATGCCTTCCTGCTGGTGAAGAATCCCTTCCGCGGGCTGTATCGCGTCTTCGTTGATCGTCTTGTTCAGGAGATCGAACAGTGTGGTCTCCAGATCGTCCGGTCTGGGATATCCAAGGCTGATCGTCAGCGACCCCTGCGGATCAGTGTCCACCAGAAGCACCTTCTTTCCCTCCCGCGCAAGCCCGATTCCGAGGTTCTCCACCGTCGTCGTCTTTGCCGTGCCGCCTTTTTGGTTGACGACACAGATCACTGTTGGTTTGTCCTTCATACGTCCTCCTATTCTCTCCAGCCGTATAAGTCGTGGTTGACCTTCGTCTGATAGTAGTGGTCGATGGTCAGCGGCGCGTTATACAGCGTTGTGAGCATATATGCCTTGATGTTGCGGATATCCGTGGTGTTCTCATGGATACAGTCCAGGACATACTGGATATGCTCATATCCCAGCTTCATAAACCGGCTCTTCACGACTTCTGTCGGTCTGTCTTCACCGGCACAGCGGATCGTCTTTGCTTTGCTGCATACGGTATCGACCATAAGCTCCACGATCTCCTCAATGCGTCCGTGGTCATACGGATAACTGATCTTCAGGTCTTCAATGGAAAGATGATCTCTGAAATATTCCTCATACGATTCCCGCTCATCCATCTCATCCCTTCCCATCCCATCAATCGAAACGCTGATCTTTGCCGATACCGGCTGTGCTTCCGGCGATGGATAGATAGGATTGGTCTTGTTCAAATCAGTATTATTAAGTTCAGTATTATTTCCGTGTGATTTCCACACGTCCAGAGATGTGGTTTTCACATCCCCAGAAGTGTGATTTTCACATTTCTTGAAATGTGATTCCGAATCATTCTGTGGATTACCTGTGGAAAACTTCAGCACGTAGATCAGGGAGGGCTTTCCCAACCCCTGACGCTTCCGTTTGATCAGCCCGATTTTGTTCTCCAGCTCCGAGAGCATCTTGCAGGCTTTCTGATTTCCGCAGTGAAGATCGGTCATGATGTCTTCGACCGTGTAGATGATATAGACGCGGTTGAGAGCGTCAAACCACTGGTTCCGTATGGACAGCTGGAGTCGGTCGAGCATCAGCCCGTACAGCAGCTTCGCCTCTGTACTGATCTCCTGGAACTCATCCCCGGTGATCAGCTTCTTCGGAATACGGTAGAACGAATACTGTTCTGCATCATCCGGACCGTAAAAATAATCGAAACTCATATCGTCCCTCCGTATGTATAGGCAATAAAAAAAGACGTTTACCTGAGTCCCCGGAGGGAAACAAATAAACGTCTTATTGCCTGTACTCGTTATTCAGTTTTCTCTGCGCCAGCCCCGGCGCATCTGCCTCTATGCTGCCATCCGGTGCCTCACAGCCCTTGTCTCAGGGCATAAAAAAAGAGGCGTATGCCCAGGAAAGCCTTTATTTATGCGGTTTCTGGCGGTTAGTCCAAATACTTCACGAGCATTTGCCATGATAAAGTCCGCTCTCATAGTTGGATGGCGGTCATCAAGGAAAGTATCAGCTGCATATGCTCCCAAATCCGGTTCAATACCGCGGATTGCTAAATTCATCTGAGCCATTTTCCAAGTTGTAGGATTAGAGTCTTGGCCATAAATTGCGATATTGTTTATATTTCCACTATGACTCTCGACAAATTTTGCCGACTGTACAAACATGCCACCGCTTCCACAGCAAGGATCATATACACGGCCTTTATAAGGCTGAAGCACCTCAACGAGTGTGCGAACAACACAGGAAGGGGTAAAGAACTCACCGCCGCGCTTACCTTCTTGTTCCGCAAACATTGAAAGACAATACTCATAGGTCCTGCCAAGAATATCTTTCTCGTCACCATGCTCAATCATTTTGACATTGGTAAACAAATCCACAACGTCACCAAGGCGGCGCTTATCAAGCTCCGGACGAGCAAAGTTTTTTGGAAGTATATCTTTCAGACGCTTGTTTTCTTTCTCTATGGCCCTCATGGCATCATCGATCACAACACCAATCTCAGGAGTATGCGCTTTCGCTGCTATCTCGCTCCATCTGGCACCGATGGGCACAAAGAAGATACCCTCAGAAGTATACTCGTCGATATCTTCCTCGAAGCCGTCTCCTTCCTCAACTAGTTCTTGATACTTTGCCTCAAATCGGTCTGAAATGTATTTCAAGAAAATCAACCCAAGAACAACATTTTTATACTCCGAAGCATCCATATTGCCACGAAGTACACATGCCGCATTCCATATTTGTTTTTCAAATCCGATATCAGCTGTAACTTTATCTGCCATTATTCACGCCTCCATTTAGAGCCTTAACATGTAAGTACCGGTACTG
>OMVU01000042.1 GCA_900314565.1 uncultured Eubacteriales bacterium
TCGCGGGCAGACCCTTGACTTTGTTCCCGCTCCCTTTTCAAAGAAGAACGCATTGCATTATGCCTGAGGCAATTTACACCAAATATAAGACTTGACTAACAAATTTCGAATAATCTACCACCGTACCTAAGCAGCCGACTAACAGTACTTATATACAGCGAACAAATTCAAGAATTGTTCAAGAATAGTTCAGGAATAGCTATTGAGATACCAAAGCTCACGAAGAAAAACACAAAGCTCTTCCAGGCCTGCAAATACTGCACCTGCTTTTCATCTGTGTTCCCGGGACTTTTTAGCTGATTGCCGTTCAAAATCATGGTATGATAAAAGGGATAGACAGCAATCAGAGGAACTCAAATCAACGCAGCCTATTTGACCAAAAAGAACCGTGGCTGCAGGCAGGAGGTATATTCCATGGATTGGGTAGTCGTTGTAGATGATGATATTACCAACCTTAAAATGGCCGGGCGGATCCTCAGCAAGAATAATATGCGGGTAACAGCCCTTAAATCAGGCATGGCACTGCTTGATTATATCAAGACAAACAAACCGGATCTGATTCTTCTGGATATCAAGATGCCGGGACTTGACGGATTTGAGACGATGAGAAGATTGCAGGAACAGATGAATCCGTCTGAAAAAATCCCTGTCATCTTCCTGACAGCAGATGACAGTCAGGATGCCGAGACACATGGACTGGCTCTCGGCGCCATGGATTTCATCAAAAAGCCCTTCATCCCGGACGTCCTCGTTCTCCGGGTCCGGCATACAATTGATCTGGTCAGGCTCCAGCACGATCTGGAACAGGAAAACGAACGCATCCGTTCGGAACTTGCGATGGCCTCCCGCATTCAGTCAGCGATGCTGCCGGGCATTTTCCCTGCTTTTCCGGAACGAAAGGAATTCGACATTTACGCCAGCATGGATCCGGTCAGGGGAGTCGGCGGTGACTTCTTTGATTTCTTTTTTATCGACAGGGACCATCTGTGCCTGCTGATCGCCGATGTCTCCGGAAAAGGAATACCGGCAGCACTTTTCATGATGGCTTCCAAGATCATTCTGGCTGACAACGCGAAAAGCGGAAAATCTCCGGCTCAGATCCTTCAGGATACGAACGAAGCCATCTGTGCCAATAATCCCGAGGAAATGTTCGTGACGGTATGGCTGGGGATCCTCGATATATCCACCGGCCTGCTCACGACTGCGAACGCAGGCCATGAATACCCCGCGCTGATGCATGCAGACGGGCAGTTCGAACTGTTCAGAGACAGGCACGGACTGGTCGTCGGCGGTATGCCGGGAGTAAAGTACCATGAGCACAGTCTGCAGATGTATCCGGGTTCAAAGCTGTTTGTATACACGGACGGCGTTCCCGAAGCCACGGACGCCGAAAACGCGCTTTTCGGGACGACCCGTATGCTGGAGGCGCTGAACGCCCATGCAAATGAATCTCCAAAGCAGATCCTGCACGGAGTCCGGCAGGCAGTAAATGAATTCGTTTCGGACATGGAGCAGTTCGATGATCTGACCATGATGTGTCTGGAGTATATGCCGAAGGAGCGGTAATTATGGAGCAGCAGAACCCGAAGAGGGATTATTTTCATTCGAACCATTTCATTATTTTAGGCTGTTATACGGTCTTTGCCATTTTACTCATCGCCGAATCCCTGCTTCTCAAGTGGGAAATGTGGGCTCTTATTCTGATCGCCTTATCGGTCGTCCTATGCTGGGTAATCCATATCAGACGGCCGATCCCAGGCTATGCAAGGGTGTGGATCTATGCATTTCTCATGATGATGTCGACTTTTTTCTATGGGACGCATGTGTCCAGCACGTTCGATCTCGGACTGTTGATGACCGTCCTGATCCTGATCTTTATTTCCACGGGGATCCCGGGTCTGATCACATTGTGCCAGTGCACCTACTACCTCGCAATGCTGTACGATCTGATCACAATGTATCTTGAGGGAGAAAAATTTGACAGCCTGATAATCACCCGTATTCTCCTTCACTTCATCATTATGACCGTGATCTGCTTCCTTGCACGGAAAATCATCAGTCAGTGGGTATCCATTATGGATAAGTCGGAAGAAGAGAAGCAGGCAATGCAGGAAACGACAGAAAGACTGAATGATTTTCTGGCGAATATCTCCCACGAGATCCGCACCCCTGTCAATGCCGTGATCGGTCTTTCAAGGATCTGTGCCGATAAAGTCGAGGACGAAGATGTAAAGAAGGATCTTCTGTCCGTCATGGAAGCAGGGCAGAAAATCGGGGATCAGATCGGCGATATCCTGGACTATTCCGAGATCGACATGAACTCTCTTGCGGTAAACGAAGAAGATTATATGATCACTTCCCTGCTGCATGATGTCATTGCTGAAATCACTCCTCTCAAGAGACCGGATCTCGAACTCGTCATCGATGTGGATCCCCACATCCCGTCCACTATGCGGTCCGATGTGACCAAGCTCAAAAAAATATTCAGGCATCTGATCGACAACGCCCTCAAGTACACGGAAGAGGGAGGCGTATATGTCCATATCACACCGGAGGAACGGGACTACGGAATCAATCTGCTCCTGGAAGTGACGGATACGGGAATCGGCATGAGCCGCGCGGAACTGGAAATGGTATTCGAGCGCTTCTATCAGGCCGATTCGGGAAAGACCAGATCGGCAAACGGCCTCGGCCTTTCCATCGCGAACGGGTTCATTCGAAGTCTGAACGGTTTCCTCACGATCGAAAGCGAACCGAAGAACGGAACGACCGTCCGCGTCAGCATTCCCCAGATGGTCGTCGGCACGGATTACTGCATGAGTATCCGGAGTCCGGAAAGACTGTGCCTCGGTGCATTTCTGCGTTTTGAGAAATTCGAAAACCCCCATGTCAGAGAATTTTACAACGCCATGGTCAAAGATCTCGTACTGGGTCTCGGCGTGAAAATGCAGCGCGTGAACAACATGGACGATTTTAAACAGCTGGCGAAGACGTCCAGCTTCACGCACGTGTTCATAGGAAAGCAGGAATATCTGGAAAATCAGGAGTTCATGAACTCCCTTGCAGAGAAGGCGATGGTCGCCGTGATCTGTGACGATGCATTCCGGATACCCGACGGCTCCGAGATCCACCTTATGCGGAAACCGTTTTACTGTGTTCCGGTCATCTCGTTCGTGAATACGGATAAATCAGAGCAGGGTAAGACGAAAGGAAAGCTGTTCGCAAGAGGCGTACGTACTCTCGTGGTCGATGACGAGCGTATGAATCTTCTCGTGGCAAGACAGATCTTCTCGGGATACGGCATGGAAGTCGACACGGTATTTTCCGGACC
This sequence comes from uncultured Eubacteriales bacterium, assembly GCA_900314565.1. Lineage (GTDB taxonomy): Bacteria > Bacillota > Clostridia > Lachnospirales > Lachnospiraceae > Chordicoccus. The sequence goes on from OMVU01000042.1 coordinate 3,332, forward strand.
GGAAGCGATCGAGTATGTCCGGAAACATGAGACAGATCTCATCTTTATGGATCATATGATGCCGGGCATGGACGGAGTGGAAGCCATGAAGCGCATACAGGCCATTTTTGGCAAGGACAAAAAGGACGTGCCTGTCGTCGCCCTCACGGCAAATGCGGTGAGTACGGCAAACGAAATGTTCCTGCGGGAGGGATTTGACGCTTTCCTGGCAAAACCCATCGTGATCACAGAACTTGAAAGAGTGCTGAAAAAAGTATTGCCGAAGTCCCGGCTCACGGTAGAAGTTCCCGCCGCAGATAAAAAGGCATCCTCTGCTGCTCTTCGCATGGAAGGGATCACAGGTCCGGAAGGTTCCAAAAGCGCCGCAGCGGGATCCGGAGACACCACAGCGGGATCCAAAGGGGCCGCAGCGGGATTCGGAAAAGGGACGTCCGAGCCCCCGGAAAAAACCGACAGTAAGAAAAGTACGGAAAATACGGAAAAAGCTTCCGGGATCACAGGAACATTCGGCACGGTAACTTCTCCGGATGACAGGATGGGTGCGCTCAAAGCGCTCGGGATCGATACTAAATCCGGTCTTCTGTACTGTCAGAACGATATGGAATTTTATCAGGAACTTCTGCTTCAATATGCCGGCGAAGCTGCCGGAAAGATGAAGGCGGCGAACCGGAACTTCAAAGACGGAGATCTGAAGAACTATGAGATCCTTGTTCATGCGCTCAAGTCCACTTCGAAAATGATCGGAGCCGCGGAACTGTCCGAAGCAGCTTACAAGCTGGAAAAGGCCGCAAAGGACGGAGATGAAGAGACGATCCGCAATGGCCATGACAGTGCGATGACGGAGTATAAGCGTCTTGCAGACGGTATTCTCAAAATCTTCGGGAAGCAGTCAGAGGCTCCCGAAGCAAAGACCGGGGACGAGGACGAGATCCTGGAATTCTCCCCTGGGACAGAGACGGATGACGGCATCCTGGAATTTCTCCCTGAAACAGAATCGGATGACGACATCCCGGAATTTGCTCCCGAGACAGGGACGGACGACGACATTTTGGAATTTGCTCCCGAGACAGAGATGGATGACGGCATCCTGGAATTTGCTCCCGAGACGGAATCGGATGACGACGTAATAGAATTCTATCCGGAAGGAGGTGAGCAGCCATGAAGAGGATGATTGATTTTATTTTCCACCCGAAAAAAAATCCGAATTATGAGGCTCTGAAAAAATCCGGAGTGTATGACGCCCTTCAGCTGGCTCTCATACTCACTCCCCTCTTCCTGCTTGCTGTCTCTTCATCTTTTCTGATGTCCTTCACATGGGCTGAATCCAACATTAAAACACCTCTGGCGGAATTGTATCGTTTATATTATATAATCGTCATCGTCTGTGAACTGCTTTATGAGATCCTTTTGCTGTACATCCGCAAAAATTATGATGACAGATACCACCTGCTGCCAAAGATCAATATCTTTATGATGATCATGCTGCTGTGGTATTCCTCAAATGTAGCACTGCTGGATTATTCAGTATACGGCAGGGTCATGATGCCGTACCTGTTCATGGTCGTATCCATGTGCATCCCGTTCATTCTGTACCTGGACGTAAGAATTTATATGCTTATAACCCTGATTTCGGATTGGTTCATTGTCCGTTTATATCTTATGGACGGATTGGACGCAGCTTATGATAAGAGCAATCTCGGGGATTTCACATATTTCATCTCCGTTCAGATTCTTCTCGGCGTAGTCGTCTATTATTATAAGTACACCGTCAAAGAGAGTTTTCTTGAACAGGAGGCTCAGAAGGACGAGATCCGCAAACTGAATCTGGCACAGAACACGTTTTTTTCTAACATGAGTCATGAGATCCGGACGCCGATCAATACGATTATCGGTCTCAACGAAATGATCCTCCGGCAAAATGCGTCTCCGGAAATCAATGAGGACGCCGAAAATATTTCGGCAGCAAGTAAGATGCTTCTTCATCTTATCAATGATATTCTGGACATGTCGAAATTCGAGACCGGGAAAATGGAGCTGACCCTGTCGCCCTACCGGCCGGGGGATATGCTCTCCGATATCGTGGGCATGCTCTGGATAAAGGCGAAGGAGAAAAACCTTGCTTTCAAAGTGGATGTATCGCCTGATCTTCCGGTGGAACTGCTGGGAGATGAAATGCGGATCAAACAGATCCTGATCAACGTCCTGAACAACGCCATTAAATACACGAGCGAAGGATCCGTAAGCCTTCAGATCCAGTGCGAGAGAGACAGTGAAGGCGGAGTACTGGTCTCCTATGCCATAAGTGATACAGGCATGGGAATAAAGTCAGAGAGTATCCCGTATCTGTTCACGGCATTTAAACGTGTGGATACGCAAAAGAACAAATACATCGAGGGAACGGGGTTAGGTCTTTCCATCGTCAAGCAGTTCGTAGATCTCATGGGCGGAAAGATCACGGTCAACAGTGTTTATACGAAAGGCTCTACCTTCATAATTGAGATCCCCCAGAAGATCGTCCTGGACGAGCCGGTGGGAGAACTTGACGTTCTGGACAGGAAAAAATCCCACGAGGAACATATTTATGTGAAGTCTTTCGAAGCCCCGGAAGCGAAAGTGCTCGTCGTAGATGATACAGCAGCCAATCTTATGGTCGTATCCAAGCTTCTCCGGGAGACAAAGGTAAATCTCGTTCCGGTCTCCTCCGGACCGGAAGCCCTGGAGAAGACTCTGGAAGATTACTATCATGTCATCCTGATGGATCACAAGATGCCGGGTATGGACGGAATCGAGTGCATGCATGCCATACGGGAGCAGACAGGGGGACTGTGCCGTGAGTCAAAGATCATCGCTCTGACGGCAAATGCCGGAAGCGACACGAAAGAGATGTATTTCAGGGAAGGGTTCGACGGATATCTGATGAAACCCGTGACCGGTGAAGAACTGGAAAATACGGTTTATCACGCTCTTCCGAAAGAGATTGTGACGGTGACCGGAACATCACTGCCTCTTGAAGAAGAAAGCACTGCCTGGGTGACCTCACACAAGAAAAAAGAGAAAATCAAAATTACGACGGACAGTATCGCAGATATTCCGGAGGCGTTCCTTGAAAGGTTCAATATCGCGCAGATCCCGCATATGGTGAGGACCCGCTATGGGCTTTTTAAGGACGGTCTGGAAATTGATACTGATGGCCTTCTCTCTTTTATGGCAGATCCGAACGAAGTTGCGGAGACCCTTTCTCCTTCCGTGGAGGAGTATACCAATTTCTTCTCAAAGCAGCTTGACGAGGCAAATAACATCATCCATGTATCCATCACAAGCCAGCTCGTCAACAGCGGCTTCCCGGCGGCAAAGGAAGCCGCTAAAGATTTCGGGAATGTGACCGTGATCGATTCGGAACATCTTTCGAGCGCTCTGGGAATGATGGCCGTCGGAGCGGCCCGCATGGCGGACGAAGGACTGGACGTCGAAAGCATCGTGGCGAGAATGGAGAAGCTTAAGAGACATACCCATACCAGTTTTATTGTGGACACGCTTGATTTTCTGGCAAGACAGGGACATGTTCCGGAAAGAGGCAGACAGCTTGCCGACGCATTTATGGCCCATCCGGTGCTCGTTCTGAAAAAAGGAAAAATGTCTATCTCCAGGCTCTGTTTCGGTACCAAAGAACAGGCCTGGAAGAAATATATGACATCGGCCTTCCGCGTAACAGGAGTGATCAACCGGCGTATCCTCTTTATCACATATGTGGGAATGTCGTCGAAAGAACTGGAACATGTCAGGGAGATGGTCAAGGCAAAGATCAACTTTGAGGAGGTCTATATCCAGAAGGCATCTCCGGCAATCGCGGCGAACTGCGGACCGGGAACATTCGGACTGCTGTTCTTTACGGAGTACTGAGAAAACTGCATCACATATTAAAAACCCTCATGCACCTTTTACGCATGGGGGTTTTTTTCATGTTCAGTATAATCACTGTGCTTATCTGCCCTGCGTTTATTCTTCATCGCGCTTTTCCTCGTGTCTTTAAACATGAGATACGCGCGCAAAGTGAACCTTACTCTCATCGTGAGTACAATCTCGCGATGAGGAATAAAAGCCTCAGCTACACAATGCTCCACTGGAGCATTGTTACGCATTCTTAGGCACGGCGGATCGCAAACATGCGCAGTGGAAGGCGCTTACGCGCCGCTCACGTCGCGGCAAGAACGCCGAGGCTTTCTTGAATTTTTCCTCCTGCTGTGCATTGCTGTATATGCACAGACACGCGGGGCATATATTCGATTCGGTCCGGTATTCCGTCAGCTGACGCTGACTTTCCGTCTTATCAGGTGGTTTCTCCCACTTTGGCAAACCAGACCGTCTGCCCGGAATCCGTCTGATCCCAGATCCCCGTGACACCGGATCCGTACGCGACTACAGAGCTGGCAGTGCCGATCTCAAGCGGCCTGCCATTCCAGTCCATCACACCCCCGCCGGCTTCCTTCACGATCAGCGATCCCGCTGCGTAATCCCACGGCTGCAGCTTCGCCTCAAAGAAGATGACCGCCCTGCCTTCCGCCACGCAGCACAGATCCAGTGCCGCGGAACCGCTCCGGCGGATATCGATGCATCTCTTCAGATACTCACGGGCTTTCGCAAACGAAACCTCCGTAAGCTCCTCGTAATACGGTGCTGTTCCGATATAAGCAACACCGCGTTCCAGCGGCTCTCCCGATACATGGATCGGCTCATGATTCCTGTACGCACCGCCCCCCTTTTCCGCCTCGTAGTAGGCGTCCGTAAAGGGGTTATAAATCGCGGCATAGACTACTTCCCGCTTCCGTGCGAGCGCGACGGAGATGCAGCTGTGATCAAGACCCACCATAAAATTCGTCGTCCCGTCGATCGGATCGACGATGAAGACTTCTTCCGCGTCCGGATAGTCCGAGCTGTCCCCTTCCTCGCCAAGGAAAGCCGCTCCGGGTCTCAGCTTCTGCAGCCCCTGCTGCAGCTCTTTCTGCACCAGCGCATCATATCTGGTCACGAAATTGGCGTGACCTTCCTTTGACACTATACCGAGCTCACTCCGGTCTGCATTTCGTATGATTTCTCCGCAGGCCCGTATGACTTTTTCCGCACCCTCTTTAAACTCCTTTTCCATAAAGGTCCTCCCCGAAATTATTCATTTACAGACTTATCAAGAACGCCTCGACGTACTTACCGCGCCGCGCTTACGTGCGAAGCACCTTTCAATTTGGGCAGCTTCAATCTGCCGGGGCTTTAATCTCTGACGCTTACTTTGTAACTCATGTCAGAGCCAGGTCTCACTTTGCGCATTCATCTCATGATTGAAATCACGGAAATTCTGTGTCAGAGATTAAAAATTCCTTTGAGCCTGCACAGACTGTCAATGTCCATTTGAGCCTGCTGTTTTGCTGTGTCTTTTCACCAATCACCAAAGGATGCCCGTGGCTGCAGTCATGTGTAAGTTGACAGCTCACATGGCACTGACCGTCCATCAAATAAGCCCCAGATGGACAAACGCTTTATAGAGACCGTCCTTATCCACGTCATCCGTCACATAGTCCGCACAAGCCCTGATCTCCTCACCGCCGCTGCCCATCGCAACGCCGAAGGCGCAGCACTCGAACATCGGGATATCGATCTTTGCATCGCCAAATGCGATCGTATCGGAAATATCCGCCCCCAGATAGCTGAGGAGCGCATGGATCGCACGGGCCTTCGTTATGCCTTTCACTCCGATATCACCGAACAGAGCGGTCTCCCCTGCTCCACCCCAGGTGCCGTTCTGAAGATCCGGGAACTCAGCCTGTGCGTCAAGATAGTCCTTGTAGCTGTTCAGCATGTAACTTACTTTATTTAAATCGTCACGAATGAGATCGGCGCCGAAGATCATTTCCGGAAAAATGCCGCGCACGGTCACATCCGCGTCCCGGCCCTTTCTTGCGGTATACTCCTGAAGGGCCGGGAGCGCCGCCGTCTCAAAGTTTTCACTGGCGTACAGCCCGCTGTTGCTCTCAAGATAAAACTCCAGTCCTCTTCCGTGAAGCCAGTCCACAATATGTCGGCACTGCTCTTTTGTGATCAGCTGATGCATGACGACGGTATCGTGATCCTCCACATAGCTCCCGTTTCCTCCGATCATTCCGTCGATCCCTATATCCCAGATATTGGCATAGACTTCCGCCCTGCTCCGGCCGGTGCAGATATAGACGCGGTGTCCGTTGGCACGCGCTTTTCTGATCGCAGTGACTGCGGATTCCGGGAGATGATTTGTATAGTCCACCAGTGTTCCGTCAACGTCGATGAAAAGAATTTTACTCATGATGTCCTCCGAAAGATGCATAGCAGCGCGTCAGGAACGCCCGCCGAATATTGATCACTGCCCTTACTGCAGGTTCATCTTAAGATTCCGCAGAAAGCCGCGCCAGAAGGCCCTCTGCCTCTTTAACGACTTTATCATTCCCGCTGTATTTTACAAGGGTATTCAGCATTTTATCCAATTCTCCCAGATATACAGGCCCCTGCTCACTCTCATCATCGTCTGATTCCGACATACTTATTCCTGAACGCCACGGAGCCATCCCGCTGACAGCGCGGTCCATGAGAGACTGAAAATTATCCTTCATGCAGTCCAGCATCCTGAGGATCTGCTCATCATCCTCCGAATCAAAGACCTCTTCCATGAAATCCGTTCCCCACAGGAGGCACTTCATTTCCAGAAGACCGTACTTTTCAGAGAAATGGCCATACGGCCCGTTCACATCTTCCAGACTGACGATATTTGATATGTCATTTTCAAAAAACAGGATCGGAACAAGATGTAAAGCCTTCTCTTCACGACCGTATTCATGAAAAGCGTATTCTTTGTCATCGTAAGATACGACCCCTTCAAAGATTTCACCCCAGACAGTGGTGATCCTCACACATTTTCCATCATAACATTCAAGATCCATATCTCCTCCCGGCACCTTTCTGTGAAGCTCATCCCGGTGTTCTTACCGCGGCGTGCGCGGCGCAGGAGCGCCCCCTTACCCATTATAAACTGCCGGAAACCTGAATTGAAACATTTTATGGGCAGGAAAAGAAGGATAAAGGATCCTGACGCCCCGGCAGCCTGCAGGCTTTCACCTGATTAACGCAGGATATTCGTAACTGCAGCCATGAGTAAGCTGACAACCGTGCCATGGACGTTCATACCGGATACCCTCTCTTGTGAGTAAGCACGTTTTTTGCTATCATATTCAGTAAACAAAAGACCCTCGTTTGGCAGAAAGGAGTACGTATATGATAGAGCATTACATCATTGTGAAGTTTACGGAGGGGACAGACGTAAAAGCGCTGGTAGAGCCCGTGCGCGGAATCTTTGAGGAGACGCTGACAATCCCGGGAGTCGATTCGCTGGACATCCGCATCTCCAATTCTGACATTGCCAACAGGTACGACCTGATGATCATTATTACGATGGAAAAGGAAGCCCTCCCCGCATATGCAGCCTCTGAGCCGCACATCAGATGGAAGCGCGAATACGGCGACAGGATTGCAAAGAAAGCAATTTTTGACTGTGACATCTGATCATATTTCCAACAGTCGCACCTTCCGGTATTTTGATCCCGGTCGTAAGACGTAAGCAAAGGATACCGGTCAGCGGAGCTTATATCCGCCGGAGGCTTTAATCTTTGACGCTTTTGCATCCAGATTAGTGAGAAACTGCACTTTGGGCGTTCATTTCACGACATAAGTCACAATAATTATGCGTTAAAGTTTAAAAATACTGGAAACATTGACGGGGATATGATAGAGTTAGTTTAGGTGTTTTGTCCAAATCTTAAAAAGGAGGATAGGTTGTTTTATGCAATACACAAAAGAAATTGAAGAGATGATGTGTGTCGCTAAGGGCCCGAACCACGGTCCGGCCCCAATTCCTGAAGAAGGAAAATGGGTCCAGGCGAAAGAGATCAAAGACATTTGCGGTTATACACACGGCATCGGCTGGTGTGCTCCGCAGCAGGGAGGCTGCAAGCTGAGTCTTAACGTCAAGGACGGTGTAATCGAAGAGGCTCTGGTAGAGACCATCGGATGTTCAGGCATGACACATTCCGCAGCGATGGCAAGTGAGATTCTTCCTGGCAAGACCATTCTGGAAGCACTGAATACCGACCTGGTATGCGATGCGATCAACACTGCTATGCGTGAGCTGTTCCTTCAGATCGTATACGGCCGCACACAGTCTGCTTTCTCTGAAGACGGTCTTCGCGTCGGCGCCGGTCTGGAAGATCTCGGCAAGGGTCTCAGATCCATGGTCGGTACAATGTACGGCACGAAAGCAAAGGGTACCCGCTATCTTGAAATGACCGAAGGCTATGTCGTAAAGATGGCTCTCGACAAAGATGATCAGGTCTGCGGTTATCAGTTCCTCAGCCTCGGCAAGATGATGGATGCGATCAAGGGCGGTATGTCTCCGAATGATGCTTATGAGAAGAATCTTGGTACGTACGGTCGCTTTAAGGCAGAAGACGGAGCGGTCAAGTGGATCGATCCGAGGAAAGAATAAGGAGGTGTAGCAATGGCTCTGTTTGAGAATTTTGAAGGACGCATGCCCCAGCTGCAGCCCGTTCTTGACAAGTACGGCTTCAAGAGCTTTGAGGATGTGAAGGCTTTTACCAACAGCAAAGGCGTAGATGCTTACAATATCGTAGAGAGCACACAGCCGATCTGTTTTGAAAATGTAAAATGGGCTTATGAGCTCGGCGCAGCAATCGCTATGAAAGAAGGCGCAACGAAGGCTGCTGACGCTGCTAAGTGGATCGGCGTCGGACTGCAGGCATTCTGCATTCCCGGATCAGTCGCAGATCAGCGTCAGGTCGGTATCGGCCACGGCAATCTGGGCGCAATGCTGCTCGACGAGGAGACCGAGTGCTTCGCTTTCCTTGCAGGACACGAGTCCTTTGCAGCTGCTGAAGGCGCGATCAAGATCGCTCTGAATGCGAACAAGGTTCGTACGAAACCGCTCCGTGTCATCCTGAACGGTCTCGGCAAAGATGCTGCTATGATCATCAGCCGCATCAACGGTTTCACCTATGTCCAGACCAAGTATGATTATCTGTCTGCAGATGTCAAGGAAGATCACGCTCTGACGATCGTCAACAAGACCGCTTATTCCACAGGCGACCGTGCAAAGGTCAACTGCTACGGCGCAGACGATGTCCGTGAAGGCGTTGCGATCATGTGGCATGAAGGCGCAGATGTTTCCATCACCGGAAACTCCACCAACCCCACTCGTTTCCAGCATCCGGTAGCAGGTACCTATAAGAAAGAGCGTACAGAAGCAGGAAAGAAGTATTTCTCAGTTGCTTCCGGCGGCGGCACAGGACGTACTCTGCATCCGGACAACATGGCTGCAGGTCCCGCTTCCTACGGTATGACGGATACTCTTGGCCGTATGCACTCTGATGCTCAGTTCGCAGGATCCTCCTCCGTTCCCGCGCACGTTGAGATGATGGGCTTCCTCGGCGCAGGCAACAACCCGATGGTCGGTATGACTGTCGCTGTTGCAGTTGCAGTTCAGGAGGCTATGTCCAAGTAAAGGACACTTTCCATGTAAGTGGCAATTTTCAGGTGATTTAAACCTGCGAAGGCTCCCGAAGAATCTTCGGGAGCCTTTGTTTATTCTTCATCGCGCAATACTCATGACTTAAATCGTGAGATACGCACGCAAAGTGATACTCGCCTTCATCGTGAATATGATCTCGTGATGAAGAAGGTGCTTCGCACCCTGCGCGGTGCGGCAAGAACGCTGAGGCGTTCTTGAAACAAATATATTCTGCAGACAAGGAAAGAGGTATACCAAATGGATCATGCGGAAAAAGCCAGGGCCCTGTTCCTGGAAGGGTATAACTGCGCACAGGCAGTCCTGTGCGCCTTTGACGATCTGACCGGGCTGGACCGGGAGACGTCCGCGCGTCTGGCCTCTTCATTCGGCGGAGGGATGGGACGTATGCGGGAGGTCTGCGGTACGGTGAGCGGCGCTCTGCTCGTTTTGGGAATTCTCTGCGGATACGCGGATCCCGGGGATCGGCAAGCCAAGACAGAGCATTATCATCTGGTGCAGGAATTTGCCCGGCGGTTCCGCGAAATGAACGGGTCGATCATCTGCCGGGATCTTCTGGCCGGCGTCAAAACAAAGCCGGGGAACGACCCGGAGGCAAGGACGCCTGCGTATTATGCCTCCCGCCCCTGCCTTCGGCATGTGGGTGAGGCTGCAGAGCTCGTGGATGAGCTGCTGCGGGAGCGGGATCGGCAGAACGAACAGACACAGGATTCCCAACACTGATAATTCAGGAACGCATCAGCGTTCCAGCCGCGCCGCGCAAGATACGAAGTCTTCCGCAAGACCGTCGACCTTGACCACGAGAGTTCCTGCCGCGCCACGCAAAGTACGAAAGGGCTGTCGCACTGAAGCGGGTCCGAACTGCATACAGCAGACATCCTTTACAGATGAATGCTTAAGTGCAGTGCGGCACCGCCTGATGCGACAGCCCCTTCGTTTTTTTAACATATAAGTTCTGAATCCTCTCCTGACAAAACCACAAAAAGGTACTTGGTCACGAGCAGGCTGAACAGCGAATTGAGGGTTATTTTACAGTAACAAAGTACGGTTCCGCTTTACAGTGTCAGTCCGGCTGCTGACCGTCGTGAGGCTTCCATGCGCACTCCGTGATTTCCATATCTGTGAATACCGCTTTAAAACTGGAGTCCTCCGGACTGCAGGCATAAATTCCGAATCGGATCTTACCGGCTCCTTCCCACATATGGCAGACCCGCATCTGTGAAAATGTCTCACCGTCCGTTGAACATTCGATGCAGTAATCATCCTCCCTCCGGCTGAACCGATACCACATTTCCTTTACATCGGCGCGGATGGCTGTCGTCGCCCAGTCGGAATATCCGTGGTTCGTGACTACAGAACCGAGATGCTGGAAAGATTCATTCTCATACTCCACAGAGCCTTTGAGCCAGTTCTCACTGTCCAGATACATCACAATGCCGCACTGGTCGAATCTGTGATGACTCTCCGCAAAGTCCGTCCTTACAATAAAAGAGAAGTACTTTTCCTCCGTCTCCATCTGGAGAACAGGGGCATTGTCATTGCGAAAATGGTAGTATGTCCGCTGCCATAAATCGGTATGCGGCATGGTGGTTATTTCTATCCGGTCGGATCCGACTGTGTACTCAGCCGGCTCTCTTGTCCATTTCATTTCCTTTAAATTCATATTCCTGACTCCTTACATCGATTTCGGTTTGTATGAACGTTCCCATTCGCATTCCGCTCAAGCTCCATAAGCACACTCATTATAGCATATTTTTACTCTGCGACCGGATGTCTTCATTTGAATCGAAATCATAGATCGCCTCCGATATCAGCGTAATACCGGTGCGTGATAATCAGCCTCAAAAAATACGAAAAGCCCTGCAAACGCAAGGGCTTTAACTGTCGGATCGTCGGTCTGACGTCTCCTGCGAAATCGCTTATATTCTTTTCCTTATTTCCTCAGCAAACCGCTCCGCCTCTCCATTTTTGAACATTCGAAAGACTACCGATGTATCATCTTTTACAGCTTTCAGGATCCCGGTCGGTTTACTTGCTCCGACCCGCAGGATACTTAAATATCCATTGATCAGTGACCCTTCTGCGAAATAAATATCATTGATTTCCGAATAGGGTATCTCGATTTTTTCCTGCTCATGAAATGTACTGTCGATCGCCTTCTCCCGCAAAATCTGTACGCAGTCCTCTTTCAGTACAATCGTTCCATTAAGTCCTCTGAATTTATCCATGTGACTTTTCTCCTGACTCCTCCGGACTTTGTCTGTTCTTTATGCCAATTCTCCCAGCTCCTTCGGACTCTGTCTGTTCTTTATGACAGTTCTTCTGTCCTTTCAGGACTCTGCCGATTCTTTATGACGATTTTCTTTTTCCTGAACCCGTCCTGTACTTTTTATCTCAGGATCTCGGCCTTCTCACATTTGCGAAGCGCAAAGAAAAACAGCACGCAGGAGACAGCCGCCATAATGATCGCAGGAACAATAATGTCCATCAGATCCTCCCCTAATGTATATGTAAATGTCAGCAGATATGTGGGAAACAGTTTTCCGAAGGAGAAAAATGTCAGGGCATCCGGCGCAGCCATAACGATCACGATGACCGATAACGCCGCCATAACACTGTGTTCATAAAGCACCGAGCTTAAAATTGTGACGATTGCTATAAATGCCACGGACAGGCTGAGCACCGCACTGTTTTGCAGCGCGGTCCCATATCTGCAGTTGGGGCTCAGCAGTACAGAGGCAGCGTAATAATATACGTTATATACAGCAAAAACCGGAAATGCCATCCCCACGGAATATACAAAGCACTTTGATGTCAATAAGGTACGTTTTTCTATGCCGGCATTTACCGGAATAAGCCACCGGCCGTTCTTAATTTCTCCGGGCAGAATAGAATGACAAATCAAACAAACGGCAATTGTATAAAACACACCGACATCCGAAGAAAAGATCTTGAGGCTCCCTTTTACATCCTGCGGGAAAAGCTTTGCCATGAGTTCGTTTATTGCCTCCGGATCTGTGATCATATCAGGTGCTTTTACAGCGAGCTGCGAAATCAGACCCGGGAAGATCACGGTAGTGACAAGGACCATGGCTCCTATCCCCATCAGTACCAGCATACACAATATATTTCTATGATATCGGAGAAACTCTGAGATATCTTTTTTTACACATGCCTGAAATTGATTCAAGATGCACATACCTCCTGAAAAAGATCCTCAAGAGTCCGGCTCTCATTTCGGATACTCACGATCATGCTGTCCAGTGAGCTGAGCCATTTCAGCGCATTCTGCTGATTCTTTACGTGCTCATCTCCGTCTATCACGATCCTCAGAAGCCTGTCTCCGATGACACTTACCTGATCACAGGAAATATCCATCTCTTCCGGATTTCTGTTCAACTGAACGATCCAGGTATTTCTGTTGTTCAGATCCCGCACATTGACCGTTCTTGAAATGATACCTTTATACAGAAAACCCACCTCATCACACAGCTTCTCCATGTCGGCCAGGATGTGCGTTGACAGCAGTATTGATTTTCCCTGTCTTCGGAGATCTCCAAGAATCTGCATCAGCTCTATTCTTCCTGCGGGGTCCAGAGCTGACGTCGGCTCATCCAGGAGAAGGATATCCGGATCATTGACCAGTGCGGCGGCAATTCCCAGTCTCTGTCTCATACCCCGTGACATTTTGCTGATTTTGATCTTACCTGTCAGGCCCACCTGCCGGAGAAGCTCTTCCTTTGTCGGTCCTGAGCCGATCCGCGTACCGCTCATTAAAAACTGTATATATTCTCCGGTAGTCAGATAGTCAAAAAAGCCGGGAATGTCCGGTAAATAGCTGATCTTTTTTCCCCCGTAATCATAACTCCCACGGTCTGCTTTACTTAAGCCTGCCATAATGGACATCAATGTGGTCTTGCCGGCTCCGTTATGTCCGATCAGTCCGTATATGGATGCCTCATTAACAAAAAGAGAAACATCCTTTAAGACTGTATTCTCACCGAAACTCTTGGCTATGTTCTGTACTGAAATCATTTTTCCGGTCCTTATCTTCTTCATGCTCGGAACCGCTCCGCGAACCCGAGCATCAGAATACGGCCGATAAATCGGCCTTTTATCGGATGCTCCTTACACAGCTTCCGATAAGCATCATTATCCAATAAACGCTTCCACCGAACAGGTAAGCAATCATATCGCAGGGATCCGCTACAGAGCCCTCTTTTAGGATGGGAGCCAAAAACTCCCATACAAATCCCGCACACAGGCAGAACGGGAAAATGTGTCTGATGCTGCACAATCGTTTACCCGTTGTTCCCAGCAGGATATTCGAATAGGCCAAAAGAGCCATCGGAGCCATCACGTCATTGAAATAGCAGATCAAAAACTCTCTGAGAACGCCCCGGGTATTCTGTTTCAGGATCAGATTGTTGAGGAGATACAGTGCCGCTGTAACGAAAAGCAATATAAGATCTGTTGGATTTTCAGCGATACTCTTTCGGAGATTCTCCATACACTCCCCCATAAAGCAAAGAATGATATTCTCTGTTGTTTATTCCGAAAAGCAAAGAATGATGCTCTGAACGGGCATCATTCCGGGCAAACATCTTGATCAGGAACGCCGCGCGTTCCTGACGTGTCAGAGATTATATGACCAATCTTCGTAACCCATGCGCGTCATCAAAGAAAGCAGAAGATCAGCAGCGCAACAATAATAGCTCCTACAACTCCCCAAAAACTCATATGAGACCTCCAAATACAAACTGATACAATCTACAATCCATCAAAAGATACATTTTCTAAATGTGTTTATTATGTCAGATCATTATTCAAACAGACTGTTATATGCATCGTCCAGATATTTCTGATGATAGCTGCAGAAATTTGATCCGCTCGCACACTGATTATTGCAAACTTCTTTTCCGTTCTCTTTAAAATGGCACTTATTACCGGATGCACTTCCGGAGGCAGAACTCTTGCCGCCCGAAGTACTGCTCTTGGATGAACCGGCTTTCGCCTTATCCGATGCTTTTGACAGACAGCTCATGCAGTATGTTGCATCTTCATCAATATACTTACCGCATTCCAGGCATTTATTCGAGTGTACCTTGCAGCAATTGGTATCTCCGGATGAAGCGATATAATTACTGCATCCGCTGTGCGCGCATTTTGTCGTCGCTGTTCCATACTTATTGGTAAATGATACTGACGAACTCTTCGCTGATCCGGACGATGCTGTTGAAGAACGGGTCGTTGAAGTACTGCTGTTTCCGGATCCGCATGCGAAAAGCATCAATAACATACTCAAACTTAAAATCAGTGCTATCGTTTTTTTCATCATTTTCCTCCTTCCTCTCAAGCCGTTATCTGATGCCTGTTTGCAAAAAATACAGGGGCTTATGTCAGTATTCCCCTGTAAGAGAAGAGATCAAAAGAGTTACCTTTTAACAGAACTTTATTCTTCTGAAAATTCCGGCTCGAAGTATTCTTTAACAACATGTTACTGATATTCTGTAAAAATTGGTGGGCTGAGAGCCCACAATTTTCATCTCTGACGTAAAAATTTCTCATGCCTGCTGCTTTTATAGATGGTCATGAAACATAGCCGCCGGTTATGAGCACAGCCATCTTATGCCTGAATCGTTAGCTGAATCCGTAAAGTGAACTTCGCCTTTCGTATCCTCCGCAAAGTAAACGCAAGGCCTTTATGCTTCCGACGGATTGTGACCTACAACAAAAAAAGCTGCTTCAGACACACCACATCTCTAAAGCAGCTCCGACAGAGAAAGCCCTGCAGGCAGCTATTATTTCCAGGGTCTTTCCGCACCGATCCACCCGTTAGCCTTCCAATACTTGTAATCCGTATACTCTGGATTCTCTTTCCCGAGTCCCTTCTGCATCATTCTCACAGCATAGAACTTGAATCTGACCGCAGGTCCTGTCCCGGCGGGCTTTGTGAAATCGATCCGTTTTATCTGTCCGGCGGTATCAACCAGCTTTGCCGTCATCCGCCTTCTCTTTTTCTCCGGGATCCTGTCCCAGAGAATATCACTCATAAGGCTGAAAGTGCAGACTTTGATGCTGCTGATCCCCCACCAGGAAAGACTGTCCTTAATATCCTTCGCCGCTGATTTTCCGCCTGCGCCAAGGCACTGCGTGATAATGACCGCCCGTTTGCCAAACATTTCCTTTGCAGGCCGATGGGGCATCCATCTGTATCCGAAGTGATCCAGCATGACTTTCATCGCACCTGTCGAATGGAACACATAGGCCGGTGAAGTAAAGACAAGCAGATCCGCCTCCAGCATAGCCCTCTCGATCTTTTGAATGTACCGGGCGTCTTTGCACTTATGCTCATCGTCCAAAAAACAGACCGTGCAGCCTGAGCAAAAGTTCGGACAGTCCTCAGGCAGATAAAATTCAGTGATCTCCGCCCTGTCTCTTAATTCATCCAGAAATATCTCCTTGAGCTTATATGTGACGCCATGCTTCTTCGTTCCGTTGATCACTGTTATCTTCATCAGAAATTCCTCCCGTAGAGTTGTTTGCTGTTATCTTCATCAGAAATTTCTCCCGTAGAGTTAATCGTTGTTATCTTCATCAGAAATTTCTCCCGTAGAGTTGATCGAACTGCCTTATATGTCCTTCTAAAAGTTCCATTGTTTCCTGCTCTCTCGACGGCTCTCTGTCGCAGACCGTAAGAAGCATGTAGATCGGTGCGTAAAATTGAAGTGTCATAATCGGAACATTCCCGGTCACCAGCAGGCCCTGCGATACCATCAGTCCAAGCAGCATTCCCTGATAAGACAAAGGCATGTCAAAATACTGCTGCGAGTAAACTCTGGCCAGCTCCTGATCCTGGAACTGTTCAAGCGTTAACATCTTCCTGAATCTTTTTGTATAACTGTCATGAAGATAGTATCTGAAAAGATCATTTCCCAGTTTGATCAGATGCTCTTCATCCATATTCTTATATACTTCGGCATCCGCGGTCGGATCCGTACCGCTTATGGAGAGTGCCTGAGCCTGCTGTTCAAATCTGTGATTCATCTCATCGATGATTGCATCAAAGATGGCTCGTTTGTTCCTATAGTGCTTATACAGAGAAGGCGCTTTTATTCCGACTCTTTCGGCTATATCGCTGACATAAACGTTGGCGTATCCTTTTTCTGAAAACAGTGTCAGTGCTTCATCAAGAATTCTGTGTTTCGTATCCATAAACTCCCATGTACCCCCATCTTTGGTCATACTGATTGGGTTTTTCCTTTCTTCCGGTGCCTGGGGATCACCCCCGCTTAATCAGACTGATTTCTCTATCAAACTAATCTCTCTATCAGACTAATCTCTCTATCAGACTAATCTCTCTATCAGACTAATCTCAGAAGAAGTCTGTCTTTTTAATCCAGCTAATTCTGATTAGCTTTATGATAAGCTAATTCAGATTAGCTGTCAAGAGTAAATAAAAGGGGAACGTTGACCAACTGAAAAATACAGTAAGTCAACACTCCCTTATATCACGCTTCTAAAATACGTAATCCAGATTTCCAGTCAACGTACTCATGACTGATGTCACGAGCTTGTACCTGCCCTGTGGTCGAACAACGCTTTTGAGCATCTTCCACATCAGGCTGTTCGCTTAGCCCGTACAAGTACGGGTGGCGGTACATTGAAGGGACGGTTGACTGCGCCCCACCGCACCGGGGAACATGCCCG
>OMVU01000059.1 GCA_900314565.1 uncultured Eubacteriales bacterium
TGTACCGCCACCCGTACTTGTACGGGCTAAGCGAACAGCCTGATGTGGAAGACGCTCAAAAGCGTTGTTCGACCACAGGGCAGGTACAAGCTCGTGACTACAGTCATGAGTAAGTTGACATTCGAAAGAGAAGCGGCGAAGCGCACAGCCCAGGAAGCGGCGGACGCTTCAGGATTCATGGCATTTAACATACGGATCACTTCAGGCGGCACCTGTGCAAGGGTGCCGCCTTTTACCGGTTCCATCACGATGACAGGCAGGCCGTGTTTCCGGGCGACCTCATAGCATTTCCTCGATCGAATCCAGGGACTCTCCCAGTCCAGATAGTTGATCTGGAGCTGAACGAACTCCATTTCGGGATGGTCCGTCAGGACACGGTCGAGAAGCTCGGGTGTATCATGGAAGGAAAACCCGATATGGCGGATGTAACCCGCCTGTTTCTTATCTTCCAGAAAACGGAAGCAGTCCAGCCTTTCGTACTTCTGAAAACTCTGCGTCTCCAGACTGTGCAGGAGATAATTATCAAAATAGCCTGCTCCGGTTTTTCGCAGCTGTTCACGGAACATAGCATCCCTGTCTTCTTTCTTCTCAATAAAATTCTTATGAAGCTTCGATGCAAGCAGAAAAGAACTGCGGGGATGTCTGCCCGTAAGACATTTCCCCACGATCTCTTCACTCATGAAATTGTGATAATTCCAGGCTGTGTCAAAATAAACAAACCCTTTTTCCAGAAATCTGTCGATCAGTCTGCAGGTTTTGCCGGGATCGACAGACCCGTCATCGGCAGGATCGCAAAGAGGAAGCCTCATAAGGCCAAATCCAAGTTTTTTCTCATTATTATCGAACATAAATACGCCCTCCCGTTAATTTAAGACATAATAATACAAAAATGATGACATATAAATACATAAAAGGCAAGGAAGCGGAAATGCCAAATAGAAGGAAACCAGATAAGAACAGCAGAGATAAATGGAAAATAACTACAAAATAGTATATTTATTCAAGAAAACATTGACAAAGCAATACATTATATAATAGCTTGAATATAACAAAACAATACAATATAAAAGAAACAGGCATGTAATTGAAGGATACATTGCATTACATTTAACCGGAAAAGGAGGAGATCATATGCCGGCTGTAAATAAGGAGCAGATCGCTGCTGCAAACCTTAACTATCGGATGTATCCGCTGGAGTTTTTCCTGGATACCCAAAAAGAACTGGGATTACGGAGTATCGAGTTTTGTGCCGTCGCGCCGCATTTTCTGATGGATTACGAGGGATACCGTGACACAGCCCCGATTCGCGCAATGGCGGAGGAGAAGGGCCTTCAGATCGTGGCTTTTACGCCGGAATCAGCCCTGTATCAGTTCCCGGTCGCTGCATACAACGATGAGGTACGGGAACTGGCGGTTCCGTATTACAAAAATGCGCTGCGTGCAGCAGCAGAGCTTGGGGCAAAAATAATGCCTCTTGACATCGCGGGCGGTCTCAAGACCGAGAAGAAAGAAGACATTCTGGCGAGAGCCGTGGATACACTGAAAAAAATTGCTTCGGCTGCGGAGAAAGCGGGAGTGACGATCGCAGTAGAGACGATGCCTGTAGGTGATTCGGCAGCGGTGAATACACTTCCGGAGCTTCTTCATCTTCTCGAAGCAGTGAACCATCCCAGTGTAAAGGCAGCTGTCGATATCAGCGCGATCCGGCAGGCCAGGGAGACGCTGGAGGAGTGGTTTGAAGCCCTCGGAGACAGGATCGTCTATATTCATTTCACGGACGGGAAGCCTGAAGGGCGACTGGTCTGGGGAGAGGGACTGCATCCGCTCGACAATTATCTGGAAACACTGGAACAATATGGATATACAGGATATCTCGGCCAGAACAGCAACGTTCGCGGAATGTGGTTCGATAAGTCTCTTCTTGCGGAGGACGGCTCGTTTGCGGGGAGAGAGTTTTACCCCGATAATTACTGGTTCTATCCGCCGGCAGCGGATAAAAAGAATCTTGAAGCGTTTGCGCCATTTATAAAGGATTGAACAGGAGGATCGTGATGAAATACTTCAGCAAGGACAGATTCTGCAATTTCAATATCCATTATGAAGCTTTTTTCCCGTTCCGCTATTTCTGCGAGTGCATGGAAAAACTGGGAATCCGGAACGCGGAGCTGATCGCCGGCCACCAGAGCCTCTTTATGGATGACAAACATATCAGTAATCTGACAGAACAGAAAAAGCTCCTCAGAGAACACAATATAAAGGTGGGGTCTCTCTGTGCCCAGAGCTGCCGGTTCCAGTATCAGTTTTCAGCCAAAGAGGAGGATCTGCGCGAAGCCTCGTTCAACTTTTTCTCCAATGGCATCAAGGTGGCGGCAGAACTTGGGGCTCCTCTTCTGCAGGTCAATACAGGATGGGGATATATGAATGAACCGAAGGAGGAAGTTTTTAAGCGCATGACCGAGATGTTCGGCCGTCTGTGCGACATAGGAGAGAAGTTCGGCATCAATATCGCCTGCGAATCCCTTCGGCCGCAGGAATCTCTGGCCGGTGCGACCGTCCGGGATATCCGGAAGCTGTACGACATCCTGAATCATCCGAGATTCAAAGTCATGATCGACACCTGTGCAATGGGTGTCTCCGGGGAGACTATTCAGGACTGGTTCGACGCGTTTCCGGCAGAGGACATCATCCACACACATTTCCAGGACGGAACGCCATATTTCCATCTTGTTTACGGCGATGGCAAGAGAAGCCTGAACGATGATCTGAAAGCGTTGTATGACAACGGTTATAAAGGTCTGATCAGTCAGGAACTGACGCTCGCCAGATACTACCAGGATCCCTTTGAAGCGGATAAGAGAAGTATCGCGGCGTTCAGCGAATACCTCTACTGACAAAGCGTTTTCCATAAGACGGAGAAAAAGACTATGAGCAGACTTTTGCTGAATCAACTGGCCGCCACAAACATGGCGTACAACAGGTTTTCCTTCGACTACTTTCTGGAATCCATGCAGAGGCTCGGCGTCCGCAACGTGGAGATCTACGGCTGTTCCACGCATCTGCATCCGTATGACGGGGGAAATCCGATCCCGAAAGTCCGGACAAAGATCAGGGAGGCCGGGCTTCGGGTGATCTCAATGATGCCCGAGCAGAATGTCTACCCGGTCAATCTTGCGGCAAAGGAAAAGGCTGTCCGGGATCATACCGCAGAGGTTTACAAGTGGTTTATCTACGCGGCGGCAGAGCTCGGCGCACGTCAGATGCTGCTGTGCCCGGGGCGCCCCTATAGGAATGAGCCCTGGTCGGAGGGTTACAAGTATTCCCGGGATTCGATAGAACGTCTTCTCCCGGCGGCGAAGGATGCGGATGTGATCCTCAACTATGAGACGCTGCGAATAGGAGAATCTACGCTGACATCCAACTGTGAAGATACTTGTAGGATGGTCCGCGATGTCAACGATCCGTATCTGGCGTGCTGCGTGGATACGGTTCCGGTCTACTGCGCCCATGAGAAGACGGAGGATTATTTCAGGGAACTGGGCTCGAAGATTCACCATTTCCATCTCAATGACGGCGCTCCTGACGGCCACCTCATCTGGGGAGACGGGAGGCAGGATTTGGACGAGCATCTGGATGCTCTCAGGAAATATGGCTACGCCAGGTTTATTACCATGGAGATGGCAGCTGCTAAATACAAAGCGGACCCGGAGCCGTTTTACAAGAAAAACATCGAGGTCCTGAAAGCGCATTTTGACGGCGGAACGCTGGATTGCTCCGACGGATGGGAGGTGGAAGCATGAACAGAGCTAAGATCATTGTCGAGACCTCGCCCTATTGGCATTATACGATCGATTACATGATGAGCAGTATAGAAGCAGCGGGCTTTTCCGCGATAGAGCTGTGGACCGCAGCTCCGCATTACTGTTTTGCCGATGCTCCCGAGGCAATGAAGGGAAGACGCGCAGAGATATGTGACTGCGCAAAAGCGCACGGTCTGACTATTCCTGTTTTTTCGCCGGAACAGATGGTGAAATATCCGTGGAATATCGCCTCCCCGGATCCCTATATGGAAAAAAAGAGCATGGAGATCGTGTCCTCCTATATCAAAGACGCCGCAGAGTTCGGCGCGGATACGATCCGCATCGGAACCGGCTGGCAGCACCTGGACTGTTCTTCTGAACAAAACAGGCAGCGCAGTATTGCTAATTTCCGTGAGCTGGCACAGCAGGCTGCCGAAGCAGGGCTGACGGTGATAGCAGGGACGAGCGGCAGACAGATCGGCTCCTTTGCCCGGGATCTGCCCTCTCTGAAAGCTTATCTGGAAGAAGCAGGAATGGAAAATGTAAAGGCTGCTGTGACCCTTCCGGAGCTGCGGGAAGCGGGAATGTCCTATGTCTCCTGCCGGGACTATTTTGAAGGAAAACTGGGGCATCTGTATCTGGCGGACACCGGCGGGACAGTACCGGGCAGCGGCAGCGCGGACGCGGAAGCTTTTGTCGCGGAATGTGATAAGGAAGGATATGAAGGCCGGCTGTCACTGCAGATATCTTTCCGGGACTGTATCCTGACGCCGGACCGGTGGATCTTTGAATCCGCCGCATGGATAAACGAGATGAAAAAATTTTAAAGAATCATATTGACAGATACAAAATAATACATTATGATACAAACAGAAACAAACAGATACATTTCCGGAGGACAAGGAGGATACTATGAGTTACACAAGCAAGGACATCAAGAACATTGTAGCAGAGATCATCGAAAAGAAAAAGGATAAGGGCGGCGTGAAGTCCATCTACTTTGTGGGCTGCGGCGGTTCCCTCGGCGCTCTTTATCCTGCAAAGACGTTCATGGAGAAGGAAGCCGTATCGCTTCGCTCCGCATGGGTGAGCAGCAATGAGTTCGTTCACAGTACACCGAAGGACTTCGGCGAGAATTCCATCATCGTGCTGGCCTGCCACAAGGGCAACACTCCTGAGACGATCAAGGCCGCAGAGCTTGGCAAGAAAGTCGGCGCCGCTGTCATTCTTCTGACCTGGCTCGAGGAATCGGAGATCGTAGAGTTCGGCGATTATGTGATACTTTACAGCTTTGATGCAAGTCCCGACCATCTGGCAGGCGACATTGACTATGCCGGTGAAAAGACCCTGTGTGCATTGCTGGTAGCGGTGGAACTTGTTGCACAGACAGAGGGATATGCAAATTACGCAAAATTCCAGGAAGGTCTGGGCCTGATCTCAGGTATCATTAAGAATGCAAGGAAGCATGTGGCAGAGCGCTCCCTGGCTTTTGCGAAAGAGTACAAAGATGATCCGGTCATCTATACGATGGGAAGCGGTGCAGCTTACGGCGCGGCTTACATGGAAAGCATCTGTATCTTCATGGAGATGCAGTGGCTGAACTCCAGCAGCATTCACACCGGCGAATTCTTCCACGGCCCGTTTGAGATCACCGACAAGAACCGCGCGTTTGTGATCCAGATCAACGAAGGATCCACCAGGGAACTGGATGAGAGAGCCCTGACATTCCTGAGGAAGTACGGCCAGCGTATCGAAGTTCTTGATGCGAAGGAACTGGGCCTTAGCACCATCGATGCCTCTGTGGTCGACTATTTCAATCATTCTCTTTTCAATAACGTGTATCCGATCTATAACCATGATCTCGCTACGGAACGCCAGCACCCGCTGCCGACCAGGCGTTATATGTGGAAGGTCGAATATTGAACCGGTTTCTGTTCCTGTTTTAAGAACTCATACTTGTAATAAAGTTATAAAGAATAATCAAAATATAAGGAGGAAAATATGTTCTGGATAGAACTGCTTATCGTGATGGCGATCATTTTCTGGGGTGTTCGCAAGGGAGGCCCTTTTCTGGCTATGGCCGGCGGAATCGGCATGTTCATCATGGTATTTATTCTCAGGGTCAAACCTTCTGATCCTCCGATCACGGTTATCCTGATCATGATCGCCGTCATCTGCGCGGCGTCTATGCTGCAGGCATGCGGCGGCCTGGATCTTCTGGTCCGTATCGCGGAGAAGATTCTGCGTAAAAACCCGAAGATGATCACGGTCATGGCGCCGCTGGTCGCATGGCTGTTCACTTTCATGTGCGGCACAGGCCATATCGTCTACTCTCTGCTGCCGGTCATTGACGAGATCGCCATGCAGACAGGTGTCCGTCCAGAGAGACCGATCGCTGCTTCCATTGTATCCTCGCAGTTCGCGATCACGGCCTGCCCTCTTTCCGCAGCGACCGTTGCTGTGCTTTCCTTTGTTGCTGAGTCTCCTTATGCGTCACAGATCAATATGTTCACTCTGCTTTGTGTCGCGATCCCCGCAACCCTCTGCGGTACGATCGCCGCTGCACTGGTGATGCTCAAGAAAGGCAAGGAGCTTGCGGACGATCCCGAGTTCCAGCGCCGCCTTGCAGCAGGAGAGATCGAAGATTTCTCCAAGAGAGAGCACAAGGAAGTGGAAGCCACCAAAGAAGAAAAGACTTCCGTTACTATCTTCCTGATTGCTATGGTAGCCATCGTCGTCATGGGTGCCGGCGCCAAAATCCTTCTTCCCACATTCGCGGATGAGTCCAAGCTGGCTCTGACCACTGTCATCGAAATGTTCATGCTCGTCGCGGCAGGCCTCATGGTCGTCTTCTGCAAGGTCGACAGCAACAAGCTTCTGGACCAGCCGGTCTTCAAGACAGGTATGTTCGCAGTCATCCTGGCTTTCGGTCTCTGCTGGCTCGTGAATACTTTCATCGGCGACCAGGCCTCCTTCATCACCGAAAATATGGCCGCTATGACCAATCAGTATCCCTGGATCTACATTATCGCAGTTTTCATCGTAGGTGCTATCACGACCAGCCAGGCATCTACCACTATGATCATGATCCCCATCGGCATCGCGCTGGGACTGCCTGCGAATATCCTGATCGCCGGCTGGATGTGCTGCAACGCCAACTTCTTCATCCCGGCTTCCGGCCAGTGCGTGGCTGCCCTCGCTTTTGACTCCGCAGGCACGACGAAGATCGGCAAGTATGTCCTGAACCACAGTTACATGCTTCCCGGCCTTGCCTGCACGATCATATCGGTTGTCGTGGCGATGGTTCTCGGCGCAGTGCTCTTCTGACAGAAAGGGGATGAATATGGAAAATTGCAGGATCATCGCAATAGGCGACAATGTCTGTGACAAGTATTTATCAAGAGGAAAGATGTATCCGGGAGGACAGTGCGTCAATACCTGCGCCTATGCAGGACTGAACGGTACAGAATCCGCTTATCTGGGAAAATTCGGGAACGACTCTGTAGCAGAATGTGTCAAGGAAACTCTGGACAAACTGGGCGTGGATTACTCGCATTCACGTACTTACAAGGGGGAGAACGGATATGCTCTCGTGACCCTCAACGGAAATGACAGAGTTTTCCTGGGATCCAACAAGGGCGGCATCGCAAAGGAATATCCCTTCGCCTTCAGCCCGGCGGATCTTGAATATATCAAAGAGTTTCAGCTGATCTATACAAACCTGAACAGCTATATCGAAGAGGAGATCGATATTCTCGCCGGAACAGGCGTTCCAATCGCATATGATTTTTCGGTGCGCTGGACGGATGATTATCTGAAGAAGATCGGACCTTACACCACGGTGGCGATTATGTCCTGCGCGCACCTTTCGGATGAGGAGCGTGAGAGGGAAATGAAAAAGGCACAGGCAGCCGGCATCAAGGTAGTCCTGGGCACCATCGGAGAGGACGGTTCCTACGTGCTTTACGGCGATGATCTCCTGTATGCACCGGCAGTGCATGCGGATGACGTCATTGATACGATGGGGGCGGGCGACAGCTATTTTGCGGCATTTCTCTGCTCACTCCTGGGATCCTCCAAAGAAGGAAAGATCGTAGAGGGAGATAAGGAATCCATGAAGGCGCGGTTGACTGCAGCCATGAATACCGGCGCTGTGTTTGCAGCGAAGGTATGCGCGATGGAGGGCGCTTTCGGATACGGTGTACCGATCACCGGAAGGACGGATGTCTGACGGATAACCAGCAGCAGAAAGCGGAGAACCGCTTCGGAATGGAGGAAAAATGAAACCTGATGTATATGTAAATAACGAAGAAGGTATCAAGGTCGTTTATAAAAACCCCAAATGGCTTGTATGCATCAAGAACTGGAAGCCGGACAATGATATTGAGGGAATCGCGCATCTGGAGATTCATCACACGACGGATGAGCAGTTTGTGCTCTGCGCCGGCAAAGCGATCCTGATCACGGCGGAGCGTGAAGGAGACCGTTTTACCAATATAGAGCTTACACTCATGGAAAAAGACAAGGTATACAACGTGGCGGAAGAAGTCTGGTTCTACTCCATCACACAGAAGGATACCAAGATCGTCTATGTGCAGGACTCCTCCTGTTCCATGGAAAACAGTGAGCTGTGTGATCTCACTCCTGAAGAGATCGCGTATATCCAGAGAGAAGCGGAAAAACTTCTCGCAGACTGATCCCGGCGTTTCCCGTGCGGCAGCGGAATGGAACTCCGCTGCCGCACGCAGTTTTTCAGAGAAAGGAAGGAAAGACGCATGAAGCTTGCACCGATGAACTACCATTATCTGCGCTATCCGGTCAGGAAATTCCTGGACAAAGTCGCGGATTCCCCCTTCGACAGCATCGACCTGTACTGCAGCGCCCCTCAGCTGAACATGTTTGACTATACACTCGGGACACTTCTGGAGCTGGACAGAGAGATCAGGGAAAGAGGGCTGTCCGTCATGGCAATGACGCCGGAAAACTGTGTCTATCCCGTCAATTTCTGCACGCAGGATGAGATCACACGCCAGTCGTCGATCCGGTATTATCAGCGTGCGATCGACACAGCGGATTTTCTGGGCTGCCCGAAGGTTCAGATCAGTACCGGATTTGGATATTTTGACGCCCCCCGGGAGGAAGCCTGGAATCTATGCCGGGATTCTCTGGAGAAACTGGCTGCGTACTGTGAACGCAGGAAGGTGACGCTCCTTCTGGAAGAACTGAAGGTGACGACGACCAATGTTCTGATCACCAGCAGCGATCTTGCGAAAATGATCGATGAAATAGGATCTGACGCAATTGTCGGCATGGTCGACCTGGATCAGATGACATACGCAGAGGAGACGATCGATGATTATTTCGGGAATCTGGGGGATAAACTGCAGCACGTGCATTTTAATGACCGGGGTCATACAGTACCGGGCGACGCGGATTTTCCGATGAAACAGTATTACGAGGATCTTGTGAGGAACGGATACGACGGGACGGTCTCTTTTGAGATCTGTGACCGCAGGTATTATGTGGATCCGGACAAGGCGATTGATGATTGCATCACATGGTTCAGAGAAAATACAAAGGAGTTGGGATGATATGTGGACTAAAGAGATGTTTGGGGTACAAAAACCGATCATAGCGCTGCTGCATCTGGATGCGCTGCCGGGAGACCCTGGTTTCTGCGGAAGCATGGAGACGGTATTATCCCATGCGAGACAGGATTTGACTGCTCTTCAGGACGGAGGCGTGGACGGAATTCTTTTTGCCAATGAATTCAGCCTTCCGTATCAGCCCGTAGCGGACATAGCGGTCATTTCCGCAATGGCTTATATCGTGGGAAACTGCAAGGACCTTCTGCGAGTGCCATTTGGTGTCAATGTGGTCAAAAATCCCATTGCGACCATTGATCTGGGCGCAGCCGTCGGCGCATCGTTCGGGCGCAGCTGTTTTTCCGGTGCTTATATGGGAGAATACGGAATCTACGAGTCGAACATGGGACAGGCGATCCGCCGTAGAAAAGAACTGGGTATCGATAAAACGATGAAACTGTTGTTCAAGGTCAATCCGGAGGCAGACAGTTATCTTGTTCAGCGGGATATCCGGGTCGTAGCAAAGTCCATCATGTTCGGCAATTTCGCTGACGGACTGTGCGTATCGGGACCCGCAGCAGGTGCGGAGCCGGACGACATGAATCTGAAATTGGTCCATGAGGTGGCAAAGCCCCGGAAAGTGCCGGTTTTCTGCAATACCGGATGTAATCATGCCAACGTGAGGGAGAAACTGCAGAACTGCGATGGCGTATGCATGGGAACGGCTTTCAAAAAAGACGGAGTTTTCAACGGCCGTGTGGATGTGGAGAGAGTCCTCAGTTTCATGGAGATCGTGAAACAAGTGCGGGAGGAGCTGTGAGATGAGCCGCTATTATATGGGAATCGATATCGGCACCTTTGAATCGAGAGGGATGCTTATCGATGAACATTACCAAATCGCTGCGGACTGCAGTGCCAGGCACACAATGGAGAATCCCCGTCCGGGCTGGTTCGAACATGACGCGGAGAAGATCTGGTGGGGAGAATTCTGTTCACTGTCCCGCTCCCTGATCCGGGAAGCGGGCATCGATCCCGCCGACATTGCCTGCGTGGGAGCCAGCACGCTGGGAACTGACTGCCTGCCCGTGGACGAAAACTGCAGACCGTTGCGGCCGGCCATCCTGTATGGGATCGATGCCAGGGCATCGGAGGAGATCCGTTGGCTGACGGAGTACTACGGGGAAGAGAGGGCGCATGAACTGTTCGGACATCCGATCTGTTCCGGGGACACAGCAACGAAGATTCTCTGGATCAAACGGCACGAACCGCAGGTCTATGAGAAGACGTACAAATTTCTCACCGGAAGCTCTTATCTCACGGCAAAGCTTACCGAAAATTACGTCATTGATCAGTTTCTGGCCAAAGGCTCCTTCCGCCCCCTCTATAACGCGGACGGGAGCGTGAACGAAGAGAACTGCCGGCTCTACTGCCGGCCTGATCAGATCGCGGCGGCAGCCTGGTCGACAGACATAGCAGGAGGCGTGACAGAAAAAGCGGCGGAGGAAACCGGCCTTTGTCCCGGAACGCCGGTCATCACCGGAACCGGGGATTCCACTTCGGAAGCGATCAGCGTGGGACTGGTGGAGCCTGGAACTGCGTTTTTTCAATACGGATCGTCAATGTTTTTCTACTACTGCGTGGATCGTTTTCTGGATGACTACCACTCTCCGAACGGAAACGGATCCATCAAAGGCGGAAAGGTCTTTACCGTACCCGGTACGTTCTGTATCGGTGACGGGACGAACGCGGCCGGCACGCTGACCAGATGGGTGCGGGACACTTTCTACCGCGAGGAGCTCGCCGCAGAGGCATCCGGGGGAGAGAATGCCTACAGTGTAATGGCAAGAGAAGCCGCGGAGGTACCGGCCGGCGCGGGAGGGCTGATCATGCTTCCATATATTTACGGAGAGCGGAGCCCGATTCAGGATCCGGATGCCGTCGGCATGCTTTTCGGGCTCAAAGGGTCGCAAACCCGCAAAGAGATCAACCGCGCAGCGCTGGAGGCGGTGGGATATTCGACCTATCAGCATTTGCTGCTCTTTGAGGAAATGGGAGTCCCTACGACTTCCGTCATTACTGCGGGAGGCGGCACCAAGAACCGGGCATGGATGCAGATCGTTGCCGATATGGCCGGTATTCCGATTCGGATCCCGCAGCCGTATCAATGCTCTTCGTTCGGAGACGCGATGCTGGCGGCGCTTGGAGACGGGGCGCTGGAGAGTTTTGCGGCTCTCAGAGACGCACTGCCGGAAGGCACGGTTATCTGTCCGAACGCAGATAATCATGAATACTACAAAAAGCACTATCCGTTGTACAGGGAGCTTTATCTGCGCAACAGGGATCTGATGCCGCGATCATAAAGAAGAAAAGAGAGGAAGGATCATGTTGATCGATGCACATGTAAGGCCGGCTCTGTTTGAACCGATCTGTCAGGACAGAAACCGATTCCACAATCGATGTGACGCAATGCATTACCATCGGATGAACCCGTCCGGGATGGAGCTGTTGAAAAAACAATATTTACTGGCAGACATAACCGGTGTTTTTCTCCTTCCTTCGGACTGTTCTGCCGAAACGGGGGATTCGGAGATATCCAACGATGAGATCGCCCGGATCGTAGCGCTTGATCCTGATTTATATTATGGTTTTGCCGCCGTTGATCCCCGCAACAAAAACGCGGCGTCGGAACTGACAAGGGCGTTTACGGATCTCCGCCTGCGGGGACTGTATATCAATACCGCCCGGCTGCACATATATCCGGGAGACGCAAGACTCCGCGCAATGCTGGATATTTGCAGGGAGTATGGAAAACCCGTGATCTTTCACGCAGGATTCTCATTCGAAAAAGATGCTTTGGCGATGTACAGCAGACCGATCGATTTTGAACCGGTCATCGCACAGTATGAGGATATCAATTTCTGCCTGACCCATATGGGCTGGCCCTGGGTGCAGGAGACTGCAGCGCTTCTTTTGAAATATCCGAATGCTTATGCCAACACTGCGCTGATGAATTTTGACGGCCCTTACCAGATCTACAGGAAGGTATTTCTGGAGGATATGGGCGAATTGTGGGTGGAGCATAATCTGTCGGACAAAATTCTGTTCGGGTCCGGTTCACCGAGGATTCGGCCTGTAAGAAGCAGAAGGGGGCTGGACAGCCTCGGCTTCTCCGAGGAGACACGGGAAAGAATTTACTACAGAAATGCGAGGCGATTCCTTGGCGCGAAGGAGTATTAAATACATGAAATATCTGTTAAAAGAAGAAACGGTCTGTGCGGACCGGGAATTTGAATTGATCCGGATTACAGACAAGGTACGGGATTTTGTCCGGGAGAGCGGGATCGTGAACGGAATCTGCTTCTGTATCACGGAACACACCACGACCGGGATCACCGTCAACGAGAGCCTTCCCTGTGTCGAGAAGGATATCCTGGAGACGATGGACCGGATCATACCTGAGAATTATCCCTATCATCACAACCATTATCTCGATTCCTACGGCACGATCGGCGGGAATGCTCCCGGACATCTCAAATCGCTCCTGACGGGCAACCACTGTGTTTTTCCGGTGATCGACGGTGAACTTAAGCTCGGACATGCGGATGATATTTACTTCTGTGAGTATGACGGGATCAAAACCAGACGGTATATGATCTATATAATAGGTGAATAAGGCAAAAATGAAAAAAACAATTGCAATGGCAGATAACTGCATAGATGTATATTATAAGCTGGATCGTTACTACCTGACGGGAAACAGCATTGATTTCGCGCTGAATTATAAGGATCTGGGCGGCGATGTTACGGAAATGACGATTCTTGGCAATGATGTGTTCGCACTGGCATTGGAGGAAAGACTGAAAGAGAGAGGGATTCCGCTTCGAGTCCTGGCCCGCGTTGACAGGCCGACCGGAATGGCTACCATGAATCTGGTCGACGGCGATAAGATACACCTGCACTTTAAAGGCAATGCCATGGAAGAGATCAGGCTGTCGGAAGAAGATCAGGAATATGTGAAACAGTTTGATATCGTCTACGCGGAACGGTGGACCGGCATTGACCGCTATGCAGAAGACCTTAAACAGCCGGGACAGATCTGGGTGTATGATTTCTCAAAGCGCCTGGAGCTGGAGAGCAATGACCGGATATTGCCATATATAGACTACGCTTTCTTTTCCTATGACAGGGATGACGAGTATATCCGTTCGTTTATGGTAAAGACCCGCAAAAAATGTGCATCGAAGAACGGCGCCGTCATCGCCATGCTCGGAGAGTACGGCAGCCTTGCTTTTGACGGAGAGAACTGGTTTTTTGAGCCGGCGCAGAAGGTTCCTGTGGTGAACACCGTTGGTGCAGGAGATTCTTATATCGCTGCATTTACCTACGGAGTGAGCCTCGGGGAAGATATCCCCTCGTGTATGCGCAGAGGGAGGGAGCGGGCCACACAGGTGATTCAGCAGTTTGACCCATATTTATAGTATAGGGAATTGTATATGCAGAAAAAGTACGTGATCTTTGATTTTGACGGTGTTATTGCCGATACAGAAGAGCGCAATAAGGAGTATATGGAGAGGGCTTTGTCTTCCTTTGGCATTGCCCTCACTCCACAGGACAAGATTCTCCTGATCGGCCGGAGTGATAACGTTGTTCTGAAAGATATTTTGAAACGCGGGACAGAGCCGGTTTCAATGGAGAGGTATCTTCAGAAGAGAAAAGAGATCGGGAACTCCTATGAGGACGGTACGATCAAGCCTATGCCGGGGCTGCTTTCTTTTCTTGCCCGCCTGAAAAAGCGGGGGATCAGGCTTGCGATCGGCAGTTCCACCTCCGCAAGACTGATCCTGGCTGCACTGGATCTTATGGGCCTGCTTTCGTATTTTGATGTGATCGTGTGCGGGGACATGTGTGATCATTCCAAACCTCACCCGGAGATCTATCAGAAAACGATCTGTTATCTTCACGCCGATCCCGCGGCATGTGTCATTGTGGAGGATTCCGAAGTCGGCATTCAGGCAGGTCTTGCTGCCGGCGCCGAGGTGCTTGCCTATTGCGGGGCAGGGTACGGGAGAGAAGGAATCCTGCGGCAGGATGTCTCAAAGGCGCAAATGCAGCTGAACAGTTACGAAGAGGCGGGAGAAGATTTTCTGGAGAGGCTGCTTCAATGAACATATTTCAGACACTCTGTTACATAGAAATTGAAACAGTAAGCTCCTGTACCAGAAGATGCCCCTGGTGTTTGTTTGGAGCATACCCGGATCACAGACCATCACAAACGCAAAATCTGGATATAGAGGTCATTCACAATGTATTTCGAACGTTGAAACGAAATAACTTCAAGGGAATGATCGCTCTGTTCTCAATTAATGAGCCGCTGCTGGATGAAAGAATAAGCAGCGGCAGACTGATCAGAGATTGCAAAAGAATTTTCGATGATCAGGTGCTTGTCAGCCTGACGACCAACGGAGATCTGTTAAGTCCCGCAGCAGTGGAGATTCTTTTCCGGAATGGTCTGGATCAGCTAAAAATAAGCTGCTACACAGATGCGGAATATCAAACCAAGCGGAAGCTTTACGGGAACGACGATCGTATCATTGTATATAACCAGACACATTTTCAGCGAAATGAATATGAATCTAACAGAGCAGGAACTATAGAAGGATCATCCGTAAGATTTTGCGGTTATGACAGCTGCAGCTCTCCGTTTTACAGAACGGCGATCGACTGGGATGGCGAAGTCAGGATCTGTCTTAACGATATACTGCAGAAGGTTAAAATAGGGAATGTGTATGAGCAGGATCTTGCCGGATACTGAACGGAGAAAAAATGACGGAAATGAGGGACAGGATCTACTCTGAGAGGCAGTCATTCAGACCTTGCTGCGATTGCAATGTATCCGGAGATGAACAGAAGATGATCCGGACTAAGGAACGATATTTGAAAATGCTGTCATGAGACAGGGGACGGAACGAGGGGCCGTCCCTTTTTCCATGGCTTTTTTCTCTGTGTTTACCCCTGAGAATGAAAATAGTTTATTTTGGAAGCTTGGCACGAAGAAAAAACGAGAGGAATAATCTTAAGGGGGGATAGAACACTTACACTCACTTGGGACTCGAGGACGCAGCTGCGGAAATGAGCAGGATGCAGGAGATGGAAGCGGCCAGGAGGGAGCAGGAGAAGCTGAGAGGCGCGGGGGAGGAGAAGGAAACAGTAAAAAGGCAGATGTTCAAAGTGGTCTGAGCAGAGGGCTCATCGCATAAGGCGGTGGGCTCTTTTTTGATTAGTGGAAAAGAGGGTGGAAGTATGGTAGGGTGGAGGTACAAATCGAAGTTTGCGGGGAGGATTACGTGAAAATAGAAAAAGATGAAATAACAATCCGAGATTTTACGGAAACAGATCTTCCACTCATGTTTAAATGGTTGACAGA
>OMVU01000060.1 GCA_900314565.1 uncultured Eubacteriales bacterium
GAGATGCATTAAAAAGCTTACGAGCGTGGCACCCCAGGAGCTGTTGGTGTGATGAGAAAGGGCGAAACTTTGGTCGGGGACGCTCTTTCTCGTTTTTTTGGAACGTGAACAGGATACCGCAGAGCAAAGGTGGGGGCAATAAAAAACGTCGCCCAAGGCGACGGAGAATAACAGGTATGCAGGATTATTTGTGAAAAGAAATCGGCGCAGAATTATCGTCGGCAGAGAGGATAAGTCGGCGCTTAACAGTTAGGGATGCCGTTGCAGCTGTTCCTGCAGGCACTCCACTTGATGATTGGATTGAGTTTGCAAAGGCAACGAAGCTGAAAGCAGCAGCCCTTAAGAAAGTACGTCCGTTCATCACGGAAAAAGACTCGACCGCACAGCCAATAGATGGAGAACCGGACGCTGACCTCAGAGATACGGAAATCGTTCCGTTCTTATATGAAGGTGGTATTGATGCTTTCGTGCAGAATGAGGTGCTTACTTATGCACCAGATGCGTGGGTAGATACCAAAAAGACAACAATTGGCTATGAAATAAGTTTCTCCAAATACTTTTACAAGCCTACTCCGATGCGGGATATGAAATCCATCATCGAAGGGCTTGAAGAATTAGAGAAGGCATCTGATGGAATGTTGAGCGAAATTATGGGAGGACTACTGGATGAGTACCAATCTGTTTAATCCCTCTGATAAGCGTAACTATCCATCGAGATGGCCACTTTATAGAGGCAAGCAATTATTCCGTGTAATAGATGAACGTTCCGAAGATGGCTCAGAGGAACTGTTGTCTGTTTCACATATTACGGGAATCACTCCTCGAAGCCAAAAGAATGTGACCATGTTTCAGGCAGAATCTCTGGTTGGCTATAAACTCTGCCGGGTTGGGGATATTGCCGCAAACACAATGTGGACATGGCAAGGAGCTATTGGAGTCTCTGGCTATGCCGGAGTAGTCAGCCCAGCTTACAATGTGTACCGCCAGAACGGAGATATATTCAATCCCCGTTTCCTTGACATGCTTCTGAGGGAGCGTGGGCTGATTGATGTATATCACTCTCTTTCGACCGGAATTAGACCGTCAAGGCTGAGGCTCTATCCCGATGTGTTTTTGACGATTCGTTTTCCTGTTCCGGCAAGAGAAGAGCAAGACCACATAGTACAATTTTTAGGGTGGAAGCTGTCAAAAATAAATAAACTAATCTCAATACATAAAAGAGAAATCAGTTTGCTCGAAGAAATGAAACAAGCCCAGATTAACACTCTGTTCTTTAACCTTGCACAGGAAGGTGTCGCAAAAAAACGACTAAAGAGCATTTCTCAGTGCAATCAGGCAACACTTGATGAGTCTACACCGTCTGACTATCTTTTCAGATATGTTGATATAGGCTCTGTTGATGCAAAACGCGGGATAACCCACTACGAAGAGATGGTATTTGGAAAAGCGCCTTCTCGTGCAAGACGTATAGTTCACAACGGTGATCTTATAATTTCAACTGTAAGGACGTATTTGCGAGCAATTGCGAAAATTGAAGAAGATGATAATGTGATTGTTTCGACAGGATTTGCCGTGCTTACACCAAAAAATGTAAATAGTAAATATTTAGAATACTGTTTCAAATCGGATCAGTTTTGCGATGAAGTTATGCGTAGATCTATTGGCATAGCTTATCCGGCAATAAATGCGTCTGTGCTCATGGATATCTCAATTCCCGTTCCAGATTATGCAGTTCAATTGGAAATTGGAGAAAGACTTAATGCTGAATGTGGGCGGATAAATGATAGCATTGACTTCAAAAGGAATCAAATTTCTGAACTATTGGAGTTGAAAAGCCAAATAGTATCAAATGTTGTCACTGGCAAGATTGATGTCCGCGACATTAAGATACCGGACTATGAATATGTGGCAGACGAAACCGATGCGGATTCGGACGAGGATGCCGATATGGAAGAGACCGACGATCAGGAGGAATGATTATGGCCTTCACCAACACAAAAGAATCTGGACTTGAAGCCTTAATCGTGAAATGGCTCGTTGAGCAGAACGGCTATGAAGAGGGCTCCAATGCCGACTATAACAAGGAATATGTGGTGGATGAGACGCGCCTGTTCCGTTTCCTGTCTGACACGCAGTCGGATGAAATGGAGAAGCTCGGCGTGTTCCATTCGGATACGAAGAAGCGCCAGTTTCTGAATCGCCTGCAGGGTGAGATTGCTAAGCGCGGTGTGATTGACGTTCTCCGTAACGGCGTGAAGGTCTATCCCGCCGATCTCATCATGTTCTATCTGATTCCTTCCGAGGGCAACGAGGAATCCAAGAAACTGTATGCTAAAAACATCTTCAGCGTTACGCGGCAACTGCGCTATTCTCAGGATGCCGGAAAGCTTGCGTTGGATCTCTGCATCTTCATCAATGGTCTGCCGGTCATCACGATGGAGCTGAAGAATTCTCTTACCAAACAGACGACCGAGGATGCTGTCCAGCAGTATAAGGATGACCGTGATCCGCATGACTTGCTGTTTTCCTTCAAACGCTGCATGGTGCATTTTGCCGTGGATGATACCACAATTCAGTTCTGCACCAAGCTGGCCGGTAAGAACAGCTGGTTTCTGCCGTTCAACAAAGGCTATAACGATGGTGCCGGGAATCCGCCGAATCCGGACGGGTTGATGACGGATTATCTTTGGAAGAACATCCTGACCAAAGAGATGCTGACGCTTATCATCGAAAACTATGCGCAGGTCGTGGTTGAGGTTGATGAAGACACAAAGAAGAAAACCGAGAAGCAGATATTCCCGCGCTACCATCAGCTTGATGTGGTTATGAAGCTTCTCGCGGATGTGCAGGAAAACGGCATCGGCAAGCGCTATCTGATCCAGCATAGTGCGGGCAGTGGTAAGTCCAACTCCATCGCATGGCTTGCGCATCAGCTGATCGGGCTGGAAGAAAACGGGCACCCTATGATTGATTCTGTGCTTGTTGTTACCGATCGCCGGATACTGGACAAGCAGATCCGAAACACCATTAAGCAGTTTATGCAGGTCAAGAATACCGTGGTGTGGGCGGAGCATTCAGGTGATTTGAGAAAAGCGATACAGGACGGCAAGCGCATTATCATCACCACGGTTGAGAAGTTCCCGTATATTGCTACGGAAATCGGGCAAGAGCATCGGAATAATCGTTTTGCTATCATCATTGATGAAGCGCACTCCGGTCAGAGCGGGCGAAATTCCGCGAACATGAATCTGGCATTGTCTGGCCTTGCATCCGATGATGAGATGGACAATGAGGATAAAATCAATGCGTTGGTGGAAGGTCGGAAACTCCTGACTACGGCCAGCTATTTCGCCTTTACTGCCACGCCGAAGAATAAAACCGAGGAGACTTTTGGTGTCCCCTATGAGGAAGATGGTGAGATCAAACATCGCCCGTTCCACGTCTACACCATGAAGCAGGCGATTCAGGAAGGTTTTATCCTGGATGTTCTGAAGAACTATACCGCCATTGATAGCTTCTACAAAATCATGAAGACCGTCGAGGACGATCCCATGTTTGATAAGAAGCGTGCGCAGAAGAAACTCCGCGCTTTTGTAGAGGGAAACGAATTCACGATCTCCAAGAAGGCTGCCATGATGGTTGAGCACTTCCATGAGCAGGTCATCGCCAGAAAGAAGATCAATGGGCAGGCCCGTGCGATGGTGGTTACCGCCAGCATCCCGCGCTGCATTGAATACTACTACGCCATCAACAAGTGCCTTGCGGAGCGCCATAGCCCGTATAAGACGATAGTGGCATTCTCCGGAGAGCATAAGTATAAAGGAATGGAACCAGCGTTGACATCTGCGGCCATGAACGGTTTCCCCGATGCAAAAATACCGAAGGAGTTTAAGAAAGATCCGTATCGTATCCTGATTGTGGCAGACATGTTCCAGACCGGCTTTGACGAGCCGTTGCTGCATACCATGTACGTAGACAAGCCACTTTATGACATTGGCGCGGTACAAACGCTTTCTCGTCTGAATAGGGCTTATCCTGGGAAGGATGATACCTTTGTGTTGGATTTCGCCAACAAGACATCTGTCATCCAGGAATCATTCTCTAAGTATTACCGTACCACTATTCTTTCCGGCGAGACCGATCCCAACAAGCTCTATGACCTGATTACCATCATGGAAAAGCATCAGGTATATGATGACAGCGATGTGGAACGGCTGGTCGATCTGTTCTTGAGTGGCGCGGAGCGTGATCGGCTCGATCCTACACTCGACGCATGTGCGGCCGTGTATAAGCAGTTAGAGACTGATGACCAGATTGATTTTAAGAGTGCTGCTAAGTCTTTCGTGCGCACATATGGATTCCTTGGCGCAATTCTCCCGTATGGGAATGTAGAATGGGAAAAGCTATCGATTTTCCTCACGTTGCTTCTTCCGAAGCTGCCGTCGCCGAGACAGGATGATCTGTCCGAGGGCATTCAGAACACAATTGATCTTTCCAGTTACCGGAACGAGGCGCAGGCTACTATCTCTATAAAACTGGAAGATGCTGATGCAGAGATTGCTCCTGTTCCGGCAGGCAAGACCGGACATATTGTGGAACCGGAAATGGATTTGTTGTCGCGGATCATTGCTGACTTCAATGACATGTTCGGAAACATCAATTGGAACGACGCTGATAATGTACAGCAACAGATTCTTCGGATTCCGGAGATGGTATCA
Organism: uncultured Eubacteriales bacterium; assembly: GCA_900314565.1. Classification (GTDB taxonomy): domain Bacteria; phylum Bacillota; class Clostridia; order Lachnospirales; family Lachnospiraceae; genus Chordicoccus. The sequence continues at coordinate 4,719 of OMVU01000060.1, forward strand.
AAGGATAAAAAGTATCAAAATGCAATGAAGAACTCAGATGCCCAAAGCGCGCGTATGGAGAGTGAGCGTGCTTTGCAACAGGTGATTTTTGAGATTATGGCTGACAATATGGAGTTGTTCAAACAGTTTCAGGATAATCCTTCGTTCAAGAAGTGGTTGTCTGATCTGGTGTTTAACTTGACTTATAATCCAGAAGGAAAACCGTATGTGATTCCGTCTCCGAGAGAACAGGAGAAAAAATCCGTATACTATGACTTTAGACCTGAGCAGGATTTAATGAAGGTCGCAGAAGAACAGGCTCCATATGGAACCAAGGAATAATGAGTCTTTTAAGAGGCACCTATGAAGCAGCTTAAACAAAAAGAATATGAGGAGTTCCAGAATTACCTCTATTACAAAGCGCATGGTTATATCTGGACGCCGGACACGCTGGAGCTGATCTGCAGCGTGAACGACAATGATCCGGAGCGGATTGGTAAGCAGATGCTTGAAATGAGGGGAAAGCTTCGGAATGAGCATGTTGCCCACATGACGAGCGATAAACACAAAAACTATGTGATCCGCAGTCTCCGCAGGGATGAGACTGAACTGCTGAAGGACTTTTTGTATGAAGCAATCTTTATACCGAAAGGCGTGGAGCCACCGGAACGAGACATCATTGAGAGTCCGGAACTACGCGTGTATACCGATAATTTCGGCACTCGGAGGGGAGACAACTGTCTTGTGGCAGATTTTGGCGACAAAGTGATCGGCGCGGTATGGACGCGAATCATGGATGATTACGGCCATGTGGATGAAAAAACACCCTCCTTTGCGATTTCACTGTATAAGGAATACCGCAGGCAGGGCATCGGATCGCAGCTCATGGTGAAGATGCTTGAACTGTTGAAGTGGCAGGGGTATGAACGAGCATCTCTGGCGGTACAGAAAGCGAATTATGCCGTGAAGATGTATACGGATCTTGGATTCAAGACGCTCAAAGAAACCGCTGAAGAGTACATAATGGTATGCGAATTATAATCAGCGGAAACGCATATCCATTAAACCAATGGTCGATTGTGACGATATGAAGATGCTGATAAGCTTTTTTGAAGTGATAGAACAATATCTGTCAGAGGATTCCTGATATGATTTCCCAATCGTAAGAAAAAATAGAAAGGTCAAAATGGTTATGCGGATGGTGAGTGACGTGGGCTGCTGGAATGTGGAAAGGAAAAAAATTTTGCTGTAGCAGAAGCATATGAAAACAGTTCATACGGAGGCTCGGAGCAAAGGGATCCACTTCCCTATCCCCGAGCCTTTTGCATGAATGCAGCGAACACAGCGGATTTGGCTGGTATTGATTGTGCGACAACATGCAGAATTTTTTCAAAAAGTAATGTTGGTAACACGATAATTATAAATAGCCGTGCTGGCTGCGTGTTCTATCTCCCAGCTTTACTTTGTACAATTCTGGTACAAGGCGGAAAGGAGGTAGATGCCAATGCTTTATAAAAACGACACGATTGACAATGCATCTATTGGCTCCTTTATCCGTTCCGCAAGAAAGATGAAAGGGTTTACCCAGGAATCACTGGCAAAAGCTGTGAACATAGACTCCAAGTATCTCAGTCAGGTGGAACGAGGGGTATCCTTACCTTCCTATCCCTTGATGGTTGCTTTCAGCGACACATTGAAGGTCAGCATGGAATTCCTTACCAGAGGAGTCGAAGGATCAAGTAAATCGGTCGATAAAGAAACGCTGTTCTGCATTCCGGAGGCGAAAGGTTTAACGGTGGATGAGTATCAATTCATAGAAAAGTCGATGAGGGACTTGATAAAGAATCTAAAGAAGAGAAAATCATAACATATCGCACGGAATGAAGAGCTATCGGGTTCAGCAAATCACAGAATTGTCCTGATAGCAGATAATGAAGAAACGTCCGCAAAGCTATCAGGCTGTTTTGAGGCATGGTAGTTTTGCGGGTTTTTTGTATCTTTACGCCATGATAACCAGGAGACGGCTGAAAGGAGGTTCAGGTCATGTTAAAGGAGTTATTATCGAGAAAGAAGAAGGACGATTCTTCATCAGAGAAACGGACCGGGAATTTCCGAGAGGTTCCCGAAGAGGACATGCTGCGTTATGAATTCCAGGATCTTCTGTTCCAGATCATTTTCAAAACAGAGACCGCGCTTCATAACGAAGAAGATCCCCTGGAGATTGCAATCGGCGTCATGAAAGCAGCCTGTGAACTGTACGATGCTGACTGGTGCGGGATTTTGACAGCTGATCTTCAGACGCAGGTATTCATACCGGAAATCTGGTATGAAGTCGGTCTCGGTCCGATGAAGGAAACGCTGTTCAACGAGGTGGAGTTCACAGAAGAATTTGCGACATGGGTGCAGCACCTGATGGATCAGGAGCCGCTGGTCATCCCGGACATTGAGGCGATCAGGAAAACGAATCCGAAGGAATATGAGGCGTATAAGAGGCTGGATGCCCGGTCTATCGTCGGTGTCCCTTTCGGTCAGCATCCGTTGGGCTTCATGGTCGTCCGTAATGTAAAGCGTTATGCGGAGCAATATCAGCCGCTTCAGCTGGCGTGCTTCGTGGCCATGATGATGCTGGAACAGATCAGGCGTGCCAGAATGGAAAAAGTCATGTACGTGGAGGAACGGGATGACGGCAAGTTCCATATCCGTTACAACATCCTTGGCCCGCACAACATGGTGATCAAAGGGCATGAGGTCTGCGAACAGGATTTGTCGCATCCGAACCGCCGCGCATGGATTGTAATGCTGTATATGGTGCTGCATAAGATACCGGTGGATCAGCAGAGGCTGATTGAAGAAAACTGGCCGGATGAACCGGAAAGCACTGCAAGGAACAATATCCGGCAGGCAATTTTCCGGATGCACAATGACCTCGCCGCTTATCACGATGTAAAGGTCATTGATGCCCGGAATAAGATGCTGGCATTTTCCGATGATGTGAAGGTCACGACGGATGCACAGGAGCTGGAGGATATTTACCAGCGGACAAGGAAGATGCCGGACGGCAACGATAAGCTGATGTTGCTGGAAAAAGCGTTTTCCCTTTATCGCGGCAGGCTCTTTGTTCAGGGCGAGGCAGATATCGGCACATGGCTGTACACCTATACATCTCATTACAATCAGCTTTACGTCGATATCACATCCGAGATGCTTGCGCTCCTTGGGCGCAATAAGGATTACCGCTGTATCATGGAGCTGGGTCCGCGGGCGCTGGAGATCGAGCCGGGAATTCAGGCGGCGTATTACTGGGTCATTATCGCAGCCGACAACATGGGAAACAGCGTGGCAAGGGAGCAATTCCTGAAGAAAGCGCAGGAGGAACTGATCGAGGAGGAATACGAAAGGCTGACGGAGCTGCTGACGCTCCAGAAGCATTGAAATCGGTCTGAAATCCCGTGTAACAGGAATGTAACAGCTACGGTAACAGCGAAGTAACAGGATCGGAAAAAATATTTTCATGTAACAGGATTGTAGCAGTCTGTGTAGCAGGCTGAGTCACAGCCACTGAGTAGAGTGTCCGATGCAAAAACAAAATGCATCGGAAAGGACATCTTCTTGGTGACTGGGTATGGAAATTGAAAACCTGCCGGAGGCGGTTGTTTTTGCAGAGTATTGCAGAAGCAACCGCCTCTTATTTTTTTGCCCATTTTCAGGGCTTCACTGTCGGTCTCCTCCGGTTTCGAGGTTTGCGGACAAAACACAAATCTCAAACGAAATCGGAGGAAAAACATGAGAACAACAAGATTCAATATGAAGGACTTTGGAACGAGGCTCCGCAAGCTGAGACAGGCCTGCGGCATGACGCAGGAGGAGTTCTGCGACAAGATCGGCATCAGCGATACGCACTACCGGAAGATCGAAGCCGGCAGCCGCACCGGATCGCTGGAGCTGATCGTGGAGATGGCGGAATACTTCCATGTGAGCCTGGATTATCTGCTGCTCGGAGAGATGGAATCCAACAGCAAGGCCAAAAAGGATATCCTGGCCGTCATCGAAAGCCTGACGAAAATCGCACGGGAACTGTGAACCGGTCATAAAAAGGACGGTGACCGGTCGCTTGAGGCGCTAAAATTCACGATTCACTGGCCCTAAAATTGGTGCCGTAGGAGGGACATTCCCTCCTGCGGTACATGGGCTCTTTGAAAAGTGAATATGCATTCATCAGATACTTCCCCGTGCGGGTGCGAAAGCGCCAGCCAGTTGAACCATGCGCATTGACGCCGCAAGGCAGAGCGAGAAACATGCCGTTCATAAATGCAGGACCGCTACCTGCAAGGCCGTGAAACGCACGGGTACAATGGTACTTCTGTCCAGCCACAGCCCCGGGTGGAACCGGGATCACGCAATGGGGGCAGCTGCGGGAGATCCTCGCGGGGGTGAGAGGCCCATGGAGCGGAAAGCATTCCGCCGTCTGATGACTTCCTGGATCACTGGGGTGTTGGGAACAAATAAGTGATACGAAGAAATAAACGTTACACCGCCGGTCGTCACTGGCCGGCGGTGATACATCAACATGATTTTGACAGAGAGGACAGCCAATGAAAGAGCAAGTTTACCGCAAGGGAGACGTTTTCCTTGCAGACCTTGGCATTCCTCACGGCTCCGAACAAGGCGGCAGGCGTCCGGTCGTGATCGTCCAGAATGATTACGGCCTGTTCTACGCTCCGACTGTGACCATGGTTCCGATGACAACGGTATTGAAGAAACAAGGCCTGAAAACGCATTACGTTCTGAAGTATTCGGACTGCATCCGGTATCCTTCCATGGTCGAGGCCGAGCAGGTGAATACTATCGACAAGGACAGGATCAACCGCAAACTTGGCCGCCTGGACAAGCGAGATATCGCCGGGGTTGAGGAAGCTCTCAGGAATCACTTTGGCTTCGATATACCCGACTGTATCGAGGCTCCGTGAAGGAAGGACAGATCAAATGAGCATTGAGGAAATGAGAGGCGTCGATGTCCGGACGGTTCAGGCAGATCAGCTGGCAGACCGGCGCGGCATCGTCATTGACCAGAAGCTGCCGCGTAAGGAACGGCTGCGCCAGTATATCCGCCAGGTAAGAAATCCCTACTGCTACGTGGACGACGGCGTGATCGTAAAGGTCAGCTTCAGCAATACCAAAGAAACCATAGAGGACAGGCTTGAGGCATATATCCGCAGCATGTAACGCGGCATTTGTCAAGCTTGTCGGCGGGGATATCGACATCCTCGCTTATACATAGAAAAAAGACTACTCTGGCGAGGAAAGGAGGATGGACATTATGACAGAAAAAGTTTGGAATGTCGCTGCATACTGCCGTTTGTCCCGCGATGACGGCGACAAAGCAGAAAGTAACTCCATCGGTAGCCAGAGGGATATTATCCGTGAGTTCCTTCGTGATCGCACAGATATGGTCATCGTCAAGGAATACGTCGATGACGGCTATTCGGGCGTGAACTTCGACCGCCCCGGCTTCAAGCAGATGATGGAGGATATCCGGCAGAAAAAGATCAACTGTATCGTCTGCAAGGATCTCTCCCGTTTTGCCAGAAACTATATTGATTCCGGCAGATACCTGGAGAAAATCTTCCCGTTCATGGGCGTGCGCTTCATTGCGATCAACGACAGCTATGACAGCAACGGAGAAAAGACGCAGGCAGATTCGCTGATCGTTCCGTTCAAGAACCTGATCAACGATGCGTACTGCAAGGACATTTCCATGAAGATCCGCACCCAGCTGGATATCAAGAGAAAAATGGGCGACTTCATCGGCGCGTTTGCCACCTACGGTTACCGGAAAGACCCGGAAAACAAAAACCGGCTGCTGGTGGACGAGGAGGCAGCGCAGGTCGTGGAGATGATCTTCAAGTACCGGCTTCAGGGAATGAGCAATACGAGGATTGCCGCGAAACTCAATTCCATGGGCGTACTCAGCCCCATGGAATACAAGCGTTCAAAGGGAATGAAATACGGCTCCGGCTTCTGCACCAGTACGCAGGCAACATGGAACGCCGGTTCCGTACAGCGTGTGCTGACCAATCGGATTTACCTTGGAACGCTGACTCAGCATAAGCGCGGGACTCCGAATTACAAGGTGAAGAAAGAAGTCCATTACAGTGAGGATGACTGGATCACGGTGGAAGAAAACCATGACGCCATCATTAAGGAGACGGACTTCGAGACCGTACAGAGCCTGCTGGGGAAAGACATCCGGGTAGCCCCGGAAAAGGAAGCCAGCCATATCTTTGCCGGCTTCGTGTACTGCGGGGACTGTCTGCACGCCATGGCGCGGAAGGCGGTTCCTTCCCATGGCAAACGGTATTACTACTTCGTCTGCTCCACGAATAAGGCGAAACAGGGATGCAGCCCGCACAGCTTCAGCGAAAGCAAACTGGAGAAGATCGTCTTCCAGCTTGTCCGCGATCAGATCAATCTGGTCTGTGAGGTAGATGCAGTGCTGGACTATATCGCTTCCCTCCCGGAACAGCAGCGGAAAGTCTTCGACTACGACGCACAGCTGACCAGGCTGGAGGATGAAATCAAGCGGTATCAGGATTTGAAGCTGAATCTGTACAGCGACATGGCGGACGGCATGATTTCCAAAGAAGAATACCTGGAGTTCCGCAGCGGCTATGACCGTAGGATTCATGAACGGCAGAAAGCCATGGTTCAGATCAAGGAAGAACGGCTGCTGACTGTGGAGAACGGTGAGCGGCATTCGGAATGGATTGACCTGTTCCGGCAGTATGAAAACATCACAGAGCTGCAACGGGCAGTCGTGGTGAATCTGATCGAGCGTATCGTAATTTACGACGCGAAGCACATCGAAGTGGTCTTTCGCTATCAGGATCAGCTGGATGAGGCAGTCCAATACATAGATCGCTACAAAGACATTCTCCCGGAGGAGGCATAAAGATGGGAAGAAGGAAAAGACAGACGTTTCTGGAGGAAACGCAGCCAGCGGTAAGCGCAGCTGCTCCGGAAATCATCCAATGGGAGACAGCGATCTATGCGCGGCTCTCCGTGGAAAACAGCAAGAAGGATGACGGCGGCGCATCCATCGAGGAGCAGGTGGCTATCTGCCGGGAATATATCGACGAGCATCCGTATCTGCATCTTGCCGGGACATTTATCGACAACGGCTGGACAGGGACAAACATGAAGCGTCCGCAGTTCCAGAAGATGATCGAAGAAATCAAGGAAGGACGGATCAAGGCGCTTGTCATCAAGGATTTCTCCCGGTTTTCCCGTGACTACATCGAAGCGGGCAATCTGCTGGAGAATGTGTTCCCATTCTTCGGGGTGCGCTTCATCTCTGTATCCGACAATTACGACAGCTTTGAAACGGACGGTTCTGCTGAAAGTCTGCTGATCCCGCTGAAGAATCTAATCAACAGCTTCTATTCGCGGGACATGTCCAGAAAGGTATCAACCGCCGTTCACACGAAGCAGCTTGCCGCAGAGCATATCCCCAGCGCGATTCCTTACGGGTATCGCAAGTCAACGACGCAGGCATACCGCTTTGAGCCTGATCCGGAGACACGGGATGTGGTGACAAGGATTTTCAAGATGCGGCTGGACGGTATGGAGTTCTCTGCAATTGCCAGAAAGCTGAACGAGGAAGGGATTCCTTCGCCGGGGCATCTGCGCTGGCTGCGCGGTGTCAGCAAAGACCCGAAATATGAGCACGCCAAGTGGAACTGCCCCTGCGTGAAGCAGATCTGCATGAATCCGACCTATACCGGCGACCTGGTATTCGGGCGGATGCCGACTGCGCTCTATCTGGGGCAGCCGGATTACCACTACGAATACGATGAAAGCAAGTGGCGCATCCTGAAGGATATGCATGAGCCGCTGATAGACCGGGAGACCTTTGAAATCCTGAAGGAGCGTCGGATCAAGCGTAATAAGGAATGGAACGACAAGCTGGAAGCTACGAAGGAATTCCGGGAGAACAACCAGCCGTTGTTCCATAAGATGATCTTCTGCGGTGACTGCGGCAGGGCGATGGGCTATCACAGGAGCATCAAGCCCGGAAGTAAAAACGGCACATACCATTGCCAGAATTATTTTCTTGATGAAGGCCAGCATGGGTTTCACAACATGGCGCAGACAAAGATCGTCGCTGTGGTTCAGCATGTGATTTCGGATCAGCTGCTCTATCTGGCTGATTTCGATGCCCTGACGGCCCGGTTGAAGCGCGGGGAGGAAACCGGCAGGCAGACGGAGCTTCGGAATGAAGTGCAGAGCCTGTCGGTGCAGATGAAATCCCGGCAGGTAAGGCGGGAACGGTTGTATGAGGATTACAGCGACGGTATCCTGACTGCGGAAGAATATACGATGATGAAGCAGCGCTTTGACGAGGAATACCAGCAGCTGAACCGTCAGTTGAACGCGCTTTTAGTGCAGCAGGCAAAGCTGAACAAGACCCTTTCCAGCGAGAACAAGTGGCTGGAGAGTATGCATAGCGTCATTGACGGCGGTGAGCTTACCAGGGAGCTGGTTGTGGCCTTAGTCGAGAAGGTACTGGTCTATGAAGACGCGGATCACCGGAAACGGATCGAAGTGGTTCTCAAATACCAGGAAGATTTTGAAACGCTCCGGAGTGCCTGGGAGGAGCTGAAAGGAGAAGGTCAGGAATGAAGAAGATGTTCTTATACATCCGGTTGTCTGACGCTGATGACGATCTGAAAAACAAGACCGAAAGCAACAGCGTGGCCAATCAGAGGGCTTTGTTGTACCAGTACATCAAAACCCATGAAGAACTCCGGCTCTATGAAGCGGTCGAGTTCGTGGACGACGGATTCTCCGGCACCAATGACCGAAGGCCGTCTTTCGAGCGGATGATCGAAGCTCTGAAAAACGGAGAAGCCAAGCTGGTGCTCTGCAAGGATTTCAGCCGGTTCTTCCGCGACTACGTGGAGATCGGTGATTATCTGGAGCGGATCTTCCCGTTCCTGGGCGTGCGCTTCATTTCCGTCAACGACGGTTACGACAGCGACGATTACAAGGGAACGACCGGTGGCATGGATGTAGTCATGCGCTATATCGTTTATTCCTATTACAGCCGCGATCTTTCACAGAAGATCAAGACGGTGATGCGCTCCAGGATCAAGCACGGAGAATACATAGCCAGTCACGCGCCCTACGGGTACATCAAAGACCCGCAGGACAAGCATAAGCTGATTCCTGATCCGGTGGCAGCACCGATTGTACAGAGAATCTTCGCGCTGGCTGTGGAAGGCAAAAACTGCGGCCAGATCGCAAAAATCCTGAATGAAGAGCATGTGGAAACGCCGGCGGCCCACTTTGCCAGAATCCATCCTGAGAGCAAGAAGCATAAAAAGCGGTCTCCCAAGCAGGACTGGGGCTCCTTTTCCGTTCGGAATATCATTGAGCGCCTGGAATACACCGGAGCGAACGTGAGTTACAAACGGGATTATAAGAGTCTCGACCATCCTACCAGCAACAAAAAGGATAAAGCTGACTGGGTGATTATCCCGGACTGCAATGTACCACTGATCTCACAGGAAACCTACGAAAAAGCGCAGTCTGCGATTGCCGTTGGGAAATCATATTCAAAGCGAACGCTGGATTATCCGCTCCGTTCGCTTCTGCGGTGCGGGGAATGTGAAAGGGCTATGGTGCGGCACTCAAGGGCAAAGCGCATTTATTACCAGTGCGAGGCTTCCCGGTATTCTGCCGAGACGACATGCCCACTGGGTGAGAAATTCTATGAAGACGAACTGGAAAAAGTCGTGATCGGAAGTCTTCGGCATTTACTGGAGCTCCTGGTGGATCACGATAAGAAGATTCAGGAGGCGGCAGCCAAGACCAAAGGCTCCATGGACAACATGAAGCAGACGGTTCTCAAGCTGGAAAGCAAAATGAAGCGCAATCAGAGTGAACGTCTCGGCGCATATGAGCGCTATTCTGACGGCAGGATCGGCAGGGACGAGTATCTGGCCATGCGGGATAAGCTCACCGAGGAAAACGCGCTAATGCAGGCGCAACTGACTGAGCTACAGGAAGGCATCGCGGCACTGGAAGCAAAGACCGATCCGGAGATGGAGCTTTACGACAGCGAGGCAAGGAACCTTCTGAGGGCAGAGAACGTAACCAATGAAATGCTGCTGTTCTTCATTTCCAGAGTGAAGGTGTTCAGCGGCATGAGGCTTGAGATCGAATTCCGCTTCAGCGATGAGCTGATGACGGAGCTGGGAGGCGGAGAAAATGGCTAAAATACGAGAAAGTTCAGGTGTCCCGCCGTAAGAAAAGAGATGACGGGAAGCTCTGAATCTGCTATAATATTATGCCAGATATGGAGACTGGTTTCTGTTTTCAGAGGAGAATATGCTGATAAAATAACGCGGATTCAGGGCAACCTGCATTTTGAATATTGAGGTGAAGAGATATGTATTCTACGGAGAGCAGACAACTGAATAGGGCTGCTCGTTGCTCTCCAAGGGGTACATATTTTTTTAGTCCTTGCATAGCACGAGCAAATCCGCCTTTTAATCTCTCTGACTGGGGAGCTGATAAACTGAAGGATGATGTCCGTTGGCAGTATGGCATGCCCCCTGCCGGGAATGCGAACTTTGCGTGGCTTCAGCACATGATTTATCATTTGGCTCCAGCTGGAAAAATTGGAATGGTTCTTGCAAATGGATCCCTTTCATCTCAGTCTGGAGGAGAGGGCGAGATTCGGAAGAACATCATTAATGCTGATCTAGTGGAGTGCATTATAGCAATGCCGACACAGCTTTTTTACACGACGCAGATTCCGGTATCTCTTTGGTTTTTAAACAAGCAGAAGAAACAACCGGGTAAAACATTGTTTATTGATGCCAGAAAGCTTGGCACGATGGTCAGCCGCAAGCTGAGAGAACTTACAGAGGACGATATACAAAAGATCGCTAATACATATAAGA